>CAZLJX010000001.1:0-211099 GCA_964559985.1 uncultured Bacteroidales bacterium
CAAATTATATCACCGTTACTGTTCCTGCTCCTGTGGCTGCTTTCTCAGCTACACCAACTTCGGGTACTGCTCCGCTTGCTGTCCAGTTTACCGACCAGAGTACCAACAGCCCGACTTCGTGGGCATGGAACTTCGGCGATGGGGCAACATCAACCAGCCAGAATCCTTCACATACCTACAATGCAGCGGGAACTTACAGTGTTTCTCTCACTGCAACCAATGCCGGAGGCAGCGATGACGAGGTGAAAACAAATTATATCACCGTTACCGTTCCTGCTCCTGTGGCTGCTTTCTCAGCCACACCCACTTCGGGCACTGCTCCGCTTGCTGTCCAGTTTACCGATCAGAGTACCAACAGCCCGACTTCGTGGGCATGGAACTTCGGAGATGGAGTAACTTCAACCAGCCAGAATCCTTCACATACCTACAATGCAGCGGGAACTTACACCGTTACGCTTACAGCCACCAATACCGGAGGCAGTGATGACGAGGTGAAAACAAATTATATCACCGTTAATCCAGTAATAGTAATTCCTACAGTATTAACAGTTAAAGTAGTAGCATCAAGTGAAACTGCACTTTCTGCATATGGTAATGTAACTGCCGATGGCGGAAACAGCATTATAGCAAGAGGTTTTTGCTGGAATACCACCGGGAATCCAATAGTATCGGGAAATCATACCACCAATGGATCGGGAACCGGTACTTTTTCAGGCGATATCTCAGGTCTTGCTGCATATACAACCTATTATGTAAGGGCTTATGCTACAAACAGCGCAGGAACTGCATATGGTGAACAAATGATGATAAAAACCTGGCAAGGTCATATTGCTGATGTGGAAGGAAATAACTACCCAACCATGATCATTGGTGATCAGACCTGGATGACATCAAACCTAATTTCAACTACTTATAAAAACGGACATACCATCACAACAGGCTTGAATAACACGGAATGGCAGAATGCAACCTCCGGATCTTATGCCAGTTATAATAATGAAACTTCAAATGTTGAGGCGTATGGTAGGTTATACAACTGGTATGCTGTTGCTGACCCAAGAGGTCTCTGCCCCGACGGTTGGCATGTACCATCAGATGATGACTGGAAAAACCTTGAAACTTACCTGGGAATGTCAGATGCCGATCTTGATCAGACCGGATACAGGGGAACCGATGAAGGAGGGAAACTGAAAGAAACTGGTAACACACATTGGAATTCACCTAATACCGGGGCAACTGACGAATATTCCTTTACTGCTTTACCTGGTGGAAATCGTGATTATTCGGGAACTTATCAATACCTGTCCAACTGGGGATATTTCTGGACATCCACCGAATATGCCGGATATACCGGAAATGCCTACAGCAGGTCACTGGCCTTTAACGATGCACGTATTGCACGATTCAGTGTAACTTCAAAGCAGAACGGTTTCTCTGTCCGTTGTATAAAGAACCAGGAAATTACCCAGCCTTATGCAGATTTTCCATTCTCTGAAAATTTTGATAATAACTGGGTTAACAAAAATGATGTGCGCGATGTACCTTCTGATTACTGGGTAAATACACCAGCCACAGGTTCCAATTCATGGAGCAGGGACGATGATGGAGAAGCCCGTGGAGCATGGGGATCACTTTCAGGAGGTTATACTCCTTCCGGAGCTCTATCAACAAGCCATTCGGCACGTTTCCATTCTTACGGAGCCTCAGCGGGGCTTACCGGTTCACTCGATCTGTATATCAATCTCAACCAGACCGGAAACAAAGTGCTGAAATTCTGGTACAACAATTTTAACGGAACAGACCAACTGACGGTGAAAGTTTCATCCAATGGTGGAGCAACTTTCGGAGATCCTTTACAAATCCTATTAAACCAGGCAGAATGGGCAGAATATATTGTTCCGTTATGTAATATCACAGGTAACCAAACTGTTATCCGGTTTGAGGCAACCAGCGACTGGGGTTATTCTGATATCGGTATCGATCAGGTGAGTGTGCAGCTTGGAACATCCATCCATCATGCCGATGCATACATTATTTCGGTGTATCCTAACCCATTCAGCAATAAATTACTTGTTGAAGCCATCAAACCTATTGCTGAAATTGCATTACTGAATACAGCCGGCAATACCCTCATGAATATCAAACCCGGTTGCAGGCTGGCAGAACTGGAAACAACGAATCTTCCACAAGGCTTTTACCTTATGCACATTCGTTATAATGACGGTTCTTTGTCCATCATAAAAGTCATTCATCAATAAACCAACGATGAAGCCGATGCCTCCCTGCAAAATTCATATTTCAGGGGGGCATTTTTTTTGACGATGATTCTCCGTCAGGGATGAAAATAATTCATATTAAGCAAAAAGAATTAGCTATTTCCCCTGAATGTTATTCCATTTCTCTAAGATAACCTGCCCTGATATTTCAAATGAATAACAGTAAAAATTGATCTCAGCTTACGAAATCAGTATTACTTTTCTTAGAACCAGAAATTATGTCTTTGGGTGATCAATTTATTTCTCTGTTTTTCCCAATTTAAATTCCACTTTAACCACAAGCTCTCTGCCGTTGGCCGGAATATCGGTTACCGGATGCGATGTATTCATATAATAGGAAGCAAGATCGGGTATAAACGATGGATTTTCATATTGTGTATCGAGCAAATTGTAAACTGCAAAAGATAAAAATAGGTAACGGCTGATTGGTATTCCGGCAAAATTTACATTTACAATAGTATATGCAGGTAACGAACGATGTTCGCTGCCGGGTTTTAATCTGTTTCCAGTAACCTGGCATTCTATTCCCAGTTTCAGTTTTTGCATTTGATTCATAAAACCGGCTTTTATCATCCATTCCGGTGAAAATGCAATTCGCTTTTTCTCAGCAGTGGATATTGGCTCATAGTAAGATGCATTGATATAAGAAAGCAGAGCAAGATATTTATAGGTGATCTCAGTTTCAATCCCCTTACATTCTATTCCTTTGGTATTCTCCCATTTACTGCTGCCCGATATAGGATCGTGCACTACCTGAATATGCTTTGAAAGATTGTAATATACCAATGATGCCTGAACATTGAACGAATTGGAAATAAAACCCTGATACAATATTTCATAATTCTGCAATAATTCCGGTTTTAAATCCGGGTTACCGGTAACAGAAAACAAAGCACCATATTTGTTCAACTCCCAGAAATTGGGCGACCGGAAAGCTTCTCCATACATGAGTTTTAACCTGTTTTTTGGAATAAATTCATAGCTGACTGTTGCTCTTGGACTTATGTGACTGCCAACATTGGTATAATAATCAAAGTGAAACCCTGCATCGAAATAAATTTTTGAATTAAGCTTATAGCTATGAGTTAAAAAGGCTGAATGGAGATAATAAGGATTTTCAAGCGTAAAATTTTCATTAAGCGTTATCCGTGGGTCATCCTCGCTGTAATACCTGAAATGCAGGCGGGCATATTGTCTCGTTTCAAACCCGAACAAGGTAGTGTGTTTTTCTGTCCAGGGAACATGAATGTTTAATTCGGTTCCAAAAGATATATTATCAATGGTATTTGATTCTGAGTTGTACGGAGGTCCGTTTATCCAGGTTGTATCTTTGTAATACCTGAATTTTCCTTTGAATTCATACCCATCAGCGAAAAAACGGATCTTTAAACCAGATTTTCCAAACTGTTCCCGATGGCTGATCTCAGCAAAATGGTTGATATCGGTAAAATAGGTACCTGAACTTCCAAATTTTCCACCATATATCCCGGTCGGAACTTCTTTATTTCTGATACTATTGTAAATATTAAAACTTGTTTTGTTATTTCCTGCCTGAACCTGCATATTATATTTTTTCATAACATTTGCTTCCGGATCAGAATAACCTCCTGTAGTGTATAATGAATCATCATATTCTTTAAAATAAATGGCTTGTTTACCTGTGGTGATAAACGAACCGTAAGCCTGGACATACCAGTTTCCTTTCAGTGGGATTGTTCCAAATATATTTAGTCCTGCATGTCCAAAATTGCCAGTTTCTGTATTTATTTCCAAAGCCGGTAAAGTATCTGCTTTACGGGTTATAACATTGATTACGGCAAACATAGCATTAGTGCCATAAATTGCTGAATTAGGACCTTTAATTATTTCAACTTTTTCAATATGATCCATATCAATGCTTCCGAGATGTCCGTTATAATATCCGAAAAATTCAACCATACTATGGCCATCAATCAGTACAAGTATTCTTGAGTTTGGATCGTTTGACTGGTAATAGCCACGTGGCACAATAAAATTATAAATCCTGTCACTGAAGGATGAAAAACCTGCCTGGGCCTGCAAAAGTTGCGAAAGGTCCTGCCATCCATAAGCTTTAATCTCATCAGCAGTAATAACTTTAATGCTGGCGGGGCTCTCTACGATAGTTTGTTCGTATTTTGAAGCACTTACCACCGAAACGTTCATCAATTCCTCAATCGACATTTGTTTTAATGCCTGAACAATTTTATCCTCCTGTGTAAAGCCCCCAGAGGTTATTAATAATAAAATAACAACCAGGAATAAAATGGGTTTCCTATTATTCATATCTGTATATTTTTTTTGGTGAAGCAGGTGTTTCTTCGGATGCAAGATACAATTTTTTCATCCCGAAGGCAACCTTTTCAGGCAAATATCTGACTCAGATCAGCACTTCTGAGATCAAAATAATATACATTCATATCATAAGGGCAGTTACTTCTGTTTCAGTTCCAGCAACACCACATTTTCAATATGCAGGGTTTGAGGAAACATATCCACCGGTTCGACAAAACGGATATAATATTTCCGAGACAGGGTTTTCAAATCCGCTGCCAGTGTTTCGGGGTTGCACGACACATAAATAATTTTCTTCGGGTTGGCATCGAGCATGGCTTTTAAAACCGGATATCCGCATCCGGTGCGCGGCGGGTCAAGGATAACCACCTGGGGTTTCCCTGAATTTTTAAAGTGAAAAAAAACGGCTTTTTCAACCTGGGCGGCAAAAAACGTGACATTGGTAATACCGTTCAGGGCACTATTGTGGCGGGCAGCTTTCACTGACTCGGCCGATGATTCAATACCAATCACCCTGCCTGCATAACGTGCTATAAAAAGCGAAATAGTTCCCACTCCTGAATAAAGATCGTAAACAAGCTCGTCACCTTTCAGGTTGCAGGCTTTCATGATCTTTTCATACAAAATAGTGGTCTGCTGCGGATTGACCTGAAAAAAAGAACCGGGTGAAATATCAAACTTCAATCCGCTTATTTCGTCATTCAGAAATTTACTTCCCCATAAAAGGATGAATGCATTGCCCAATATCATATTTCCAGGCTTATCATTAACATTCAGGTAAACCGATGAAATGGCCGGGCATATTTTTCGTAGCAATTGGATAAGATAGTCCTGTTGGGGCAAACGCAAACCTCTCGAACCAATTACAATAATCACCATGAATTCACCCGTCGATGAAGAATGGCGTATTACCAGGTGGCGAAGCAAGCCTTCACCGGTTTTTTGGTTAAAAACCGGTACACGGAGTTCAGACAGGTACGATTTGAATACCGAAACGATGGCTGCCGCCATTTCATGATGCAGCAGGCAATCATCAATATCAACAAGCCGGTGCGATTCTTCCTGGTATAGGCCACATAAAATCTTTCCCTGTTTTTCAAAAAATGAAAATGCCATCTTGTTACGATACCGCCATGGATTTTCCATTCCGGCCACAGGAAAAACTTTTACATTCAGTCCCTGCTCCTTAAAAAGGTTTTCAGTGATAATTTTTTTAAACCCAAGTTGCCCTTCTGTTGTAAAATGCTGTAAACCACAACCTCCGCATTCGAAATAATATTTGCAAGGTATTTCAGCTGCTCTTAACGAAGATGGCTTGATAATTTTGTACCCCTTGGGATTTCCGGTATTAAAACGTACTTCATCCCCCGGGACAGCGTATGGCAACAGGTAGCTTTTTCCATCAACATGAGCAATGCCATGGCCTGCAGGGTTACAATTCTCAACAGGGCAATTTATTTCGTGGATATGTTTTCTGGTCATAGGAATATCATTGATTTTTAAATTACCCGTTTATTGCTTTGCACCTGGTTTGGAAATAAAAAATAATCCGAGATAAGTTAACAATCCATTAAGAATCAATAATTCAAATCCAAAGTGATATCCTGTCCATCGGGGCACAAGGATGCTTAATCCATAACAAATTACGGGCGAAACAACGGCAATGTAAGGTGCCCATTTATCACGGATGGGGCGGTGGCTGAACAATCCAAAAGCATATAATCCAAGTAAAGGCCCATAGGTATAACCGGCAATGCGGAACAGTTCCTCAATGACAGCACTGTTGTTGATTGCCCTGAAAACCACAATTAAAACCAGGAATAAGGCTGCAAACGATAAATGAACTTTCTGACGGGTTGCTTTCAGCTTTTTCTCCGTATCATCTGTGCCAGGTTTTTTTCCGAGTATGTCGATGGTGAAGGATGTGGTCAGCGAAGTTAAAGCGCCATCAGCACTTGGAAATGCAGCAGAAATGATCCCGATTAAAAAAACCACACCTGCAACAGGTCCTAAATATTGAAGCGCTATTACCGGAAAAAGGTTGTCGCTACGTTCGGGTATGGGTATCGCTTTTTCCAAAGCAAAAATATAAAGCACAGCTCCGAGGGTTAGAAATAGAAGATTGACAAAAATCAACACAAAACTGAACGAAAACATATTTTTCTGAGCATCACGAATATTACGGCAACTCAGGTTTTTCTGCATCATCTCCTGATCGAGACCGGTCATGACAATTGAAATAAAAGCACCGCTGAAAAACTGTTTCAGAAAATATCTTTCACTGGAAATATTTGTGTCGAAAATATTGGAATAATGGCTGTTGCGGATTGCCGAAACCAGGCCTGTCAGTGTAAAATCCAATTCGTTCATCATAAAAATAACCGATATAACAACCGCAGCCAGCATAAAAACTGTCTGAAGTGTATCAGTATATATAATGGTCCTCACCCCTCCCCTGATGGTGTAAAGCAGTATAAAAATGATAAAAATCAATGTGGTAATTGCAAAATGTATTCCCCATGCATCGAACAGAAAAATCTGGAGAACATTGACCACCAGAAACATGCGGAATGAAGCTCCGATTGTACGGGAAAGAATAAAAAATGAAGCTCCGGTTTTGTAGGTGTGATTGCCAAAACGCTGATCGAGGTAGGTATATATTGAAGTAAGGTTAAGCCTGTAATATAATGGCATAAGGACAGTTGCAATAACCACATACCCGAAAAAATAACCCACCACCAGGGCCATATAGGTAAATTGTGAATTACCTACCCAACCCGGGACAGAAATAAAAGTTACTCCTGAGAGTGAAGCACCTATCATTCCAAAAGCAACAAGATACCAGGGTGAACGTTTGTTCCCGATAAAAAAAGTGGCATTATCGGCTTTGCGGCTTGTAAGCCATGCTATAAAAAGGAGAAAAAGAAAATATCCACAGATAATGGATGCAATAAAATAAGGCGACATACTGCTGGTTTTCGTTTACAAATCTAATGGATTCGGAATAACATAAAAATTATCAGCATCATTTTAATCGGAATAAACCAATTTTAATTATCTATATATATGATATCCAATATTTTAAAGTCTCAACAAATCACTCCCAATTTTTAGTAAATAAACACGCAATGAAAATCAACATCGCTTTGATTTAATTTTTAAGTTTGAAATGAATTTGGTTATTTTAAGCAGGAAAATTTAAATCTTAGATATCAATGCGATCAATCCGTACTTTGATCCTTAGCAGTGGTAAGTTTGAAAATTGTATAAAAAATACAGGAAAAAAGGCTTGAACGAAAGGATAATGAAGTATTTACATTTAATTGCAAGATATATGAATGTATTATCTTATGAAAATGCTTAATGAGTTTAAGATGAATGGTAATTTCATGAAAATAATTAATTTACTGTTACTTGCAGCTATATTTCCTATATCTGTTTTTTCGCAGCAAAATATCGATTCACTAAAAAAAATGCTTCACAAACCGGAAGATACAGTATTTATTAATTGCCTGAATAAAATATCTGTTGCCTATAATGAACTTGAAAATTATGACTCGGCAAAACATTTTGCCAATCTGGCCTTGATTAAATCAAAAGAGTCAGATTATCAGAGAGGATTGAAAAATGCACTTCTGAATCTGGGTGATATCTATTACAACATGGATGATTACGAAAATGGCATAAAAAACTACCTGGAGTGCGCAGAAATACAGGGATCATCAGATAATAAACACCAGGCATGTTATTGCTATAATGTGGCAGGGATTTTATACCGTAAATGGACAAAATACGATAAATCAATGGAATATCACCTTAAAAGTTTAAAACTTGCTGAAGAAATCAATGATAAGGAACGGATAAGTGCGGCAAGTTACGGGCTTGCAAGGACTTACCAGACATTAAAAGATTATCCGAAAGCCATTGAATATTATACGCGATCCATGAAAATAGATGAGGAACTAGGTGATAAGACAGGTATGGCTAAATCGTTCAACAACATAGGAACTATTTACAGTGAAAAAAGGGACTTTGACAATGCTGTTCAATATTATAATAAATCCCTGAAATTATATACCGAAATGAATGATGATGAAGGCAAATCACTAATCTTTCACAATTTAGGAATAATTCATTTAAAAAGTAACCGTTTGCAAAAAGCAATTTATTACCTGCTGCAGGCAAAAGAAATTGATGAAAAAATCAGTGGAAAGGATGATCTGGCGCAAACCTATATTTCTATTGCCGATGTCTATACCAGGATGGAAGAATATCCAATGGCATATCAATATCTCGAAAATGCCGGTCAATTAGCCTCTCAGTCAGAAACAAGAAAAACCCTTTTTGAAAGTTACACCGGGCTCTTTGAAAAACAGGGCGATTATAAAAATGCTTTGCTAAACTTCAAAAAATTTTCAGCCGAAAAAGATTCAATTTATAAAGAAAGTAGTATCAGGCAGATTGCCGAAATGCGAACAAAATATGAAACAGAAAAAAAAGAGCAGGAAATTATATTGCTGTCGAAAGATCAGGAAATTAAAACCGAAGAACTGAAACGCCGCAGACAACTCAATATTACAGCCCTATCCGGATTATTTGTGACATTGATACTGCTGTTTTTTGTTTACCGCAATTTTCGTACAAAAAAGAAACTGGCAGCCATTCTTCAAAAACAAAAGCTCGAAATAGAACAGCAATCTGAATCACTGGCTGAAGCCTACAATCTGATTGATCTGAAAAATAAAAAAATTACCGATAGTCTGATTTATGCCGAATATATACAGGAAGCTATTTTGCCGCCAAACTTGATGATTGATTCGTATTTCAATGATGCATTTGTACTGTACCTGCCAAAAGATGTAGTGAGTGGCGATTTTTACTGGGTCAAAAATATCAATGGACAGATATATATTGCTGTTGCCGACTGCACAGGTCATGGTGTACCCGGTGCGTTGATGAGCATGCTGGGTGTTTCATTCCTGAACGAAATAACCACTTCAAAAAACATTCACTCTCCCGAAATTATTCTTGAAGAAATGCGGAAGCAGGTAAAAAATATTTTTAACCAGGAAACTGGCAACAAAATGCATGGCGATAGCATTGAAATAGCAATTTGCGCTATCGACATCCATGAGAAAATCCTTTATTATGCAGGCGCCAATATACCAGTAATGTTTATGTGTTCCGGACAACCCAGTATGCTTGAACCCGATTACCAGCCAGCTGGCATTCATGTTAATGAAAATCCGTTCACTTTAAAAAAAATAAACTATGCGCCAGGCGATTGTATTTACCTTTTTACGGATGGATTTGCTGACCAGTTTGGCGGTAAAAATGGTAAGAAATTCATGACAAAACGATTGAAAGAAATGATTATATCCAACTTCACCCTGCCTATGAAAGAACAGAAAGAATTGCTTTTGCAGGAGCTCATGCAATGGAAAGGCAATCGCGAGCAGATTGACGATATTACCGTGTTGGGTATCAGGATGATCTGAAAAATTATTGCATTCACTATGATCATCCGCTTTATGTAATCTGAAATACCTATCTTTACCAATCTTTTTCCATTTTACGATATTGATTCATGGATCAGCATTTATTTACATCGAAGTATCTTGAAAAAGCCATCGACGAGCTGTCATCCCTGCCGGGCATTGGCCGAAAAACAGCCCTCAGGCTGGCGCTTCATTTGTTGCGGATTGATCAGCAAATGGCTTATAATTTTGGTAATGCCATCATCGAAATGGTTGAAAATATAAAACATTGCCATGTCTGTAACGCCATTTCTGACCATGATATATGCCTGATTTGTGCCAATCCCGAACGCGACCATTCAACCGTTTGCGTGGTTGAATCAATCCGCGAAGTCATTGCTTTTGAACACACCAACCAGTTCAAAGGACGTTACCATGTGCTGGGAGGTATCATTTCGCCTATGGATGGAATAGGCCCGTCTGACCTGTGCCTTGCACCGCTCGACACTGCCATTGAAAATAATCAGGTAAAAGAAATCATCCTTGCACTCAGCACCACCATGGAAGGTGACACAACCAACTATTTCATTTACCGTCGTTATCAGAAATACAACCTTAAAATTACCACCCTGGCCCGCGGCGTTTCAATAGGCGACGAGATTGAATATACCGATGAAATTACCCTTGCCCGCTCACTGACCAACCGTATGCCTTTTGAAAATACTTTTCAGTTTAAATAATATTAAAGTTTAATTATCTTTGCACCCGATTTATGTCAAACCAAAAAAAACAGTTCAATTATGTACCGTAACTTATTCTTTGCCGTTTTAGCAGTTGTAACCATCAGTGCCTGCAATCAAAGTAAAAAATCGTGCGATTCTGAAAAATGCACAAAAATCGAAATTGACCAGTTCTGGACCGAAGCACCCAATTATGTTGGAAAAGCAGTGTGTGTTCATGGAGCAGTAAATCATGTTTGTGCTCATGGCGGCCGTAAACTTACCCTGGTTACCAGTGATTCATCAAAATACCTCACCGTTTTTGCAGCCGACACAATACCGGCATTTGACAGTACGCTTAACGGGCAGATGGTTTGTGTTAACGGGGTTGTGAATGAAACCATCATCAACGAAGAATATATCACCAATATGCTGGCAAAAGCCGATTCGGCAGCCAAAATTTCAGGAACACCCCAGGCAGCAGGCGACCATCATACACCGGCACAGGAACTGGCCGAAAAATATCGTCAGAAAATCAAAGAAAGCGGCACCGATCATTATATCGTGTATAAATTAACCGACTGTAATAAAGTCTGTAAAACTGAACCTGGATGTGAACACAAAAAATAACAGGAAACCGGGCATGTCCCGGTTTTTTTATTATTTTTGATTTTCATTTAATTCAAATGTACCATGGATACAAATCAGAAAGTAATTGACACGCTGAAAAAAACAGGCAAACCAATGAAAGCCGGTGAAATATCAGAAACAGCTGGTATCGATAAAAAAGAAGTAGAAAAAGCCATCAAAAAGCTGGTTACTGAAGGCAAACTCCACAGCCCCAAAAAATGCTTTTATGATATAAAAGCTTAAATATTTTATTTCAATTTGCATTTTTTCATCTGCATCTGAATTTACTTGTCCGATGCATTTAATTTTATTTCAGACCCGGCATTTCAATTAAGGTTAAAGTAATCTTAAAAAATTTCTTCATGCTGATCATATGATTCCTCATCATGGTGAATAAAATCATTTTGAATTATCAGATATGCATTGATTAATTCATTAATTTTAAGCAAAAATATGCATTATGGCTGTGTTGAATTTTGAGCAACTGCTCAAAGAGCTGAAAAATAAAATATATCGGCCGGTTTACCTGCTTATGGGCGATGAACCCTATTTTATTGACCAGGTATCTGACTTTATCGAAAAAAATATCCTTGACGAAAACGAACGCGATTTTAACCAGTCGGTCTATTATGGCAAAGATACCGATGTAAAACTCCTGATTACCCATGCCCGCCGTTACCCGATGATGTCAAACTACCAGGTTATCATTCTTAAAGAAGCCGCCGACCTGAAAAAAATTGAAGACCTTGCCATCTACCTGAATAACCCGTTAAAAAGCACTATTCTTGTCATCTGCTATAAATACGAACCGGTTGAAAAATCAAAAGCACTT
The DNA here is from genome assembly GCA_964559985.1 of uncultured Bacteroidales bacterium. GTDB lineage: Bacteria > Bacteroidota > Bacteroidia > Bacteroidales > CAZLJX01 > CAZLJX01. Next base: position 12,248 of record CAZLJX010000001.1, read on the forward strand.
TATAAACTGTGCGACAAACAAGGCATCGTTTTCGAATCGAAAAAATTATACGAAAACAAGATTCTCGAATGGGTAGCCACCTACCTGCATAAAAACGGCTATACGATAGACTCACTGGCCATGTCATTGCTCTATGAATATGTTGGAGACAGCCTTTCAAAAATTGCCAACGAACTTGACAAAATGATGCTATTGGTTCCGGTAGGAACAAAAATCACGGTCGATCATATTGAAAAAAATATCGGTATCAGTAAGGATTTTAATGTTTTTGAATATATCAGGGCATTGGGCAAACGCGATATCAGCAAAGCCATTCAGATTGCCATTTATATTGGTCAGCATCCTAAAGAAAACCGCATCGACAGCATCATGGCCCGGCTTTATGAATTTTTTACCCGATTGATGCTTTACCAGCAATCACCGGTTAAAACACGCGATGCTATTTCAAAACTGCTCAAAATTAATCCTTATTTTTTCGATGAGTACCAAAAAGCTGCCTTGAACTATAATTTTATGCGTATCATCAGGTCAATATCGGTAGCTGCCGAGTTTGACGGAAAACTGAAAGGAATTGGCGCTACCAATACTTCAAATGAAGATCTGATGGTCGAAATGACCTGTAAAATATTAATGTATTGATGAATCACCTCTTGGTTTTAAATGCATCGGCCGGGTCGGGAAAAACATTCAGGCTTGTTGGCCAATATCTTACCCTGGCATTGCAAAACCCGGAAAATTTCAGGCACATACTGGCAGTTACGTTTACCAACAAGGCTACTGCCGAAATGAAATTACGGATTCTTGATGAACTGTATGCATTAACAATAAGTCATTCAGGAAAATATACCAGCCTGCTTTCGGAAAACTTAGGTATTTCGCCCGACGAAGTAAGCAAAAGAGCTACCATGACTATGAAGGAGCTGCTGCATCACTATGCTCAGTTTTCTGTGTTTACTATCGATACTTTTTTCCAGCGTGTATTCCGCTCTTTCAGGTATGAACTGGCTGTTAAATCAGGTTTACGAATTGAACTCGATCCCAATCCTGTTATCGGATATATGGTTGAAAGAGTAATGGCTACCGCTCCTGAAGAACATAAGCTTGAAAAATGGCTTATCAGTTTTATTGACAGCCGTATTGAAAAAGGAAAATCATGGAATATTGAGCGTTTGCTGAACCGCTATGGAAAGGAATTTTTTAACGAAACGTTTCATTATTTAACCCCAACCGAAATGAAACTGCTTGGCAACCTCGACTTTATGAATGAATTTGAACAGAAGTTGTCGGTAGTGCAACGGAATTGTGAAGCAGAGGTAAAAAAAATGGGCCAGCAAGGGCTCAATATCATCCGGGAGGCTGGCTATACGGTAGATGATTTTTCTTATGGACAGAGTGGAGTTGCTGGATTTTTCCATAAAACGGCAAATAATGGTGGGTTGCCCGAAATGAAAGACAGGGTGCAGAAAGCCTTGTCCGGAAGCGAATCATGGGTTAAAAAAGATAATAAAGAAAAAAATAAAATCATCCCACTGGTTGAAAACCAACTGCTGCCTTTGTTAATTGAGATTGATACATATTATAAAAAATACGAAGTTGTTTATTACAGCATTGATGCCATATTAAAAAATATTCATGCTCTTGCCATGACAGGGTATTTTTTCAGATTTTTAAGCGAATATGAAACCGATAATCAGGTAATGCTCCTGTCGCAGACACCAAAGCTGATTGAAACACTGCTCAGGCACGATATCTGGTTTGTATATGAAAAAACCGGGCAATTCTATCACCACCTCATGATTGATGAGTTCCAGGATACATCGCGGTTGCAGTGGAGTAACTTCAAACCCCTTTTCGATGAATCATTATCGTATGAAAAATCAACACCCCAAAGCCCTGTAAATAAATGCCTGCTGGTTGGCGATGTAAAACAAGCCATTTACCGCTGGCGCAACGGCGATTGGGAAATTCTCGGTTCAGAAATTTTCAGGCAGTTTGAAAACAAAATCATCACCAATGATCTGAAAACCAATTACAGGAGCGAAAAAATACTCGTTGATTTTAATAATACTATTTTTACCCATGCCCCGGTTTTATTGCAGGATTATCTTGAAGCTGAATTCCGGATTCAGACAGAAAAAATAACTAATGCATACAAAACAGCCGGTCAGGAATGTACAAAAGCATCAGAAGGTGAAAAAGGTTTTATTTTCATAAACCAGTTTAAAAATGGTGAAATATCATTCACCGATACGGCACTGGACCAGACAGTGAACGCTTTAAACCAGCTGCTCGGAAAAGGCTACCAGCAAAAAGATATTGCCATTCTTGTCAGAAAAACCAAGGAAGCCAAAGCCCTGGCATCTTATCTTTTACAACTCAGCGATAACCCTTACCGCTTCGATGTCATCACCAGTGAAGCATTGCTGCTTGATTCCTGCCCTGCTATAAGAATTTTGACAGCCTGTCTCGAATACATGGCATTTCCCGGCCGTATTACGCCATTGCATGAAATGGCAATGAATTACTGCAATTATATTGAAGGAAAAGATTTTTACCAGTCTTTGGATGACTTGCAAACGGATGAAATTTATTTTAAAATGCTTCCGGCAAGATTAAAAGAAATGCTTCCCGATCTTCTGAAAATGCCGGTATGCGATATTTTTAATGAACTTTACGAGGTTTTTCAATTCGGTACAAAACCCGGGTTCCACGCTTTTATTGCCTGTTTTGCCGATCATTTACATGCGCAATCCCTGCAGGGAAACACCGATCTTTATGGTATTTTAAACTGGTGGCAAAATAACTCTGACAAGCTGGCCCTTCAACTGACCGAAGGGATCGATGCCATCAGTATCCTCACCATCCATAAAGCAAAAGGACTTGAATTTGAAGCTGTTATCATTCCATTCTGCAACTGGAAGTTCGAACCCGAAATCAAAGACCAGATGTTCTGGGTTCAGCAGGCCGATCCTGAAAATATTTCTATCCCCGATAACCAGGTGGCTGAAATGCTTGCCTATCTGTCAGCTTTTTCAAAACTTCCCGTCAATTATTCCGGCAACCTTAAAAAAACATGGTATGAAAAGGCTTATGAAAATGAAAAAATCAATTTCCATATCGATAACCTTAACCTGCTGTATGTTGCTTTGACACGTGCAATAAGTGCTTTGTATATTTTCATTCCTGACAATGACAAGGAAGAGGCAAAACTCAAGCATGTAGGCCAACTTATCAAGCGTATTTATAAGACTAATCTGGAAAAAAATATTCAATGGCAGGAATCTGTATGCAAAGAAATGATGTATCTTACTTTCGGAGAGTTACATAAACCTGAAAAAACATCCCGGGTAATGAACCAATTAGCCTTGGAACAACTTCACTTCAGTAATGCTTTCCAAAAGAAATTATTTTTCCTCCCTGTTATAAATACCATTACAGCTTCAATCAATGCCGGGCCAGATCTGCATGGTTCGGTAATGCATTTCATCCTTGAGCATATCGAGGTTTTTCCGGATATTGAAAAATCAGTTCGTAAAGCGGCTTTTGCAGGGTATATTCCTGTTAAAGAAACCCAAAAATGGATTGACTATTTCAGCGAGAAATTATCTCTACCCGATGTTTATGAGTGGTTTAACGGATCAATGACTGTGCATAACGAAAAATCTGTTCTTTCGCCCGAAGGAAAAATATTCAGGCCGGACAGGATTATGATTAATAATGATTTATGCATCCTTGCAGATTATAAATTTACTGCTCATGAAGACCTTTCCCATCATGCACAGGTCAAAAATTATCACCGGCTGATGCAAAACCTTGGTTATACAAACATCCGCGCTTACATTTGGTATGTCGATGCAGGGAAATTGATAAGGGAAATCTGATGACTTCGCTGGTAGAAAAAATCATAGCAATATTTTTCCATCTTCATTTATATTAAAGAAAAAAAGAATTTTTATTCCCGCCATGATTCCTTAATTGATCGCCATTTCTTTTTGTTTTACCTATTCTTTAAGCGCTTCGTAAGGTTTTTTTTTCAATAATTAGGAAATCCGGTATAAAATATTTACTTTTTAGAGGTTAATATCAGTTCAAAGGTATATTTGCTATTTATAAAATAAATTATTGATTATGAATGCTTTATCTGACAACAGACGACAACCGGTCAAAGCACTTACCGATAGTGAGGGTTCAGGAGCTTTTCTTTTTGAAACAGCATGGGAAGTATGTAACCAGGTAGGCGGAATTTATACGGTATTGCGCTCGAAAGTTCCGGCAGTTGTAAATAACTGGGGCAATGACCATTATTGTATGCTTGGCCCATATTTTCATAAACAGGTGGGTGCCGCATTCGATCCCATTGAGGAAATGACTTGCCCGGTTGGAAAAGCGGTATTGAAAATGCGTGAAAAAGGTTATGAAGTGCATTATGGAAAATGGCTCATTACAGGTAAACCAAGAGTGGTACTATTCAATCCCTACCAGGCACTTTCAAAACTGGGCGAAATAAAATACTTTCTATGGGATCATCATCAGATATCCATTCCCAATGGTGATTCATTGCTCGATGAGGTACTGATGTTCGGTTTCCTGGTACAGGAATTTCTCACCTGTTTCTGTGACCCTGAAATTAAGGAACATAAACATATTATTACCCATTTTCATGAATGGATGGCTGGTTCATCCATTCCTGAGATCAGAAAAATCAACCTGCCCGTAAAAATTGTATTCACTACCCATGCAACCCTGCTGGGACGTTACCTTGCCATGAACGATCCTGAATTTTACGCTCATCTGCCACAATACAACTGGGAAGCCGAAGCCCACCACTTTAATATAGACGCTACGGCACGCCTTGAAAGGGCTGCTGCCCACGGGGCACATATCTTCTCTACCGTAAGTGATGTTACTGCTTTGGAATGCAAATACCTGCTGGGCCGTGAACCCGATAAAGTACTACCCAATGGTTTAAATATCAGCCGTTTTGAAGCAGTGCATGAATTCCAGGTACTGCATGTTGGTTATAAAGAACAAATTCACGAATTTGTAATGGGACATTTCTTTCCCTATTATACTTTCGACCTGAATAAAACCATTTATTTGTTTACTTCCGGCCGTTTTGAATATCACAACAAAGGCTATAACCTTACCCTTGAGTCACTTGCACGATTAAACTGGCTTTTAAAACAGGCTGGTACCGATATTACAGTCATTGCTTTTATTGTAACGCGGCAACCTTTTTCTTCAATGAATGCGAATGTTCTGAATTCCAGATTTTTAATGGAAGAAGTCCGCAGATCATGTGACGAAATTCTTAACCAGCTTGGCAAACGGATGTTTTTTACCATAACCGGCGACAAACAAAGTAAATTACCCAATTTAAACCACCTGGTGGAAGAACATCTCGAACTCAGGCTTCGAAGAGCCATACAGGCATGGAAATCGGAAGGCCTTCCGGCAGTGTGCACCCACAACATGATTTATGACGATAAAGATGATATACTGAACTTTATCAGGATGTCAGGCCTTTTCAATAAAAAGGAAGACAAAGTTAAAATTATTTACCATCCGGATTTTATTACCCAGACTAATCCTTTATTCAGGCTCGATTACAGCCAGTTTGTGCGTGGATGCCATCTCGGCGTTTTTCCGAGTTATTACGAACCCTGGGGCTATACCCCGCTGGAATGCATTGCAAGTGGTATTCCGGCAATTACTTCCGACCTTGCCGGATTTGGTGATTTTGTAAAGAAAAATATTTCCGATTACCAGCAGAACGGAATTTACGTAGTCCGCCGCCGCGACAGATCATATCATCAGGCTGCCGATGAGCTGGCATCTATCCTGTTCGATTTTGCATCGCTGACCCTGCGCGAAAGGGTTACCCTGCGTTACCGCACAGAAGCAAACTCAATCAAATTCGATTGGAACGAACTGATACGTTACTACGAAGATGCTTATAAAAAGGCACTTTATGTAAAATAATTGCTTTTTACCGGTTGTTTCTGAATAATAAAAACCGGTTTCAACATTATAATATATCTTAGGAGCACCCATTCATTAAAAATTATTTCATGCGGGTTACAGGTTTTACATTCATTCGCAATGCCATCAGGTTTGATTATCCTGTTACTGAAGCAATCCTTTCTATATTACCTGTTTGCGATGATTTTGTGGTTGCTGTCGGCAATTCTGATGACGATACTCTTAATGTAATCAGACAAATAGACCCTTCGAAAATCCACATTATAGAAACGATCTGGGACGATTCGCTCCGTACCGGCGGACAGGTGCTTGCAGTAGAAACCAATAAAGCATTGGCAGCCATACCTCACGATACCGACTGGGCGTTTTATATCCAGGCCGATGAAGTGGTTCATGAAAAGTACCTCGACACAATCAAGCAGTCCATGATCAGGTGGAATAACAATCATGATGTTGACGGTTTACTTTTCAGATACCTGCATTTTTTCGGCTCTTATGATTATATCGGAATGTCGCCTTCATGGTACAGAAACGAAATACGTATTATCCGCAACAACAGGAATATTTATTCATACCGCGATGCACAGGGGTTCCGTAAGGGAAACAATCAGAAATTGCGGGTTAAACCGGTTGATGCCTGTATTTATCATTATGGATGGGTTAAAGAACCGGCAGCCATGCAACGGAAAGCGGAAACCTTCAATAAACTCTGGCATACCAACGAATGGATTGATAAAAACATCGCAAAAGCCTCTGAATTTGATTATTCCAATATTGATTATCTGCAACATTTTAACGGCACTCATCCTGCTGTGATGGCAAGCCGGATACAAGCTAAAAACTGGACATTTGACCACGATATCTCGGTCAACCGCATGTCGTTGAAAAACAGGATAAAATTATGGCTCGAGAAATTCCTTGACCTCCAACTGGGTTATAAAAATTACAGGATAATCTGAAAAAAAATCTCTGATGAATTATAAGGAAGCGGTTGATTATCTTTTCAGTAAACTTCCGGTTTTTCAACGTACCGGAGCTGCTGCATATAAAGAAGGCCTGGAAAACACCCTGAAACTTGATGCATTTTTTAACCATCCTCATACTCAATATAAAACCATCCATGTTGCCGGCACCAACGGTAAGGGAAGTGTGTCGCATACCCTTGCCTCCATTTTAACCAGCGCAGGATATAAAACCGGTTTATACACTTCGCCCCATCTGATTGATTTCAGGGAACGGATCCGCTTGAATGGGCTTATGATCCCTGAAAATGAAGTTACTGCTTTTGTAACTGAGAACAAAAAAATAATAGAAAAACTTGAACCATCATTTTTTGAAATGACGGTCGCCCTTGCTTTCGATTATTTTGCCCGTTCAAATGTGGATATTGCCGTAATTGAAGTGGGTCTGGGGGGCAGGCTCGACTCGACCAATATCATTACCCCTTTACTGTCAGTAATTACCAATATTGGTTATGATCATACACAGTTTCTCGGAAATACACTGGCATCCATTGCCCGTGAGAAAGCCGGAATTATTAAAGCTGGAGTACCGGTGGTTATTGGGGAATCTCATCCGGAAACAGAATCTGTTTTTTATGAGACTGCAACAAGTTTAAAATCACCCGTTTTCTTTGCCGATAAAGAATTCGATCCTGTAACTGCCTCAAGGTTGTCTGGATCAGGGAAGCAGGTTTTTGATATTTCAAAAAATGGGAAAATGATATACCGGCAATTAAACCTCGATCTGGGAGGATTTTACCAGCGAAAAAACATCCTTACAATCTTGAAATCGGTCGAGATGCTTCAGCAACAAGGAATTTCCGTTTCAAACGAACATATTTACGAAGGGTGCAGCCAGGTTTCGTCTGGTACGGGTTTACAAGGACGATGGCAGGTTGTGAAACAAAACCCAACCGTTATTTGCGATACCGGCCATAATAAAGAAGGTATTGAAATGGTTGTTGCCCAGATTGCTGACACTCCTCACCATCAGCTGCACTGGGTTTTTGGCATGGTAAATGATAAAGACACTACCAAAATACTGGAAATATTACCCCGCAATGCACAGTATTATTTTACAAGGGCTGCCATTCCGCGTGCAATGGACGAGGAATTACTCGCCCAACGGGCTTTCAGGGCTGGATTGCACGGACAACATTTTCCAAAAGTTGAAGATGCATACCGCGCAGCTATCAGTAAAGCACATAACAACGACCTCATAATGATAGGCGGAAGTACATTTATTGTTGCCGATTTTCTTTCAATGACAGATTTGTAAAAACATATCAATGTATGGAATGTAAAAAAGATATCAATAAAAACCATTGCAACTGCACTTACCCGTGCAGTAAAAAAGGACAATGCTGCGAATGTATTGCCTATCACCGGGCATCAGGAGAGTTACCGGCATGTTATTTTCCGGCATCGGCCGAGAAAACATACGACCGGTCAATTGAATACTACCTTTCGTTACGAAACCGTTAAAAGCATTATTTTTTAACTGCCGGCAAATTGGCAAGCTGATCAATCAGCTCGTAGGCTGACTGAACAATTTTTGCCATGTTCTCATATCTTATTTTATCAGCGGAATCGGCTGGTTTATGATAATCATCATGCAATCCTGTAAAAAACACACTCGAGGGAATATCCTTTTTTACAAATGGGTAATGGTCAGAACCAAACCGGTAAAGCAATCCTAATGGGAATCCCGGAGAGCGGTCGATTCTGAAATCATTGTATTTCCTGTCAATCTGCCTTGAGATTTTTTTAACAACACTATTCTCCTTTCCCATTGATTTAAGATAAACAAAATCTGATTTTTCCGGTTTTTTATCCGACCGGCCAATCATATCAAAATTGATCATTCGCCTTGTGTTCTCAAGTTTAAATAAAGGGTGGGCTACATACCATGCCGAACCACATAAACCTTTTTCCTCGGCAGTGAAAGCCATAAAAACAAGCGTACGCCCTGGCAGCTTACCATTTAAAGCATCATTGGCAAATAGCCTTGCCAGTTCAATTACAGCAGCCGTTCCCGATGCATTATCGTCTGCACCATAATATATTTTATTTTCATACCTTCCTAAATGATCGTAATGTGCCCCAATAATGATATATTCATCTTTATGGGTAGAACCTTCAATATACCCAATGATATTTTCGGTAGATGCAATTTTCAGTTCAGGTTTAAAAGCTACGGCCAGACGCAACGAATCTATTTTAAAATCAGGAATTTGTTCCTTTTTTCTGCTTTTTATTGCAATTTGATGCGCTTCTTTCGGGTTCAGGCCGCTAAGTAAACGGAAAATAAAATGATCAAATAAAACAATTTTTATTTCAGGATTTAGCTCACGCAGATAATCGGAAAAAACAGGAATACTGTTGTTATTCATAAAGTTAAATGCTGCTTCGGGGTATTGTTCTTGAGTAGCAGATCTGAATTTCCGTATTTCGGCTTTCACTTTATCATCATCCCCCGGAAGTACAATGGCAAAATACCTGCTTTTTGTATATTCTGACGCTTTTCTGATGGTATCAATGGCTGATTTGATCTGGTCTGAAAAAACCATGATACACTCAGGCTGGGGCGACCAGTCTACCTTATTTAAAGCCGTATAAGCTATTACTTTAATGGGTAAGGTAATATTTTCTGAAACAGGTTGGGTCGATGAAAAAACAAAATGGTTCCCGTTATTGAAAATGATATCCTGTACAATTAAGCCGGTTTGGCCAAAATACAGCCTTTGTGTTGAAAATTGCTGGTAAAAGGGCAAACTGTCCGATGCTCCCGGTTTTAGCCCGAAATGTTGAAATTGTCCTGCAATATATGCTGCTGCCTTTTTTTGACCCTTTTTAGTGGCTTCCCTACCCTCAAGGGTGTCTGAAGCAAGAATATAAACATGGCGGCGCAGGTTTTCCACAAGTTGTGTATCGGGCATTCCATTATATTTTTGCCCAAAAATAAAAACGGGGATGAAAAAGATGAGGGTAAGGCTAAGTTGTTTCATGGCAAGGATATAACAAAAAGGCGGATTACTCCGCCCTTTTTCAGTTATTGTAATGGTTTTACAACTTCAATCAGTTCAGGAAGATCCATACCAATCTTTTTAAGATGTTCGATGGTAGGAACACCGTTTTTATTCCATCCACGGCGTTGATAAACTGCATCGAGCAACTGTTCGTAGCGATCTTCACGGTATTTACGCAGAATCTCAATTTTTTCTTTCGTCGGTTTTCCTTCCGGATTTACTCCAAGGGTCTCTTTTAATTGTTTGTCATAACGTTCGGCACGTGATTCGTATTCCTCAACGGTAACAGGGCCGCAGGCACGGTAAGGTTGTGCATCATGCTTACGCAGTCCATAACCCCTGCGGATATTGAAAATACGCTGAAAGTTGTAAACCCTTTCCGATTGCCTGATCAGTTCATGTTTATCGATATTTTTCCCGGTAACTGCATTGAATATCGTTACATAATTATCAACATGCTCTGGCACTTTTGCCGGTTCGTCTGTCTGGCGGTTTTTTTCCGGTTCTACATCGTTCCATGGAAGTTTGCACAAACCATTCAGCCCAAACCAGGTACGAAACATCGGGAAATAATGCAAAGCTTCGGCTTTTGCCTCAAATGTAGGTATTTGATTATTAACCATATCCATAAAAATCAGCCAGGCTTCATCGTGTTGTGGTCCTTTGTTGGTCATGGCATATCCGCCCTGCTGGGCCAATGATTCTTTCGAAACATACTGGCTGTATTCCAGGCCTTTATTTTCCATGCCAATATCCTGTAAAAATCCGGGATCGCCCCATCCTTTTTCGGCAAAAATCTGCTTCATTTTTCTCACACCCATTCCGGCAATCTTTCCGAATCCTTCGCCACGTCCCATCTGGTGCAACAACTCCATGGCTGCATGCTCATTGCCAAAATTGAGTTCAAGCCCGCCGGTACGCTCCTTGTTTAATATCCCGTTTTCATAACATTCCATGGCAAAAGCAGTCAGTGTACCAAACGTAATGGTGCATATGCCATAAGTATCGCAATAAAAATTAGCTTCGATGGTCCATTCGGGGTTAAAAATACCCACATTTGATCCCAACCCGGCAGCAGTTTCATATTCCGGTCCGTCAACAATCACTTTATGTCCTTTGTATGGGCCGGTTTTCAGTTCAAAATCGTCAACTCCTTTTGCACATGACATGCTGCAACCTATCCAGCATCCATCGGGAATATTCTGTGAAAAATATTTTTTCCAGATTTCGGAGTGAATTTTGGCGGCATCTTTATGCGAACCAAATTTGAAATTATGGGTAGGGAGAAGATCATAATCGTTCATAATTTCAACCAGGTGAGCAGTTCCTTTCGATCGCATTTCGCATTGTTTGTCGTCAAGTTCCCTTATTTCGCGGTTAAAACGTTGTCCACGTTCGCGAATGGCTTCAACATTGACAACATTATTGAAATTGCCCGAAACACCAGGAACTTTGGCAACAATGGCCTTAATTTTCTTATCGCGGAAAACCGTGCCAATACCACCTCGTCCGGCTTGTTTGAGTCTCACCTTTTTCCGTCTCAAATCATAAAAAGTAAAATTAAGCATCCCAATCAATGTGTGATCGGCGGCCGATCCGGACGATACAACACCGATATTCATTTTATCTTTTTCACTTTCGGCAAACATCTCCGTCAGTTGTTCGGCAAGAACATGACTATCAATTGCTTCGGCCGGTGCTTCAAAAATCTGAATAAGGTTTTTTATGCCATCAAGATAAATAATGACATCGCTTTTAGCTTTTCCCTGCAACTCAAGTGCATCGAAACCGCATATTTTCAGGAACGGACCGAAAAATCCGCCTACATTCGAATCAATGACAATATCGGTTTGCGGCGATATGCTAACTACCAACGATTTGCCGGTTCCCGAATACTGAGTGATTCCACATACAGGGCCCCCTGATATTACAATTTCATTTTCAGGGTCGTTCCATTTTGTCCTGGGAGTTGTAGCATCCCATAACAAACGCAATCCAAAACCTTTGCCTCCAATGAATTTTTCTTTCATTAGTTCAGTAACTGGTTTTTCAACAAGTTTATTCTCTGATAAATTGATATGTAAGGTCCGGTTGGCATAGCCTTTATCTACCTTCCCAGGTTTATACTGGTATTCGGTAACCAGTTTGTGCCGGTTTTTCATTTCCTGAATATTCATGAGATACCTCCTTTAATTAAGTTTTTACAAAAATAAAAAAATGTGGAAAATATTCTTCAGTATGAATCATTTTAGAAAACTATTTTTTCAGGAACAATTAATTCAGATAAAATGCTGTTTTTAGTGCATCTTTAAACCATTGATCATATATTTTTTAATTTCGCATCAGAAATAATGAATCGGATAAAAAACCATTTTACGGATTAATCTCCTGTTTGCTTACAGTACATTTGTATTATTATGAATGCCATGATAAAACTCAATTTTCCGGAATTTACTTTTGATACCTCTGTTGCTGATGGTAATACTGAAATTTGGGATGAAATAAGAAAACAATATGTCGCTCTCACCCCCGAAGAATGGGTAAGGCAAAACCTGTTGAAATTCCTGGTTTCAGAAAAAAAAATCCCTGCCGGGCTCATTTCTGTCGAACATCATCTTTACCTGAACCGGCTTCAGAAACGATGCGATGTGGTTGTATTCAACCGTAAAGGCTTACCTGTTATGATTGTTGAATGCAAAGCTCCTCCTATTAAACTCAACCAGAAGGTTTTTGATCAGATATCACAATATAATATTAAGCTGAAAGTTCCATGGCTGTTGGTTACCAATGGTCTGACCCATTATTGCTGTAAAATTGATTTTGAAAGAAAAAAATACCTCTTTCTGCAAGATATTCCTGATTTTGAAACGCTGATAACTCAAACCTGATTAAATTAAAAAAAAATATCAGGCCATGCAGCATTTTTGAATTTTTTACGTCAATATATCAGTTTAACCCTTAAAATAACATGATATGAAAACCAGGTTAGGATTATTTATTTTGGCCTTATTTACAGGCCTTTTCAGCTGCACCCAGTCGCAAACAATTAAAGAAGAACGAAAACTTACAGGTTTTACCGGTTTTGAGCTATCTATCGGCGCAAAAGTCAACCTGAGCCAGGGGCCTTTTAAATTTGAAATTGAAGGCACTAAAACAGATCTGGAAAAAATTAGTACTGAGGTTATTGACAATATTTTACAGATTAAAACCAAAAGGAATTTCTCAAACCTGGGCGAAATTACCATTAATATCAGCATGCCCCAGATTGAATCAATCAGTATTGAAGGTTCTGGCGATATCAATGCTTTAACAGCTATCACAGGCAAAAAAATGGAGTTGGATGTAAGCGGTTCCGGAAATTTTAAATTCATTGATCTGTTGGTTACTGAAATTAAAATGGATATCAGCGGTTCGGGCAGGTTTGAAACAACCGGAAAAGGGAAAGGCGACTTATTTGATATTAAAGTCAGCGGATCGGGAAAAATTCTTTCCACAAACCATGAATTCAAAAAAGTTGAAATAGATGTCAGTGGTTCAGGAAATGCTGAAGTCTGGGCAACAGATATCCTTGACTGTGACATTTCCGGATCGGGGAAAATCAATTATAAAGGCAATCCTCGTGTTGATTCCGATATTTCAGGATCAGGAAACCTGAAACACATTGAATGAATACTGCTTTAAAAAATAAAGGTATTTGTCAGTGAAAGAATGGCAAATACCTTTTTTTGTAAACATGTAATAATCTATAATTTAGAAAATACAGAAAAATTGTTATCCCCATTGCATGAAAAATATCTTCACATCATGGTTACACTAAAATATAATTTTTAGTATATTACGGCAAAATAGCCGTAATTTTACTATTTATTTTTAGCGGCTGGTGTGTTAAAAAAATGAAAGTTTTACAACTTTTAAATCTTTGCCTGCTTATCACATTCCGGTTTTCGGCCTGGGCTGATATATCCTTGACAGACAGTCTTAAACAATCATTAAAAACCTCTGGTCAGAAAGATGAAATATATCTTCAGCTATGCAGGATGTATATGCCCGACTCCATTGAACTGGTTGAATTTTATGCCAATAAAGCCCTTGAAGAGAGCCGGATTAATGGTAACAAACCCAATGAAGCCAAAGCGCTGCACCAGATGGCAATTGCGCTGCAATACCGCGGTAATCTTGAAAAAGCAATGCAATATTACAAACTTGCACTTGCCATTAGAACCAATCTTCCACCAGACAACGATTTACTCAATACCATCAACAACCTGGGAAGTGTTTACCAGCTCATGGGTGATAACCATCTTGCCATGGAATATTATCTTAAAGCACTGGAACTTGGCGAAAAACTGGACGATCAAATAGCCATTGCAAAAACATATAACAATCTGGGGATCATTTCAAAAGAAATGAATCAGTATGATAAAGCCCTTCAGTATTTAATGAAATCGCTGCAGATATCAGAATCCTTGAATAATTTAGGAAACATGGCCTATTCACTGAATAATATAGGATTAATCTATAAACTACAGGGTAATTACCAGGAGGCTCTTAAATACATGAACAGGTCAATTGAAGTAAAAAAAACCATGGGAAACCAGCGGGGAATTGCAAGCACATTGAATAATATCGGGAACATTTATCTGTTACAGGACCAAACAGACAAAGCACTTAAAAATTTCGAAGATGCACTGGTTTTACAGATTAAAACACTTGACAGTGTAAACATGATCCCTACATTTATCAATTTTTCATCAGCATACAGCCAACAGAAAAATATACCTAAAGCCATTGATTATCTCGAAAAAGCATCCGATCTGGCAAAAAATTTAAAACAACAACAATCGCGAAGGCAAATTTACCAGGCCCTGGCCGATTTATACGCGCAACAAAAAAAATATTACCTGGCTTATAGCAACCAGCTGGAATACAGCAAACTAAGTGACAGCCTGAATTTATCAAACATGAACAACGCTGTTGCCCAATTGCAGGTAAAATTCGAAACCCGTGAAAAAGAAAAAGAAAATGAAACACTGAAACAACATAATGAAATTCAACAGAATCAGCTACGCCGTATCAGGATAAACCTGATGATAGCCGGCATTTCACTTATCTTTATCATAACCCTTGCCGTATTTCTATTGCGAAGCTATTATGTCAATAAAAGAATAAACCGGCTGCTTAAAGAAAAAAACAGGTTTATAGAGCAATTTAACGCCGAACTCAATACGCTGAACGATGATTTGGAAACAAGAATCAATGAAAGAACACAAAAATTGCAGGAAGAAATAACACACCGTATTGAAGCAGAAAAACTTATTAAAGATGCCCTTACAAAAGCAGAAAAAGCCAATGCCCTGAAAGAAGCTTTTCTTGCCAATATCAGTCACGAAATACGTACCCCACTGAATGGAATCATGGGTTTTGCCAACCTGCTCAAAAGTCAGGATACAACCCCTGAACAACAGGCTGGATATCTCGAAACCATTGTTAATTGTAGTCGTCAGCTCCTTGCAATAATCAACGATATTATTGAAATTTCAAAAATTGACTCGGGGCAGATTAAGGTCATTGAGTCGCCCTGTTCACTTTCCCAGATTTTAAACGACACCTATTACCTTGTTCAGACCGAACTTACAAAGAAAAACAAACATCATATCGAAATAAAACGGCCGGCAACCAAACAGGTTGAATATTTTTTCCTAGCCGATTATGAAAAAATACAGAATATTTTCCGCAAACTCATCAATAATGCTGTAAAATTTACCTCTTTTGGTTTTATTGAATATGGGTTTCATATTGAAAATAATAACCGGTTTATCACCTTTTTTGTAAAAGACACTGGCATTGGAATCAGCGAAGAAGAACAGAAATTCATCTTTGACCATTTTACCCAGGCCGATAATTCACTCACCAGGATTTATGGCGGAACAGGGCTCGGTTTATCTATTTGTAAAGGGTTGGTTGAATTAATGGAAGGAACTATCAAAATTGAATCTGAAAAAGACAAAGGGACAACCATTTCGTTTAGCATTCCAATACAAAATCTTAGCAATGAGCCATTTAATACAACCAACCGCATTGATCCAAAACTTAACTGGTCGGGGAAAAATATTTTAATTGCCGAAAGCGACCAGCAAAACCAGCATATCCTGATTGACATACTGGCACCTACCCAAATTAACATTTTAACAGCCAGCGATGGAGAAGCTACGGTCGAAATGGCTAAAATGCATCCTGAAATCGATCTGATAATGATGGATATAGACCTCCCAAAATTAAATGGTTATGATGCTACCCGCCAGGTAAAACAAATATTGCCAAAAACCATTATCATCGCACTTACCGCAAATTCTCTCAGCACCGATAAAGTCAGGTGCATTGAAGCCGGATGCGATAATTACATCAGTAAACCTGTTCAGCAAGAAAAACTCATAGCCCTTATCAAGCCTTATCTTGCCTGACTATCTGACTAATTTGTAAAAAGACTGGAAAAGCATTAACGGGTTGGCAAATTTCTGTGGAAATCCTTTTTCCCGAATAGTCTGAATATCAATATTTTTAATTTTTTCAGATTTCCGGGCCATTTTAAAAATATAGTTCACCATAGCAGGGTATTTAAAAATCATACTTAACCTGCTTCCGGAGATCATGGCAGGGCCAAGCACTTTATATAAATGATTATCATATCTTTTCATGGCTACTCTGCTAAAACTTTTCTGCCTGAAACACCTGGCAATACACAATGCAGCTATTTCGCCACTTATTAATGCGGCTCCTATACCTTCACCTGTAAAAGGTTCGATCAAACCGGCAGCATCGCCTACAAGCAGGAATGAATTTCCCGAAACCGGTTTTAAAATACGCCCCCATGGCAAAGCTGCCGCACGCGGTGGTTCAATCATTTCAGCCTGGCTAAACCGGGAGGCTAAATGGCGATAAGAGGTTAGTATAAATTCAAATTCCTGTTTCAGGTTCAGTTTCAATTTCCTGACCTTTTTCTCTGGCAGGTATAATCCGGCAGTAAAGCTATCATCGCTAACAGGAAATATCCAGAAATATCCCGGAAGATATTTTCTGATAAAAAAAAACTCAAGAAAGCGCTGGTTTTGGTTTTGTGCCTGACTATATTTAAAAAAAGCTGCAATACCAATTCCCTGGAATTTCCTTATTTTTTGTTTTCGCATCAGGCTATTCCTGACGATTGAATGCGCACCATCGGCTCCTACTATAAAACGGCATTTGAAAACTTTTTCATTGGTAATAACCTGAAAACCGGCTTTTTCGCGGATAATAGTCTTAACTGCCTGTCCTGTAATTATATCGGCAAGCCCAGCTTCTGTTAAAGAAGTTAAAAGCAGATGATCGAAATCACTTCTGAGGCAAACATATCCCTTTTCACCCACTGAACCATCAGAACGTGACTGTGGAATGGTAATCTCCTGGTTGGCAGGCGAAACAAACCTGACTCCATGGATGGCATGATGACTGAATTGATCTTTGAATTTTTGAAATACCTGACCGGGTAACCTTTTTAATGCGCTGACTGCCTGCTCACTGATTCCTCCTCCACAAATTTTCCGTCGCGGAAATATTTCCTTTTCAATGATTAATACTTTCAGGCCTTTCGCCGCAAGATGAAAAGCAGTGCTGCATCCGGCCGGCCCTGCACCAATAATTATAATATCATATGTATTGGATATCATGCCTTAAAACTTATTTCAAACTTTAAAAATCAAAGTTAAATATTAAATACATAAACCGGCATGAATTATACGGTATATAAAAATTAAAAACCACTCAGGTTCATGGTCACTGTCGGTATTAAAAGTAAAAATCCGACAACAATTAATATTAAAATCAAGGGCAAAGACCAACGTAGCCATTTATTAAAAGGAATACGGGCAACACCCAGGACACCAACCATGACCCCTGAAGTTGGTGAAATAAGGTTTGTGAAACCACCACCAATCTGATAAATAGTAACAGTTGCCTGACGCGATAAACCAATCAGGTCGGAAAACTGTGACATCAGCGGAATGGTAAGTGCAGCCTTGGCCGATCCGGAAGCGATGATAAAATTAAGCAAAGTATAAAAAACATACATAATGCCAGCAGATGCAATTTTACCATAGCCCTCCATGGAAGACGAGGCATAATATAGCAGCGAATCAAGAATTTTACCTTGTTCAAGAATAATGACAATACCACTTGCCAGTCCAACCACTAAGGCTGCCGACATAATATCCTTAGCCCCGTCGATAAAAGATGCGGTAATCTGGTTGGGAGACCTTCCAATAGAAACAGCAGCAGATAAGCCCATTACAAAGAAAAGGGTGGCTATTTCAGTGATGTACCATCCATAACCCATGACTCCAATAATAAGGAATGCAATGGTAAAAATGAGGATATTGAGAATAAACAACTGCACCGAATGGCGTAAAGCAAGTATTCCGGCTACAATCCAGACTGCTGTCAGAGCAGGTATCACCGGGACAGTAAAAAAGTTATTTCCGACTCTGAGTTGTGTAAATGGGTATAAAATACTCAGAACAATAAATATCAATCCATAAAAACCAAATACCGACCAGGCACATTTTTCAGGTTTTGTAGCCGTTTTTGTATCCTCTTCATTTCCCTTATGCCTCCAATATTCATCTTCTTCGTAAACCGGAGAAATTTCAGGGTTTTTCTTCACCCGTGCAGCATATCTGAGCACATAGCCAATGCCAACAATGTTAATCACAATCCAAACCACCAGGCGGTATTCGATCCCTGAAAATAGTTGTATGCCAGCAAGACCCTGGGCTATACCAATGGTAAAAGGATTTAACAAAGCTCCGGCAAAGCCTAAGCCTGCTCCCAGGAAGCACATACTTACGCCTACAATACTATCGTACCCCATGCTAATGGCAAGGGGCACAAAAATGACCACAAAGGCAATGGTTTCTTCGCTCATTCCGATTACCGCGCCAAAAATACTGAAACACAACATGATAAGCACAATAACAATATTATTAACACCAATCAGTTTTAAAACCTTCCAGCGTTCAAGCCGGCGGGTAAAATTCAGAAATGAAAATATAGCTACATCAAGTGCCTTGCTTTCATTAAGCATCCAGAATGCACCACCAATCATCAGAATATAAAAAATAATATCGTTGGTACGTTTAAACCCCTGGAATATGGACATAAAAATCTGGTAAGTCTGCGGAACATTATCAACTTCATGAAACGACCCGGCAACAACAACCTCCCGGTCTATTCCGTTCACTTTTTTGATTTCACGGTTAAATTCTCCGCCCGGCAAAAACCAGGTTAATACCGCACCAAACAGGATAAGCGAAAAAATTATGACATACGTATGAGGAAATTTTTTCTTCTTAATCATATAAAATCGTTTTTTGAATTTGAATTCAAAAATAATAATTATGACAGAATTACAAACATTTCAGAATTTATTCCTTTAATCTTGATAATGCTGATTTTGATTTTCGGGCAATATAGTTACTGTATTCACCACTTTCTAAATTGATAGCGATGTGGTAATATTGAATTGCCTGATTTTTATCTCCTTTATTTTCGGCCATGCTACCCATTTGTAATGCCGAAAATGCTGCGTAATAATGATTTATATGCTTACCTTTTTCAATGACCTGGTTAAAACACTGAAAGGCTGCATCTGTTTTACCGGTTTTTTGATATATACGGGCTTTGCGATAAAGATATTCGAGATTAAGCAATTCGTTATTCAGGCTTTGCTGGCTTATACGGTTTAAAGCATTCTCAGCTTCGGTATAATATCCGCCATCGAAATGAAGACGGGCTTTTAACAATTCTGAAGCATTTTTTGAGGTATAATTTCCGAGCCAGATTTTATCCATTGTGGGATCTGCACCAATTTCCTTGATACGGTCAGCGATAACAACAGAATTATCACTCTGACCTACTGCAGTATAATACCAGTACAATTTTTGCAAAGCCATCAACCTGAAATCATTATTCAAAGGTTGGCTTAAAAAACGGTTTAAATGTGTGCAACATTGAGGGTCTAACTTATATAACATGGATGTACCCAACATATAATCAAAATAAGGAATCAGATGTTGGCTGTCAGGATACTGATTGATTATTCTTATAGCTTTTTCAGCCTGATTATCCCTCATGAGCATGAATGCATATACAAACCTGAGCAGTGGATTTGAAACAGATAATTCCTGATGTGATTCAATAAGCCGGATGGCAGCAGCCGGATCATCTGCAAAGATATTCAGGGCAAGTGCTTTAAATACCAATGGCTCAATGGTATCTTTCTGAGTGAGGCTCCAGGTATAATATTTTTCGAGATATTCCATACCTTTTTGCATAGAGCCCGAATAGCCGCACAACCCGGTCACAGTTTTATATTCATCAGGCAATGCACTGAGAACAAGATGATAAACTGCATAATTTTTGAAATGTTCGGGATTATCGGGATAATTTTGTAAATTATTTTCAATCAGGTCTATTGATCTGATGAGGTTTAGGGCCATACGAAAATAATTTCCCTGCTGGTAAAAAACTGCCGAACGCATGAAATATAATTCGGTCATACATGCCCGGTTGAAACTTCGGTTTACAGTTGTATTTTCAAGCTGATCCAGAGCTTTGTCTGAAAAATTTAAAAAAAGATCCTGATTGTTGCTGGTAGTACCGATTACTGACCTGATAAAATATCCGTATGCCTTTACGTAATCGATATAAGTGTTCCCGGGATTTTTAATCTGTTCATTATTCACAAAATGATCGGCATACTTAAAATTGAGGTTCAGATATTTTTCACGGGCTGTTTTAAGATTTTGTGACATCTCTGAACGGGAATATGCGTTAAATCCGCTATTCCAACATAATATAGCAATCCATATTGTCAATAATCTTGTAGCCATCACCCCGTAAAAATAAAAAAACTACCTGTATTATGGTCAATTTTTTAATATTAACCTTACAGGTAGCAAAAATATGAAAAAAATTATGATTATTTGGTCAGTTCTTCGTCAACAAGTATCCTGCCACAGTATTCACAAACAATGATTTTTTTTCTTGATCTGATATCTAACTGCCTCTGTGGGGGAATTTTATTAAAACAACCACCACAAGCATCGCGTTCAACACAAACAACAGCCAACCCATTCCTGGCATTTTTTCTGATACGGTTATAGGCTACAACCAGTCGTGCTTCGATATGGCCCTCCAGTTCAATGGCCCGTTGTTCAAGCTGATCCTCTTCTTTTTGAGTCTCAGCAATAATACTGCTAAGTTCATTGCTCTTCTGATCAAGGTCGTTTTTACGTTCCTGGTAGGTTGTTTTTGCTATTTCAATTTGCTCCTTTTTCTGATTCAGTTCGTTGGTAAATTCCTTGATGCGTTTTTCGCAAAGTTCAATTTCAAGTTTTTGAAATTCAATTTCTTTTGATAATGAATCGTATTCCCTGTTATTCCTGACATTGTTTTGCTGATCTTCATATTTTTTAATCAGGCCTTTTGCAACATCGATATCATTTTTCTTGGTTGTGACCTTATTTTTCAGGTCTTTGCTTTCTTCATCAAGGTTGGTAATACGAGTATCGAGTCCGGCTAATTCATCTTCAAGATCCTGAATTTCAAGAGGTAATTCACCCCTTAGTGTTTTAATCTTGTTGATTTCTCTATCCACCATTTGTAATTCCCAAAGCATTTTGAGCATATCTTCAACCGAAAAATCAACCTCGGCTCCTGTAGTTCTTTTGTCAGTCATAGGTATTTTTAATAATAGTTTATCGGATTGGTATTTATTTTTGAAATATGAACGGCAAAATTAGATAATTTTTTTGATACTATATCATAAAAAAAATCTTTTATATACTGTTCGCTTTCATAATGACCAATATCGGCCAATAACAAATGCTTTTCTGCATCAAAAAACTGATGATATTTCACATCGGCAGTAACAAATGCATCGGCACCTGCATTTATCGCTTCGTGAATCAGAAATGCACCACTTCCTCCGCAAACTGCCACCATTTTCACAGGTCTGCCTGTTAAAACAGAATGCCTTATAATTTTACATCCAAACTTTTCTTTTAACAGGGCCAGAAGATTTTTTTCGGGAACAGCATTTTCAAAAACCCCTGTCATTCCTGCGCCTGCAAGAGGATAAATATTTTCGAGTCTATAAATATCATAAGCCACCTCTTCATAAGGATGTGATTTTAAAAGAGCATTGATTACCTGGTTTTTCAGATGCGAAGGAAAAATGGTTTCTATACGGGTTTCTTCTTCAAAATGAAGCTGCCCGGCCATACCGGCAAATGGTTGCGATAGTTCATTGCCCTTAAACGATCCTGAACCCCTGCAATTAAAACTGCACTGCTCGTAATTGCCTATAACTCCGGCTCCTGCCTGAAATATAGCCTGTCTTACCTGCTCAGCCTGCTGGTCAGGAACAAAGGTTACCAGTTTACATAATTTCGAAGCGGAGGGCTGAAGAATTTTAAGGTTTTTCAAACCGATTTTTTCACAAATTGTTTTGTTCACACCACTGATTATCGAATCTGCATTGGTATGCATGGCATAAATGGCGATATCATTTTTTATTGCCATCACAATAATGCGTTCCTGTTCGGTGGCACTTGTAATTTTTTTCAACCCCTGGAAGATAACCGGATGATGGGCCAGAATAAAGTTACATCCAAAGCCAATGGCTTCATTAACAACCTGGAGCGTGATATCGAGGGTAACAAGAACACCTGTAATTTCGTTTTCGGGATTACCTACCAGTAAGCCACAGTTATCATAACTTTCCTGTAACGAAAGCGGTGCTATAGATTGCAAATAATTAGCTAATTCAGAATTTTTCATGGATTTTTTTACCAAAAATATACATTTACTGCCAAAGTCGGTTGTGCAGCATAAAAAAAACCATGAACAAATCAGATTTTGGGAACCTTTATTTTATCATCTTTTGTCAATCCTTCCAGGACTTCGATATTAATGCCATCACTTAGCCCGGTTTTAATCGGTTTTTTCTCAAACACATTTTCACCTTTTAAAACCTCGACAAATGTTGAGTCAGAATTTTTATTAAAGATGAGCAGGTTTTCAGGTATAGCCATGACGCTGTCGCGTCGGTCCAGAACAATATCGGCATTGGCCGAATAACCTGCCCTGATAAAATAATCTTTACGCAGTTTGACATCAGCGCGTATTTTAAACTGGATAGCACCATTCTCAAGCACACCTTTTGGAGCAATATAATTAAGAACAGCATCAAATTTCACATCGTTTATCGCTCCAATAGTCAGTGTTAATGGCATTCCCATAATAATTTTAGCAACTTCCGATTCATCAACCTTGCCTTCAAAAATCATTTGTCCCATATTGGCAACAATGGCTATGGTGGTTCCCGGGTTAAAATTATTGCTCTCAATGACACTGTTGCCCACTTCGACAGGCACATCGAGGACCATACCATCAATGGTTGAGCGTACGATGGTATTGGTTATTTCACCTGCCTTTTTTGAAACGCCTTCGCGTATAAGCTGTAAATTATTATCCGACGAGTTGACCTCTTCGCGGGCATTAAGGTACTCGAGTTCAATGCGTTGAAAATCGCTTTCGGCAATGACCCCATCATCAAATAATTTTTTCTGCCGGTTATAAACCCTTTCGGCATCTTCAAATGCCAGTTTTGCTTTGTTATAGCGGCTTTCAGCATTATTAAGGCTTATCATGTCGGGTATTACCTTAACCTTGGCTATAAAATCACCCTTTTTAATATAATTGCCGGCTTCAACATAAATCTCCTGAATAATTCCCGAAACCTGGGGTTTAATTTCAATCTCCTTTTTGGGAATAATTGAACCGGTTGCTACTGTTTTCTTTTCAATGTTGGTAATAAAAGGAGATTTGGTTTCAAAAATTTCCGGCTTTTTTTTCGATTTGGAATACAGGAAACCAATGGTAAAAATAAAAATCCCTAAAATGATAATGCCGATGGCTATTTTAATATATTTTCTCATAGATATAAATTATTGTTATTCAAATCGTAATGCATCAATTGGTTTTATACTTACGGCCCTCCTGGCCGGAATCAATCCTGCAATGATACCGCTGAACACCAGTACGGCCAATGCAATCATGGCAACATTAAAATTAATTCCGGGATGGCGAAAAATACCGGGTTCTCCGCCCGAAGTTTTTTCAATCATCGAATTGGCAAATTCCAGTATCCCTACTCCTACTACCAGTCCAAAGTAACCGGCCATGGAAGTCAGCACCACTGACTCTGTAATAATCTGTGAAATAACATGATACGGAGTAGCACCAATGGCCCTCTGTATCCCTATTTCTTTGGTGCGTTCATTGACAATGACAAGCATTATGTTACTTACACCAATGACACCGGCAAGTAAGGTGCCTATTCCCACAATCCAGATCAGGGCATCTATTCCAAGAAATAAGCCATTCATTTTTTTAAACTCCTTTTCAACATTAAAACTTCCCACTGCCTGGATATCATCAGGGGCTATGTTATGCCTGCTCCTCAGAATAGCTTTGGCTTTTTCTTCAATAACACTCACCGGAAATTCTTTTTTACTCGTAAATCCATACCAGAAGACTATATCTCCATAATTATAAACTTTCTGAATTGTGGTGAAAGGACAATATATGGTCTGATTTTCCTGATCAGATTGGAAACCCATTTTTTTGGTTTTAAAATACCCGACAACTTTAAAAAAAACTCCACCAATCTGGATATACTGCCCTATGGGATTTTCATCCTTTTCGAACAGGATTTCTTTAACCCTAATGCCAATTACCGCTACTTTCCGTTTGTTATCAATATCGGCGGTATTAATAAATCTTCCGTCAATGATATCCACCGGGTCAATCATATTCCATTCGGGATAATCGCCCTGTATAGTAAACCCACCTGTTTTTAAACCTCTCACTACATTATTACCATTTTCATTGCTATAACCCTGAATGCGGGGTGCAAGATATTCAAGCTCGGGGATATTTTTTTTCAGGGCTTCGGTATCGGAATTATTAAAATTCCAACGCCTGCCACGCTGAAATCCTTTATAAGGTTTTGTTGTAACCTGTGTCCACATAAAAGCACTGTTGGTTGAAAAATCACCCATTCCCTGTGTAATCCCATTTTCGAGACCATTTCCCGACCCAAGCATGATTACCAGCATAAAAATTCCCCAGGCTACACCAAATGCCGTCAGGAAAGTACGCAACTTATTGCTGCGTAAAGTGCTGTATATCTCCTGCCAACGGTTTAAATCAAACATATTTCATTTTTTTATTCATCGCGCAATGCTTCAACCGGTTTTATCCTTGCAGCTTTTCGTGCTGGAATATATCCGGCCAGGGCACCGGCAACAATAAGCAAAATGGTTGCACTCACAGCTATCCTGATATCGGCTTGTGGCTCACGGAAAAATTCACTTTTCAGATAAGGCGAAATACTTTCCAGGATTCCAACTCCGGCAACCAGGCCAAAATACCCTGCAATGGTTGTAATGGTAATAGCTTCAAACAAAATTAAATTAACAATGGATGCAGGAGTTGCTCCGATTGCCTTTCTGACTCCGATTTCTTTAGTGCGTTCTTTTACAACAATAATCATAATATTGCTTACACCTACCATCCCAGCAATTATGGTTCCGATACCAATTATCCAGATAAAAATCTTTATTCCCAGAAACATATTGGTAAACTGTTTCAGGTTTTCAATGTTGTTGTTAATAAAAATGGCTTTCTGATCGTTAGGGTCAAACCGGTGCCGTGCTGCAAACTGGTGTTTGAGCTGTTCGGAGAGCAATTTACTTTCTTCGGGGGTTACCGATGTGGTAAAAGCAATATTTCCAACTCTTTCACCCGTATTAAAAACCATCTGACCGGTAGTGATCGGAATGTAAACACGATCCATATCGCGTTGATTATCTTCAAAAAACAACCCCACAACTTTGAAAGGAATACCATTTACGGTAATAAATTCACCAAGCAGTGATTTTGTGGTATCTTTCAGTAATGCGTCACGCGTCAGGGTACTGATAACTACTACTTTCCGTTTTTCATCAATGTCAGTCTGATTAATAAACCTTCCTTCACGCATGGTACATCTTTCCAACTGATAAGTTCCGGGATGAACGCCGCTCACCCTGAATGATCCATATTGGCCTTTATAAGCAATTTCATTTTTTCCCCATATCTGCAACCTTGCGCTGATATCTTCAACGGCGTTGTTTTTTTTCAAGGTCTGGTTATAATCTTCATTTTTAAATTCAATACTTCTTCCGGGTTTCATGCCTTTATAAGCCACACTGGTTTGCCCTCCGAATATCCAGATGCTGTTTACCGCATCCTGCTGAAACTGATACTGAACACCATTCTCAAGACCTTTACCGCTGCCAAGCAACACAATCAGCATAAAAATTCCCCATGCTACGCTGAAACCGGTCAAAAAACTCCGGAGTTTGTTTTTACGGATAGTGAAATAAATTTCCTGCCATTTATCAATATCAAACATAAGGTTTTAGTTTAACAGGAAATCACCTTCAATAATTCCGTCGCGTAACCTGATAATGCGGCGGGTCATTTCAGAAATATCCTTTTCGTGCGTAACAATAATTACTGTCATTCCCTGTTTATTGACCTCCTTGAGAATGTTCATCACTTCATAGGATGTCTCTGAATCAAGGGCACCTGTTGGTTCATCGGCAAGAATTACTTTTGGCTGGGTTATCAATGACCGGGCAATGGCCACACGTTGTTTTTGTCCGCCTGAAAGTTCGCTGGGTAAATGATTTGCCCAGTCGCGCAAACCCATTTTATCAAGATATTCCATGGCAATTTTATTCCTCTTTTTCCGGCTAATACCCTGATAATATAGTGGTAATGAAACATTTTCGAGTGCGTTTTTGAACGAAATAAGATTAAATGACTGAAAAACAAATCCAAAATATTTATTCCGGAAATAGGCTGCTTTTGTTTCCGATAAATTGTGCATTTTAAGCTCATCGAGCTGGTATTCACCCGAATCATAACTATCGAGAACCCCAAGAATATTTAACAATGTCGATTTCCCCGATCCCGAAGAACCCATGATGGAAACAAATTCGCCATCGCCAATAGTCAGACTTAAACCTTTAAGAACATGAAGGTTACTGCTGCCAATGGGATAAGATTTATTGATATTGAAAAGCCTGATCATGAGATAAATTCATTTGTGCATAAAACGATACAAGGTACAGTTAAGTATATCAATCCACAATTATCCGCACTTTTTATGCCGAAATTTTTAAAAAACACATATACAAGATTTTAAGTTTTCATTTCAAAAAATCAAACTACAAATTCGTTCAATTTTGGACAAAGATGTTCAGTTACGTACAGGCTTTCTTGTGTCTGGCTTGACATTTAAATAATTTTTATGTCCTTTGCTTTGTTCGTTCCTGTCAAATGAATGGACACAGGTAATCCCTTTCGCTTTCATTGCATCATTTTTACTTACCGATGATTCCGGAAAACGACCATTTTTCTTGGTGATCACTTTAATGCCAAGCATTATTATTGCTGCCAGAACAAGGACGCAGGTTGTGACAAAAAGCATGAGGAACAAATTCATACAACATCAAAATATCCGTTTCATAAACAAAAGTAATGAATATTTGTTTGTGAAATAGTAACTTCAATATTATTATATGAAAACAAATAACCAACATATTCAATTTTCAAAACAGGAAGTATTGAATGATTATTATATCGCTCATTTAAGCCGCCAATGCAGTATTACAGGGCGAAGAGAAGTCCTTACCGGAAAAGCAAAATTCGGAATTTTCGGTGATGGTAAAGAAATAGCGCAGCTTGCACTTTCAAAAGTATTCCGAAATGGTGACTGGCGTTCGGGATATTACCGTGATCAGACATTAATGATGGCACTGGGAATTTATTCTGCTGAAGAATTTTTTCACCAGTTATATGGCCAGACCGATGTAACGCTCAATCCCGGTAATGGAGGGAGGGTATTCAATAACCACTTCTCCACACGCAGCCTTGACGAAAACGGAGAATGGAAAAACCTGATGCATCAGAAAAATTCATCAGCCGATATATCGCCAACTGCCGGCCAGATGCCAAGACTTTTAGGTCTGGCTTATGCTTCTAAACTTTTTAAAAATATCGAAGAATTACAACAATTTACAAGCCTATCAGATCATGGCAATGAAATTGCTTTTGGAACCATAGGCGATGCAAGCACCTCCGAAGGTCACTTTTTCGAAACTATAAATGCCGCCTGTGTTTTACAGGTTCCGATGGCCATTTCTATTTGGGATGACGGGTACGGAATTTCTGTACCGAAAAAGTACCAGACTGCCAAAGAAAGTATTTCAGAAATATTGCAGGGTTTTACATATAAAAAAGGAAAAGGCGGGGCATACATTTTTAAAGCAAAAGGTTGGGATTATGAAGGATTAATCAAAATTTACCGCGAAGGAACAGAAATCTGCCGCAAGGAACACATTCCTGTTATCTTCCATATTGAAGAAGTTACCCAGCCCCAGGGACATAGCACAAGCGGCTCTCACGAAAGATACAAAAGCCCCGAAAGGCTTGAATGGGAAAAATCCTTTGACCCGATTGTCAAAATGCGTGAATGGATTTTATCGGGACACATGGCAACCGAAGAAGAACTGAATCAGATAGAATCCAAAGCAACGGAAGATGTGAAAACAGCACGGATCAATGCATGGGGAAGATTTACCAAACCCTTGGCAGAGGAACGCTCCGAACTGGTTACGCTCATCAATTCAAGCCGTTGCCATTGTGCAAAAGATGTTCATATTGACCGGTTAAGAGATGATTTACTTAAAATCACAACGCCCATCAGAAAAGATAATATTGGTACAGCAAAAAAAATATTACGATACCTTTGCAATCATTGCAATACAGACAAACCACTTAAAAAACAACTGATTAACTGGATTGAAACAAAAACTACCCTGCACCAGAACGATTACAGCTCACATCTTTATGCTTCGGGAAAATTTTCTGCACTAAATATTAAAGAATTAAAACCGGTATTTGCTGCAAACAGCCCCGAAGTTGCAGGAAGGGAAATTCTGCGTGATAATTACGAGTACCTGTTCAAAAAATATCCAAAACTGGTTATTTTTGGAGAAGATGTTGGAAAAATAGGTGGCGTAAACCAGACACTGGAAGGGCTTCAGGAAAAATTCGGAGAATACAGAATCACCGACACCGGCATACGCGAAAACACCATTCTTGGTCAAGGTATAGGACTTGCCCTCAGGGGATTAAGGCCAATAGTTGAAATACAATATTTTGATTACCTGCTCTATGCCCTTCAAACCATGAGCGACGACCTGGCAACAACCCTCTACCGTACCAAAGGCGGGCAAAGAGCTCCGGTTATTATCAGCACCCGCGGACACCGTCTTGAAGGAATCTGGCATTCAGGCTCACCTTTAAGCATGGTTATCAATAGCATAAGGGGAATATATGTTTGTGTTCCACGCAATATGACACAGGCAGCGGGGTTCTACAATACCCTGCTTGAAGCCGAAGATACCGCATTGGTTATTGAACCGCTGAATGGTTACCGCCTGAAAGAAACCCGACCTGAAAATATTGGTGAATATCGCGTTCCACTTGGCAAACCGGAAATTCTACACACAGGCACCGATGTTACGCTGGTTACCTATGGATCGTGCGTCAGAATTGCACAGGAAGCAGTAGAGCAACTCGCCGGTTTTGATATTTCAGTCGAATTAATTGATGTTCAGACACTGCTTCCCTTCGATACAGAAAAAATTATCCTTAATTCGTTAAAAAAAACCAACCGTATTGTCTTCTTTGATGAAGATGTTCCGGGAGGTGCCACAGCCTTTATGATGCAAAATGTTATTGAACGTGATGGGGGTTACTATTTTCTCGATGCTGCACCTGTTACGATTACGGCCAGGGAACACCGCCCTGCTTACAGTACCGATGGAGACTATTTCTCAAATCCGAATGCTGAAAATGTTTTCGAAACCATTTATCAGATCATGCATGAAGCCAATCCACAGAAATTCATTAAACTTTATTAATTAAATCTTTATGAAAAAAATCACCATTCTAAAATTATCTGAGAATGAATTGATGCAACGTGGTGTAAAATCATGGCCGGTTTGGGAAAAAGAAATCAGCAGGTTTGACTGGTATTATGACCAAACCGAAGAATGTTATATAATTGAGGGAGAGGTATTTATTAAATATGAAAATCAGATGGTTAATATCAGACAAGGCGACTTTGTCATCTTTGAAAAAGGGCTCGCCTGCCATTGGGATATTAAAAAACCTATTCAGAAATATTACAATTTCCCTGCCTGATTATTTAGGCCTTTTAAGAAATAAAGCGATAAGAATTTTGTCGATCAGGGTATATTTGGGAGCATCTTCATTATAATAATCCTTACCCGAACTATATCCTCTTCCATAGCCATAACCGTAGCCATAACCATAGCTATATCCGTAACCGTAATATCCATAATAATTATAATTACCGTAATAGCCAGGCACCCTTACATCGTTAATCACAATACTGAACCCGCTGATTTTTGTATTTTCATTTAATTCGTTGATGATAGAAAGTACATTTTTATGCGAATAATTCTGCCTGACAACAAAAATATTGGCATCAGTAAATCTGGAAAAAAACAAAGCATCAGAAACCAGGGCTATGGGAGGTGTATCAATTATAATAACTTCGAAGCGGCTTTTGATATACTCAAAAAAATCAGTCATCCTGCTTGTTTCAAGCAATTGTGCAGGATTTGGCGGTTCCTTTCCGGCAGGGGCAATAAATAGATTTGAGACATGGCTAGAAAAAATTATTTCTTCCATATTATGCTGGCCTACGAGGTATGTGCTTACACCGATTGAATTATCAAGATTAAACTCCCTGTGCACCTTTGGCTTGCGGAGGTCAAGTCCAACCAGCAATGTTTTCTTGTTGGTCATGGCATAAATACAGGCAAGATTAATGGAACAGAACGATTTGCCTTCGCCGCTGATGGTTGATGTTACCGAAATAATACTCGAAGGTTTATCGCCCAGGGCATATTGCATATTTGTTTTAATTGCCCTGAACGACTCTGTTATGGATGATTTGGGGTTATCAATCACAACCAGTTCGGTAAGCTTGGTATTATGCCCTATGACTCCAAGTATTCTGGCTTTGGTGTGTTTTTCAATGTCCTTCCGGTCGAGGATTTTATCATTTAAATAATCAATTATAATAATTATTATTAATGGAATAACCAATCCAATAATAAAGGCAATGCTATAGTTTAAAGAGGATTTAGGTGATATGAGTACCGCATTTTCAGTTCTGGCCAGATCAAGGACTTTAACATCAGGAATGTTCGATGCTCTCATAATTCCTGCTTCGGCACGTTTCTGTAGAAGATAAGTATATACTTCATTATTAATATCAAATTTCTTCTGTATATTGATAAGTTTACGCTCATTCACCGGAAGTTTCTGAACATCCATATCAAGCCTGGTAATGCGTTTTTCAATTTCATCCTGGCTTAACTGATTGTTTTTTATAAGATTCTGTACGTTTTCTATAAGTGCACTTTTTGTATTTTTTATTTTTAAGTTAATCAGGTCAAGTGCCGGATTTTCTTTTTTCGAACTGTAATTCAGTGTGCTTCTTTCAATGTAATAACCATTTAATTGGACAATCAGGTTGCGGAGTAAAGGATCTTCGATGCTTGCCACAGCAGGAGCAACAAACTGGCTCAGGTCGTCCTTTGAATTCAGGTAATCATAAAGGTAATTATAATATCGCGATTGAATTATCAGTAATGCTTTGTCAGCCTGAAGTTTATCCATCTTCTGAAACAGCGAGGTCCCTTCCTGGCTCAGGTTTATAATCTTATTATTGGTCCTGAAATTTAATAACCGGTTCTCAACAATACTCAGCGAATCCATGATATTGCTGATCTGATTATCAATAAACTCAATGGCTTTGGTGGCAATCATGTTTTTCTCTTCAAGTCCTGAACGGATATATACTTCGGACAGTTTATTCAGGTAATCAACTTCTTTTTGCGCTATATATCCGGCAATGTAAAGATTAAGAATTGAACCATCTTTATGGGCCAGACCCATTGAAATTCTTGAACGGTAACTATTTGTAAGTGAGTTGATATCGTTGAAATAGAAAAAATATTTTTCGTACCTGTCTGATCCCTCCGACATAATTGACTGGTCGGGGTACCTTTCGGTAACCCAGAAACTAAAATATTCATCCTCGTACTTCTCGCCTAGTTTTAAGGTTTTTTTTATCTTTTGATCAGTTTCAATCTCAATATTAACAATAGAATCATTCACCCTGGTCAGGTAAATCGGAAAATTGTAGATCTGCGATTTTGAAGTATCAGCAATAACTTTAAAATAAGGACGATATAATTCAGGATTCCTGATTCGGCCCATTCCATAATAATTGACACTGAAGTCAAGTTCTTCAAGGGTTTTCCTGGTGAGGTCATATGAACGCAACACGCCCATTTCATTGGGGATATTCTTGCCTTTTTTAAACAAATCAAAAGCATCAATGATTTCATCGCGATATAACGAACTTTTTTCATTATCCTTAACCAGAATACTGCATCCCACAGAATAAACAGGATTGGCATAACGATTTTTAAAATACGCAATACCAACAGCAACAATTACTGCTAAAAAAAACCAATACCAGTTTGATATGATTTTAAAGATATATTTCTTTACATCAAATGGTTCCTGACCTAAAAACTGCTGCTCATTCATATTTAATTCCGGCTGATATAGGTTGAAATTAATAAAAATGTAGTGAGTGTGCTTAAAAATAACGAAATAACCGGAATATTATTTCGGAAGTTTTTAACTTTCAATGGTTTTACGTAAATGATATCATTGGGTAATAAATAATACCCTTCCTGTCCAAGCAAATGAATATCAGTAAGATCGAGTTTTAATATTTTTTGTTCGTTCAGGTTTTGCCTGATCACGATAACCTCTTTGCGGTTGCCAAACTCCTCAATATCACCGGCAAGGCTCAATCCTTCAAAAATTGTAACTGTATTATAAAAAATACGATACACACCAGGCCTTTTTACTTCACCTGTTACTGTTATGTTAAAATTGGCCAGTTTCACCAAAACCAATGCATCGCGGAGATATTCATTGGCAATCAACTGAATCTGTTGCTGTATCTCGGGAATAGTCTTCCCTGTAACTTCAATTTTTCCAAGTACGGGTAATACTATTGTTCCCGAATCGCTCACCGTATATCCGGTATAATAAAAACTCTGATCAGAAAACATTTGGTATGCTGTACCCTGTATATCAAGATTGAACTGGTCGAAACTTTTAGCATCCGATGAGACAATTTTAACAAAAAGAATGTCGGCCGGCTTGATACGGTATTCAATCATTTTTGCTTTTGGCAGGTTGCTCAGCTCATTATCAGATAAATTACTCTGCAACATCACATTGTTTCTGTGCTGTGTACACGAAAAAATCAAAACAGATAACACAATGACAGTAAATCTCTTCATTGCACGTAATATTTTATTTGCAAACTTACAAAGAAATACGTTAAATCCATATTTTTTATTACAAACGATATTTTAAGTGGTATATCAAAAAACCTTTATTTCATTTTAATGTTATTAATATGTACATTAACAATTTTATAAACTTAATTTATCAAAATATAGTATTACTTTTGTTAATTTATACGTAAACAACATGATTCTATAGTATCTTTGTAAAAATACAAAAAACAAGCTATGAAACGGCTTTCAATTATATTAATAGTTCTGATTAATGCTGTTATTGCAAATGGTCAGACCATTACAGTAAATCCGGGAACATCCCTGAATTGCGGCAATATACTTCTATCGGAATCTTCATCCGGAACGCATAATTTTGCCATCAGTGCCGACAATGCACACGGCTTGGGTGATGGTGGCGGAACGACCACTATCTGGATTGATGCTCTGAGCGATTTTCGTCTTAGCACCAGCAGCAGCGGGCCATGGAGCCAGCAATTATCTTTTGCAACCGACAATAACGGAGATTTAGCATCTACCACCATTTATATTAAATTTACTCCGCTCACAAAAGGCGTTCAGATAAAAGATTTGCCCATTTATGAAGAAGATTTTACCTGTACAAACACAAAACGTGTTACAGGTCGTGGTGTAGCCCCCGAAATGGAAGTGCTTGGAAATTCAACCATTATCAGCGATGGCGATAATTCACCAGATACTGGCGATAACACTGATTTTGGCACAATAGCGGTTGGCAGTGATTATACCATTACCTATACCATCAGAAATGCTGCCGGAACTACCACCAGCGACGGAGACCTTAAACTTACAGGCACCCCAAAAGTTGTCATTTCCGGAACCCATGCTTCAGATTTTACGGTTACAGTTCAACCATCAAGCCCTATTGCCCGCAATGGAGGAACCACCACCTTCGATGTTAAATTTGCTCCGACAGCATCTGGAACAAGATCGGCTTCCATTTCCATAGCCAATAACGACGAAGACGAAAATCCATATAATTTCAGCATCCAGGGGACAGGAAACACCCCTGAAATTGATATCAAAGGGAATGGAGTAAGTATCACCGATGGAGACGAAACACCTTCATCATCAGATTTTACGGATTTTGGCGATGTTGATATTCAGATCGGTACTATGTCCAGGACATATTATATTTATAACACCGGAGCAGTAAACCTTAACCTCACCGATCAGAATTCACCCAATGGAATTTATGTTACCATTGATGGAACCCATTCCTCCGATTTTACGGTGACACTACAACCGGCATCTCCCATTTCATCATCATCAAACGATGATTTTACCATTAGTTTTAATCCTTCTGCTACTGGGACTCGTTCTGCTGTGGTACATGTTTTCAGTAACGACCCTGATGAAAGTGAATACACTTTTGCTATTCAGGGAACAGGAACTACTCCTGAGATTGATATCCAGGGAAACAGTCAGTCTATCGCCAACAACGATAATACTCCTTCTTCAGCCGATCATACTGATTTTGGGAGTGTTGACGTAACAGGAACCAATAATATTATAAGAACATTTACGATTTATAACCTGAATAGCGGATCTTATCCTGGTCTCTTAACATTAAGCGGTTCAAACCCTTATGTTACCATTTCTGGTGCTCACGCTGCAGATTTTTCCATTTATAGTGCTCCATCACAAAATATAACTGTTGGTAATTCAACTACCTTTATGGTTAAATTTGACCCGAGCGCCTCAGGAACGCGCACTGCAACAATTTCGATCAGCAGCAACGACACCGATGAATCTCCCTACCAATTTACTATACAGGGATTTGGAGCAACGACACCTATTCTCACTACGGTTGAAGCAAGTGCCATCACACACAATTCAGCAACATCGGGTGGTAATATTACATCCGATGGGGGATATACCGTAACTGCACGTGGAGTTTGCTGGAATACATCATCCAACCCCACATTAAGCAACTCATTTACTACCGATGGCAGCGGAGCTGGGTTATATTCAAGCCCATTTAACACCCTGAGCGCAGCAACCCAATATTATGTCAGGGCTTATGCAACCAACACACTTGGTACTTCATACGGCTCAAATATTTCTTTCTATACCCTTGCCACCGAACCGGCATCCCATCCTCAAAATTTTTCAGCCTCAGTGATAACTTCATCATCTATCACGCTAAGCTGGAATGCCGTAAGCGGAGCTGCAGGTTACATCATCCTGCAAAAATCAGGACTCACTGCCCCAACAGCATCGGGGATAGCTGATGGCCACGAGCAATCAGATTTTTCATTACCTTCCGGAACCATTATTGCTGCAGAAGTGGTAGGTTCAACATCTACAGTTATTGCAAGTCTTCCCTCAGGAACCGATTACAGTTTTACCATTATTGCCTATAACAGGGTAAGTGTTGATGAAACATACAATTATAAAACCGATGGCACGCTGTCAACTGTTTCTGCAAAAACCTTAAAAGCTGCACCGTCATTACAGGCAACGAATCTGGTGTTCACATCCGTTTCAGACAACAGCATGACCGTTGAATGGACCCGCGGAAACGGTGATTCATGCCTTGTTGTTGTGCGTGAAGGTTCAGTAATAAATACCAACCCGACAAATGGCGTTTCATATTCTTATGGGTCATCCTTGTTTGATGATGGAAGTGAAATAGGAACGGGGAACTTTGCTTTGTATAAAGGAACAGGAACCTCCTATGCTGTAACCGGACTTGAAACAGGCACTACTTACTTTTTCCAGGTTTTTGAATTTAATAATGGAGGGTCCAATTCTATTTACCAGACAGCGAGCGCAACCAATAACCCGCGGAGCCAGGCAACCCTGAAACCAGCACCTACAAGCCAGGCAACCAATATTGTATTTTCAAATATTGATAGCTATGGCGTTACCCTTACATGGGAAAGGGGAAATGGTGATTACTGCATGGTAGTTGGCTCACTGGGGAATAATATTTCCGACCCTGTTAATGATAATATCTATACCGCAAGTACTACTTTCGGTTCAGGAAGCACAACCGGCGCAGGATGTTATGTATTGTTCAAAGGGGCAGCTAATACGGTTACAATTACAGGTTTGACCGATAGGTCAGAGTATTACTTCAAAGTGATTGAATTCAACAATAATGGAACCAGCTACCCGAAATATCTGACATTAACATCAACAGGTAATCCAGGCATAGTCACAACTTTAGGAGCCGCACCTACCATGCAATCATCTGATATAGAATTTTCTGATATCACCTCATCATCTGTCAATGTAAACTGGACCAGGGGAAACGGTGAATATTGCATTTTAATTGCCAAAGAATCAGGTTCGGTGGCAAATCCGGTTGAC
The DNA here is from genome assembly GCA_964559985.1 of uncultured Bacteroidales bacterium. GTDB lineage: Bacteria > Bacteroidota > Bacteroidia > Bacteroidales > CAZLJX01 > CAZLJX01. Next base: position 49,253 of record CAZLJX010000001.1, read on the forward strand.
AATACCACCTATACTGCCAGTACTGTATTTGGATCTGGCTCACAGATAGGAACTTCCGGAACATTTGTTCTTTATATTGGCAATGATGCCAACCCCTTTGTTTCTGTTTCCGGGTTAAATCCTAACCGCACATACTATTTTAAAGCCATTGAATATAACAATCATGGCACTAATTTTATCAAATATTACACGGAAGAAACATCTGGAAATCCCAATTCCTTTGAAACCGAAAACAGTGCCCCTTCCACTCAGGCTACCAGTATTCAATTTTCAAATATAAATTTTACCACTGCTACAATTACTTGGACAAAAGGAAACGGATTGAGGCGAATTGCTGTTGTAAAACAAACAAATCCTGTTGATACGATACCGACCGATGGAATTGACTATACCCCTAACACAGCCTTTGGTTCAGGCGATGATATGGGAAAAAACAATTATGTTATTTATGATGGCACAGGAAATTCCGTCAGTATTTCAGGTTTAACCAGCGGTACAACCTATTATGTGCAGGTTTTTGAATATAACGGCACCGATGCCACCACTTTGTATAATGTGAATACTGCTTCGGGAAATCCGGGTAGTTTTGCAACCTTAAAATCCACGCCTGCCATACAGGCTACAGATATTGTTTTTCCGGATGTTGCTTCAGATGGAATGACCGTAAGCTGGACAAGGGGAAATGGAGATTTTTGCCTGCTGGTTGCCCACCAGGGGAGCTCAGTTAATGACGATCCGGATGATGGAAGTACTTATACGGCTAATTTAAATTTTGGGTCGGGTAGCAGCATCGGGTCAGGCAATTATGTTTTGTATCGTGGTACAGCTGCTACTGCATCAATTACCGGACTAATCGGCAATACTACTTACTTTTTTAAGGTTTATGAATTTAACAACAATACTTTAGGAACAACCCGTTATCTTGTTTCAGATGCAACCGGTAATCCTGCATCGCAAACAACTGCCAATGCAGCTCCTACCATCCAGGCAAGCAATATTACATTTACCAGTATTGGTTTCGATAGTTTCACGGTCAATTGTACGAAAGGCAATGGCCAAAACAGAATCATCGTAATGAACACCTCAAATTCATTCACAAACCCTGAAAACGGACAGGACCCTGTTGCTAACACAGATTGGGAGGATAATGGTGAGCAGGTAGTTTATAACGGATCGGGTAATACTGTAGATATTACCAGCTTAAGCCCAAGCACAACCTATTGGGTAAGGGTTTACGAATTCAACAATTCAGGTGAAAATACCCTGTTTAACACTGCTACAGCAACAAACAACCCAAAATCACAGTCTACACTTAAACAAGCCCCTGATGTTCAGGCCTATTCGATTGTTTTTTCAAATATTACCAGTTCTTCAATGACTGTAACCTTCACAAAAGGCAATGGAGATGCAAGAATTGTAATCATGAATACCTCAAATTCTTTTACAAATCCTTCCAATGGTTCTTCCCCAAGTGCTGATAACAGCTGGAATAACGCCGGAGAACAGGTTATTTTTAACGGAACAGGAAATAGCGTAGGTGTAACAGAATTATCATCAAATACAGTTTACTGGTTCAGGGTTTATGAATACAACAACAGCGGTTCAAATACGGCGTACTTAACAACAACTGCTTCAGGAAATCCAAACAGTCAGTCAACTGCCACCGCAGCTACATGGGCCGGTGGTAATGCATCCGATCCAACCAGCTGGCATGTTGCAGCCAACTGGTCAAACTCAGCTGTTCCAACTTCAACCACGGATGTATTTATTAACTCATCAACCTATAAACCCGCGCTTTCATCCAATGGCACATGCAATAACCTCACTATTTCCGCAACCTGCTTTTTAATTATCAATGCAGGTAATAGCCTTACTGTGAACGGCAATCTCAAACTTGAAACCAACAGCGATGTTCAAACCGGGCAGATTGTATGTAAAGATGGTGCTACTATAAGTGTTTCAGGAAATTCTTCGGTTGAGATGTATATTAAAGGAAGCGATTATAATTTTGTCTCTGCTCCGGTTTCAGGGGCAACTGTCAATTTATTCACTGGTTTCTTTGTTAAAAAACATAGTGAAGCCGGTGGTTTTACAGGTGCAAGCCTGGGCGATCCGATGACCCCGATGAAAGGATTTGCCATTAAATACAATACCAGCGCTCCTAACCGCCTTGTTACCTATTCCGGCACTTTAATCAACAGTAATCAATCCATATCCGTTTCAGCTTCCGGAACAGGCGATTCGGACGGATGGAACCTGGTTGGCAATCCTTTTGTGTCATCAATAGACTGGAAAGCTTCAAGCGGCTGGGATAAATCTTCGGTTGACAATACTACCTATATTCATATCGGGGGAGGGCAGTATGCGACATATAACGCTTCTACCAATGCCTCAACCAATGGCGGATCAAGATATATTGCACCCATGCAGGCATTTTTTGTCCACAGGTCAGCAACCGGTAGCGCCACCTTGAGTATGGACAATAATGTCAGGGTAGCTGTTGCACGTACTTTCCTTAAAGATGGTGAACAATTGCCTGAAAATATGCTTAAATTAAGAATTGAAAGAGGTGATTTCCTGGATGAAACTGTCATTTTATTTTACCCGGGAGCTAACAATAATTTTGATTTTGAATTTGATGCATATAAAATGTTCAGTTCCGATAATAATCTTCCTGAAATTTATACATCACTGCCATCAGGACAACAATTGTCTGTCAATACCTATCCTGAGCTTACCGAAACTACTTCTGTACCACTTGGATTCAAATCAAGCGTTGCTGGCACTTTCCGATTGACAGTCATTGATAATACCTTCCCTGCAGCATATCGCGTAGAACTTGAAGACCAATCGGTTAATGGAAGGGTTGACCTTTCAACCGGAAATTTTTATGATTTCCAGTCAGGTGCTGTAATGACCAACCAGCGTTTCCTGGTACATTTCATCAAAGGAGGTTCGTCTGTCGAACAAAATATTAAAAATGATATACAGATATTTTCCTTTGACAAAACCATCTTTATCACTGACCATGATCGTAACAAAATAAAACAGATTTTCGTTTATGATATAACAGGAAGGTTGTTGCATCTTTCTAAAACAGATATGGATAAAACATCGGTCATTCAGATGGATATTGCAGGAACATACATTGTTAAAGTTATATCAGACAACAAGATAAATGTACAAAAAGTTATTATAAAATAATTTTTATACCTTTGCAAACTTTGAATTATTAACATGAATTATTTCAAATATATAACGGTTCTTCTTCTTTTAATTTTTCTTTCCGGTTCTCTTCTGGCAGATGGGCCAAAAAGCGGACAATTCTCAAAACAAGGAAGATTTACCAAAGACAATAATTTTAATAAAAACGGGACACGCGACCTGCTTCCTCCCGATCCGGGAGGCGGCGGCGATCCAAATCCACTTCCGGCCGGAGAAGGTTTCCTGCTCTTATTAGCCGGATCAGCCATATTTGTTGCTTATAAAATAAATAAAAACAAAAAAAAATAATCCAGTATGCCACTCCAAAGGTGGCATTTTTTATTTCAGCCCATGGATCATTATAACCGGCAGATATTAAAATTCTCACTTCACTTTGCTTTGGCCTTGCTCACAGGGTGGGTACTCTCGGTTTTAATTGCCGATTTACCGGTTGTAGTTACATTTCTTGAGAAATCTGCTTTTTCACATTCCCTTGAATCTTCGGTGATTTATTTTCTTCATCAGCTCCTATCTCTTACGGGCTACCAGCATCAAATGCTGCCTCAACATATTGTAAAAATTGATGGCACAAGGGGTGTGTTAATCATTTATTCCTGCCTGGCATTGAGACATATAGCTCAATTTTCCGGATTTATGCTGGTCATCAAAGGCCCGTGGAAACGAAAAATTCTTTATATCTTTTTTGGAATCATTATTATTTATTTTGTGAACATTTTAAGAATATATATCGCCACCATCGCCCAATATCATTGTCCCCGATATGAAATGGAAATTCATTACTACGGCGGAAGAATTTTGCTATACGGTACGATATTGTTATTATGGATCAGATGGATAAATATATATACTTTTCCATATTTTGGCCTCAATTTTGTTGATAAATAGCCATATGAAATTGATTAATAGCTTGAAAAATAAATTATAAATCAATATCTTGCAGTATGAATTTAAATTCCAACATATTTAAACTCAACCTGCAACTAACCCGGGTGCAGAAAGGGGTAATATTAATTTCAGAACCCTTTTTGCAGGATATGTATTTTCACAGGTCTGTGGTTTTTCTCACCGAATATGACAGCCAGGGTTCTGTTGGTTTCATCATCAATAAATCGCTACCAATGAAAATCACCGAAGTGGTGAAGAATTTCCCCGAAACCGGAATTTCAATTGGGCTGGGAGGCCCGGTAAAAACAAATACCGTTCATTTCATCCATACCCTTGGAGACCTTATCCCCGATAGCATTCATATTTTTGAAAATGTTTACTGGGGTGGTAATTTTGATGTTTTGACCAGCCTGGCCGAAAAAGGAATTTCTAACACCGCAAACACAAGATTATTTGTTGGTTACAGCGGATGGAGTGCAAATCAGCTTGACGAAGAGATTAAAAATGAATATTGGATTGTTACAAAAATTGACCCCACAAGGTTATTTGGAAATACATTATCAATCTGGGAAGAATCGCTCGAAAACCTTGGCGATAAATATAAAGTCTGGCTCAATGCTCCTAAAAGCCCTTCTTTAAACTAAGATATTTTTATTAATTACTTCAAGCAATAAACGCGCAACTTTATTGAAATACCTCCTGGTATAAAACGCCGAAACCCAAACAATTCCATTTACTGCATTGGTTAAAAATATTTCATCGGCCTGCTCAAGCTCCGCAGGATGAACAGAACACTCATCATATACCACAAAACCTGATTTTATAGCTGTTTCAATAACCTGTGACCGCATAATTCCTGCAACACATCCGTCAGCAAGTCCTGGGGTATAAATAACACCTTCTTTTACCACAAAAACATTTGACGATGTGGCTTCAACCACATAACCTGAAGAATTTAAAATCAGGGCATCATCCAGTTTATTACTATTACAGAATTCCGAAGCAATAACATAAATCAGGCTGTTACCGGTTTTGTATTGCCCAAGCGGATAAACCGGTTTAAAAATAGTATCGCAGATTCCAAGGTTAATGCCGAATGGATTTAATTTATAATAACGGGTTTCAAGAGGTTTACTTTCAATCAGAAATGAAAAAGCGTTATCAGCTGGTTTATAATTTCCTCCACCATTTCTGAAAACCGTCAGGCGCAAACGGGCAGCTGTAAAATGGCGGTTTCGCTTTAACAGTTTCTGAACCTGAAAATAAATATAATCTTTCGTAAAAGCCTCAGATTTCCTAATCTTTATAAGGTCCATGGCTTCGAATAACCGCTCCGTATGCTGATCAAAAAAATGAATATGGGGTGTCGCTATATGCATGGTTTCAAAAACGCTATCGCCATAACGGAAACCCCTGTTTTCCGAATTGAAAATTAACTTTTCGCGTTCAACCAGGTTGCCATTAAAATTTACAAATTCGCTATCCATGAATATTTTACGAATTTAAAATCCGATCAACAGCCTCTTTTATATCGGTATTTGCTTTTACCTTAATTCCTTTCACACCCGCCAGACTGGCAGCTTCCATATCACGGTCATTATCGCCGATAAACCACGACCTGTCCAGATCAATATTGTATTTTGCCGCGGATTTTTGTATCATCAATGGTTTTGGTTTCCGGCAAAGGCATTTACCTATTCCATCATGATGAGGACAATAGAAAACATCAGTAATTATTACTTTTTGATTATAAAGAAGTTGTAGCATATAATCGTGAAGTTTTTCCACCTCTGAAGCAGTATATATTCCTTTGGCAATACCTCCCTGGTTAGTGATAATAATGAGTTTAAAACCGGCTTCCTGAAGTTTCTTCAGGTTATTGGCGATTTCAGGATTTAAAATAAAATCATCCGATCTGAAAATATAATAATGCCCCTCATCGGAATTAATAACACCATCACGATCAATAAAAACTGCTTTATTCATGAATTGAAACTTCAACCGGCAAAATAACAAAATTTGCACTACATTTGCAGTATACAGCATGGTTAAAACATAAATCAAATAATTTTACTATGAAGCTATGTGATTATTTGATTTTAAAACATTAATAATTAACAAATTAATAATTTTAAATTTCAGTAGTATGAAAAAGTGGATTGCCATTGGAATAGTTTTATTGGGTATTCTCCTGATGTATTCCTATTTTAAAAATTTATATAATCAAATGGTTAATAAGCAGGAAGAAACTACCAAGCAATGGGCTAATGTCGAGAATGTTTATCAACGTCGTATGGATCTGATACCTAATCTGGTAAGCACTGTAAAAGGTTATGCCAATTTTGAAAAGGAAACCCTGACACAGGTAATTGAAGCAAGAGCAAAGGCTACCAGCGTTAATATAAAGGCTGACAATCTGTCACCCGAAGCAATGGCACAATTCCAGCAGGCACAGGATGGCCTCGGATCGGCTTTGGCACGTTTAATGGTGGTAGTTGAGAAATATCCCGAACTTAAAGCCAATCAAAGCTTTCTTGAACTTCAGGCAACACTTGAAGGGACTGAAAACCGTATTGCTACAGAAAGGCGAAAATTTAATGAAGTGGTTCAGGACTATAATATGTATATCCGTCGTTTTCCAAACAACATTTTTGCAGGCATGTTTGGGTTTGAAAAGAAGGGTTATTTCGAAGCAACTGCCGGTGCCGAAAAAGCCCCTGAAGTAAAATTCTAACGATCACATAAATGAAAGCATCAGAATTTTTCACCCCCGAACAGGAAAAGCTTATTACTGAAGCCATAAAAAATGCCGAATTACATACTTCGGGCGAAATCAGGGTACATATAGCAAAAAAATGCCCTGGTGATATCCTTGATCTGGCCGCTGATATTTTCGCTGAACTCGGAATGCACAAAACCGCCCTGCGCAACGGGGTTTTGTTTTTCATTGTCCCGTCGCAAAAAAAATTTGCTATTCTTGGCGATGTTGGTATCAATGCCAAAGTAGCCACCAATTTCTGGGACGAGATTAAAGAAAAAATGCAGTTACATTTTAAAAATAATCAATTCGACCTCGGTTTGACAGAAGCAATAAAAATGGCCGGAGATTCACTGCAAACTCATTTTCCATATCAGTCAAACGATCAGAACGAATTATCAAACGACATTTCTTATGGCTCATAGATTTTTAACCCTTTTATTTTTTTTCCTGTTTATCAATTCATCGTACCTGACAGCACAGGAAATTCCGCCAAAACCTGAACCACCGCGCCTGGTAAACGATTTCGCAGGTTTCTTAAATCCAGATGATATTGCCAGGCTTGAAACTGAACTTGTAAGTTTCAGTAATCAAACAAGTAATCAGATTGTAGTTGTAATTATGAAAGATTTAGCCGGCTATGACATTGATGAAATAGCCAGCCTAATTGGCGATAAATGGAAAGTTGGCCAGAAATCTTTCGACAATGGTGTTGTTTTGCTTATAAAACCAAAAACCGCTGAAAGCAAAGGGGAAGTAAGCATCCAGGTCGGATACGGTCTTGAAGGAGCCATACCTGATGCCGTTTGTAAACGCATTATTGAAAATGAAATATTGCCGAAATTCCGGAAAGGAAAAAATACTGAAGGAATTGATGCTGGCCTGCAGGTGATTATGAAACTGGCCAAAGGAGAATACAATTCAGCAACGTATATGAAACAAAAAAAGTCTGCACCTGCTGGCGCAGCTGCTGTAATGTTTATTGTCCTGATATTACTGATTTTCATTTTTTCGCGTTCAAAAAGTCAACACCACAGTGTTGGAAAAAGTTTGCCATTTTGGATTGGTATGGGAATGATGAGCAATGCCTTCGGGAATAAATCGGGTGGTTTCAGTAATTTCTCTTCCGGAAGCGGACATTTTGGAGGCTTTGGAGGTGGCGGCGGCTTCGGAGGCTTTGGTGGTGGGAGTTTTGGCGGTGGTGGTGCCAGCGGAAGCTGGTAATAAAGGATTAAACAGCTACATATATCTTATCCCTAAAACCATAATATCGTCGACCTGTTCCCGTTCACCTTTCCAGTCTTCAATGGTCGCCTGAATAATGGTTTTTTGTTCCCTCATAGGCATATGTTGTATATCGGTAACCAGCTGTTTAAACCTTTTTGACAGGAATTTTTTATTGTTTTTACCTCCAAATTGGTCAATTATTCCATCTGAAAACATATAAAATGTAGCCCCGGTCTGAAGTTTAACTTCATAATCGGTATAATGGGCATTGATATTGCCCGAGATGTCACTTGATATTGGAATTTTATCCCCTAACAATTCGGAAAATTCATTGCCATTAAAAAGGTATAACGACCTCATGGCACTTCCAAATTCAAGTGAATTATTTTCCCGATCGATGACACAAATGGCAATATCCATACCATCATTGGTCTGCATCAGAATATTTTCGGTATTCAGAGATATTTTAATTTTCCTGTTTAGTTGTTTTAAAATTTCTGATGGTTTTGAAACACCATTCTGGATTATAATGGTATTTAGAAGATAAGTTCCGATAATAGACATAAAAGCTCCGGGCACGCCATGTCCTGTGCAATCAACAGCAATTATAAAATGCTTGTTTTCGAGGCGATAATACCAGTAAAAATCACCACTTACTATATCTCGTGGCATTAACAACACAAAACTTTCTGGCCAGAATTTTAATATTAAACGCTGGTTAGGTAAAATGGCCGATTGAATTCGTTTTGCATAACGAAGGCTATCTGTTATTTCTTTTTGCTGAAATTCAAGCGATTCTTTCTGCATCAACGCTATGTTTCGCTGTATTTCATACTCGCCTTTCTGACGGTTTAATTCGTTTTCATAAGTCTTAAGGTTGGTAATATCGGTGTCAATGGCAATAAGGCTTTTCAACTGATCGTTTTCGTCAAAAACCGGTGTAAGGGTTGTCTGGTACCAGACATTATTTCCTTCCTGGTTTTTAAAGTTCGATTCATAGGTAACGGGGGTTTTAATGGTTTTAACGCGTTCAAGAATTTTCAGAATCCCAGGGTAATAGGTAATTTCACGGATATTGACTTTGCTTCTCCTCCGCTTATATTCCTGATAATCGTACCCAAGCATACTCGAAAACGATTCGTTAAACCATTCCAGGTTGCCATCGGCATCAAAGAAATAAAGAAAATTATTGGTTTTGCTTGCAACAACTTTTAACTTTGATAATTCCAGGTTAATTTCGCTGAGCACCTCATGTTTATTCATAAGCTCCTCACTTTGGGCAAGCAATTCCTCTTTCTGTGACTTTAGCTCTTCGGCCTGCGTGCGTAATTCTTCGTTTTGAGCATTAATCTGCCTGGTGCGCTCTGAAACTATTCCCTCAAGGTTGGCTGATATATGTACCGATTTTGCCAGCAACCGGCTAAAACGGTTTGTGAGTTCAAATGCCAGTAAAACAATCTGGAAAATAAATGCAAGTTTCACAGCCTGCAAAGTAAAAGTGTTAATAGGGAGCAAAGTTGTATTTCGTCCTAAATGAATTACAATTGCCAACAAAACAGGAATATAAAAAATAGAAAAATAAAACACACGGGACATACTATGACGGAATACATAAATTACAGCCGTGATGCTTGTAATTACAGTAGCAAACACCATCAGCCCCGTAAGAATTCGGATAAAAGAGAACCATCTATCTATAAAACATATAATGGTTAAAGCAACAAATACCGATGCAATCAGAATAAGTGCCCAATCGAAAAACAACGCTCTCTTTGGAGTTTTTATAAATAACCGGGTAAAAACAATTAAGAAAAAAATGGCTACACATATGAGCATCAATTCTATGTGAAGGTTAAACCATGGCCAATCGGGCCAGATATACTGGAAAGCCAGACCGTCTTTGGTTGCCTGGTAAAATGCCAGGAATATGGCATATAGTGAAAAATATAAATTTAACTTCTCTTTTGAAAATATAAATAATAAAAAATTGATAATGAACCCGAAAAGTATGATCCCATAATAAATACCATTTACAAAGGATGTTTTCATATTTGAAAAAGCAAAACTCTGGGGACTTTCGAGCGAAAATCTGCAATAGGTTGGGTGTCCGTGGTTGCGTACCTGAATCAGGCAGGTATAATTCTTATCGGGCTGCGTGGGAATGCTAAATGCATAGTTTTTATAGGCTATTTCACGGTTATAGAAAGTATATTCTGCACCGTAAAACTTCTGTGAAATCAGAACCGTATCCTCAAATAAAAAGAAATTTATTTCATAAAAAAAAGAATTCCAGGTATTTAAAATCAGGTCAAATGGTCTATTTATCCTGTTATCGATATGAAACATTATCCATTCGGATGATTTTTTATATCCTGTCTGAAACCATATATCGGGTAAAACATCAAACTGGTCATCACCGGTTTTTTTTATATCATAAACCGTCTTGTTCAATTCCTTGTCTGAAAAAATCAGCAATTTTCCTTTCAGTGAAAATTCATTTTTCAGCTCAGTATCAATAATAACGTTTGAAACACCTAACCCCTGAATAACCTTCAAAATAAATATTAAGGAAATTCCCGCCAATCTGAATATTTTCAAAAGACCTTGCATCCAGGTGAAAATTTTACAGGGTAATTTAGAAAAAAAACTTGATTGTGCGAATAAAAAAAATCCGGATGAAAAACGAATAAAAAATTTAAATTAATACACTGTTTAATAGAATTTTATATAATTACTATCAATATCTATTTAAGCAATCCAATAAATTTATAATAAGTTTTAAAGGCTGATTAGTCTGAGAAATCAGCTCCGGATTAAATCATATAAAGGATTATCTCTTATAAGAAAGAAAAAATCTTATAAAACTTGCATAGCGAAATTTCAAACTTTTAAAATCCAATATTGAAAGGTGGATTATAAAATTGTTTTAATTCCTGACCGGATGAAAAAACAGATTTCCTGAAGAAGGGAAATAATGAATTATAGCAATATTTCGTTATCCTCTTTGTTAAAAAAATGATATTCAACAAGATTATAAGACGAAACCGGTTGAACATGAATCCATTTTTTGAAACGAAATCTCCACTTTAACCTGATTGAGGGGAATCCCTTATTTAAATAGGCAGCAATATATGGATGTACTTTCAGGGTTACCGGCTTAAAAAAAGTGGCATTAATACTCCATTTTACATTGTTTTCAATTTCGTCAACCAAAAGAATGGATGGTGAAACTTTTCCGGAGCCTTTGCACGAAGGACATTTTTCGTTGGTATCAATATTCATCTCCGGCCTGACCCTTTGCCTGGTAATCTGCATCAAACCAAATTTGCTTAATGGTAAGATATGATGTTTTGCCCTGTCGGCCGACATAAATTCTTTCATTTTTTCGTAAACCGACTGACGATTATCAGGTTCGTGCAAATCAATGAAATCAATAACAATAATACCGCCCATATCACGTAAACGAAGTTGTCGTGCAATTTCTTCGGCTGCGGCAAGGTTTACATCAAGGGCATTGGCTTCCTGATTTATTTCAGATGTTGTTCGTGTACCGCTGTTTACGTCAATTACATGAAGCGCCTCGGTATGTTCTATGACCAGATAGGCCCCTTTTTTTACGGCTACTGTTCGCCCAAAAGAGGCTTTAATCTGCTTTTCAACACCAAAATATTCAAAAATAGGAACATCGGCATCGTAAAGTTTAATGATCTTTTGCTTATCAGGGGCTATGCTTTTTATATATTCACGGGTTTCGTCAGCAACATCTACATCATTAATATATATGCTGTTAAATGAAGAATTTAAGTAATCGCGGATAATGGCACTTGTGCGGCTTAATTCACCAATAACCAGTTTTGGGGGTTGTGCATTGACGAGGCTTGTCAATGCTGATTCAAATTTTTTAACCAGTGAACGCAACTCCATATCGAGTTCTGCCACTTTGCGGCCTTCAGCTACAGTTCTGACAATAACTCCGTAATTTTTAGGTACAATGCTCTGTATTAATCTTTTAAGTCTGTTCCGTTCTTCGCTGAGCTCAATTTTCTGTGATACAGAAACCTTATCAGAAAACGGAATAAGAACAAGGTTACGGCCGGCAACAGATATTTCTGATGAAAGTCTTGGTCCTTTGGTAGATATAGGTTCTTTGGCAATCTGAACCAATACGATCTGACCTTCGGTCAATACATCACTGATATGGCCATTTTTATCAATATCCTTTTCAAGCTCGATACGATTGAAAGAAGTGGATTTCTGCTTTTGAGAAATTACCTGTTTGAGGTATTTATTCAGTGTAAGAAACTGAGGCCCCAGGTCGAGATAATGCAAAAAGGCATCTTTTTCGTAACCAATATTAACAAAAGCCGCATTTAACCCGGGCATAACTTTTTTAACCTTACCCAGGAAAATATCTCCGACAGAAAACTGAGAATTACTTTTTTCTTTATTTAACTCGACGAGATGCCCATCTTCTAGAAGGGCAATAGTTATTTCGGAAGCAGTAACATTAATTACAAGTTCCTTATTCACAATAAACCACAATTAAGAGTGCAAAAGCAGCAACCAACACGAGAATAAACTAAATAAACCTCCGGAGCTAACTCCAAAGGTTTATTTATCGCTAAATGAACTACCTAAAAAACAAGTTTATTTTTTCTTTTTATGCCTGTTCTTTCTTAAACGTTTTTTACGTTTATGCGTAGCCATTTTATGTCTTTTCCTTTTTTTCCCGCTCGGCATTTGTATACGTTTTAAAAATTAATCACTTTAGCAATTGAAAACTATTTTTTCACTTTGCTCTTAACTTTTGATACAAAAGATTTTGCAGGTTTGAACGAAGGAATAAAATGTTCAGGAATAATGATGGTAGTATTTTTCGAAATATTACGGGCTGTTTTTTCAGCACGTTTTTTAACGATAAAACTGCCAAATCCCCTGAGGTACACGTTATTACCTTTAACAAGCGATCCTTTTACTGTGTCCATGAACGCTTCAACTGTTTTCTGTACAGTTATTTTCTCGATTCCTGTGTTTTTCGAGATCTCATTTACGATATCAGCTTTTGTCATTTTTTAAACCTTTTTTTATTATCAAATATTAGAAAATCAATAAATTTGGAATGCAAATATATGGGTTTATTTGAATAACCAAAAACAAATCCACAATTTTTATCAAAAAAAAAATGAATATTTTTATAACCATTTGATTTATAGAATAATCAATGAATTTTGCTAATACACTTATCCGCTGGTATTTAATTTATAAACGTGATTTACCATGGAGAAATACGAAAAATCCATACAAAATATGGCTTTCAGAAATTTTACTTCAACAAACACGTGTCAATCAGGCAATTGAATATTATCATCGGTTTGAAAAACAATTTCCTGAAATTGAAGATCTTGCCGGCGCCAGTATTGATGATGTACTGAAACTCTGGCAGGGATTAGGCTATTATACCAGGGCCCATAATCTTCACAAAACGGCAAGAATTGTAACACAACAATATCATTCAAGGTTTCCGGATAGTTTTGAAGAATTAATCAAATTGCCCGGGATTGGTCATTATACGGCAGGTGCCATTTGTTCAATCGCTTTCAATAAGGCAGTTGCCGCAATTGATGGTAATATTTCAAGGGTAATATCAAGGCTACAAGGGATTTACCATCCAACTGGTTCAACTTCTTCATTAAAGGAAATAAAAACTATTATTTATGAATTGATTAGTCATCAGGAACCAGGCATTTTTAATCAGGCACTAATGGAAATTGGAGCCATGGTATGCCTTCCACAGAAACCTTTATGCAATCAGTGCCCGATAAACAAGTTCTGCTTTGCTTTTAAACATCAACGTATAGAAGAATTGCCAGTCAAAGTGAAAAAAAACAAGACAACAAAACGATTTTTTAATTATTTCTTTCTTATAAGTAATGGACGTTTATATTTAAACAAAAGAGAAGAAAAGGATATTTGGAACGGTTTGTATGAGCCATGGCTGGTTGAAAGCAAACATCAATTATCTGAAAAATCGTTTTTTTCAGCTTTTCCCTCAGGCGTTTTATCCAATGTGAGGTTTTTAACCGAAACATTTGCACGCCGTAAGCATATTTTAACACACCAGGTTATTTACGCACAATTTATAGTTGCAGAAGGAAAAATTGCCAATAACGACATTAAAACCAAATTCATCCCGTATAATGCAATCAGCAGATACCCTGTACCAAAATTAACTGAATGGTATCTCGAAAAATATTTTGGGTATCTTTTAAAGAGTAATGAATAAAGAAAGACAAATTGCTCTTAAAACAGCACTTTATTCAATTTCCAATTAATATTTATTTTCATCATTCCCGACAGCAGCTTTAAAAGTATCTAGTGCCCTTTGGCGGGCGAAATTATGATCAATCAGCGGCTTTATATATTTATCAGGACGATAGTCATGGATCCATTTTTTTATGTAAATATTTTTTGGATCAAATTTTTGTGCCTGGAGTAATGGGTTAAAAATTCTGAAATAAGGTACTGCATCACAGCCTGTTCCGGCTGCCCATTGCCATCCCCCGTTATTTGATGATAATTCATAATCGAGCAATTTCTGTGCAAAGTATGCCTCACCCCAACGCCAGTCAATTAACAGATGTTTTACCAAAAAACTTGCTGTGATCATTCGTAAACGGTTATGCATAAAACCGGTTCTGTAAAGTTCATTCATGCCTGCATCGACCAGCGGATAACCGGTTTTTCCTTTACACCATAATTCAAATTCCTTTTCGTTATTCAACCATGTAATATTTTCATAACGTGCTTTAAAACAACGCTTTTCAACATATGGAAAATGATATAGAATTTGCATAAAAAATTCGCGCCAAATTAGTTCGTCAAGAAAAACTTCATTCCATTTAGATGCCTGATCAATAATTTCACGAATGCTTACTGTCCCAAACCTAAGATGAATGCCAATGCGGGTAGTACCTTTCACTGAGGGTATATCGCGTTGAAAATGATAATTCCGAATGATGTCGCTGCTGATTTTGGATGAAGGAAACCTATATGAAAAATACCGGAATCCAAACATCTCAATTTTCGGATCCGGTTCCCGATCACATTTCACTAAATTTGAAAGATATTTCTCTGATGGAAAAAACTGATGCTCCTGCCTTTGAAACACCGATTTCCAGTGCTTCATATAGTATGAATAGACGGTATAAGGTTTACCATCAGGTTTAAGAATTTCATTCTTTTCGAAAATGACATGGTCCTTAAACAAGTGGAAATCTATTTTACAATCGCGTAAAAACTTATTGATAGCTTCATCCCGCTCCCTGCCATACGTTTCATAATCATTATTGGCAAAAATTTTTCTTACACGGTATTCTTCGGTACAATTTTTTATTACTTCTGCAGGATCACCATATCTGACAAGTAAGGTGCTTCCTTTTTCTTCAAGCTGATGCTTAAGTTGCAAGATGGTTTCAAAAATAAAATTTACCCTGGCATCTTTTGGATTGTCAAGCTGTTTTAAAATATTTGTATCGAAAATAAACAAAGGTAAAACATTCTGATTTTTATGTAATGCCTGAAAAAGGCCATGGTTGTCGTGAAGGCGTAAATCGCGCCGGAACCAATATATCACAACAGGTGTATTAATACTTACCATTGCTGAATGGTTTTTATAAGTAATGATGTATCAATTCCAAGATCTGATGCCTCATTAACCAACAAATTATATCTTTCATTATTCATTTGTGGTGTACGGGATAAAATCCACAATAAAGTATTATTACGGTTGGTCACCATTGCATATTGATAGTTGGCAGTATCAAGAGAAACAATCAGATAATCGGACCCAAAAATTCCAAAAAAGCGAACCCTGAGTTTACCGGGTTCATTTGCATCGGGAAGGTAGGCCACACCCGTTGCTTTTTTCAATTTTCCTTCAGGATTTTTGAAAAAACCTTTATTAACAACTTTAATTCTATTATTTTTCTCAAGGGTATATTCAGCTGTAATATTCACCAGGTCTTTTTCAGGCCTGAAAGGCAACCTGGCAATTTCAAACCAGACACCCTGATATTTATTCAGATCGACATTTTTAACGGTCTTGGTTTTCTCCTGACAGGAAGTTGCTGTAAATGTTAATAATCCCATAATAATCGTCAAAGTGACTGCTTTAAAATTATTTCGGTTATATTTACTAGAAACACACATTTTACTAATATATTGATTAAAAATCAATGCTCCAAATTTAAAATACAGATAATCCTTGATAAAGCTATTAAAACAACGGATTGGAATAATCTCCCGGTTTTACAGGTTTGTAATTTGGTGGCCATAAGAATAAGTAAACAACATTTATTCTCCTTCACCTATAAAATTTCATAATTCAAATATAAAAATAAAGGCTGCCCTCAGACAGCCTTTTTTTTTATATATTTTACCATCTTTGTCGTGGTGTATAATGGGTATGGAGTAAATCGTGTGATTTGTGTCCATTGGGCTCTCCGAGAAAATCTTCATAAATACGCACAATTTCAGGATTTTCGTGCGATTTACGAAGAGGAAGACCCATATCTTCCGAATAAATGGCTTCGGCTCTTTTCTTTCTTATCTCAGGGGTTGTTGGAATGGGTTGACCACCACCGCCAAGGCATCCACCCGGACAAGCCATTATTTCAATAAAATGGTATGTTGCTTCGCCTTTATTAACACTTTGTAAAAGTTTTTTGGCATTGGCTAAACCATGGGCTACAGCACATTTAAGTTCAGCACCCTCAAGGAATTTCCAATCTCCAATAGCACCTTCAATTTTTAAAGAGGCCTCTCTTACCCCTTCCATTCCCCTTACAGGCATAATATTAAGGTTTTCGAAAGGAATTTCACGCCCGGTAACTATTTCATAAGCCGTACGCAATGCTGCTTCCATCACACCTCCTGTACTACCGAAAATTACAGCAGCTCCTGTTCCGACGCCCATTATACTATCACATTGTTCATCTTCAAGATCCTGAAACTGAATGCCTGCTTGTTTGATCATCACAGCCAACTCGCGGGTTGTAAGTACATAATCAACATCTTTAAAACCGCTCGATCTCATTTCAGGCCTGTTAGCTTCAAACTTTTTAGCAGTACAAGGCATAACAGAAACTGAAACAATATTTTCCGGTTTAATATTCTTTTTCTCGGCATAATAAGTTTTTGCAAGTGCACCAAACATTTGCTGGGGCGATTTGCAAGTCGATAAATTCTGAAGCATATCAGGGAATATATGTTCAACAAATTTAATCCATCCCGGCGAACAACTTGTAATCATTGGAAGTTTCACAGCAGGATCTTTATCAACCAGAACTTTTTTCAGTCTTTTCAGAAGCTCGGTTCCTTCCTCCATAATGGTAAGGTCAGCTGTGAAATTTGTATCGAGTACAGATGAAAACCCTAAACGTTTTAATGCTGCGACCATTTTACCTGTAACCCTTGTACCTGGTTCACTGCCAAGGTCCTCGCCCAGTCCTATACGAACAGCCGGTGCTGTTTGTACAACAACGTGGGCATCTGGCCTTGCAATGGCATCCCAAACTTCTTCAACATAGTTCTTTTCAATAAGTGCACCTGTTGGGCAATGAATAATACACTGTCCACAATTGGTACAAACCACATCATTCATGGGTTTTTCAAAAAAAGTGGAAATATGCATTTCATGCCCTTTATTGGCAACACAAAGTGCACCCACACTCTGAAGTTCAGTGCATGTACGAACACAACGCTGGCAGCGGATACACTTACTGTTATCTTTGACAATAGAGGGTGAATAGTTATCAATGGTATAATTACGATCGTGAACCAGATCGATGAAATCCATATTGGTAATTTTATACTCAGAGGCCAATTCCTGTAATTCACAGTTACCATTTTTATAACATTTGGTACAATCTGCATTATGCTCTGAGAGTAGTAGTTCGATGATGTGTTTACGTGAATTTCTCACATTCAGGCTGTTGGTAAGAATTTCCATACCATCATGTACCGGAGTGGCACAGGCAGGAACCAGTTTTTTGCTGCCAATCTGCTCAACCACGCAAACACGGCAATTGCCTGCTATGCATAAATCTTTATGATAACATAAGGTTGGAACAGAAATTTTAAGTTTTTCAACAGCCTCGAGAATGGTTGAACCTTTTGGGACCATCACGGGTAAACCATTTATAATAAGGTTGACTTGTTTTGTTGCCATAATAGGTAAATAAATTAAAAAATTAATAAATCATTTCTTCACGGAAGTTTTCGACAATAGTCTGGAATGAATTCGCCACTGACTGTCCTAAACCACATTTGGCAGTGATTTGCATCGTTTCAGTAAGCTTGAGTAGTTTATCCAGATATGAAGCAGGTTTATCACCGCGTTTTACCGCATGAATACCTTTGAGCAACTGCTGGCAACCAACCCTGCACGGAGTACATTGTCCGCATGATTCTTCCTGAAAAAATTCAAGATAGTTGTTTAAAACATTATACATAGAGCGCGAACTGTTGAACAACAGCATTGAACCTCCAGTGGGAAGTGAAATTCCAGTTAGTTTTCCCTGATAACCGATGGCAGTTTCTTTAAATCTCTTGCGAGGAACACAGAAACCGGAAGCACCACCTACCTGAACGGCTTTGGTATCGCCATCGCCAAAGTCGTCGATAAAATCCTGAACCGACATCCCTAATTCGAGCTCATAAATACCTGGGATGGGAGTGTCGCCAGAAATAGAAAACAATTTTGAACCTCTTGAATCCTGGACTCCCAGATCGCGGAATTTTTTTGCACCATATTTAAAAATGGTGAATGCATGTGCTAAAGTTTCAACATTATTAATTACAGTTGGCTTTGACATATATCCACATTCAGTAGGATATGGTGGTTTATTGCGAGGTTCACCACGTTTACCTTCCATCGATTCAAACAAAGCACTTTCTTCGCCACAGATGTAAGCACCCATGCCAAGGTAAATCGAAATATTGAAATCTAATCCTATTTCGTTCAGGAGTTTATGAAATTTTTCAATTTCTTTGTTTAATTCCTGTAAAAGGAATTTATACTCACCCCTAAGATAAATAAAACCTTTTTTAGCACCGGTAACTTTTCCGCAAACTGCCATTCCTGTAAATACTTTATAAGGAACTCTTGATAGAATTTCACGGTCTTTAAAAGTACCTGGCTCACCTTCATCGGCATTACATATTACATATTTTTCATCACCAGGGGCTTCCATAGTAAGTTTCCATTTCAATCCGGTAGGGAAACCAGCACCTCCACGACCCTTTAATCCTGATCCAATCATTTCATTAATGATGTCGTCATTGTTGAATTCGAGGGCCTTTTTTAAAATTTCGCTGCAATCGTCATCGTGTTTAAATATTAAATCGATGCGTCTGAGTTGTTGTTTTGCCATATCTATTAGCTTATAATATGTTTAAAATGAATGATATTCAATATGTTTTTACCTGTTTTTACGATAGTCTTCAATTAACTGCCGTACAGATTCAGGAGTAAGGTCATAATAAACCTCATCGTTGATAAGCATTGCCGGAGCCTTATGACACCATCCAAGGCAGTTTGTCTCAAGCAAAGTAAATTTGCGGTCGGGGGTGGTTTCACCATGTTTAATTTTCAAAGCATCTTCGAGTGCCAGAATAATCTGGTTTTTCCCTTTCATTGAACAGGTAATGGTTTTACAAACCCTTATCACATATTTTCCACGGGGTTGGGTATCCATGAAACTGTAGAATGTGGCTGTGCCATATACTTCTGCTGTAGAGAGATCCAGATTTTTTGCAATTTCGATCATTGCATATTCCGATACTGATTTCTCCTTTTCGATAACACCTTGCAATATGGGGAGCAAACTTTCTCGTTTTCGGCCATGTTTATCTGCAAGATTTTTTACAAATTCCTGAATGTCAATCATAAATTAACCTCCTTATTCATTATATATTATTAGTTAACAAAATAACAATGTTACAAAAATAACAATAAAATTAACTAAATCAGAATTTTATTGCTTGCGAAATGTATTAAAATATGCATATGGCAATCATGATAAATGCTGTATCAATACATGACAATTGTCATATAATTTATATTTAATATAATATAATAAACTGTCAATTAATTATTTAATTTTTATCAAAAAATTGAAATATAAATATTAATTTCTTCGCAAGTTTGTTCTTCGAAATTTAAAATACTCATTTACAGAAAAATATTTTTACTATCTATCGTATATTTTGTAATATAACTTTTCGCAAATAAAAACCCAACTACTCAAGGTGAGGATACCAGGTTTTATTTTTCAAATAGCTTCATTTCCTGCACCAGATAGGAAGCACCAGCATATTTATCAATAATAAATAGCACAAACCTGATATCAAGGGTTATATTTCTGCACACAGAAGGATCGAACATGATATCACTCATAGTTCCTTCCCAAACGCGGTCGAAATTAATACCAATCAAGCGGCCATTAGCATCAAGAACCGGACTTCCGGAGTTACCACCTGTAGTATGGCTGGTAGAGATAAAAGCCACCGGAATATTTTTACCTTCAAAAAACCTTCCGTAATCGGAATTCCGATATAACAATTTTAGTTTTTCAGGAACCTGGTAATCAGGGATATCACTGTCTTCTTTTTCAATGATGCCTGATAATGTTGTAAAATACTCATATTCAACAGCATCGCGGGGATAATATGGTTTGACATTTCCATATGCAATTCTGAAAGTTGAGTTGGCATCGGGATAAAAAATCCTAGTAGCCTGCATCTTACGTAAACCTTCAATAAACTTTCCCTGAAGTTCATCAATGCTGGAATAATAAGTGCGATAAGGTTTTTCAAGCATGGAATGATAAAAATCGTCCACTCCAAAGGCTAATTGATAAACAGGGTCTTTGGTAAGATTTTTAAGGTGTTTTTTATTAAAATTCCTGATCAGGTTATTGACAAGAGCACTGTCAGTAAACAATGAGTTTTGAAAAAGGTGACCGGCATACTTTTCAAGATTGGTTTTATATTTATGCTGCGCATCAATAAGAACAGCCGGGATATAATTGCTTTGAATATCTTTAAAATATTCATTCAGAAGCAATCTGGCAATTTTTAAATCTGTTTCTTTGTTATAGTTCTTAAAAAAATTGCCGGAAATGCGTAACAGGTTCTTTTGTAGAGTTTCAATCTTATCGGGTGGAGCATTTTCAAGCTGGATAAAATTTGATGCAAACCTGACAAGCTCAATCCCGTATAATGCTTCAAAAACGTATATCACCGCTGTATTTACGGGTGTAAGGTTTTTATAAACAGAATCAAAAGCATATAGCAAATTACCATATTCTGCTTTTCTGGTTTCATCAGCATTGGCCCATGATAAGAACTGATTTTCAATTTCTTTTTTTACTTCAATGGTATTTAGTCTTTCCAATCCTTTATTCTCACCTATGCTTTTTTTCCAGCCATTTGCAATGCCTGCGTGTTTTGAAGCATACTGAATTCTTACCTTGTCGCTTTGCGTCATATCAGCAGCCATGATTTCAAGCCTTATCTGCCTGAGTTTTATTTTAGCAGGATTTTCGTGGTACTGAATCATACGAATTGCTTCGGACGGGAGATATTGATTCGTTGTACCGGGATACCCCATGACCATCACAAAGTCGTTGGGTTGGACACCTTCAAGTGAAATTTCGAAAGCTTTTTTTGGTTTATAGGGAATATTTTCTACAGCATAGGATGCCGGCAGGTTATCTTTTCCTGCATAAATTCTGAAAATGCAAAAATCGCCGGTATGTCTTGGCCATATCCAGTTGTCGGTATCGCCGCCAAATTTACCAATGGTTTGCGGGGGAACACCCACAAGCCTGATATCGTTATATAATTCATAAACAGACAAATAGAATTCATTTCCGCTAAAAAAAGGTTTTACATCTGCCAGAAAACGGTTATTCCCCGTTGCTTCCTGTTCAATCTGCAATATATGGGCATTAATAATGGAATCCTTTGCAATTTTTGGCATGTCTGGGTTTACTCCTTCCATCACTTTCAGTGTAACATCTTCCATACGTACCAGGAACACCACCGATAGTCCGTCACAAGGTAATTCATCTTCGGGACGCATTGCCCAGTATCCATTGGTCAGATAATCCTTCTCAACTGTGCTAAGTGCCTGCACATAACCCATTCCGCAGTGATGGTTGGTAATAAAAAGGCCTTTATCTGAGATAATGCCCCCCGAGCAGAAATGGCTGAAACCGCCCCTGGTAAGACCCACAACAGCATCTTTGAGGCATGCCTGGTTTATGCTGTAGATATCTTCAGCATCAAGTTT
Source organism: uncultured Bacteroidales bacterium (assembly GCA_964559985.1). GTDB lineage: Bacteria > Bacteroidota > Bacteroidia > Bacteroidales > CAZLJX01 > CAZLJX01. The sequence continues at coordinate 71,704 of CAZLJX010000001.1, forward strand.
AAAGCCTTTTTGATGCATATCAGCGATGTTGAGTTTTTCGAGCAGAAACGGTAGCCACATTCCTTCATCAGCATGGCTGGCAATTATAGAAAAAACAAATAAAACAAAGACCAAATACTTTTTCATAACATAATATTTTTCAGATAGTTAAAAATTCCTCCGTTAAACGCTGTATGGGTAAACCCATCACGTTAAAATATGAACCTTTTATTTCTTTTATTGCAATATAGCCAATCCATTCCTGAATGCCATATGCTCCGGCTTTATCATAAGGCTGGTAATGATCGAGATAATAATTTATTTCATCCATTGATAAAACCTTAAAAAGCACATCGGTAGTAACATGAAATGATTTTGTCCAAAGGTGGGTTGTCAGGCAAACACCTGTGATTACCTGGTGCCATTTTCCAGAGAGTGTCTGAAGGATTTCAACAGCATGAATTCTGTTTTCAGGTTTACCGACAACCTGATTATTAATCCAAACAATTGTATCAGCGGTAATAACCAGTTTGTTTGTATTCTGAATAATATTGATATAAGGGTTGGCTTTTTTTTTTGCAAGAAATACAGGAATTTCAATCTCAGAAAGATGAGATGGATAATCTTCATCATCCCCATTTAGTACAAGAACCTCAGGATTGATCCCGGTTTCTTTTAATAACTGTAGCCGACGCGGAGATTTAGATCCAAGGATAATATGATATTTCTCAAGATTTCTGAAAAACATATTATTTTATCTTAAAAGTTATAATATAATAAATTACCGGAGCATAGCATAATCCGGCCACCATTATTCCTTTGAGCCATGAACTTGCTTTATGAAAAGCTAAAGCATCTCTGGCGCGTGCAACAAGGTATAAAAGGTAAAAAAGAGGTAAAACAAGACAAAGTGGAAAATAAACCAATGTAACCGGATCAAGAAGGTAAAACGCAATGCCAAGAATACAAAGGCTGGTTAAGAAAATCAATATCAATGTAATGCTTTTCGCCCAACCGACACCAATAACTACTGGCAGCGATTTGCGGCCATAGATAAAATCACCATGCAAATCTTCAAGGTCTTTGATAAACTCACGTATTAAATTGGTAATAAAGGCAAAAGCTGAAAAAAACAGAATAATAATGGCTACCGGGCGGAATGAGAAACCATCAGTAACTGCCTGCAATCCGGATTTTTGAAAAAGCAACAAAATTTCAAACATAAAAACACCCAATGGTGGCAGGGCAGTAAGAATAGCTACCACAAGATTGCCAACCAGCAACATTTTCTTATATGTTGTTGAATAATACCAGAAAATACCTGATACTACCGGAAATATGAGTGAAAAAACCCAGTGTTTCACAATCCATGCGAGGTAAAAACCCATCAAAATAGCAATAGCATTCAGAATAAGGTGTAGTATCTGGGCTTCGCGGCGATCTATTTGTTTCCCGACAATAATTCTGTCAGGGTGATTATGCATATCAATTTTCTGGTCAAAATAGTCGTTGATGATGTAACCGGCAGCAGCAAGCAAAATGGTTGAAAGCACGAGAATAAAAAAATCAAAATGCCCCATAAACAATTTAAAACCATAGAGATTAAAAAATGGTTGTATCACAAAATGTCGCATGAAATACATGGAAATAACAATCATGAGCAGATTAGGCCAGCGTACCAGTTTTAAGTATATTTTCAAATTCATTTAATAATATTTATCAGGTTCAGACAGCTGTATATTTCAACGTATAAATGATTTAGTGTTATTTCAAAAGCAAAATAAATTTCCTTAATCCGGAACCTTATAAACTTTAAAGCCATTTTGACTGAGCCCTCAATACCTGTTCAATCAGATCACGAACACAACCCTCACCTCCTTTACAGGAAGAAATGTAAACAGCAATTTCTTTGATATCGGTAGAAGCATCTGCCGGGCAGGTAGTAATAGGGAGGTTTTTCATAACCTCCAGATCGGGGATATCATCACCCATGTAAACCACTTCCTCGGGATTAATCAGGTATTTTCTGAAAAAATCTGTGATGCAGGGCATTTTATCATTCACTCCAAGATAAATATCAGTAACCCCAAGGTTTTCAAACCTTATTTTAATTGCATCCAATGTTCCACCCGAGACAATTGCCACTTTATAACCTTTATTAACCGCGTGCCGGATGGCGTAACCATCTTTAATATTCATTTTACGAAGCAATTGTCCATCAGGGAAAAGGTAAAGGCCACCATCGGTAAAAACCCCGTCAACATCGAAAATGAAAGCCCTGATATGTGTCAATACTTCTTTAAAATGCATGGCATTGATAGTTTAGGTAAAAAAATAAAAATTATATGGAAAAAGCAAATATGAAAAGGATATTAATCACCTGCAAGGAATCATGCCAAAGACTGTCAGGCGTCATGATTTTTTTGTATGTGCCGGGCCAGCAATTGGTATATTTGATCCAGATTGCTACCTCTCAGCATTTTATGATGTGCAGATAAAGTTGTCAGATCATTACGCAGAGCAGGACCGGTCTGGCTTTTCCGGGGGCCATATTTTATAGCTTTTTCAAAAGTGTATTTTACTAAGGGTTCGGCAATGCTGAAATCATAACCAGCTTTTTTTATCAGCTCTTCAGCAACAGAAAGGCAATGATTGGCATAGTTATTGGCAAAAACCCCGGCAAGGTGTATCCATTTTCGTTGCCCGGAATCGGCAAGGTGGATTTTAGTAGAGAGTGAACCCGCAAACCCACAGATAAATTCAAGTAAACTGTTATCTGATGCTTCGATAAAAAGAGGGACATCAGTAAGTTTTACCGGGTCAAACTTTGAAAAAGACTGAAAGGGATATAATACCCCACAATTTTTTATTTGTTTTTTAAGTACATCAATTGATGAACTGCCGGAGGTATGTAAAACAACATTTTCGTAATTATTTAACTGTTCAGCAACATTTTCTATAGCGCTATCGGTAACAGCAATAATACTAATATCGGCAAAAAAAGAAAAATGAATATCATCGGTTGCAAATGTATTGTACTTTGCAGCAACAGATTCGGCTTTTGAAACAGTCCGACCAATAATCCCTATTAATGTATGTGGCGATGAATCAATTGACAAAGCAAGACTGGCAGCTACATTTCCGGTTCCAATAATCGCAATTTTCATGTTAACATCTTCATAAGGATGCAGGTTACAAACTTACGATTAATTTTTTAAAGCAGAATATTCTTGAGGGTGAAAAGGAAATAACAAGCCAATTAAGCTCAGGGTTTCAGAACTTGTAGGATGCACCCGAAAAAACATTAAAAACCCATGGGCGATAGCTGGCTGATGTGATGGATGACATATAATATTTAACCCCAGGTTCAAAGGATACAAAAAAATGTTTACTTACCGGATAGTCAAAAGCCATTCCAAATGTTGAATTAACAACTAATGAATTTACATCCTGGGTTTTACCAACATCAACTTTAATATTATCATAGTGAAACCATGCTTTATTACCTGAAATTATTGCCGGATGGATGCCACCAAATAAAGAAATATCAATCCGTGAATCGAAGACACAAAATTTAAGTTGCAGGGGTATTTCAAAAGTACTGATTTTCTGAATAAAAGCCCCCTCAACGCCATTTTTTGCCGGTGTTGAATGGCTGCTAATCACCTGGTCGGGAATAAATGGAGCATTAAACGCGGTATAAACTGTTCCTAACGGCGTCACCTGGTAAAAAGTATTGGTTGCTGAGGTAACCAACAAGCTGGATGAATGACTAATGGCAGCATAAGCAATTCCGGATCTGAGTGTGAGCCTTTTTGCAATGTTGCCTGAAACATTGATGGCTGCAGATACTGTATATGCCGGATTGAATGCATCGGTTGTTGCAAAAGTGCCTGTATAATCTGATACAGAAGTCACAGAAGATGCCTGAAACACCTGGTTGGCTCCCACTAAACCACCCAAGGTAAACGTGGATGATTTTGAAGCAGGATTTTCCTGTGGCAGCGGCATTATATTAAAAGGATTTACCGAAGAATAAGCCAGAGCTGGTTGTTGATTTTTAGTTTTCAGGTTTCCTGCTTTCAAAGGTTCAAGTGTCTGGATTTTATCCTGTTGTGGTAAAATATTATTATCAATTTTATTATTTATACCAGCAATGGGTGGTAAATTCCTTTTCTGACCGGCATGAAACAAAGGCTGATAAACAGACGGATTTATGTCATTTTGGCCACCAGGACGCGAAAATGATTGAATATCCTGTGTTTCGGAAGGCTGAACAGTAGCCATTGGTTCGGGTTTGTTAAAAACATATTGGGCATAGAAAACCCCGCCAAGAAATGCAAGGAATAATGCAGCTGCAGCAGAGCTAATGATTAAAATGGAACGGATAATATTTCTTTTTGGCCGTGAAATGCTGCTTTGAATTTTCCGCCATGTTTCTTCGGGTGGTTGTGCCTTGTAACCAGCAATTTTATTTTTAAAGATATGATCAATGGTGTTTTTCATGGCATGGGTTACTGTTTTAGGCTGATAACCATTGAATTACTTCCATACTGGTGTAATATTTTTTCTTTCAGGATATTTCTAGCCCTGTTCAGGTTCGATTTGGAAGTACCTTCGCTGATACCGAGCATTTTACTTATTTCCTGATGTGCAAAACCTTCGATGACATAAAGATTAAAAACCGTCCGATACTGGGGTGGAAGTTCCTGAACCATTTTAAGCAATTCGTCAGCAGTAATATTAGCTTCTACATCATCATCCACTTCAACGTCGGCTGATTCCTGGTTCTGATCGAGGAAATACAGGAAATTGGTTTTCCGGTACCGTTCAAGCGCTGTATTGATCATAATTCGTTTCATCCAACCTTCAAAAGATCCTTTAAACTGGTATTGTTTTATGTTTAAAAATATTTTAATAAAACCATCCTGCATCACATCCTGTGCTTCGGCATAATTTCTGCTATACCTTAAACAAAGCCCAAACAATTCGGCAGCGAAAAAATTGTAAAGTTGCTCCTGACAAACCGGATCGTTTTTTTTACAACCTTCAATTATTTTCTCCAGATGATCCACAGTATCGATAGTTAGATGAAATTACAGTTAAAACGGTTGCGTGAGTGTAAATATTTTATCAGAATTATTTTTCAAAAATACGTATTGCTTTCCGGCCGGCAAAAAATATTTTTTATATAAGGCAACCTTTTATCAAACGTTTGCATCTATTAAATACATGAAATAAATATCGGCGGTTATTTAACCCCGGTATTTTTGTCTTAAACAGATTTATTAACAATATGTTAACCTGTTAAATTAATAAAGAATTATGAAACGTTTGCTGGCGGTACTGGTACTTTTAATTATAATAATGGTTAGCCGTGAAGAAAATCTCTTCAATCCATCGATGCCTGATTTTATTGTTGAAAAAATAACATCCTCCCGGACTGCTCCTTTGCCTGAAAGTATTTGGGAATATAAGTTTGACGGACAGAAAGTTTACCTGGTAAAATACCCTTTGGGTCAGCATCCGTCGGTAGTTTACAATTCGCATTCAAATGTGCTATGCATCAACGACAATGATGATTCAAATAAAAGCGAATTTCAGAAGTTTCTTCAGATGAGGAAAGACGGTAAGATGATCTGGGCGAACACCCAAAATTGATCTATTTTATCCGAAACCCTGATATTAAACCGTTATTGATTTTTTAATCCGGTTTTGTAATTTTGCTTTTCATATTCGTTATTCATGGGGACTTCATTTTTTCGTTTCAAGCAATTTACTGTTACCCATGAGCAATCGACCATGAAAGTTGGCACCGATGGTGTTTTGCTGGGTTCATGGGCTGAACTTGAAAATGCCGGGCAAATTCTGGATGTAGGAACAGGTTGTGGAATTATTGCAATAATGGCTGCACAACGAAGCATGGCCATGATTGATGCCATTGATATTAATAAGCACTCGGTTGATGAAGCCGGGGCCAATTTCAGCCGCTCACCCTGGCCGGAAAGACTGAAGGCTATTCAAGCTGATTTCGGTGATTTTGCTTTTTCGACCGATAAGAAATATGATGTTATTCTCTGCAATCCACCTTTTTTTGTCAATTCTTTACTGTCTCCAAGTCCAAACCGTAACCTGGCGCGCCATCAGCATTCATTATCGTTATCCGATCTTTTTGAAGGTTGTATAAAATTGTTACAACCCCGAGGTCATTTAGATTTTATTATCCCTGCAGAAAGGCAGCCTGAAGCGGAGATTCTGCTCCATCAAAAGCAACTTTATATACAACGAAAGACAATTGTACATCCAATTCCTGAAAAAATGGCGTCAAGGGTTTTAATACAGGCAGGTTTCAGGGCTAAAAATTTCATTGCGGAAAAACTCATTATAGAAGACGGGAAGAGAGGTCAGTACACCGAACAATACAAGCAACTGACGGCTGATTTTTACCTGTTGTTTTAGTCCTGGTTTTTATATTTTGGAATTGTAAACCAGAATCTGCTACCAAATCCGAAGCGGCTTTCGACATGAATTTCGCCACCATTTTTTTCGGCAAATTCCTTGCATACAACCAACCCCAACCCGGTACCTTTTTCGTTGGCTGTGCCGATGGTTGATTGAATGGTGCTTACCGTAAAAAGTTTTTCGACTGTTTCGCGCGGCATTCCAACCCCCCGGTCGATGACAGAAATCTCGACAAAGTCGTTGTTTTCGGTAGTTTCAATGGTGATTTTCTGATCGCGCAGTGAAAATTTAATGGCATTAGATACCAGGTTACGTATTATGGTTTCAACGATATTGATATCGGCCCAGATATAATGGCTCTGATCATCGTTGATTATCAGATGAACACCTTTTGATTCGGCATTTCCTTTTAAAAGCCTGATGGTTGATTCAATCACCTCGAAGGTATTGGCTTTCTGAGGTGTAACAACAAGCCGGCCTGTCTGTGCCCTGCTCCATTGCAGGAGATTTTCGAGCAATTGGTTACCCTGGACCGAAGCATTGTAAATAATATTAATAAATTTCTGAATGGTTTCGCTATCGTATTCGTCGAAATTACTGGTAAGCAATTCGCTAAATCCTGCCATTAAGTTAAACGGATTTTTAAGATCGTGAGCAATGATTGAAAAAAGTTTGTCTTTTGTTGCTACCAGTTCGCGCAGTTCTTTTTCGGTTTTTTCAACAGCACGCATCATATTTTTCCGTTCCGTGATATCTATCTGGGTACCAATAATTCTTGCCGGTTTTCCATCCTTATCAAATTCAACCACTTTTCCGTGCCCTAAAATCCACATCCAATCGCCTTTATGGGTTTTCATCCGATATTCGGATTCAAAATATTTTGTTTCGCCAGTGATATGTTTTTTCAAGCTTTTCCGGAAATTATTCACATCGTCCAGGTGTATCAGATCTTCCCACCATTCATAGGCTTCTTCGGCTTGTTTACGGGTATAACCAAGCATATCGAGCCATGACTGGCTGAAAAATACTTTATCTGTAATCAGGTTCCAGTCCCAAAGCCCCTCATTAGCCCCTTCAAGTGCAAGTTTCAGACGGTTTTCACTTTCACGCAGTGATTCTTCCTGCAATTTACGTTGGGTAATGTCGAGATGGGTACCAATAAGCCTTAAGGGTTTTCCATTAGCATCCCTTTTCACCACTTTCCCTTTTGAAAGAAACCATTTATACTGACCTTTCCGGGTTCTCATGCGGAATTCGATATCAAACATTTCGGAATTACCCTGCAGATGACTGTCGAGTGCTTTAACCGTTTGCTGAAAATCGTCGGGATGCAATAAATCGAGCCAGAATTCGTATGTAAGTTTATTCTCCGTGGCCTGGTACCCTAACATTTTAAACCATTGTTCGTTAACAAATAAGGTCTGATCAGTAAGGTCCCAATCCCATAAACCTTCATTAGCACTTTCAATGGCCAGTTGCAGGCGTGTCTGACTTTCTTCAAAAGCTGAAGTGGCTTTTTTCAGGTCACTGATATCCATTAATATTACAACAGCACCACTAACCTGTTTAAGTTGGTTTAATACAGGCGAAATATAGACTTTAAAAGTTTTTCCCAATATCTTATGGGTTTCATCGCCGGTAACCAGTGATACAAATTTACTTTCGCCAAATACCTCTTTCAAGGCATCTGAAATATCGACGCCAGTTTTTGAAAATAATTCATTGCAGGTGGTTCCGACAGCTACATTTTTTTCGGTTATATTGAAAAGTTCACATGCAGCAGAATTTAAATCAATTACATTCTGGTGGCTGTCTAGAACAATCATAATACCAGGCACTGTATCGAAAATAGCCCTGAGTTGTTCGTGGTTTCTGGCTATCTGGTCGTTAATCTGTTGCAGTTTAATTTCATATTGTTTTTGTGAAGTGATATCCTGCAGGGTCAGGGCAAGGAATGCAATTTCATTTTGACGACTTTTCTCCAGCCTGCCAATAATCCTGAGATATTTCACCTGTTGATGAATATCAATGATTCTGATCTCTAATTGAAAAGATTCGGGCTGATTGTCCAGAATATTCTGCCGGTATTCAATGATATAATCCAGGTCATCCGGATGGATATATTTGTAAAACTGGCTAATACTTTTGATATCAGGATCGGGGTCAATACCAACGAGTGAAAATGTTTGCAAAGAAATATTTAACTGGTTTGTCTGATAATTTTTAGTGATATATCCAAGACGGGCAATATGCTGTGCTTCACTGAGTTGTTTTTCGCTTTCGGCAATTTTAAGTTCCTGCACCTTTTTATCGGTGATATTGCGCATAAAATGGGAATATCCAATAAGCTGATCGTCTTTATATACTGGTTGAAAAACATTGTTAAAATACATGCAGCGGCCATCATTGGTAAAAACGGTAAGTTCCTTTTCGATAAAAATATTTTCTTCGACCGATTGCAGAAAAATTTCCCAGAGAATTTTGAGTTTCCCTGTGAAAATGTGTTGTAAATGCATATTGCGTCTCACTATTTTTGCAGTAGTATCAAACAGTGCACCTGCAAAGGCAGAGTTAAAGGTAATGAGTTCCAGATCACGACTAAAAAGTGCAATTGCATCAGGCGAAGACTGGATGATGGATTTGAGGCTTTCTTTCGATTCACGGAGTTTTTCGATGAGTGACTGCCGTTCGGTGATATCGGCAGCAGCAATAATGATGGCGGGTGCATTATTCCATTTTCCATGAATAACATTCAATTCAAAAGTAGATTCGTCGCCATTGTTATCTTTTAACTTGATATTTTCCAGAACTAAATGCTTTTCCAGGGCTTTTTGCAGTAAAGGCCCCGCATTTTCTTTTTCATGTTCCGGGAATACAGAAAAGAAAGATTTATTAATTATCTGATCAGGTTCGTATCCTAATTTATGAATAACTGCTTTGTTTACCTGTTGTATATTAAAATCACTGTTAATAATAAATATCAGTTCGTTCAGCGAATCGAAAAGGATGCGAAGATTATACTCATTTTGTGAAATTTCTTCCGCTTTACGTTTCTGATCTGTAATATTTATGGCTGCAGAAAGAATATATTTTTTCCCATGTTCTTCAACTACTTCAGAAGACAATACAAAACAAAGGTCCTCTCCTTTGCGGTTTTTCAGCGATATTTCTATATTGGGAATCCTGTTGGTAGTTTTCACCAGATCGTAAAGTTCACGTTTTGTTTCATTACCTGGAAGAACTGTAAGGTTTTTTGCTGTTTTCCCGATAATTTCATCCCTTGAATAACCTGTCAGGTCACAAAAAGCTTCATTTACATCAATAAATTTCCCGCTTTGAAAATCGGAAATTACCATTACCGAAGGATTTTTGTAAAATAAAGGTGCAAAACCCATCGCTGTTATCATGGTTTTTGACTGGTCAGGCTGTGATTTTTCGATACTGCCAATACATAAAATACGTCCGGCATTTCCATTTTCTGAAAATACTGTACAAATCCATGTAATATCAGATTCTAATCCTTTAATGTTGTATTGGCAGTTTATCGATTCAGTATGGTGTTCATCCTTTTGGTTAATGAGGTTCTTAAACCATAACTGATCGAAAAGGATGTCAGACTGAAAATTTTCTCCAAAAAAAGAGTTTGCAATTTTGTTGGCATATAACAACTTGCCTTCAAAATCAAATTTACAAACCATTTTATTATCCGGTTCAGAAACCTGTAAAGGGTTATCTTTTTTGTTTTTAGATGTCATTCAACAACTCAAAATCTGGTACACGGTAAATATAACTATTTTTTTTCAATTAGCAGATTTTGATAATTTTATTCCTGTTTAAAGGGTTGTTTGGAAGAAAAATCAGGGTTATAATGGGCCGAACTGTCGGGATGCTGAAGAAAATAATGCGTAAATCCCGATTGTTCAAGGTAATGAACGACCTGCTGATATTCCTGTTGGGAAAGGCATTTTTTAATATTATCAAAATTAAAAGCCTGATGGTGTGGATGATATTGCGACATTAATGAGACAGCAAGTTTGCATGACATACCGGCCAGAATATCAAGCACCTGGTAACTATTACCGATATGGCCGGGAAGAACCAGATGCCTGACAATAATCCCCCACTCTGCAACTCCATGATCATTGATTAAAAGGTTGGCTCCTTTATGATAAATCATTCTTCTAATGCTTTCTGTTGCCCAATAGGTATAATCTCCGGCCATGGAATATTTTTTAGCCAGATCACCGGAAGCATATTTAAAATCAGGAAGATAAATATGAATATAGGGGTCGATAAGATCGATTACCGAAGGTAAATCATAACCATTTGTATTGTAGATAAAAAAAGGGGTAAATCCTTTATGATGAATGCGATCGATTATTTCAAGCATTTGGTTTACCTGGTGTGAAGGCGAAACAAACCCCACATGATTAATACCCTGGTCGAGAATCAGGCAGATTTCAGCGACAACTTTTTCATAATCGTTGTACACGATGAAAGGATTATCGTTACGGCTGATCTGGAAATTCTGGCAATAAACGCATTGCAGGTTACAGTGACTGAAAAACACATTACAAATGCCCTTTTCACCAGACAAAACAGGTTCTTCACCCTGATGGATACAGACAGATGCAACTTGCGGATAATCACCTGTTTTACAATAACCTGAAGGGGAAATATACCGGTCAACCCCGCATTGCCTTGGGCAAGCTTTGCAACAGGAATAATCAAGCAACTGCATTCGTTAAAAATAACACTAAATTAACTTATTATCAATCAGATACCGGGCAATCTGCACAGCATTTGTAGCTGCTCCCTTACGGAGATTATCGGCAACAATCCACAAATTAAGTGCCTTTGGCATTGATATATCACGCCTGATGCGGCCAACAAATACATGATCTTTGCCCTCACTGATCAAAGGCATGGGATAAATATTTTTTGCAATATCATCCATAACTTCAATACCAGGTGTATTGATCAGTATATTTCTTACATCATTCAGCTCAAACTCTGTATCAAATTCAACATTGACACTTTCGCTATGCCCTCCTGTTGTGGGAACACGCACTGCAGTAGGAGAAACAACAATACTGAAATCGTTCATAATTTTCCGGGTTTCGTTTACCATTTTCATTTCTTCCCGGGTATATCCGTTTTCGGTGAAAACATCGATATGTGGCAGGCAGTTTTTATCAATTGGGTAAGGATAAGCCATTTCACCCGAAATTCCTTTTCTTTCATTTTCCATTTGCCTCACTGCCTTTATACCTGTCCCGGTAACTGACTGGTAGGTTGAAACCACAATGCGTCTGATTTTATATTTAACATGCAGCGGATAAAGAACCATAACCATCTGAATGGTAGAACAATTTGGGTTAGCAATAATTTTATCCTTTGCCGTCAGCAGGTATGCATTTATTTCGGGCACGACCAGCCTGACAGCAGGGTCCATACGCCATGCCGAGCTGTTATCGATGACCGTAGTGCCAGCTTTGGCAAACTCCGGTGCCCATTCTTTTGAGGTCTGGCCTCCTGCAGAGAAAAGTGCAATATGGGGTTTCATGGCAACGGCCTCGTGCATTCCGGTTACCTTGAATTCCTTACCTCTAAAAATAATAACTTTACCTTTTGATTTTTCCGTAGCAACAGGAATCAACTCCTCAACCGGAATATTTTGTTCTTCGAGCACCCTGACCATTACATTACCCACCAAACCGGTAGCTCCAACCACTGCAATTTTCATAATAAAATTTTTATAAACAATGATATCATATATTAATTTAACTCACAATTCCGGAATTTATTTTTTTTGCTATTTTTATTAATTTTCAAACAAATTTATACCATGACATCTATGAGTCAGGGCAAAATTATAAAAAAGTGGTATATCCATTTGTTTAAACTTATAATTCTTTGTTGGCCTGCTGTATTGCAAGGTCAGCAGGTTTTGGTAAAATACAACCTCAGCACTGACAGTTTGCCATCGGTCTGGCATGAAAATGTGGTACCAGGGATATTTACAAAAGGTAATTATCTGACCAGCCTTACATATTCATCTTCAGGAGCAACCGGAAAACCATGGCCTTTGCAAAACCTGAATGATAACGCCTATTTCCAGATATCGTTTACCGTTGCACAAGGGTACGAACTTAGAGTTAAAACATTGCGTTTTTCCGAAAGGCGTTCTTTGACCGGGATTCACAATTATTCGGTTATGTGCTCAAAAAACACCGCCTTTTCTTCGCCGGTTGTTATTGCATCGGTTGAAATTCCTGATAATGATCAGGAGAGGCCGGGTGATATCAGCGGTTTGAACATCAGGATAACCTCAGCTGACACATTGGTTTTCAGGTGGTTTGGATTTAATGCTGAGAGCTCAGCCGGAACATGGCGGATAAAAGCCAGTTCGCTCATTGCAGAAGGCTTCATTGAGACCGAATTTACCCATGATACCTCTTCCCAGGTTATCCAACCTATTAATCAGCCTGCCTCTTCAAATATATCTTCCTTATGTGATAATTTACAAAGTGCAAAAGAAGTGTTTCGTTTTTCCGTGTCCGATAAACATACGAATGATACTTTACCAACCATCGTTAAACGGGTGGTAATAAAAAATGCCATTCAGCCGCAATACTCGCACTGGAATAATAACATCGGAGGGATTATATTGCGTTCTGCAGCAGGAATCATTTTAATCAGAAATACTGAAATCACTGAAAGTACCATCGCTATAGAACCTGATTCAGGAGCTATGATCATTGATGATAATGACACAACTTCATTCTCGCTGGCAATTTATCTGAAAAATAGCGGAATTATTGATCACAGCCAGTTCAGGTGCTATATTGATTCTGTAGACCATGGTTTTGAATTTTATTCCTGCGGATCGGGATTCAGTGCTATATTCCCCGAAAAAATATATTCCGAAAATCATTATATACAGGTAATTGCAAGTTGTATGCAATTTTCGATTCCTCAAAACCACATCGGGATAAACGAAATGTTTGAGGCAGAAATTGAAGCTACTGATCAAAATAAAAACCGGGATACCGATATCATCCAGGTAGTAAGGCTCAGATCGGTTGCAAAAACAGGGCAGGTACAATCGAATACCGGATTAATCCGCAATTTCAGCCAGGGAAAGGTAATATGGAACGATTTGATTTTCAATGAGAATATTCCATTTAAACTTCAGGCTACCTCCATCGGGTTCGACACTCTTTTTTCGGATATCATGACCGCTCAAAATATAGTATTTACCGATAACTTTGAAAACGGGAACCTGCTTCAATGGATTGATACGGCACAATGGACAATTACCAGCGAAAATCCCATCTGTGGAACTGGTACATTAAAACATAATCTGTCCAATATTGCAGGCAGCAGCAGAATTAAGACCATGTTTCCGGTAGAAAAAGTCAATGAAGGGATGATGCACTGGAAATTTATACTGAAAAACGGTAACTGGGACCCGTCTTCCACCTCAAGATTTGCTTTCTGGCTGGCTGCAACACAAAACACCGGAGACACAGTCATCAATAACGGATTTGCTGTTGGCGTCAATTATTCGGGCAGCGATGATTTGCTTACATTGTATCATTGGACAAATAATCAATTTTCACCATTAATAATTTCAGATTTTAACTGGAATGCCAATACCCTGGCAGCTGTTGAAGTAATGTATTCACCCGATGGATTATGGCAAATGAAATATGATACTTCTGGGCTTTTTACGCAAATGGCCGAAGCTGGTCAAAACACAAAAAAAATTGATTTCGTTCCAACATTAATGGCACTTGATTATCAGTTTACCCAGTCAAGGGCAGGCCTGTTTTGGTGTGATGAGCTTTCGGCAGGAGTTATCAATACAGGGCCATGGCTGCAAAATATTGACATTGAGCTGGATACAATAATATTAATTTTCTCCGAACCGGTTCAGCTATCTTCACTACTGCAAAGCTCAGCCATACGGATTTTAAATGCTTCGGGTAATTCATTACAATTTCAAACTCCAGTCATATCTGCCGATTCGGTAGTTGTAAAAATTCCTGTACATGGCCTGGAAGCGGGTAATTACACAGTGCAGCTTCAAAATATAAAAGACCGGCATGGTATGTATAACGATGCCTCGGAAAGCACATTCCGATACAGCCTGAGACCAACGATTGGAAAAATTACCCTGACTGAAATTATGGCCGACCCAACGCCACCGGTCGGACTGCCTGAGTACGATTTTCTTGAAATAACCAACATTTCAGCTTATGAACTTAACCTGGAAGGCATGAAACTTATCACAGGTTTGAAAAAATTTACATTTCCATCTCTTTTTCTTCCGGCTGGCCGTCAACTTATTATTTGCCCGACATCGGCCATTGATGAGTTTATCCCTTTCGGGCTGGCATTGCCGCTCCTCGGATCAAACGATCTGACAGCATCAGGCACCACCATAAAGCTGCTTTCAGCTAAAAACCAACTGATTGAAGAAGTTCGATATAACACCTCATTCTATCACAATTCAACAAAAAGCCAGGGTGGCTGGTCAATGGAAAAAATTCACCCTGCTAATTACTGCCTTGCCGACAGTAACTGGACTTCGTCGGAAGATATAAGCGGAGGGACACCCGGGAGGGTAAATTCTGTAAACAATATTATTCCAGACATTACTTTAAAAATCTGTCAGGTTGAAATATCCGGAACCAATAATCTATTGGTTGAACTGAATCAGAAACCCGACAGTATTGCAATATTTAACACCCGGAATTTTATCGTAACTCCCGGAAATATTTTTCCTGTTTCGGTTCATCAGGTTCAAAACGGATTTTTACAATTTGAGCTGAATTATTCAGAAAATTTTGAACCTAACCGAATTTATACCATTGCTTTGACAAACTTTTTAAACGATTGCCGGGGCCTATTGGCTGATGATGAATCAGAAATAAAGTTCGGGATATCTACAACACCATCAGCAGGCGATCTGATAATCAATGAAATACTTTTTAATCCATTACCCGGAGGAGTTGATTTTATTGAAATTCTTAATCATTCCGAAAAACTCATCGACCTCAGCCAGGTACAAATTTTTTCAGGAAATTTTGAAGCAGGAACTGCTACAGTGAAGAGAATCAGTACAAAATCTATGCTTTTTCAACCTGGAGAATATGTAGTACTCTGCATTGACACAACCTATATAAAAACCCTCTACCCCTGCTCTTCATCCGGAAAGTTTATTCAAATACCATCTTTACCTTCCTTTGCCGATAAATCTGGCAATGCAGGTATTTGTGACACTACCGGAATAAAAATAGATGAAATGATTTACTCCGAATCGATGCATTATTCTCTGTTACCGGATGTAGAGGGTGTAAGTCTTGAAAAAATCAATCCTGATTTTCCCTCCTCGCAGGCAGCAAGCTGGCATTCAGCTGCAAAAACAGCAGGCTATGCTACACCGGGATGTCCCAATAGTCAATCATCAATTTACCCGGAAAATTCAGGGGAAGTTAAAATTGAACCTGAAATATTTTCACCCGACAATGATGGCTACAACGACCGCTTAATGATAGTTATAACGCCTGACAAACAGGGCTATACCTGTTATATTACATTTTACAACCAGCATGGAAGAGAAGTTAATCGCATCAATGCAGGACTGCTATCGACCGGCGAAAACTTTTTTGCCTGGGATGGAATTGATACTCAAGGAAAATGTTTACAAACCGGAATTTATGTAATACTCACCGAATTGATCAGTATGGATGGTTCTATTAAAAAAATAAGAAAAACCTGTGTATTAGCTAAAAAGTTGTGATTTGATGATAAAAGCTTCCATTATTCAGTTTGCTCCTGTTTTAGGTGACTATAAAACCACCTGCAGAAAAGTTTCCCATTTTCTGAATCAATGCAGCAGCAGTCAGTTGATTGTTTTACCCGAACTTGCCAATTCAGGATACAGATTTGTATCTGTAGCAGAAGCATCGGAAAGTTCAGAAAATCCTGAAAAAAGCCCATTTATTGATATTCTCCTTCAGTTTACTTTGAAAAACAAGAATATAATTATAACCGGATTCAATGAAAATGATGGATCCTTACTGTACAATTCAGCCCTGATGATTGAAGACGGGGTCATAATAGGCAAATACCGGAAAATTCATTTATTCAACGATGAAAAAAAATATTTTCAGCCCGGTAACCTTGATTTGCCGGTTTTCAGCACAAAAATCGGTACATTAGGTATGTTGGTTTGTTTTGACTGGATGTTTCCTGAAGCCTGGAGAATTATTGCCTTGCAAGGTGCTGAAATGATATGTCATCCGAGCAACCTGGTTTTGCCGTGGGCACAGGAGGCTGTCCCGACCCATGCTATCAATAACCACGTCTTTGTCCTGACTGCAAATCGTGTTGGCAGCGAAAGGGACCTGACTTTTACGGGTGAATCGGTAATAGTAAGCGAGAAGGGGAAAATCCTTGTTCGGGCAACAAAACAGGAAGAACAAATCATTACTGCTGAGTTTGATCAGGAATTATCGCATAAAAAAAACATAACCCCCGGAAATCATATCTTTAAAGACCGAAGGACCGATGTTTATAAAAAATATCCTTTGTTTTAATCAGTCTGATTATCTCTAATGCGTTTATAACCAATTATATCGCCAACTTTTATTGAATATTTACTGCAATAACCTGCATTTGTTTCAACGACATACCTGGCGGGTTTTTGAGAAGACACAGAACGGACAGAATATGGAACAGTATTTTCGGCAATGTGAACGATCTTATATGTATCGTCAACAAAAACCATATCGAGTGAAATAGGTGTATTGTGCATCCAGAATGACTGTATCTGCATGGTTTCAAAAACAAAAAGCATTCCCTGGTCAGGATCCAGCCTGGTACGATACATCAGTCCTTTTTCACGTTTACCCTCGTCATCAGCTATCTCAATAAAAATAAAAGACAGTGTATCTCTTTTACTTGCTGAAAGAAACCATAATATTCCTTCTGATTTAAAAGCCTGGGCAGTGGCATACTTTGGAGGCTTCGAAAAATCGGGTTTTTTATGTTTATTGCACGATATAATCAACGCAGACATCAGGATGAATGATAAAATATAGCAGGAACGGGAGTAATTCATTGTTTTAAAAATAATGTAATATTTTACTTAATAAACCGGCAAAAAACGCCTAATGGGAGCCTTTTCCCCGATCTGTCGGTCATATACATTTCACCTGATTCAATATGGTGAGGCATGAAACAGGAAAGTACCATGTTTTCGGCTATCAGCGGGGAATAACCCATTGAATAGAGGTTGAGGATCAGAAATGATTTTTCGCTATCAAGCAGTTGAGCGCATAAATGCATCATTTCATCCATGTGTTGATCGAGAAGCCATTTTTCGCCTTTTGGTCCTCTTCCATAAGCAGGAGGATCGAGAATAATTCCATGATAATGATTCCCTCGCTTCACTTCACGCCTTGCAAAAAGCATTGCATCTTCAACAACCCATCTGATCCCTGACAGACCCGACATTTCTGTATTCTGACGGGCCCACGAAATAACCGGTTTCACCGAATCGACATGGGTAACATCGGCACCAGCAGCAGCTGCGGCCATCGATGCCCCGCCGGTATAGGCAAAAAGGCTGAGCACCTTAGGTTTATCAATATAATTTTTATCAAGGGTATCGATAATAAATTGCCAGTTGCCGGTTTGCTCCGGAAATAATCCCACATGTTTAAAGGAGGTTAAGCCAAGTCTGAATTTAAACTGATGCTGGTTATACCTGAAATTCACTACCCATTGGTCGGGCATATCAGGTCTTTTTGTCCAGGATCCTGCATCATTCTGGTCGTCATGAGTAAGGTTTGCAGATTTTTGCCTGGTAAAACGGGCATGCTGCATCGCCTCCCAGGTTGCCTCATCAAGGTTTTTTGCCCAGATAGCCTGCGGTTCGGGGCGTGATAAGACATATTTTCCAAAACGCTCAAGTTTTTCTCTGTTGCCCGAATCAATCAGTTCATATTCATTCCAAGGAAGTTCTGTAAAAAATGGAAATTTTTTCATCTCAGGCATGATTTACAGGTAATTGGTTTGTATTTTCAATCAGCTGAAGCAAATCGGAGCAACCGTTACCATTTTTAGCCGACGTGATAAAAAAAGGTGGAAACTGATCCCAGTTTTCAAGCATTTTATTTTTAAAATCATCGATATGGTTTGAGACCTTAACGCCCGAAACTTTATCGGTTTTTGTAAAAACCACCACAAAAGGAATTTTATTCTTTCCCATCCAGTTTATAAATTCAAGATCGCTTTTCTGAGGTTCAATGCGTGAATCAATCAGAATAAATACACAACTCAGGTTAGGCCGTTTAAGCAGATAATCTTTCAGCATGGTATCCCATTCAGCACGTTGTTTTTTTGAAATTCTGGCATATCCGTAACCAGGCAGGTCAACCAGGTACCATGATTCATTAATCAGAAAATGGTTGATAAGACGGGTTTTCCCGGGTTTAGAGGAAATTCGTGCCAATTCACCTTTGCCAATCAAAACATTGATAAGTGATGATTTACCAACATTAGACCGCCCGATAAATGCATACTCATGAAAATGGGGCAAAGGACATTTTGTATATGTTGTTGCACTGCCCAGAAATTCTGCTTTAGTTATTTTCATTGGCCTGAATTTGTTTTATGCCTGAATATTCCTATCAACCTGTTCCAAAGAGATGGTCGGTTAATTCTCAGTAATTTAAGTTGCTGCGTAACGTCATCGAGATGTTTGTCCGGCCTGAAAAAATCCCAAACCCGATCCCATCCGGCAAATCCACCCAGGTTTTTATCATCGATATAAATATCAGCATCGACTTTCCGTGAACCTGAATTATCAAAAACTTCTTCGGGATAATCCTGGTTGACGGCATAAAATATCAGTCCTCTGTTGCGGCAGAATTCAACAGCATCATTCAGTTCCTTTCCCGATCGGCATGTCCATAAAATAAGCTGATGTCCTTGCTTTTGGATTTCGATTAAAGTTGCTATGGCAAAAATTTTTTCAGGGCCAATGCCTGGGTATTGGTTCTCAACGATGGTTCCGTCAAAATCAACAGCTATCCGCATAGTCTCTGATTAAGGAATATAAACTTCGAGTAAGGTGACCATTTGTGAAGGTCTGAGTGTAAATTCCGTTAAACTAGCCGGAATAAGTACCACGCTGCCGGGTTCAACTTTTACTATATCACGGGAAGTACCATATTCGATCAGCATTTCACCTTCAACGCATATATAAATAACAAATGAATCAAGAAGATGATAATCGGGCGAAAACGATTTGTCAAATTTCAGAAAATTGACATTAAAACAAGGCTTTTTAAGAATTTCATTTCTTTCATTTAAAATCCTGTTATAGGTAATTCCTGCCCGATAAGCAGTTTCAAAACTGATGGCTTCGAGGGCAAGGTCAGGGTGAAGTTCACGAGGTTTCCCCTTTTTATCGGTCCTGTCCCAATCATAAATACGGTAGGTTATATCTGAAGTCTGCTGGATTTCGGCCAGAAAAACGCCTTTATTAATAGCATGAACCGTACCGGAAGGAATATAAAAAACATCGCCTTTGCTTACCTGCTCCCTATTGAGTAAATGATGTAATTGTTTCTGCTCTAAACGGGCAAGATATTTTTCCCTGTCCACAGCAGTATTAAAACCGGCAAATATTTCAGCACCAGGTTCTGCATCAATCACATACCACAATTCATTTTTGCCGTAAGCATGATGTACCCTGCGGGCCATATCATCGTTGGGATGAACCTGTATGGAAAGAAGTTCATTCGCATCAATATATTTGATAAGTACCGGAAATTCAATACCAAACTGATCGAAAACTTTCTCACCAACCAGATCGCCCATATATATTTCGGTTAATTCCTGAATGTTGTTGCCAGCAAGAAATCCATCCGAAACAACAGACAAATTACCACTTACTGCAGATATTTCCCAGCTTTCGCCACAATCAGCAGGAGGAACGGGTTTACGATTAAACAACTTTTTAATCCGGTCACCTCCCCATATTCTGGTTTTGTAAATGGGTTTAAATTTCAAAGGATAAAGGCTCATAATAAAATCAGCTTATAACTATTAAACGGCAATAGAATATGAATGTTTTGCAATTTTTAAGATAAATAAAAAACAAAAATGTCAAAAAAAGATTATAATTCAATACGGGAGCATAGAAAAAACGAAACAATCATGCAATAAAACATTAATTATGATAAAAACCACCCAATGTTCATCCATAGCAATTTATTTTCTTTGATGTATGTTTTTAAATTTCTTAATATGAGAATACATTTTATATACAACGACAAACGCAGTGAAAAGAAGTGTATTTACTGTTCTAATCTTAAAGAGACAGAAATAAAAAATATGGATGTAAAATATGTTCACTAATAATTTTGCTATATTTAAACCGGTAAAAAACTTCACGTCAAAAAAACTGGATATATGTTTATTATCGGAATAGCAGGTGGTACCGGGTCGGGAAAAACCACCGTGGTAAAAAAGATTATGGAGTCGTTGCCAAAGGATGAAGTAGCTGTCCTTTCGCAGGACTCATATTATCGCGACAACAGTGATATTCCGCTCGAAGAGCGTCAGAAAATCAATTTTGACCACCCTTCGGCCATTGAATTTGAACTGTTGATTGAACATCTTAAAATGCTGAAACAAGGCAAAACCATTGATGAACCCATTTATTCGTACCTCACCTGCACACGATCGGCCGAAACTATTAAAATATACCCAAAACACGTTATCCTGGTTGAAGGAATACTCATACTGGGGGTTAAAAAACTCAGGGAACTGCTTGATCTGAAAATTTTTGTCCATGCCGATGCCGACGACAGGCTCATAAGGGTAATAAACCGCGATATTATCGAACGCGGAAGGTCAGTGAATATGGTTCTGCAACGGTATATGGAATCGGTTAAACCCATGCACCTTGAATTTATTGAGCCTACCAAAAGTTTTGCCGATATCATTGTTCCACAGGGCGGTGAAAACCAGGTTGCCATCGACTTGTTAACTTCGATAATAAAAATAAAACTGGATAAAGAAAAAAAATAAATTGCCATGCTTGATGAAATCAAACTTGAGGATATTCTCTTCCTCGATATAGAGACTGTTCCTGCCGCACCGGAATATTCCCGTCTAAGCGAAAGGTTTCAGAAATTATGGGATAAAAAAGCTTCACAACTGAAAAACAGCGCAGACGAATTGCCCGAAAACCTATATCAAAGAGCAGGAATATATGCCGAATTCGGAAAAATAATATGTATTGCTGTGGGTTTTATTACCCAGAGCGGTAATGAAAAAAACCTTCGTATTAAAGCATTTTCAGGACATGATGAAAAAAAAATTCTCAGTGATTTTTTCCAGTTGTTAACAAAACGATTCAACTCAGACCGTTACAGGCTTTGCGCTCATAATGGCAAAGAATTCGATTATCCGTATCTGTGCAGAAGAGGATTGGTAAACGGCCTGAAATTGCCCCGGATACTTGATATTGCCGGGAAAAAACCATGGGAAATTTACCAGATTGATACCATGGACCTATGGAAATTTGGTGATTATAAAAGTTATACTTCTCTTGACCTGCTTACAGCCATATTTGAAATTCCCACACCAAAAGATGACATTACCGGAGCTGATGTTGCACGGGTTTACTGGGTTGAAAATGATCTTGACCGTATTGTAAAATATTGCTGCAAAGATGTATTGTCAATTGTTCAGCTCTACCTTCGCTTCCAGGGAGAAAATTTATTAACAAACCAACAGGTTGCATTTGTTGATTAATTTTTTTTTCTTCCTCAATAACCAATATACGAAATGATTAGTTTTGCCGGTTGACAAATTTTAAAATCTGGTTTTGGTGGATTTATTCTGGTTCCGGAAATTTTTATCGTACGAATATTATTTCGTATATCTTTTCGCCTTAATTACGCTTATTCAGTTGTTTTATTACCTGTATTTTTACCTTCGTATCATCAATAAAAAAAAATGGAATTATTCGCCTGTGCAACATGCTGTATCAGTAATTATCTGTGCGCGTAATGAGGGTGAAAATCTGCTTAAAAACCTGCCAGTAATTTTAAAACAGGATTACCCCGAATTTGAAGTGATTGTTGTCAATGATTGTTCACTGGATGATAGTGAATGGATTTTGAAACAATTTCAAAATCAATACCAGCACCTTAAAGTTACCCATATCAAACCCGATGAAAAATTCAGACATGGTAAAAAACTGGCGCTGACGATAGGAATAAAAGCTGCAAAATACGATTATATATTACTGACCGATGCTGACTGTAAACCTGTATCGGATAAATGGATTGCCCGCATGATGTCGGCTTTTGAACCAGGTATTGATATTGTTTTGGGGTATAGCGGCTCGGAACATCGTAACGGACTTTTTAACAAGTTGTTCCGGTTCGAAAACACTTATATAGCACTGCAATACATCACTTTTGCCCTTGCAGGTATTCCTTACATGGGAGTTGGTCGCAACCTGGCTTACCGGAAAGAAATTTACTTTAAAAATAAAGGTTTTGCCAGCCATGCTCATATCATATCAGGCGATGACGATTTGTTTATCAACCAGGTAGCCAACGAAACCAACACCAGGGTAATGATTCATCCCGAATCGCATACCACTACCCTACCTAAAAACAACCTTCATGACTGGATTATTCAGAAGCGGAGACACATCACTTCAGGCAAAATGTACAAAACGGGCCATAAAATCCTGTTAGGGACAGAAATTGTTACACGCATATTATTTTATTTCATGCCTTTAGGGTTGATATGGATGAACCAATTATGGCCGGTGGTTGTTACTATATTTATGATACGAATTGCTGTTCAGTATATCATTTATATTCTGGCCATGAAAAAATTTAAACAGACTGATTTTCTGTTCTTTGTACCCTTTTTCGATTTCATATATCCGTTTTTTCAATTTAGTTTTGTACTTTTAAATAAATTTGATTCAAAGCATATCCGATGGATCTGACACCCAATCTAAGTAACAGGGCAAAAGAAGATTATGAACTTGTTAAAGCTGCCAACAGGGGTGAAGAAAAGGCATATGCAGAATTGCTGGAGCGATACCGGGATGCCATTTTCTATATGCTATTTAAAATGATCAACAATAAAAGTGATGCCGAAGACCTTACCATTGAAGCTTTTGGCAAAGCATTTAAAAGTATTGATCAGTATTCGCCAAGTTTTGCTTTCAGTACATGGCTTTTTAAAATTGCATCAAACAACTGCATCGATTTTATACGTAAACGAAAAAGTACACAGTACCCATTAGCCAACTCAGGGGATGACCTTCACGGCGAAACAGAGAATTCTTACATTAATCCTGTCAATATCCTCGCCTCTGATGTTCCCGACCCTGAAGAAGAGATGATAAGACAGCAACAGGCAAAAATTCTGCATACCATTGTCAAAAAATTAAAACCCCGTTACCGTAAATTGGTTGAACTCAGGTATTTTGAAGAATATTCATACGAAGAAATTGCCAACGAACTTGAACTGCCCCTTGGCACTGTAAAAGCACAGCTTTTCAGAGCCCGTGAACTGCTTTACAATATCATCAGAAACTCGGGTGAACATATATAACCAACCTTTATGGAGTTTATACTCAAATATTTTACTGACTTAACTGAAATCCAGAAAAGACAATTTGAAGCATTGTCTGACCTTTATCATTACTGGAATGAGCGGATAAACCTTATTTCACGCAAGGATATTGATATGGTCAACCTTCACCATGTTTTACATAGTCTGACTATTGCAAAATTTTATCGTTTTGAACCCGGCACCAGGGTAATTGACATAGGCACTGGCGGTGGTTTTCCTGGAATTCCGCTGGCCATATTTTATCCCCAGGTTAATTTTCATCTGGTTGATTCGGTTGGAAAAAAAATAAAAGTTGTACTGGAAATTACTGAAGCACTTAAACTTGACAATGTATCAACGCAAAAGGAAAGAGCCGAAAACCTGACACAGCCTAAGTTTAATTATGCCATCAGCCGTGCAGTTACAACCTTTCCTGAGTTTGTTGAATTATCAAAGAAGTCGGTGTCAGTAATTTCAAAAGGTTTACCAGAAAACGGATTTTTCTATTACAAGGGAGGCGATTTTTCAGCTGAAACAGCGATGTATAAAAAACATCTGGCTATCCATGATATTTCGTCTCATTTTGATGAACCTTATTTTGAGCAA
Organism: uncultured Bacteroidales bacterium; assembly: GCA_964559985.1. Taxonomy (GTDB): domain Bacteria; phylum Bacteroidota; class Bacteroidia; order Bacteroidales; family CAZLJX01; genus CAZLJX01. The sequence goes on from CAZLJX010000001.1 coordinate 96,427, forward strand.
AAGAAAATCATATACCTGCCTCAGCAATTTGCCTGAACAAATATTACTATCAAAAAAAAAGCCTCTTTATCAGAGGCTTTTCAAAATATATTGTTTGGTTATTCTTCTTTTTCCTGTGCTTCGTATTCCTTGAGCAATTTATCCTGAATTTCTCCCGGAACAGCTGCATAATGAGAGAAACGCATGGTATAAGTAGCTTTACCGGATGAAATGGAACTCAGCGCTGTGCTGTATTTGTTCAATTCGGCAAGTGGCACCTTTGCGGTAATTTTTTCGTATCCGCTATCGCTCGCCATACCTTCAATCATAGCCCTACGTCCTTGAAGATCGCTCATAATATCACCCATATAATCGGCCGGAACAAGCACTTCGACCGTATAGACCGGTTCGAGAATTTTTGGACCTGCATTTTTAAAAGCCATTTTAAAAGCATTACGGCCGGCAAGTTTAAAAGAAATTTCGTTGCTGTCAACGGGGTGCATTTTTCCATCATAAACGGCAACCCTTATATCACGGGCATAAGAACCTGTTAACGGGCCTTCTTCCATTTTTTCCATGATACCTTTAAGAATAGCAGGTAAAAAACGGGCATCGATAGATCCACCAACGATGCAGTTATAATATATCAGTTTCCCACCCCAATCGAGGTTTATTTCATCTTTTCCCCTGACCTGTACACTATATTCCTTATCCCCTATTTTATATAATTTCGGATCGGGTTTCCCTTCTTCATAGGGCTCAATAATCATATATACTTCGCCAAATTGTCCGGCACCACCCGATTGTTTTTTATGGCGGTAATCGGCCTGTGCAATTTTGGTAATGGTTTCACGATATGGGATTTTTGGAGCAATAAATTCAATACCAAGTTTATAAATATGGTCGAAATACCATTTGATAATGTTGATATGAAATTCGCCCTGGCCATGTACAATGATTTGTTTCAACTCTTTGGAGTATTCAACAATAATTGAAGGGTCCTGCATATGCATTTTCTGCAGGTATTCTCCCATTTTCTCTTCTTCACCTTCAACTACGGTTTTTATAGCAGTCCGGAAACGGGGCTCGGGCAGCACTATGACCGGGAATTTCCATTCAGCTTCTTTTGCATTGAGTGTATCGTTGTTTCGGGTTTCTTTCAGTTTCACAGTAGCACCAATGTCACCAGCCAGCATTTCAGTCACTTTTACACGGTTTTTTCCTGCTACGGCATAAATCTGGGTAATACGTTCTTTGTTTTCTTTGGTTTTATTGATAACATCCTGTCCTTCTGAAATTTTACCCGACATTACTTTAAAGTATGAGATTTCGCCCAGGTGAGGTTCAACAGATGTTTTAAATACAAATAAACTGGTAGGTCCATTGATATTACAGGCTATTTCTTTACCATCGGTGGTTTTCGGGAAGGGCATATTACTTGCTGAAGGGGCAACATTGGCAATGAATTCCATTAAAGTGTGCACACCCAGGTTTTTCTTGGCTGAAATACAGAAAAGCGGGAATAAATTATGCCCGGCAATACCTTTAAGAATTCCATCATTTAATTGCTCTTCTGATAAAGTTCCGTTTTCGAAAAAAAGTTCCATCAGCTTATCGTCGTTCTCTGCAGCAGTTTCAATAAGTTTGCCATGCAACTCTTCGGCTTTTGCTTTTTCATCGGACGGAATATCAAGCACTTCCGGCTGGCCTCCATCGGGTTTCGATTTCAGCATTTTCATTTTCAGTACATCAATGACTGAATTGAAATCGAGCCCGGCATTTACCGGATATTGAACAATTGCAACCTTGTTTCCAAACAAATGATTCAGTTCTTCAATGGTTTTTTCAAAATTAACTTTTTCGCTATCGATGTGATTCACAGCAAGAATCATGGGCTTTCCATTCTTTTTCAACATGCGGCCAATAATTTCTGTGCCCACCTCAACGCCCTGGGTTGCATTGACTACCATAAGGGCAGTATCGACTACCGATAATGCAGTAACAGTTTGACCTACAAAATCATCCATCCCGGGAGTATCAATAAAATTGATTTTTTTACCGGCTATTTCTGCATATAAAACTGTTGAAAACACCGAACGCATCTGCTCCTGTTCTATTTCGTTATAATCCGAAACGGTACTTTTATGTTCAATATCCCCGCGACGATGGATTATACCGCCTTCCTGCAACATTGATTCCGACAAGGTGGTTTTTCCTGAACCTGAACTACCGACCAGTGCAATATTTTTTACTTCATTGGGTTGATATACTTTCATACAATGGAAAATTTAATATTCTGTTAACTATAATTTTAAGAAATGGCTTCAAAAATAGTAATTATTTGGTTATTCCAAATTACGATTATCCAATTAAAAAAAAATTCTACTTACAAGATGTAAGAATTTAATTCTATCGCTTTGATTTACATCACAAAATATTTACTAATTCAACGGGTAATTTTGCAGCATTGCCATTTTTTCTTTTCTTTAATCAATATTTTAGGTGGTTGGTCAATAATATTTTAAAATCCTGTTGCAACTTCGCAGGGGTTTTATTTACTTTGTTACCGGCTAATGATCAGAAGGATATTTTTTATCTTATTCAAACAAATATAAATGACCAGCATTGAGAAATTATATGCCATTTTTGAGCAGCATTCTGTTATTTCGACAGACAGCCGCAAAGTTATTCCCGGGTCACTTTTTTTTGCCCTGAAAGGCACTCATTTTGACGGAAACCGCTTTGCATCTGATGCTTTGGCAAGCAGCTCATTTGCTGTAGTTGATGACCCTTCTGTGGCCACCGACACAAGATATATCGTGGTTGACAATGTATTGCAAACCCTGCAGCAATTAGCTACCTATCACCGTAAAAAATTAGACACAACCATAATCGCCATAACCGGCACCAATGGAAAAACTACTACCAAAGAATTAATAAGCCGTGCATTGGCAAAAGAATACCAGGTTATTGCAACAGAAGGTAACCTGAACAACCATATTGGTGTTCCGCTTACCCTGCTCAGGATGACTAACGAAACAGATTTTGGTATCATTGAAATGGGAGCAAGTGCCATGGGTGAAATTGCTGCTTTATGTCAGATAGCTCGCCCCGATTGCGGAATAATTACCAATATTGGCAAAGCACACCTCGAAGGATTTGGATCGTTTGAAGGTGTAAAAAAAGCAAAAGCAGAGTTGTATCAATACCTTTACCAGCATAACGGAATCGCCTTTGTTAATGCCGATAATCCTATCCTTGAAGACATGTCCCCGCCGAAAAAAAGTATTCTTTATGGCACATCCAAATTTACCCATTGCCAGGGGAAACTGAGAAAATCAGGATTATTTACCGAATTCAACTGGATATCAACCGACAAAATGTTTTACGATGAAGAACCTGTATGGGACGATGAACGGTATTTAATCAAAACCCAACTGTATGGCTATTATAATTTCGAAAATCTGCTCGCTGCTGTTTGCATTGCCGATTATTTTGGAGTTAATCCCACTTTGATAAAACAGGCTCTTGAGAGTTATGTGCCATTGAACAGCCGGTCGCAGATATTAAAAACACAAAAAAACACCCTTATCATTGACAATTACAACGCCAATCCTTCAAGCATGGCTATTGCCATTGAAAACTTTGCACAACTGAATTCCCTGCCCAAATGTTTTATTGGAGGCGACATGCTTGAACTTGGAAAATTTGCAAAATCTGAACATGAAGCTATTCTTGACATGATTGAAACACAACATTTTGGGAAAGTATTTCTTGCCGGGCCAGTTTTTAAATCATTCAGTCAAAAATATTCTTTTGAGTTTTTTGAAAACACACAGGAATTAGGTATGTACCTGTCAAAAAACATACTGGAAGGCTATTGTATACTGATTAAGGGTTCAAGGGGTATTGCTCTTGAAAGTGTGGTACCTTATCTCTGAAACCATTTTTACATTATCTTAATACCCAGCACTAAAACATCGTCGACCTGCTGATGTGATCCTTTCCATTTAAGAAAAGTATTTTCCATAATCAGCTTCTGTTCTTCAACCGGATGGGAAGAGATATCGACCAATAATTTTTTAAAACGTTTAACCATAAACTTTTTGCCTGCTTCACCACCAAACTGATCCACATATCCATCGCTTGCAATATAAAGCATATCATTGATTTCAAGTTCAATGTTGTGATTGGTAAAGGGTTTGTTCCTGAATTCGTGAATTCCAATCGGATAACTATCGGGTTTATATTCGTAAAGATGTGTACCTCTTACCAGGAAAAGTGATTTATTAGCCCCGGAATATTGCAAGGTGCGGTTTTTAAAATCAAAAACACAAAGCGCCATATCAATGCCATCATTGGCTTCACCTTCCCTGCCACGCTGATGAAGTGACTGAATAATTTTTTCCCTGAGCCGGCTCATGATTTCGGCTGCATCGGTAATACGCAAATAATTAACTACTTCCCTGAGTGATGCGATACCCAGAACACTCATAAATGCACCAGGTACGCCATGGCCTGTGCAATCGGCAGCAGCAAGTATGGTTTTATGATTCTTATACGAAATCCAGTAAAAGTCACCGCTTACAATATCACGAGGCAGATTGATCACAAAATACTGGGGAATAACTGCTTTCATAAATTTTTCAGCGGGCTGAAGAGCGGCCTGGATACGGCTTGCATAGCGAATACTATCGGTAATATCTTTATTTTGTTTTGCAATTTCCTTCTCGGCAAGTTTTATGAGCGTAATATTGGCGTCGACAACAACAATATATTGCAAATCGCCATTGTCAGCCAGAATAGGTGTCATGGTTGTCTGCGACCAGATTTTAAAACCATCTTTGGTCATATTTTGAGTAGTATAAACTACAGATTTATGATGACCTATTACTTCGTTTAAAATATTGTCAATTTCCGGGTTCAGGCTGCCGGCACGAAGATTACTCCCCCTGATGGCGATAAATTCTTCAAGAGTATATCCATATAGTCTTGTAAATGCATCGTTCACCCATTCAATATCTCCCCTGCTATTTGCAATTATTATAGCGTTATCGGTTCTGCTTGCAACAATCGATAGTTTTTCAAGTTGTTTGTTGGTTGCTGTCAGTAGTTCTGTCTGTGCAACAATCTCCTCTTTTTGTTGCAAAAGTTCTTCATTTTTCTCCATGATGGAGTTTGCCTGTTCAGTAATCTGCTGGTTTTTGAATGCCAGTAAAAGGTTATCACGTTTTTTAATCCGGTAGCTTCTCCAAAGTACAATAAATGTAATTCCTGTCAGTACCAAAGCTATGGTTACAAAAATATTGATCAGTTTCTGGCTTTTAATCTGTGCCTCTATTTTTTCCTGCTCTTTAATATGTTCAATTTCTGCCTTTTGTTGTTGCTTGTCAAATTCGTATTGCATCGATAACTGGGTTATCCTTCGGGTGTTTGATTCATTATAAAGGCTATCGCTCAATGCCTTAAATTGTTTATGTGCATCAAGGGCTTTTTTAAAGTCACCCTTTTTCTCATAAATTTTATATAAACTTTCCGAAATTCTTTTTAACTCTTCTTTCGAATTCAATTCTTTTGCAAGTGCTTCAGCCTTAAGCATGTAATCTAATGAAAAATTTAAATTCTGTATTTTCTGGTAGTATTGTCCAATGCTTATATAGCTGTACATAATACCTAGTTTATTTTTAATTTTCTGTCTTAATTCCATTGCTTTCATAATATTTCCATAAGCACGGGTGTAATCGCCTTTCTCAAGATAGCATATCCCGATATTATCATAGGCAAATGCAATGCTTTTTTCCTGTTTAAGATGGATTTTCAATGGGAGGCTCTTAAGGTAATATTCAAGGGCTTTATCAAATTCACCTAATTCAGAGAAGTTACCTCCTATATTATTATAAGCTATTGCTATAGAAACTGTATCGTGTAGTTCTTCTGAAATAGAAAGAAACTTAAAATAATATTTTGACGATTCGCGTAAATTGTTTTGCTTGCTGTAGATATGCCCCAGCAAATTATATGAATTTGCTGCCATTTTTCTATTTCCATCCGCTTCACATATCTGAAGCGATCTGAAAATATATTCTGTAGCTTTCGGATAATTTCCCTGCCGGTAATAGATCAGACCCATATTGCCAATATCACGTGCCATTTCATTTTTCAATCCTTCTTTCTCGGCAATGCTGCAGGCATCCATAAAGTATTTCATGGCAAAATCGTAATTTTCATCAAGGAAATAAAGTTTGCCTAAATAATAATTGGCTTCTGATAACCCTTTTCTGTATCCTAATTTTTCAGCAATCTGGAATGCCCTGTAGGTATATTTCAGCGCATTGGGACGGTCGCTTTCGAGATAAAATTCAGATATTTTCAGTAAATTATTGACCAGGCTGGTATCTTCTTTGGCCAACTCGGTTGTTTTTATCAGATCATCAATGTTTTGCTGTGCAAAAGCTATAAAATACTGACTCCATATAATAAACAATATGCCAAGCCGGACCAAATTCATAATTTTGTAGGTTAATACACCCAATGAAGTGGTAAAAATACTCAATTAAACCAATACTTAAAATGAAGAATTGCGGAATTGTATCTGTTTATACTCAATTTTTTTACCGTAAAAAATCAATTATTTTGTTCTTTCAGCCAATTGGAAAAACAGGTTAATAAATGATATGGCGATATCTATGATATATTCCAATTGGCATGGAACATTAAGGTAATAAAGGATGTTATATTCATTAGAATGATTATTTTACAAAAATCAGGAAAATGTCAGAACACATGATAATCAAATATAACCTGAGAATTATAATCACTTGAAAATAAAGTATTAAAAGATATTTTTATTTAATATTGATCATGAATAAACACGCATATTTCAGGATTTTTCTGTTAGCTTTATTCACAATAGTATATAATCTTGCCGAAGGAATAATTTCAGTATGGGTTGGTGCAGAAGATGAAACACTGACTTTGATGGGTTTTGGTATTGATAGTTTTATTGAAATGTTATCGGGTTTTGGAATTTTATATATGGCAACCCATCTATTGTACCAGTTTCCTGCTGATAAGGCAAAATATGAAAAAATTGCACTAAACATTACCGGATTTAGTTTTTATATGCTGGGAGCAGGTTTGATTGCCGGTGCTGCTGCAGGTTTTTACACTGCCCACAAACCCGAATCAACCTTCTGGGGATGGATAATAGCATTGATTTCAATAGCTGTGATGCTCTGGCTTTATCTATCAAAAATAAGTCTTGGGCGCAGGTTACAAAGCGATGCAATAATTGCTGATGCCAAATGCACCGTTGTTTGTATTTATATGTCGCTTGTTTTGCTTATCTCGAGTTTAATTTATGAATACACCGGATTCCCTTATATCGATGCAGCAGGTGCCCTGGGTCTGGCATGGTTTTCATTTGCCGAAGGCAGGGAATCATTTGAAAAAGTCAAACTCCTGAAAGGGAATCGGTTATAATGACATTGATCAATGAAAAGCTATTATTTTAAAACCAATCTCCGATGCACGGGATGCGTCAATAAAATCAAACCATTGTTAGACCAGTTGCCCGGAGTGAATAGCTGGGAAGTGGACCTGGTTTCAGCTGATAAAATCCTGATGGTAAAAACCGATACGGTTAAACCAATCGAAATAATCACGGCTGTTAAAAATAGCGGTTATATCTGCACACTCATTAAAATGGACTGAACTGCTGTAATGGAAATTTTTGGAATAGAAGGGATGTCATGCGCAAGCTGTGCCTTGAATATCGAAAAGGAACTGAAAAAAATCAATGGCATTAAAAAGGTGCAGGTAAATTACGCTTCAGCGAATGTATTGGTAGAAACAGATGAAAATCCTGTTGATTTTGAAATTCTCAGAAAAAACGTTGAAAAATCCGGATATGGAATTTTCAGGCTAAACAGTGACATAAATGCAGCGCTTGAACATGATTATCGCACATTACAGAAGAAAAGAAAAATATTACTGATAACATGGCTATTAGCCATACCCGTCATTGCTGTTTCGATGAGCCACATGCACTATGGATTTTATACCGGAATTTTCCTTTTTTTACTGACATCAGTAGTCATGATGACAGGCGGAAAATCGTTTTATATTCAGGCTTTCAGACAGTTAAGAAACTTAAATTCAAACATGGATACCCTTGTCAGCCTTGGGACCCTTGCCGCTTTTATTTTCAGCACTTTTAATTTATTTGCAGCAATTGATAAAAATAACCACGGTGTTTATGCGCCTGTTTACTTCGAATCAGTAGTGGTGATTATAGCCTTTGTGTTGACCGGTCGTTACTGGGAACATAAAGCACGGTTCAACACCCGGAGTGCACTCAGCCACCTTATAAGGCTGCAGGCCAAAACAGCACATCGTATAGACCATGGAACAGAAACGGATGTTCCTGTTGATGAAATACAACCCGGTGATATTGTTGCTGTAAAACCCGGTGAAAAAATTCCGGTTGACGGAATTATCCTTTCCGGGGCTTCATCGGTCGATGAGAGTATGATTACAGGAGAATCGTTACCGGTTTTTAAAACCATAAATGACAAAACAACCGGTGGAACGGCAAATATTGACGGATATTTCACCATGACTGTTACAGCCAGTGGTAAGGAGGGAATACTTTCATCCATTATACGGCAGGTAAGGGAAGCACAAACCTCAAAAGCACCTGTTCAGCAATATGTTGACCGTGTAGCTGCTGTTTTTGTTCCGTTCATTCTTATTCTTTCGTTTATAACTTTTCTATCCTGGTATTTTTCGGGTATTGATGGTGCCTTCACCCTGGCGCTGGTAAGTGCTGTAAATGTATTAATCATAGCCTGTCCATGCGCATTAGGGTTGGCAACACCAACTGCCATTACTGTTGCAACAGGCAAAGCTGCTGTAAAGGGAATAATTATAAAAGATGCAACAGCTTTGGAACAACTGGCCAGGGTTGACACCATTATTTTTGATAAAACAGGAACCCTCACTTCCGGAAAGTTCGAAGTCCAGGAGTTTATTTTTTCAGATTGGGTAAAAAACAAATATGAATTTAAAACCATCGTGGCGACTGCCGAAAGCTATACCAATCACCCCCTTTCTTCTGCAATAATTAGTTATTGTAACAAAGAAAATATCCCTTTATCAGACCTAAGCCATTTTGAATTGTTTCCTGGCTCAGGGATGCATGTCAGATCTGGTGAAAATAATTGGTTTATAGGCAATCACAAATTTCTCGAAAAAAATGAGCAGAAAATGGATGATCATTTATTTTCGTTATCGTCCCGGTTAGAGCAGAAAGGGATGACTTGTATTTATGTGGCATGCAATGGCCTTACCGGACTGCTTATTGCACTTAGCGACACATTAAAACCCGATGCCCGGGAGGCAGTTGCCGAATTAAAAAAATTGCATTTTGATGTACATATGCTTACCGGCGACACAACAAATACGGCCCAATCCATTGCTGCACAACTTAAAATAAATAACACCAGTGCTGGTTTATTGCCCGCCGGGAAATGCGATTACATTGAAAATTTGATTAAGAAAGGAAAAACCGTTGCTATGGTTGGCGATGGTATTAACGATGCTCCTGCCATGGTAAAAGCCCATGCTGGCATTTCGCTAAGTACGGGATCGGAAGTAGCTATCGGGTCATCATCTGTAACCATTCTCGGTAACCATCTTGTGCATATTTATAAGGCCATTAAACTTGCAAAAATGACTGACAGTACCATAAAATGGAACCTGTTCTGGGCATTTTTCTACAATCTGGTTGCCCTTCCGGTGGCTGCCGGAGTTTTCTGGCCATTTACGGGATGGGTTCTGAATCCGATGATTGCAGCTGCTGCTATGGCATTCAGCTCTTTAACCGTTGCAGCGAACAGCCTTTTACTCTACTATAGAAAGTGGTAGACATGGTTATTATCTCAAAAACAAAACACTCCTTTTTATGCTACCACATGTTAAAGAATAATCAATCAGATATATCGTCTTTATAAAAATTTTAATCAAAAAAACGAAAAAATGGTAATCTCAGATTAAAAATAATAGAATAACTTTGCGTCAACTTAAATTATATGCCATGAAAAATATTATTATTCTACTGTCGGTAATTGCTTTATTTAGCTGTGCCCGGAAAGAAAAAGCAGAAATTGCACGTCTTAATCTTCAGAAAGACAGCTTAGTAGTGCAAGCACAGCTCAAGGAAGAAGCCATCAACGAATTTGTTACTTCTTTTAACGCCATTGAGGAAAATCTGAAACAGATCAAAGAAAAAGAACAATTAATTACCGTAAATGCCAAAAAAGGCAACGAACTGAACCAGGATGCCAAAACCCGTATTAATGAAGACATTAATATGATCTACGACATGATGGTAAAAAATAAACAAGCTGTTAATTCGCTCAGTAAAAAACTCAAAGAAGCCAATGTAAAAATTGCCGATCTTGAGAAAATGGTGACATACCTGACTGAACAAATTCAGGCAAAAGATGCCGAAATAGAAGATCTGAAGAATAAGCTGGTTGCTATGAATATTCAAATTGATAATTTAACCACTACCGTTGACACACTGACAACAGCCAATAATGAAAAAAAGAAAAAAATTGAAGAACAGACGGTTACTATTAACACGGCCTTTTTTGCCCTTGGAAATAAAAAAGAACTGCTGGCCAATAACATCATTACCAAAGAAGGTGGATTTATTGGGCTTGGCAAAACCGAGAAGCTGAAACAGGATTTTAATAAAGATTATTTTACACAGATCGATATCAGAAAAACAAAATCGTTTATTATAAAAGCCAAAAAAGCCAAAATTCTGACCACTCATCCATCGGAATCCTATAAACTGTATACGGGTGAGAAAAGTGCCGATAGCCTGGTTGTTACCGACCCGAAGTTATTCTGGTCTGCTTCAAAATACCTGGTGATTTTAACTGAATAAATAAAAGAAGTTTTTTCTTCAAAGTTCACCTGTTTTTAAAAACCATGTCAGCATCAGCTAAATCATCAAAAACGCTGTCTTTTAAATGGAACGAAGGACGGTTTGCCGAAGTAAAGGAATTATTTCCTTTTATACCTGAACATCAGCGGTATATTGAACCATTTATAGGCAACGGACAAATATTTCTTGAATATAATCCCAAAGGGCCGGTTTTATTAAACGATACCGATAAAGGCTTAATTCATTTCTATCAGCATATTGGCAATAAAAAATTTGAAAAAGAATTAAAATGGATAGGCCAGGCCTGGGATTTGCTCGACAAATATTACAACATTATCAAAAATGAAATCATCATGGTGGTTGAAGATTTCTATGCAGGGATTATTTCAAAACCTGATCTGATATATGTTGTACGTGTAATTGTGCTGATGAATACCAATAACCCGGCTTTCAGCAAACTGTTTCACGAAAAACAGATTATTGATTTCGACAGATTTACTTCACTGCTTATCAATAATATTCTTGAAAAACTTGCCAGGATAAAGCAAAATTCCATTAAAGGCAAAAAAACATCGGTTGATGAAATTGACGAGCTGATGCTGACAACGGTTAAAAGCAGTTTTTATAATCATTTCCTTTTTATTCTTAATCATTCCAAGCAATTTAAAATATTGCCCGAAAAACAGGCTTCGTTATGGTTTTTTACCCGCGAAATGAGTCATGGAAATGAATTCAGGCCCGGGAACAACAATGAATATACCGCCTCATACGGGGGTGTAACTTACAATCACCGTCATCTGACCGAAAAAACCAACCTGCTTTGTTCACCGCGTATCGTTGAATTATTCATTCATGCACGTTTTACCTGTCTTGATTTTGAAGAGTTTTTAGCAGGGGTTGAACCTGGTCACAGCGATTTTATCATGATCAACCTTCCGCTCCGCAATGCATTAAACAATCCGAGCAATGTTCAATTTGAGGGTAAAACGTATCGCCGGTTAGCTTCAGTTTTGGAATTACTGCCGTCAAAATGGATGCTTGTGGTAAGAAAAAATGAAGAGAATACCCCTTTGTTTAAAATTCCGAACGCCTCGGTTACCCCTGTTTTGAATGATAAAAAGCCCGGGAAAGGTGCTGATTATTTCATTATTAAGAATTACTGATCAGATTTCGGGAAGGGGCACTTTAAATCCTATTACAAGCACATCATCAACCTGTTCAAGAGCACCTTTCCACTTCATGAAATTATCGTCAAGAAATTTATGCTGTTTTGCAATGGACAGGTCATGAACCGATAACAATAAATGCCTGAAACGGTTATATTTGAGTTTTTTACCGTCAGGGCCACCAAACTGGTCGGTATATCCATCAGAAAAGATATAAAACATATCGCCAGGTTCAATATGCAATGTCTGGCTGGTATATGATTCAAAAGTTTCATCGCGCGATCCTATTGAATACCTGTTTCCTTTGAGCTCGAAAAGACGATTGTCCCTTAAATATAACAAAGAATTCATCGCCCCTGAAAATTCAAGGGTCTGTTCTTTGATATTTATCTTACATAAAACCAGATCCATACCATCTTTAATGGTTTCAGATCCACCTTTATCATAAAATGTGTCAATGATGCCATTGTTCAACAGGTTCAGAATTTCGGCTGTCTGGTCAATTCCACCCAGCAGAATAATATTGCGTAACAGGTCAATCCCAATAATTGACATTAATGCACCCGGTACACCATGACCTGTGCAGTCAACCCCAGCGATATAAACAAAACCATTTTTTTCTGCAATCCAGTAAAAATCACCGGAAACAATGTCTTTTGAACGGAAGAGAATGAATGACTCCGGCAGGTAACGTTTAAACAACTGCTCTGAAGGGATTAATGCCTGTTGAAGCCTTTTTGCATAGGTTATACTATCGGTAATGCTCTTATTCTTGATGGCAAGCTGTTCTTTTTGTTTTGATATCTCAACAGCTGCCAGATGCTTTTCCCTGAGAATCTGGTTCGATATTTTCAGGCTTTTTGTTCTATATTCAATATAAATATATACCATCACTATGACCATAAGACCATAAAACAGATAAGCCCATCTGGTGCGCCAGAATGGAGGGATAATACTAATAATCAGCGACTTTTCCTCTTCGCTCCATTGTCCGTCGCTGTTTGATCCTTTTATGGTCAGGATATATTCTCCCGGCTGAAGATTGGAAAAAGTAGCAAAACGCCTGGTGCCAATATCAATCCACTTATCCTCAATACCTACCATTTTATATTTGTATCGGTTCTTCTGAGGCTGGCTATAGTCAAGCGAAGCAAATTCAATGGTAAACATATAATCAAATCTTCCGAGCGTGATATGATTTTTCGATTCAATATTGATACGTTGAATACCATTTTCACTGATTTTTTCAAGCCAGGTAAAAGCAATCTTTGCAAACATTTTACTATCGGTTATTGAATCGGGATAAAATGCATTGAATCCCGACTGCCCACCAAAAAACAATTCACCATCGGGAGCCTTATATCTTGATCCGAAATTAAATTCAAGCCCCTGCAAACCATCATCATCGTCATAACATCTTATCTGTTTGGTTTTGCGGTTTAACCTGCCCAATCCATTGTCCGTGCTGAACCAGATATCTCCATGATTATCTTCGAGTATAGAATAAATGACATCATTTGGAAGTCCGTCCTGAATGGTAAAGTGTAGAATTGAATCGTTTATCGGATTAAGACAGTTGAGTCCGCTCAATGTTCCAATCCATATCAGGCCATCCGAATCTTCAGTCAGCGAATATATGGTATTGTTTGTAACTGATTTATTATTTTTTGCTTCGCTCTGGTAATGTTTATATCTATGGTTTTCAGGATCATACCTAATCAATCCGTTAGATGTTCCTATCCAGACCAAACCGAATTTATCCTGCACCATGGATAATATTTTATTTGACAATAAACCCATTTCAGGATTGTTGAAAAAATTATAACTCCGTGTTGTTTTGCTGTCAAAACCAATATATAAAATACCGTTGTCACTTCCCATCCAGATATTTTTGTATTTATCTTCCATAACACAGAAAATTCGGTTATTGGTAAATTCCAGGTTTTTAGTGAACGGATACACCTCAGAAATCAACCCAAGTTTGTCTGTTTGTTCGTTGTAAACATGCACTCCGTTGCGCGTGCAAAACCATAACATATCCCTGGAATCGTGGAAAATAACATGCACCCAGTTATTGTTCAGTTTGCGGTTTTCGGGTTGTTTTGTGGCAAATAAATCGACTTGGTTTGTGGCTCGGTCAATTACATTAAGGCCATATCCATAGGTTCCGACATAAATTTTTCTGTCATTGCAATAAAGTGATGCAATCTGGTTGTTTGAAAGATTTACACTCCCCCTGACATGTGAATTCCGGTATATATTGAAAGGCTTTCGCTTCAGGTCATATTTATTAAGGCCACCTCCCTCAGTGCCTATCCATAAATTATACATATTGTCTTCATAAATGGCAAGGACCACGTTATTTCTAACACTGCCAAAAGTGTGCGATAAATAATAATATTGCCTGAATTTTTGTGTTTCCTGGTTATAAAGATTAACTCCCGACTCAGTGCCAATCCAGAGCATACCACGGTGATCTTCAGTAATAAATGTAACCAGATTGGAGGACAATGTTACCGGATTATTTTCCTGTGCAAAAAAGTGTTTAAATATTCTTGCTTTCCTGTCGAAAAGATTAAGTCCGTTCAAAGTTCCAACCCATAATTGACCTTTACTATCGATAAAGACAGAAGTTACAAAATTATCGCTTATTGATGTTGCACTGTCAGACCGATACTCATAGCGCGAGAACTTCAAAGTGTTGCGGTCAAAAGCAAGCAAGCCGTTTCTTGAACAAATCCATATCAAACTACCGTCTTCAATCATGGGGAAAGCCCTGTTTCGGAACGATGAAAACTGACCTGATGTATGATAGTAGTATTTTGAAATTACTCCAGTAACTGTATCCATACTGCAAAGCATCCGCGAATTTTTAAACCAGACTTTTCCATCAGAACCAATCATGACACTATGAATATCTTTATCACTAAATTTAGAACTATCTGACTGATTGCCATATAATTCAATAAAACGGTCTTCTTTACGGATATATTTCACCAAACCATTGAGAGTGCCAATCCATAAGTCGCCTGCTTCATTCCCGTCAACAGAATAAATCCAGTTATTTGGCAATGAATTGGTATCATTGATGCGATGTTTATATTTATTAAATGTATAACCATCATAGCGGTTAAGCCCATCCTGGGTCCCAAACCATAAAAACCCTTTTGAATCCTGATAGATACAATTTACTGTGCTCTGCGACAAGCCATCTTCTACCGAATAAGTGGTATAATCAATATCAATCTGCGCATAGATATTACTAAATAAAATATTAGTAATCAACACTATTTGAAATATTCGCAGAACAGATGGCTTCACCTGGCAGATGTTTTTTTATTGAAATATAAATTTAATGCATTTCATTTGTTTTTAACAACATCAACGGGAAAAAACATGAAATATATTCCAAAGTGATAATAAATCAGGTATTAACCATATTATTTTCACTCCATTTCTTCAAAAATTCTGAACGCTCCCGGATTGCTGACCAATGATTGTATTTGGCCTGAAGGAGATACCAAAAGAGGATATAGATCAATTTCGCTCCATTTTTTATCTATTTTCTCAATGGTTTCATTATTCATTACAACCGGGTTGGGCCATTGCCGTTTAAAATCATTCAGGTTTTTAGAAGTACCATCTGCAATAAGGACATTTTGCGAAGGATGAACCGATATATCGCGTTTCGGATCAATATTGGCCAGCACGTACCATGTTGCTAAATAAAGATTATCAACCGGAAAATGGCAATCGGTAACAATAATGAGCCGCCATGGAAGGTTATCCTGATTAAAATAATGATTAATTATTTTTTTAGCAGCAATATTCCTGTTAAGGGCTATGATCAGGACAGGCAGATTGTCAGAAGTAATTAAATTATTCACCTGAGAAACCATACCTTCATTTTTCATTTTATCAATGATTTCTTCAGCAAACCTGATCTTGTTGTCATTGATTATGCCATACGCGTCAGTGCTTTGATCTGTAAGGTCGATGCATAACTTACTACCCTGCGCTGACTTTGATGAACTGTGATCGAGTACATCAAGTGGTCCATACCCGAAATACAGGTTCTTTGAAAAAACGCAGTGGTGCAGAAACCGGTGGAATATCGATTTATAATCGTCAGGGTCAGTAAAGGCATTTATGATAACAAGTATCTTATTAAACATCATTTGTCCGGCACCCCACAATGAATGAGCTGTTTTATAAGCTGCGCCTTCATAATCACAATTTATACCAGCTATCGCGAGGTTATGGGCAACTCCGGGGGCAGGCATTCGCAGAGTAATAAGCTCGGGGCATACCGCTAGCTGAAGTGGTTTAAGAAATATTTTTTCAGTAGCCCTGGCAATCCATGCATCCTCCTGCGGCGGAATACCCACAATGGTAGCTGGATAAACAGGGTTTTCGGAAGTTGTAATACAGGTTATATGAAACACAGGGAAAAAATCGGGTAAAGAATAAAAACCCGTATGATCGCCAAATGGTCCCTCGTAAAAAAGAGGTTCTGACGGATCGATATAACCTTCGAGTATGATATCGGCTTCATCTGGAACCCATAAATCATTGGTAATGCATTTCACCAAACCGACAGATTTTTTTCTTGCCATACCTGCAAAAAGGAATTCATCCATTCCTTCAGGCAAGGGAGCAGTAGCGCAATAAGTCAGTATGGGATCGCCACCCAATGCAACGGCAACCGGCATCCGTTTTCCTTTTTTCTGATATTTTCTGAAATGTTTTGCACCGGTTTTATGCACATGCCAATGCATGGCAGTGGTTTTAGAATCTATGACCTGCATGCGGTACATACCGGCATTTCGCAAAGCGGTATCAGGATCCTCAGTAATTACGATAGGCAAGGTAATAAAATTTCCGCCATCGAAAGGCCAGCACTTCAGAACAGGAATTTTTTCAAGATCCGGATTCATTGTAATTTGATACTGGCACTTTCCTTTTCTATTCTTTTTTTTAGGAAAATATCTCAAATATGCAGCAAGCGAAAAAATATCTGTAAGTTTCCTGATCCAGCCCTGATGATCTGATCTGACTGATAAAACCAGGCTTGTTAATTCATCAAATAATGCTTCGGGATTTTTTGTACGTAACACAGCTCCCATCCGGTTTTCTGATCCCATCATATTGGTCAGTACCGGCATATTGAATCCTGTATTTTCAAACAAAACAGCTTTGCCCCCGCCGGGAAGCTTGGAAATTCGATCGGTTATTTCGGTTATTTCAAGGTTGGGTGACACATATTTTTTTATTCGTATCAGCTCTCCCTGAGCTTCGAGATAAGATATAAACTCAGATAAAGAAGTAAATCCGGTTTTTCTCATTTTTTAAAAAGATAGTTAATCATTTTACAAGAGAATTCAGATATTGACCAATACAGATCATCGGATGAATCTGAAATCCGGGCCATGATACCTTGCTGCTGTTCCCAGCATTTCTTCAATGCGCAGTAACTGGTTGTATTTTGAAATGTGTTCGTTATGTAAAACCGGACCTATCCGTACCACACCTGTATTTAAGGCTACAGCCAATTCAGCCGCGGCAATGTCATCCGTTTCACCTGTACGGTAGCTGATCATGGGATACATCGCGTTGTTTTTTGCCAGGTTGATAAGATCAATGGTTTCGGTAAGTGTGCCTGTCTGTCCAAGTTTGATCTGTATACTGTTTGCAGCTTTGATTTCAATTCCATTGATAAACCGGCTGATATTGCCATCAAATAACTCACCGCCAGTAATCTGAGCGTTATCTCCCGTTTCATGGGTCAACAACCTCCATCCTTCCCAGTCATCACTTGCCATTCCATCAATGAGTGATACGACAGGAAATTGTTCTGTAAATTTCTTCCAGTGTGCAATCCATTGTTCGGCAACCATTTCCTTGCGGGCAGATGGTAAGGAATATTTTTTCTTTTTTTCGTTGAACAAGGAAGAGGCATGAATATCAAGGGCCAGAAAAATGTCAGTTCCGGCTTTATATCCGGCACTTTCTGCAGCTTCGAGTATCATTTCAACGGCTTGTACACCGGAAGTGAAGTCGGGTATAAAATTACCACTACTACCGGTCTGAATCTTCATCAATTTAGTTTGCAACAATTCCTGACACTTTTGAAAAATCTCAGTACCCATTCGTAAAGCATCAGAAAATGAAGGGGCATTAACCGGCAAAATCATACATTCACTGAAATCCAATGTTCGACTGGTTTTTTGTCTGTCAGCAAAGGCAGTAATCATAGGAATGGGCAAAACACATGCATTTACGCCACCAAGATACCTGAACAAAGGTTGTGAAGTAAATTGTGCTGCAGCTTTTGCTACGGCAAGCGAAACTCCGAAGATGGTATTAGCACCAAGCTTGCTTTTATTTTCTGTTCCATCGAGATTAATAAGAACATCATCAATAACAGCCTGTTCGGTAATAATAAACCCATTAAGCTGTTCATTAATCAGGGTATTGACATTTTCAACCGCCTTAAGCACACCTTTTCCAAAATAGTATCCCTGATCGCCATCGCGAAGTTCAACTGCTTCGTTCAGGCTTGCATTAATGGCCGACGGGACGGAAGCCCTGCCGATAATTCCGGAAGTAGTCATAACATCCACTTCAAGGGTTGGATTTCCAACCGAATCGAGTATCTGCCTTGCATTGATCTGCGCAATTTGTCCCATACCGTTTTTTGATTATTATTGTCCGAAATTAAATAAAAAAAGGGATAATGAAACACCATCCCTTTCTAAATTGTCGAAACAAAAATTTAATCCTGCGAAGTATTTTCGGTTTGTTTTTCAATGGCCTGCTCATTTTTTGCTTCAACCGGTTGATCGGCTTTCGGGGTTGCTTTTTTGCGTGAACGCCTTGTTTTGGCAGCTTTAGCTTTTTCCTGGTCAGCAGTGCCCAGCATATTTTCGTTATAATCAACCAGTTCGATATAACAAATTTCGGCATTATCACTGGGTCTGAACCCTGTTTTTAAAATCCTTGTATATCCCCCTGGACGTGAAGCTATTTTTACGCCAACTTCACGAAATAACTCGGTAACAGCAAATTTATTTTTAAGATATGAAAAAACCGTACGGCGGTTATGGGTTGTGTCATTCTTGGCTCGGGTCAGCAAAGGCTCTATATAAGTTTTCAAAGCTTTGGCTTTCGGAACCGTAGTTTCAATGCGTTTGTGCATAATGAGCGATGCAGCCATATTTGCCATGGTAGCTTTGCGGTGGCTGCTTGTTCTGCCTAAATGATTAAGTTTATTATTATGTCTCATTGTAATTAATCCTTGTCAAGTTTATATTTTGAAATATCCAATCCAAAGGTCAATCCTTTTTCCTGTAAAAGGTCTTCAAGTTCGGTCAGCGATTTTTTACCAAAATTTCTGAATTTCAGCAAGTCATTTTTATTGTATTCACATAACTGTCCCAAAGTTTCGATATCGGCCGCTTTAAGGCAGTTTAAAGCCCTTACTGAAAGGTCAAGATCAACCAGCTTGGCTTTAAGTGTCTGACGCATATGGAGGATTTCCTCATCAAATTCTTCCTGCCCATATTTTTCATCCGAATCAATGGTGATTCTCTCATCTGAGAAAAGCATAAAATGATGAATCAATATTTTTGCAGCCTCTTTCAAAGCTTCTTTGGGGTGAATAGAACCATCGGTCTGAATTTCGATGATAAGTTTTTCATAATCAGTTTTTTGTTCAACGCGGTAGTTTTCAATGGCGTATTTCACATTTCTGATCGGAGTGTAAATGGCGTCAATCGGGATAAGCCCAAGTTCGCCTTCATTGGGTTTGTTTTCTTCAGCCGGTATATAACCTCTTCCTTTATTGATGGTAATTTCCATCTGCAATTTCACATCAGGTTCCATGTTGCAGATAACCAGGTCGGGATTTAAAACCTGAAAACTGGTTAGGAATTTGTTGATATCACCAGCTTTAAAAGAATTCTGACCAGCAACGGTAATCATTACTTTTTCGTTGTCAACATCTTCTATCTGGCGCTTAAACCTTATTTGTTTCAGGTTAAGGATAATTTCCGTAACATCTTCGATAACTCCTGTAATGGTAGAAAATTCATGTTCAACACCGGCAATTTTCACAGAAGTAATGGCGTAGCCTTCGAGTGAAGATAACAAAATACGTCTTAATGCATTTCCGATAGTCATGCCATATCCGGGTTCCAAAGGCCTGAATTCAAATTTGCCGTCGAAATTATCCGATTCGAGCATGATCACCTTATCGGGTTTTTGAAAAGCTAAAATTGCCATATAAATAAAATTACTGGTTACTTCGAATATAATTCTACGATAAGCTGTTCCCTGATATTTTCAGGAATTTCTTCACGTTGAGGTACGGTAATAAATTTACCCAGATAGTTTTCTTTATCCCATTCAAGCCATGAATATTTGGCAGTTGAACGTGAAGCCAGTGAATTATTGATCGCCTCGAGCGATTTTGATTTTTCGCGGATGCCAATGGTATCACCTGCCCGTAAAGTAAAAGAAGGAATGTTAACTACACGTCCGTTTACTTCAATATGCTTGTGCGACACCATCTGACGTGCTGCAGCCCTTGAAGGGGCAATTCCTAACCGGAAAACAACATTATCGAGGCGGCTTTCAAGCAATTGCAGTAAAATCTGCCCTGTAATCCCTTTCTTACTGGTGGCACGATGAAACAGGTTTTTAAACTGACGCTCCAATACCCCATAGGTATATTTGGCTTTTTGTTTCTCCATCAGCTGTATGCCATATTCCGACGATTTTTTGCGTTTTTTTGACAAACCATGCTGTCCGGGAGGATAATTTTTATGTTCGAAATACTTGTCAGGACCGTAAATCGGGTCACCGAATTTTCGTGCAATTTTGGTTTTTGGTCCAATATACTTAGCCATTTATCAATAATTTTTCAAATTGTTTATACTCTTCTTCTTTTCGGAGGACGGCAACCGTTGTGAGGTAATGGTGTAACATCAACAATCTCAGTTACTTCAAGTCCTGCATTATGGATGGTGCGAATAGCTGATTCGCGCCCGGTACCAGGCCCTTTAACATAAACTTTAACTTTTCTAACGCCAAGATCGAAAGCAACTTTAGCGCAATCTTCGGCAGCAACCTGGGCTGCATATGGAGTATTTTTTTTCGAACCTTTAAATCCTTTTTTTCCTGCCGATGACCAGCTTATCACATGTCCTTCGCTATTGGTGATGGTAACAATAACATTATTAAACGAAGAATGAATGTGTGCCTGTCCAAAGGCATCGATTTTTACAATTTTTTTACGGGTACTTTTTGTCTTTTGTGCCATAATGTTTCAACTTCTATTTAGTAGCTTTTTTCTTGTTTGCAACTGTTTTTTTCCTCCCTTTACGGGTACGGGCATTGTTACGGGTTTTCTGTCCTCTTACGGGCAAACCTGAACGATGGCGTATGCCGCGATATGAACCAATGTCCATCAATCTTTTGATGTTCATTTGTACTTCACCTCTCAGTTCGCCTTCGACTTTGTACTCACTCAATGCTTTCCTGATGGCAGCAATGTGCTCATCGGTCCAGTCTTTAACTTTAATATTACGGTCGATTCCTGCTTCGCTTAGAATCTGATTGGCGGTACTGCGGCCAACACCATAGATGTAGGTGAGTCCTACTTCACCTCTCTTATTCTTAGGAAGATCAACACCAACTATTCGTGCCATATACTTTTATTTTGGGTGTGCAAAATTAATGAATTATCCTTGACGTTGTTTAAATTTTGGATTTTTTTTACAAATTACGTACAGACGCCCTTTTCTGCGTACTATTTTGCAATCGGCGCTGCGTTTTTTGACTGAGGCTCTTACTTTCATATCTTTAAACTTTTCGTGTGTTATTTGTATCTGAATGATATTCTCCCTTTGGTAAGATCGTAGGGCGACATTTCAACCCTCACTTTATCACCTGGAAGTATTTTTATGTAGTGCATCCGCATTTTGCCGCTGATATGAGCAGTTATGATATGACCATTCTCGAGTTCAACCCTGAACATGGCATTTGATAATGCCTCGATAATGGTTCCATCTTGTTCTATCGACGGTTGTTTTGCCATGAATGAATTTTTATATACTTTATTACATTGCTGATGCGTAACCACCTCTGCCTTTAATTCTTCCGCTCTTCATTAAACCATCATAATGCCTCATCAATAAATGACTTTCAATTTGCTGAAGGGTGTCTAAAACAACACCTACCAAAATCAGCAACGATGTGCCACCATAGAAATGGGCAAACTGGTTGTTTACGCCGGCAATCATTGCAAATGCAGGCAAAATGGCAATAATGGAAAGGAAAATTGAACCTGGCAGTGTAATTTTTGACATGATGCTATCGATAAATTCAACCGTCTTTTTCCCGGGTTTAACCCCTGGAATAAAACCACCGTTTTTCTTCATATCTTCAGCCATCTGCGTAGGGTTCATAATAATGGCAGTGTAGAAATATGTAAATAATACTATCAGAAGCGCAAACAGAAAATTATACCAGAAACCGGTATAATTCGATAAAGATGCTGCTACTCCTGTTAATGCTTCGCTTTGCGAGAAACCTACCAAAACAATAGGAATAAACATGATTGCCTGTGCAAAAATAATGGGCATTACTCCGGCTGCATTCACCTTTAAAGGAATATACTGCCTTACACCACCATATTGCTTGTTTCCTACAATACGCTTTGCATACTGAACCGGAATTCGACGGGTTCCCTGAACGAGCAGAATTACAAACAGAATAACCAGGGCGAGCATTACCAGTTCAACAAGGAAAATGACAAGTCCGCCTCCCTGTTCTTCAATGCGTGATCCAAATTCAGCTACAAAGGCAAAAGGAAGACGGGCAATGATTCCAATCATAATAATCAATGATATACCGTTTCCAATACCCCTGTCAGTTATTTTTTCACCCAACCACATTACAAACATGGTTCCGGCTGTAAGAATAACAACTGATTGTATGGTAAAGAATGTACCTCTTAATGCGAAAGCCGATTGTGGTAATTGAGCATGCAGGTTTGCCAGGTAACTGGGTGCCTGCAGCAACAATATGGCAACGGTAAGATATCGCGTAATCTGGTTAAGCTTTCTCCGGCCACTATCACCTTCTTTCTGTAAACGCTGAAAATAGGGTATAGCCATGCCGAGCAACTGAACAACAATGGATGCTGAAATATAAGGCATAATACCAAGAGCAAAAACAGAGGCATGCGAAAAAGCTCCTCCTGAGAACATATCAAGCAATCCCATTACACCGGAACTGGTTTGATCTTTTAGAGCCTGTAACTGAGAAGGATCGATACCAGGAAGGCAGACATACGAACCCAGCCTGTATATCAACAGTAATGCAAGGGTAGTAATAATGCGTTTCCGCAGGTCTTCGATTTTCCAGATATTCTGTATAGTTTCAATAAGCCTTTTCATGGGTTATAATTTTATAGCCGATCCCTGGAGTGCTTCAATTGCTTGTTTGGCAGAGCCTGAAAATGCGTGTGCTTTCACTTCAAGTTTCGATGTAAGCGATCCTTTCCCAAGAATTTTTACACGGTCCGATTTGGCAATCAATCCATTATTAAAAAGTGTCTGGGGGTCTATCACATTCACTTTAAGTTTATCAGCCAAGGTCTGAAGTGTATCAAGATTAATGGGTTTATATTCAATGCGGTTACGGTTGGTAAATCCGAATTTAGGGGTTGTTCTCTGAAGAGGCATCTGACCACCCTCAAAACCAATTTTTTTTGAATACCCCGAACGCGATTGGGCACCTTTGTGGCCACGCGCAGAAGTAGCGCCTTTTCCGGAGCCCTGTCCGCGGCCAACCCTTTTTCCTTCGTGGTGTACCGATCCTTCAGCGGGTTTTAAATTACTTAAATTCATAATACTGGATTTATTTTATTTCTTCAATTGAAATTAAATGTTTTACTTTATTGACCATTCCTAAAATCTGGGGTTGGTCATCCACCACAACCGACGAGTTTACCTTTCGCAGTCCAAGCGCTTTTAATGTATTGCGCTGACGTTCAGTACACCCGATCTGGCTTCTTATAAGAGTAATCTGCATCTTTGACATACACAATGTTATTATCCGTTAAATACTTTTTTCAATTCAACACCTCTTTCCATCGAGATGGTGTATGCATCACGAAGCTGCATTAAAGCTGCAATAGTGGCTTTTACTACATTATGAGGATTGGAAGATCCTTTTGATTTGGCCAATACATCTTTAATACCAACACTTTCAAGTACTGCACGCATTGCACCTCCGGCTTTAACACCAGTTCCCTGCGATGCAGGCCTTAACATAACAGAGGCTCCGCCAAATTTCGAGTATTGCTCGTGGGGAATAGTGCCTTTGTAAACCGGTACTTTCAACAGGTTTTTCTTTGCATCTTCAATACCTTTCGATATAGCAACAGTAACTTCATTGGCTTTTCCAAGACCATAGCCAACAATACCGTTTTCGTTTCCGACAACGACGATGGCCGAAAAACTAAAGGTACGGCCCCCTTTGGTAACTTTTGTTACGCGGTTTATAGCAACCAACCGGTCTTTTAATTCCAGGTCACTGGTTTTTATTTTTCTGATACTTGACATAACGTACTAAAATTTTAAACCTCCGCTGCGGGCAGCTTCAGCCAATGATTTTACTCTACCATGATATAAATAACCGCTGCGGTCGAATTTAACTTCTTTTATTCCTTTCGAAACAGCTCTTTCAGCAATCAGTTTGCCAACAAGCGCAGCCTGTTCGGTTTTTTTAATATTTTGCTGTGAAGCTACTTCTTTGCATCTCGAAGATGCTGAAACAAGTGTCTTTCCATCAATATCGTCGATGATCTGGACAGAAATATGTTTATTACTTCTGAATACCGACAAACGGGGACTTTCCTGGGTTCCTTTTACTATTTTACGAATTCTGTGTTTAATTCTGATTCGTCTTTCGCGTTTTGTTAACGACATATGATAACTCTTTTATTAAGTTTATTTAGCAGCTCCGGCAGCTTTTCCAGCTTTGCGCCTGAGCACTTCATTTGCAAATTTGACACCTTTTCCTTTATAAGGTTCTGGTGCCCTGAGTGAACGTATTTTTGCAGCAACCATACCAATCAGTTGTTTGTTGTTCGATTCAAGTGTAATAATCGGGTTGCTTCGTTTTTCAGTTTTGGCCGACACTTTCACTTCTGGTGGAACCTGGAATAAAATGGTGTGTGAATATCCAAGGCTCATTTCGAGAATATTATTCTGTGCTTCTGCTTTATAGCCAACGCCAATCACTTCCTGAACAATCTGGTATCCCTGGCTTACTCCTTCAACCATATTACTGATTAGTGCACGGTATAATCCATGCATCGAACGGTGGCGCTTCTGGTCTGTCGGACGGGTAACAATGATCTGGTTGTTTTCCACTTTGACGGTGATATCCGGATCAACCTTCTGCAACAATTCCCCTTTAGGACCTTTCACTTTAACAACATTACTGTTGTCGATCGAAACAGTTACTCCTGCGGGAATATTGATGGGTAATTTTCCTATTCGTGACATTACTTCAATATTTTAATAAACATAACATAATACTTCACCACCTACATTTTTTGCACGGGCTTCTTTATCGGTCATCAAACCCTGTGAAGTGGAAATAATAGCAATACCCAGCCCGTTAAGTACGCTGGGAAGTTCTTTTACACCGATATACTGACGTAAACCGGGACGGCTGACGCGTTTCAAACCCCTGATAACCGGCTGGCGGTTTTCAGGATTGTATTTCAATGCAATTTTAATAGTGCCCTGATGTTGTGATTCCATGAATTTAAAATTAAGGATATAACCTTTGTCAAATAAAATCTGGGTTATTCCTTTTTTTAAATTCGAGGCAGGGATTTCGACTACTTTGTGACGTGCCAACATCGCATTTCTGATGCGTGTCAGGTAATCTGCAATAGGATCTGTCATCTCTTTTTGTTTTTTTTAATTTTTACCAACTTGCTTTTTTAATACCAGGTATTAGGCCTTTTACAGCCATTTCCCGGAATACAATTCTACTGATGCCAAACTGGCGTAAATATCCTTTAGGGCGTCCCGATAATTTACAACGGTTGTGCAATCTTACCGGTGATGCATTTTTTGGTATATTCTGTAATGCGGTATAATCGCCTTCGGCTTTCATTTTTGCTCTTCTTTCGGCATATTTTGCAACCAAACGTGCACGTTTCAACTCGCGGGCTTTTACGGATTCTTTTGCCATAAATATTAATTCTTTTTAAGTTTTTTAAACGGTAAACCATATTCGCGAAGCAGGGCAAAACCTTCCTCATCGGTCCTTGCCGAAGTAACAAAGGTTATATCCATCCCCTGAGTAAAAGATATTTTGTCGATATCAATTTCCGGAAAAATAATCTGTTCTGAAATTCCAAGGGTATAGTTGCCACGACCATCCAGTTTGCTGCTTATGCCTTTAAAATCGCGGATTCGTGGTAAAGTTACCGTAATAAGCCGTTCAAGAAATTCATACATTACTTTACGGCGGAGTGTTACTTTTACCCCGATGGGCATTTTGCGCCTGAGTTTGAAATTTGAAATATCTTTTTTCGAATAGGTCGGAACAGCTTTTTGTCCGGTGATATTCGATAATTCATTAATACAAACATCAATCATTTTTTTATCGGCAATAGCTTTACCAACGCCCTGATTGATAATAATTTTCTCAAGTTTCGGAGCCTGCATGTGCGTGGTGTACGAAAACTCTTTCATCAATGCAGGAATTATTTCCTGTTTGTATTTTGTCTGTAAGTTTGGAATGTAACTCATTATTTAATTTCCTCCCCTGTTTTTTTTGAATAGCGAACTAATTTACCTTCTTCATTCATCCTTCGGCCGGTACGGGTTGGTTTTCCGGTAGATGGTTCAACAAGCATCAGATTTGAGATATGAACTGGGGCTTCTTTCTGAATGATACCGCCCTGCGGATATTTCGAATTGGGTTTGGTATGTTTTGATACCATATTAATACCTTCAACAATGGCTTTGTCGTTTTTGGTTATCATTTCAAGTACTTTTCCTTTTTGTCCCTTGAATTCACCGGTGATAACCATTACAGTATCTCCCTTTTTTATGTGACGTTTTACTATCATAGCAATTCATTTTGGAGTTATAGAACTTCCGGTGCCAGTGAAACAATTTTCATATATTTATCACGTAACTCCCTGGCAACGGGTCCGAATATACGTGTTCCGCGTAATTCGCCTGCACTGTTTAGCAGTACAACAGCGTTATCGTCAAAACGGATGTATGAACCGTCGGCCCGGCGTATTTCCTTTTTTGTCCGTACCACTACGGCTCTGGAAACGGTGCCTTTTTTTACTTCGCCTGACGGTATAGCGCTTTTAACAGCTACTACAATGGTATCGCCAATGGTTGCATAACGTTTTCTTGTTCCTCCAAGAACATTCATGCAAAGAACTTCTTTGGCTCCACTGTTATCGGCTACAATTAATCTGGTTTCGTGCTGAATCATGACTATTTTGCTCTTTCAATTATTTCAACTAATATCCAACATTTTGTTTTGCTTAAAGGGCGTGTTTCCATAAGCCTGACAGTGTCGCCAATATTACATTCATTGGCTTCATCGTGTGCTTTAAGCTTGGTGGTTTTGTTAACAAACTTTCCGTATAACGGGTGTTTTTCTTTTCTTTTTACAGCCACCACAATGGTTTTCTGCATTTTATTGCTTACCACTACCCCAATGCGTTCTTTTCTTAAGTTTCTTGTTTCCATTGGTTATTTATTTTTCGGCATTTCTTTAATTTCGCGTGCTCTCAGTTCTGTTTTCATACGGGCCAGATCCTTTTTCAGATTTGTCATCTGTCGTGGATTGTCCAAAGGCGAAACAGCGTGGTTAAGCCGCAAACGTATCAGGTGATTGGTGGTTTCGTCAATGCGTTCCATCAATTCCTTCGATGTAATTTCTTTTATTTCTGATGCTTTCATAACTTAATCCTTAGATAGCGTTATCAATATAATCGCGACGAATGACAAATTTTGTCTTTACCGGGAGTTTTTGTGCGGCAAGCCTTAAAGCTTCCTGGGCTACTTTAAGCGATACTCCTTCTGCTTCGATTAATATACGGCCTGGGGTCACAGGAACTACAAACCCTTCAGGAGCTCCTTTTCCTTTACCCATACGTACTTCGGCTGGTTTCTTGGTGATCGGTTTGTCGGGAAATACCCTGATCCAGATTTGTCCCTGACGTTCCATGTAACGTGTAACGGCCACACGTGCAGCTTCCAACTGTCGTCCGGTTATCCATGCACACTCCAGTGTCTTGATTCCGAACGAACCGAAAGCCAGTTGATGCCCTCTCTGGGCATTCCCTTTCATCCGGCCTTTCTGCTGCCTTCTGAATTTTGTCTTTTTAGGCTGTAACATTTTTTAACTTTTTACTGTTTTCTTCCTTTTTTTACGCTTTTTGGCTTTGAAGTTGGCAAACCTACGTTTGGTGATAAATCACGTTTTCCGAATACTTCGCCTCTGCAAATCCATACTTTTACTCCAATCAGACCGACTTTAGTCAATGCTTCAACCAAAGCATAGTCAATATCAGCACGGAATGTATGAAGTGGAATTCTTCCTTCTTTAATGGTTTCCTCACGGGCCATTTCAGCTCCGCCAAGTCGTCCCGATACCTGTACTTTAATCCCTTCGGCGCCCATGCGCATTGACGAAGCGATAGCAGTTTTAATAGCACGACGGTACGATACTTTTCCTTCAATCTGCCTGGCAATATTGCTGCCAACCAGAACTGCATCCATTTCCGGCCGTTTAACTTCAAATATGTTTATCTGAACTTCCTTGTGCGTAATCTTTTTTAATTCCTCTTTCAGTTTATCGACTTCCTGGCCCCCTTTTCCAATAATAATACCCGGTCGGGCGGTATTAACGGTAATGGTAATCAGTTTTAATGTACGCTCAATAATGATTTTCGAAACACTTGCTTTGGCAAGGCGGGTATTAAGGTATTTACGGATTTTTTCATCTTCAACCAGTTTGTCAGCGTAATGGTTACCACCGTACCAGTTTGAGTCCCATCCCCTGATAATGCCTAATCTGTTTCCAATCGGATTACATTTCTGTCCCATGAATATTATTCGGTTTTATTTTCATTATTCATACTATCTAATACCAAAGTTACATGGTTAGATCTTTTCCTAACCCTGTATGCCCTGCCTTGTGGCGCTGGACGTAATCTTTTAAGCATACGTCCGCCGTCGACAAAAACCTCTTTTACATAAAGATTGGCTTCCTCAATCCTGGCACCTTCATTTTTATTCTGCCAGTTTGAAATGGCCGACATCAATAGAGTCTCAACCCTGCCTGCTGCTTCTTTACTGGTAAATTTGAGTATATCAAGGGCTTTGTTAACTTCTTTCCCCCTGATAAGGTCTGTAACCAGTCGCATTTTGCGTGGTGAAGTCGGACAGTTGCGCAAGACGGCATAATATTTTTCTGCTCTGGCCTTTTTTCTCTCTTCGGCCGCTATTCTTTTTCGTGAACCCATTGTAATTTCAACTTAAATCGTTTTTACCTGTTTCCTGAATGACCTCTGTAAGTGCGTGTAGGGGCAAATTCACCTAAACGATGGCCTACCATATTTTCAGTAATATAAACCGGAACAAATTTGTTGCCGTTGTGCACTGCTATAGTATTGCCTACAAAATCGGGTGAAATAACACTGGCTCTTGCCCAGGTTTTGATTACTGTTTTTTTACCCGACTCGTTCATGGCCAATACCTTTTTTTCGAGTTTCTGGTAGATATAAGGGCCTTTTTTAATTGATCGACTCATAATGTATGCTACTTTTTATTTCTTCCTTTTTTCTACAATATATTTAGATGAATGCTTTTTCGGATCACGTGTTTTGTACCCTTTTGCAATCAAGCCTTTACGTGAACGCGGATGGCCACCTGAAGCACGGCCTTCACCACCGCCCATGGGATGATCGACCGGGTTCATGGCTACACCACGGTTACGCGGACGACGTCCGTACCAGCGATTCCGGCCTGCTTTACCCGATTTTTCAAGGGCATTATCAGAATTTGAAACTGAACCTACCGTTGCTCGGCATGTTACCAGTATCATTCTTGATTCACCTGAAGGCAGCTTAATAATGGCATATTTTCCATCTCTCGACAGCAGTTGCGCATATGAACCTCCGCTACGTGCAAGAATTCCACCCTGACTGGGTTGCAGCTCAATGTTATGAATAACTGTTCCTAAAGGAATATCAGAAAGATAAAGGGTATTGCCAATTTCTGGCGATGCTTCTTTGCCCGACAAAATTATTTGTCCAACTTTTAATCCCGATGGAGCAATAATATAGCGCTTTTCACCATCGTTATAAACCACCAGTGCGATTCTTGCCGTACGGTTTGGATCATATTCAATGGTTTTTACTGTAGCAGGAATTCCGTCTTTATCGCGTTTAAAATCAATAAGACGATATCTGCGTTTATGTCCGCCGCCTATATATCTCATTGTCATTTTCCCAGTATTATTCCGGCCTCCGGATTTTTTCATGCTGGTTAACAACGATTTTTCAGGAACGGCACAGGTAATTTCATCGTATGTCTGAACTACCTTATTTCTCTGTCCCGGTGTTACCGGTTTTAATTTTATCAGTGTCATGACCTAAATTAAATATTGCTGAAAAAGTCAATTTTTTCTCCTTCGTTCAATGTAATGACCGCTTTTTTGAATGCTCCTTTGCGTCCTTCAATAAAACCCGATTTGGTAAACCTGCTTTTCGATTTTCCCCTGTAAATCATTGTATTTACGCTTACCGGAGTAACATTATACAGCGATTTAATGGCATTACTGATCTCAATTTTATTGGCTCTACGGTCAACTATAAAAGCATATTGGTTCAGTTTTTCGCCCTGAACTGTCATCTTCTCTGTGATGATTGGCTTAATTAAGATTCCCATTTTAATGCTTTTTTTAAATATTTCTGTCCAAAATTTCCTCGATTATGCGCACACTTCCCTCAGAAAGAAAAAGCTTTTTCGTGTTTAAAATACTGTAAGTATTTATTTCTGAGGCTGTTAAAACGCTTGCTCTCTGTAAATTTCGAGACGACAAATATATATTTTTATTTGTATCTGATAAAACGAAAAGCGATTTTTTATCCTGAATATCGAAATTTTTCATAATTGCCAGTAAATCTTTTGTTTTTGGCTTTTCGAAATTGAAATCTTCGATAATAATTACATCGTTATCTTTAAATTTGTATGAAAGAGCCGATTTTCGTGCCAGAATTTTCACTTTTTTATTCAGTTTAAAGCTATAATCGCGCGGACGTGGTCCAAAAACACGGCTTCCGCCTATCATCAGGGGTGAATTGATATCACCTGCACGGGCACCCCCTGTGCCTTTCTGACGTTTCAGTTTACGTGTACTGCCGCTGATTTCCCAACGTTCTTTTGATTTGCTGGTACCCTGTCTTTTGTTGGCCATATGCTGCTTTACATCAAGATATATGGCATGGTCGTTTGGTTCAACAGAAAAAACCGATTCATTCAGGCTGATTTTTCTGCCGGTGTCCTGACCGTTAATATTATATACTGCTATTTCCATTATTTCTCAATAATTAAATATGAACCTTTAGCTCCTGGAACAGAGCCTTTAACCAATAGTAAATTACTTTCCGGGATAATTTTTAAAACCCGCATACTGATTATTTTTACGCGGTCATTACCGGTATGTCCAGCCATGCGTTTCCCTTTAAAAACTTTTGAAGGAAATGATGAAGCTCCCATTGAACCCGGTGCCCTTAGGCGGTTATGCTGTCCGTGGGTTTGTCCACCGACACCAGAAAAATTGTGACGTTTAACAACGCCCTGGAAACCTTTCCCTTTCGACATTCCTGTTACATCAAGCCATGTATCATCGTGGAAAAACTCAACGGTTAATACATCACCCAGTTTGAATTTCGAAATATCGAAACCGATAAACTCGGCCACTTTGTGTTTGGGCGTGGTTTCAGCCTTACGAAAATGTCCGGTTTCTGGTTTGTTACTGTTTTTTTCTTTTTTATCATCATAAGCAAGCTGCACAGCTTCATACCCGTCATTTTCCTTGGTTTTAATCTGGGTAATGACACAAGGCCCTGCTTCGATAACGGTGCATGGAATATTTTTTCCATCAGCACCAAAGATAGAAGTCATTCCGACTTTCTTTCCGATTAATCCTGCACTCATTTTTGTAAATTAATTATCAAACTTTTATTTCTACCTCAACGCCACTCGGAAGTTCAAGTTTCATCAATGCATCAATGGTTTTTGATGTGGAACTGTAAATATCCAGAAGGCGCTTGTAAGATGCTAATTCAAACTGATCACGTGCTTTTTTATTGACAAAGGGTGAACGTAATACCGTGAAAACCCTTTTATGCGTAGGTAATGGTATCGGTCCGCTGACAACAGCACCGGTTGATTTAACCGTTTTTACTATTTTTTCAGCCGATTTATCTACCAAATTGTGATCGTACGATTTTAATTTTATTCTGATTTTCTGGCTCATATAAATTGTATAATTATTGAATTTTTCCTTTTAATTTCTCTAACACTTCACCTGCCAGGTTACGCTGCAATTCTTCGTAATGAGAGAACTCGATGGTTGATGTGGCACGTCCGGAAGTGATGGTACGCAATACGGTAACATAACCAAAATTTTCTGAAAGCGGAACCAGTGCCTTGATAACCCTGTATCCATGGCGGCTTTCCATTCCTGTAATCTGCCCGCGTCGTTTATTGAAATCGGCAATTACATCACCCATATATTCTTCGGGGGTTTCAACTTCGGCCTTCATGATAGGCTCGAGCAGTACCGGATTAGCTTTGATGCAGGCATCTCTGAAAGCTGTTTTTGCAGCTATTTCAAATGAAAGGGCATCGCTGTCGACCGGGTGATATGAGCCATCAATAAGCTCAACTTTGAGATTATCCATCGGGTAACCTGCCAGTACTCCATTGCGCATCGCTTCTTTGAATCCTTTCTGAACAGCGGGGATATATTCCTTCGGAATTACTCCACCCCTGATGGCATCAACAAACTGCAGGCCGGTGACTCCTTCGTCAACCGGGCCTATTTTAATTGTAATATCGGCAAATTTTCCACGTCCACCGGTTTGCTTTTTAAACAATTCGCGATGTTCAACTGTGCTTGTAATTGCTTCTTTATAAGCTACCTGTGGTGCTCCTTGGTTACATTCAACCTTAAATTCGCGTTTAAGCCGGTCAACAATAATTTCGAGGTGTAATTCACCCATTCCATTAATAACGGTCTGCCCCGATTCTTCATCAAATTTCACGTGAAACGTTGGATCTTCTTCAGCCAGTTTAGCCAGTGCATGTCCAAGTTTATCAATATCGGCCTGGGTTTTGGGTTCAATGGCAATCCCAAGCACAGGCTCGGGAAACGACATAGACTCAAGCACGATAGGTTTTTCGGCAATGCACAGGGTATCGCCTGTCCTGATATCTTTAAATCCAACTGCAGCACAGATATCACCTGCTTCAATTCTGTCGCGGGGATTCTGTTTATTGGCATGCATCTGAAATAAACGTGAAATACGTTCTTTTCTTTCCGTTCTGATATTATAAACATAAGAACCAGACTCGAGCACTCCCGAATAAACCCTGATAAAAGCCAGGCGTCCGACAAACGGATCGGTGGCAATTTTAAAAGCAAGTCCTGAAAATGGCTCTGAAGGGTCTGATTTTCTGGTTACTTTTATACCACTTTCGGGATGGGTTCCTTCTATAGCCGGAATGTCAAGCGGGCTTGGCAGGTACGAAACAATTGCATCGAGCAACCGCTGAATACCTTTATTCTTAAACGCTGCACCACACATTACCGGAGTAATTTTTCTCGATATGGTTGCCTGCCTGATGGCGGCCATAATTTCGTCATCCGAAATAGATTCGTGATTGTCGAGGTAACGTTCCAGAAGCGAATCATTCACTTCTGCAAGGGCTTCAATTAATTTTGCCCGGTACTCATCCACAACTTCCTGTAAATCTGCCGGAATGTCTACATATTTATAATTAGTACCCAAATTCTCATCATCGACCCATACAATGGCTTTGTTTTCGATAAGATCGACAACGCCTGTAAATTTTTCTTCACTGCCAAAAGGTACCTGAATAGGCACAGCCCTCGTTTTAAGGCGGGATTCAATCTGCGAGACAACTCTGAAAAAATCAGCACCCGGACGATCCATTTTATTTACAAAGGCAATGCGTGGCACTTTATATTTTTCGGCTTGTCTCCATACTGTTTCAGACTGTGGCTGAACACCACCAACAGCACAGAATAAAGCAACAGCACCATCGAGTACCCTGAGCGATCTTTCCACTTCAACCGTAAAATCAACATGTCCGGGTGTATCGATGATGTTGATTTTGTATTCCTGATTGCGATATTGCCAGTAAGTAGTGGTTGCTGCCGAGGTAATGGTTATTCCTCTTTCCTGTTCCTGCACCATCCAATCCATGGTGGCTGTACCATCATGCACCTCACCAATTTTATGCGTAATTCCGGTATAAAACAGAATCCGCTCTGTAGTGGTGGTTTTCCCGGCATCGATATGAGCCATGATGCCAATGTTTCTGGTATGGTGTAATTTATTTGCCATGAATTTGGTGATGCTCCTGAAAAATTAAAATCTGAAATGGGAAAAAGCCTTATTTGCTTCAGCCATTTTGTGGGTATCCTCTTTCTTTTTAAAAGCTCCACCTTCCTGGTTATAGGCAGCCACAATTTCGGCAGCCAGTTTTTCGGCCATTGATTTGCCACTGCGTTTGCGTGAAAACAAAATAAGATTTTTCATACTGATAGAAACCTTCCGGCTTTCGCGTATTTCTGAAGGAATCTGGAAAGTGGCACCACCAACACGGCGGCTTCGTACTTCGACCTGAGGGGTAACATTTTCGAGTGCTTTTTTCCACACTTCGAGGGGTGGAACGCCCAGATTTGATGTTTTCTTTTCTACCATATCAATGGCATCGTAAAAAATCTGGTACGACACATTTTTTTTACCCTTTAACATTAAATGATTAACGAAGCGTGTTACAGCAACATCATTGAATTTTGGATCGGGCAGTAATATCCTTTTTTTTGGTTTTGATTTTCTCATGACTTATTGATGGTTTATTTTTTTGCCTTGGGTTTTTTAGTGCCATATTTTGAACGACGCTGGTTGCGTCCTTCAACACCGGAAGTATCGAGTGCACCACGTACAATATGATAACGAACACCCGGAAGGTCTTTTACCCTGCCACCACGTATCAAAACAATGGAGTGTTCCTGCAAATTGTGGCCTTCGCCCGGAATGTATGCATTTACCTCTTTCTGATTGGTTAAACGCACCCTGGCAACTTTACGCATTGCCGAATTGGGTTTTTTAGGGGTTGTTGTATATACGCGTGTACATACACCACGACGCTGCGGGCATGAATCCAATGCCGGAGCTTTACTTTTTTTAATTAATTCCTTACGGCCTTTTCTTACTAATTGTTGAATTGTAGGCATAAAATCAGACGTTTATTACTATATTTTAATTTTAAAATTGGTTTGCAAAGGTATATTTTTTTTTAATATAACCACTACCGCCGAAAAAAAAATTACAAATTGTCAACTTCATCAAAGTCAATAAATTTAACCATTTTAACCCCCATAATTCCGATAAAATAGCTCGAAAAATGAGGCTGCAAATATGCACACATTTTATTGATTTTACAATATTTAAAATATATTTTTTTGAATATTATTTTGTGAGTAACCCAAAAATTATGCTGACGTAATGATTATTCCGGGACTAATTCATTATTTTATACTTATTTAAAAGCATGATTGCGATTCATCCGAGCCCATCAGAATTTTTCATAAAATACTGTTGTTTATGTATATATACAATTTAATTTTCGGTATAACGCCAATATTAAATCGCGCTGCCAACAAATAAATGTATTAAGATGTTATATTTGCACACATTATTTTTCATGTATGATTTCATTCGACCAGGCTTTTTCTATAGTAATGGATCATGTAAGCTTTTTGCCCACCGAAAAGGTTGATCTCAGCCATGCATTAAACAGGGTATGTGCCGTTGATATTTATTCCGATAGTGATATACCTCCTTTCAATAAATCGGCAATGGATGGATATGCCTGCCGTAAGACTGACCTGTGTAACTCATTACAAGTCATTGAATTTATTGCTGCCGGGCAAATGCCTGGTAAAAATATAGGTATCAATCAATGTTCAAAAATTATGACCGGGGCTCCGGTTCCGGATGGTGCCGATTGTGTGGTCCCGGTTGAAATAGTTGATGCATCAGACCCTCATATCATACATATTACTGGTGAAATCAAGGGAAATAATATCAGCTATAAAGGTGAGGATGTCTGTTTGGGCGATAAGCTTATCAGTTCGGGAACTTTGCTTGAACCTCAACATATTGCCATCCTTGCTTCTTCGGGTGTTTCTGATATTATCGTTGCATCCCTGCCCCGTGTTGCCATTCTGGTAACAGGCAACGAACTTGTTGAACCATGGCAAAAACCGGCTGCTTCTCAAATCAGGAATTCCAATGCATATCAGTTAATTGCACAATTGAACGATATGGGAATTCAACCAACTTATTCGGGTATTATTCCCGATGATATGAATATCATTTCTGAAAAACTTACGCTTGCTCTGGGTCAAAACGATCTTGTAATATTAACAGGAGGTGTTTCGATGGGTGATTATGATCTTGTTCCTGAAGTATTTAAAAAAACAGGAATTGAAATTTTATTCGACAGCATTGCTGTACAACCCGGAAAGCCAACGACTTTTGGAATACACCATGATATAAAGGTATTCGGTTTGCCGGGCAACCCGGTTTCATCTTTTGTCCAGTTTGAAGTAATGGTAAAGCCCTTGATTTATGCCATGATGAAATGTCATTTTAAACCCATCGTTTTTCGTTTCCCGATGGGTATTGATTTTCACAGACGAAATGCCTCGAGATTAGGATTTTTCCCAGTATACCTTAATAATCAGGAAATTTTCCCGGTACCCTATCACGGATCGGGACATTTGTTGTCGTTAGCCGGTGCATTTGGAATTATGAGTATTCAGCCAGGGGTTTCGGAAATTAAAAAGGGAGAAATGATTGATGTTAGACCCATTTGGTAGAAAAATAGAGTATTTACGCATTTCGGTAACCGACCGGTGCAACCTGCGATGTATTTATTGCATGCCAGCCGAAGGAATTACGCTTTTGTCGCATGACGATATTCTGACTTTCGATGAAATTGTTGAAACCACCCGCATTGCTGTGAAGCTGGGCGTCAGAAAAGTTAGGATAACCGGCGGTGAACCCCTTGTAAGGAAAGGAATTATTGACCTTGTTGCCCGGATAGCCAGTATCAAAGGGATTGAGGATTTATCCATGACCAGCAATGGTGTTTTACTGGCACAATATGCATCCGGACTGAAAAAGGCGGGTTTGCACCGCATCAATATCAGCCTCGACACAACAGACAAAGAACATTATCATCAGATTACCCGGACAGGAGATGTTGCTCAAGTTATACAAGGTATAAAAGCCGCTGTTGAAGCTGGCCTTTTGCCAGTGAAAATAAATTGTGTTATCAACAATTCACCTGACGAGCCTGATGCCAAGGGAGTAAGCATCTTTTGCAAAAATAATAATTTAGAAATCAGGTATATTTATCAAATGAACCTGGCAAAAGGCGAATTTAACGGAGTTATTGGAGGTGATGGCGGAAAGTGTGAGACATGTAACAGGCTAAGATTAAGTTCGAATGGAGATATTATGCCATGTCTTTTCTCCGATCTTTCATTTAATATCCGTAAACTTGGTATTTATGAAGCTATTATACAGGCGGTGAATCATAAACCATTATGCGGCAAGGCAAATCATACATCGCATTTTTATTCAGTTGGGGGGTAATATATTATGGAAAAAAAATTTTCGCATCTTGATATTTCAGGAAAAGCCAATATGGTTGATGTTGGCGATAAAAAAATGCAGCTGAGGCAAGCCAGTGCTTCGGGTTCAATTATTTTAAACCGCCATGTGATTGAACAGATTAAAGATAACCTGGTCAAAAAAGGAGATGTACTGACCATAGCCGAAATTGCCGGTATTCAATCAGCCAAGCAAACCTCATCGCTTATCCCTTTATGCCATCCGCTTAATCTTACTAAAATAGATGTTAAAGCCAGGCTTACCGACAGTGGGGTTGAAGTATGTTCATTGGTGAGATGTATCGGGCAAACCGGCGTAGAGATGGAAGCACTCACAGCTGTTTCAGTAGCACTGCTTACAATTTATGACATGTGCAAAGCTATTGATAAAAATATGATTATTAGTGATATAAAGTTGACTGAAAAAATAAAAACGGACATAAATAGCAAATGAATAGTTTTTTGTTTGCAATTTCCAATCCCTTAGTATATTTTTGGAGATTAATTTTTAAAACAATTGCTGTTAAATGGATAAATTAATACTTACCGGAACCCAGGATACTCCCAACGTAATACTGGATAAAGATGAAAATAAATTTCAATTTTCAGGCAAATCGCTTCCCGAAGATGTAAAAGAATTTTATAGTCCTATTATACAGTGGATTGAAGAGTATGCCAAAACTCCGAACGCTCAGACAACCATTGAGTTTAAGATGGAATATTTCAATACGGCTTCTTCAAAAATAATTCTCGATATTCTTACCAGACTGGAGACAATGGTTAAAAACGGAACCAACGTTGAAGTGCATTGGTATTACCAGACCGACGATGAAGATATGCAGGAAGCAGGCGAAGCTTATGCAGATATTATTGAAGTACCTATCAAGTTAATCGGTTATTGATACATAATAATTTTAATAAAAAAAAGCGGTGAAAATACCGCTTTTTTTATTAGTCCTTTGCCGGAATAACTTTTTCGATCAGGATTTTTTTCTCCCCATCATCAAATTTCCAGTAAAACGCATCTCCTTGGGTGAAACCCAGTACAGCCGTAGCAAGTGGTGCATAAATCGACATTTTTGCTTCCGATTCATTTTCTTCTTCAGGGTAAACCAGGGTAAATTTAAACCGTTCGCCTGTTTCGAAAATATAAATTACCACTGTTGAATGCATTCCCACAATATTGGCCGATAAACCTTTTGAACGCGTTTTCTGCGCCCGCTCCAGTTCAAGATATAAACTATGAAGTTTGCCGGGGTCAATATTCCTGCTATTAATGTCTTCGTTAATTTTTTGCATCAACTTTTTGTATTCGCCGAACCTGACATGAATGGGATTTGTTATCATAGTATTCCTGTTAAGAAGCTTTGTAAATTTAATATGAAAACGGAGAATTGTCAATTTTTTATATAACGGTACAACCTTGCTCAAATCACCAGATTACAGGATAGTGAAAATTTATTAATTTGATAATAAGCTGTTTGTAACCTATATAAATGATGATTTTATTAATCAAAAAAACCAACAGGCAGATAATATGCCATTGGATATCAGATAAAAAAAAATAAAAAATTTTGCAGCAATTTCATTAGTTTTGCAAAAACCTGATTTATGAAAATACCGGATGAAATAATCGTTGTAAGCACAAATATATCGGTAAAAAAGGGTACGGTAAAAACCCCCGTTTCCTTATGCGAGCTAAATGAACAAGGAATAATCAATGATGCACATTCAGGATTATGGCATCGGCAGGTAAGCCTGCTGGGTAAAGAAAGCATCGAAAGATTTGAAAAAGTACTGGGAAGACCTATACGCTATGGCGAATTTGCCGAAAATATTACTACATCAGGCTATGACCTTTTTAAACTGAAACCCGGCGACCAGCTAATCAATGAAAATATTGAACTTGAAGTTACCCAAATAGGTAAACTTTGCCATGGCGATGGATGCGAAATTTTCAGGCAGGTTGGAAAATGTGTTATGCCTACTGAAGGCATTTTTTGCCGTGTCATGAAAAAGGGGATCATAAAAACAGGCGATAAATTAATCATCCGTACCATATAATCATGAAAGATTTTTATATATTCACCCATTCATAAAATACTTTTCATATTAATGTCGACAAAAAATGAAAACAACGGGAAACAATGAAAAAAAAGTGCATGCACTTTGCATAGGATCTGATGAGCAACGGAAATATGAAGTTGCAGCAATGACCCTTAACGAATCGGGTGTACCGGGCGATATCAGCTATGGAAATATGAACCGCCAGCTTGCCCTTACCGGGAAAGATGTAATTGACCGTATATCAGAAAATTTTGGACTGAGTATCGGGTATAACGGTTCGCTGAACGAGCACATCATTATTGACCGCATATCAGACATTACTGTAAAAACACTCGACCGGTTTGTATGCAACGATGTTGAACTCGAAGTGACCCATATCGGTGACACAAGTATCAAAGACATTCAGTCTGCAACTGATCTTTTTCTTGCAAAACACGCCATATTCTTAAGGGTGGTAAAACCGGGAACATTAAAACCCGGCGACACTTTGACATTTGTTCATAAAACCTATAAAACCGGTATTATTGTACTAAGCGACAGGGCGGCAAGGGGTGAGTATAAAGATTTATCGGGCAGAAAAATTGAAGAAATGCTTGGCGAATGGTTTGAAAAGTATCACCTGCCATCGGATATTCAGTATAATCTTATCCCGGATGATCCGGCCACTTTATCAGGACTGCTCAGCAAAAGTCTTTTCGATAACTTCGATATTGTTTTCACTACCGGCGGAACAGGCATAGGCCCACGCGATATTACCGTTGAAACTGTCAGGCCTTTGCTGACCAAAGAAATACCAGGCATTATGGAAATGATCAGGAATAAAACGGCGTTATCGAAACCAAGCGCAGTGTTATCGTGCGGCATTGCAGGAATAATGGGAAAAACCCTCATATTTACCTTGCCCGGAAATGTCAAAGCCGTAGAAGATTATATGGTTGAAATTTTTAAAATTCTTGATCACGCCATTCTTACCATTCATGGCATTGATATCCATTAGCCTTTACCATTCCATCTGTACCTGAAATTATTGCCGCATTGCAAAAAAGGGGGAATTGATTACTTTCCCCCTTACTAACCTAAATCATGTGTCCCGAAAATGCTTAAAATGCTGCGGCAATGTTAAAAAGTTGGTTTATTGGTCTTGCAGCCTTCCAATCCCTTATGCAAAACTAATCATAAACCGGGTTCAGGAAAATAACATAAAAGTAGTAATTTTAAATCCGGTCAGTTTAGTTTATTTATACATTTTATTAATAGCCTCGGTGCGGTTATTTACCTGAAGTTTTTCGTAAATATTCCTGATATGTGTCCTGACTGTTTCGATACTGATAAAAAGTTTGGCAGCTATTTCCTTATATCTGAAGCCTTTGGCAAGCAAGTCGAGAATATCAGTTTCACGGGTGGTTAAAAGCTGGACATTTTTTGCCGGACTGGTCTTCTGAAAAGACATAATGACTTTGCGGGCAATGGCCCCGGACATTGGAGAACCACCCTGATGCACATCAGTAATGGCTTCCAGAATTTTAGCCGGAGGGGTATTTTTAGTAAGATAGCCGCTGGCTCCCGATTCCAATGCCTTGAAAATATTATCGTGATCCTCGAAAATGCTGAAAATAACAAATTGCGTTGACGGGCATACAGGTTTGAGCTTTGCAATGCATTCATGTCCGGTTCCTTCCGGAAGATGAATGTCGATAAGCGCCACATCGGGTTTTAAAGCCGGAATGGTGGTAATGGCTTCACCAATGTTATCGAAAGTTCTGATGCACGAAAAACCCGGGCTACCGTTGAGTAAAACACACAGGCTTTCCCTTATTTCGCGGTTATCTTCGAGTATAACAACTTTTATATCCATAATTAAAAATATAAGGATAAAATTAGGGAAACCTTACTTTTGGTGGTTAACATGAAAGTAGTAATTATAAATTTTTTTCAATAATCTCTGCGAGCAGAAATCTCATCAGAATTTTTGTTCCTTTTCCCGGTTCACTTTCAACCAGAAATTCTCCCCCGGAAGTCTCAATGCGGTTTTTC
This sequence comes from uncultured Bacteroidales bacterium, assembly GCA_964559985.1. Classification (GTDB taxonomy): domain Bacteria; phylum Bacteroidota; class Bacteroidia; order Bacteroidales; family CAZLJX01; genus CAZLJX01. The sequence goes on from CAZLJX010000001.1 coordinate 138,700, forward strand.
ATATTATGGATGCCATTCCCATACAAAGCCTTATTTTCGGGTTTAAACCCTTTTCCGTTATCGATAACGCTGATAAGGAATTTTTCATGATCAATGGCAACTGAAACCGAGATTTTGCTTGCATTGCTGTGTTTTGCAGCGTTATTCAATGATTCTTTAAAAGATAAGAAAGTATTTCTGACCACTTTTTTTGAAATTAAAAATTCCGGGACAGATTCAGGAAATTTTGTATCAAGTTCTATTGGGGTATTTTCAAAAAAATCGCCTGCATATTCACGCAACCGGGCAATAAAATTTTCGAGGGTACAATTTTCGGTATGTAACGACCACACAAGATCGGCCATTTTTTCAGAAAGTTCGCGCAGGGAAGATGTAATTTTTTCGATCACCACCTTATCGTTTTCCGAAGTAAATGAATTACGGAGAATTTCGGACTGTATAAGAATCTTTGACAATCCCGAACCCAGTTCATCGTGCATATCTTTGGCAATACGTAATCTTTCGTTATGTTCGGTTTCAAGGATGGCAATGTTTCTTAATTGTTTTTCTTTAAATATTTTGTATCTGAAAAACAAGATAATAAACAAAAAGAAAGCCAGGCTGGATATTGCCACCGCCAACAAAGTTAGCCGCTGGTTGCGCAGTGATAATAGCTGGATTTCGCGTTCACGCAGCAGCGTTTTGATTTCGTTATCTTTTTTCTCTGCATCAAACCTTGCCTGCATCTCGGCTATTTGTTCCGATCTTTCTTTGTTTAAAACAGAATCTTCGAGGTCTTCAACCAGCTTGTAATATTTCAAAGCCTTTTCATAGTTTTTTGTATCTTCAAAAAGTGTTGTGAGTCCATAATATGCGTTGGCAATAATTTCCTTATCGTTTATTTTACGACCAATTTCAATGCTTTTCAGAATTATCTGCTCGGCATCGGCATAACGTCCTGTGGCTGTATAACACATTCCCAGGTTACTGAGGGCAGTCGACAATCCACGGTAATGTCTGACTTTCTCGAAAACAGGTATGGCTTTCTTCAAAAATTCAATACTTAAAGAAGTCTTCTTCTGATTACGGTAAACGACACCAATATTCAGGTATGATTTTGCCATTCCGGTACTGTCACCGCCCAGTATCGCAAATTCAAGAGCCAGTTTATGGTTTTTAAGACCTTCTTCCAGATTGCCCTGCTGACAATAAAGAACACCCAGGTTGTTGTATCCGTTGCTGATAAGTGGATTGTTTTTTGATTTGATGGCCAGGTCAAGAGCCATTTTGAAATTCGAGAGGGCTTTATCAATATTATTTTCGTATGAATAAATAATACCAATATTTTTATAACAAGCCGACATACCAGCCAGATCGTTGATTTTTTCATAAATGCGTAATGCCTCAAGCACATTGTCCATGGCATCTGAATACAGATTTTTATTCATGAAGAATTCTGACAATGCATAATAAGCCTCAGCTTTTTGGCTTTGATTACCTGAAGAATCTGATTTGTGAAGGGCTAACCGTGCAAGTGATAATGCTAAATCAAAATCATTATAGCAAATGTTTTTTGCATTCGACAGTAAAAAAGCAGGCACCTCTTCAGGTTTTAAAACTGCGATTCTTTGTTTTATGGTATCTGGAATTGAAATATATAAATTAACGCCCTGTGAACCTGAATAGCTGATGCACAGCAGCAAAAATATTATACAAGCGCTTTTCATCACTTCAATATGCTTAAAAAGCTAAAAATACAAGGTTTTTTATAATTTCTGAACATATTCTTTAAATTTACCGGTGAATATCGTAAATAAACCATCAGTACATGCGCATTCTTTTTGTATATTCTGTCAGTCAATCGGTTACAGCCGAAAAACCTTTGACCGGCAACGACCAGCTACAGTTTGGCATATCATATATTTCCGCCATTTTAAAGGCACAGGGTCATTTTACGCACCTGGTCATTCTCGATAAGGCATTAAAAGACAAAAATAAACGACTTCTTGCAAAAGCCATCGATACTTTTAAGCCGGGTATAATCGCCTTTACGGCCGTTTATTCCGAATCGGAATTTATTGTTGCAATCTCATCTTGGATAAAAAGTCAGTTTCCCCAACTTTTTCAGATTCTTGGCGGGGTGCATGTAACTTTAAACCCATCGGATCATCTTTTACAGACTTTTGATGCATTGTGCATTGGTGAAGGGGAATACCCAATGGCCGAACTTGCCGGCATGCTTGATAAAGGAGAAAAACCTTCAGGAATAAAAAATCTCTGGATAAAACAGGGAGACCATATTGAAAAAAATGTTACCCGAAAGTTTATTGACCCCGATCAGTTGCCTTTTCCGGACCGTGATTTATGGAAAAACTTTATTGTATTCCCCGGATCTGCTCCGGTTATATTATTGGGAAGGGGATGTCCGTTCCAATGCACCTATTGTTCAAACCACAGGCTCAGAACAATTGCCGAAGGAAAATATGTGAGGTTTAGAAACCCTGCTGAAATCGTTGCTGAGGTGCAGATAATTGCAAACCACGGTTTTAAAGAGATTTATTTTGAAATAGAAACTTTAGGTGTTGATATACAATGGCTTGAAACACTTTGCCATGCTTTACATGATTTCAACCAGGAACGTACCCTCAAAATTTCATTCGGCAGTAATTTGCGTTTATATCCGGGTATTGACCTTGAAAAAATATTTGATCTGCTTTCAATGGCGGGGTTTAGCAGCATAAGCATAGGATTGGAATCGGGCAGCGACAAAGTCAGAAGAGAAATATTGCGGCGTAACTATACCAATGAACTTGTAGTCAGGGCATCACAACTGGCCCGGTCTAAAGGCATCCGACTGGGGTTATACAACCTGATTGGCCTGCCTGGTGAAACATTTGAAAATTTTTGCGAAACCCTTGCGGTTAACCAGCAGGTTCAACCCGACTGGCATGCCACGTCGATTTATTTTCCTTATCCTGGTACCGATCTGTACGAAAGAGCTAAAAAAATGAATGTTTTACCTGAAAAACTCACCACAAAGCGTGAAAGACAATTTGCGGTTATGGATCTGCCCGGTTTTTCAAAAAAGCAAATACAGAAATGTTTTGACCGTTTTCATTATGATGTCTACCGTAAAAATCCCGAAAAAAAATGGATCAAACTTGCAGTCTACTACCTCCAGATTTACACCGGACATGATTTCCTGTCGCGGCTAAAAACATCATTTATCCGTTGGTCAGTCAGGACAGGCATGTTAAAAATTACCAGCAGACCAGGATTTATCACTATTTTCCAGAAAAGCTGACAAAATATGATGCTTTTTAAACTGACCGCTTTGCAAGGCTACCATTTTCTGAATATACGCCTGCTGACTCTTCTTTGCTTAACAAGTAACCTTTTTACACTCAGCCCTGGCCTTCTCAAACTGATTTCAATCTCCTGGTCCACATCGGGTACCTGATCATCGAGCACAGGTTCTTCGATAAGGTGAGATGGCAGGAAAAATTTATTGGCAATAATGGTAGGAATAACAGCACTGGCAATAACAGCCCCTACAATTAATGAATACTGATCTTTACTGATAATCCCGTTGGTTAAGCCATAAAGTGCCGAAATGGTTCCGAAAGTCAAACCGGTTGACATAAGCAAGGTATAATACCATTTTTCCTTTTTATCGTCTCTGAAACTTTTGATTACAGGGTATAAGCCAAAAATTTTTGATGCAACTTTTCCTGCCAGCAGTAAAATAAAAATACCTGGGGCAATCAATAAAGCAGGTATGGATACCAGCGCACCGGCTCTTAAAAAATATAGCGGGGTTAAAAATCCAATGGTAAGTGTGCGTATTCTCCTTACAAAGAAATGATCTTTTTCCATGGTTTTTGCCAGGACCATACCAATAATGTATGCCGGCAAAACAGGTTCGCTTCCCGACCAAAGAGCAAGGGTTCCCATTGAAAGTAAAATAAAAAGTATCCATTTTGTACGGACCGCAGCGGTTTTATTGGCAAATTTTCTGATCAAATGATCGGTGATCCATGGAAGAATGGCAATCACAATAGCCGTTACGGCAATAAAAATGAGTGTTTTATAGGTAAATGGGGCAAAAATCAGTCCTAAGCCTATCACAGTGCCTAAATCATTGATAAAACATGCCCCGAGAATTCCCTTTCCATAATCAGTCTTATTAAATCCATACTCAAGCATTACGGCATAAACAACTGCCATTGATGTGGTTGAAAGGGCAATACCACATAGCAAACTTGCCTGTAAATTCCAACCTATGAAATAATAGGCAATGAGGGCGCATCCGGCAAAAGGAGCCACAAAACCAGTCAAACCAATCATTAACACTTCCTTCAGTTTCGTTTTCATTACATCCGGGTTCAACTCTGCACCCGATAGAAAAGTCAGTAAAATAGCACCTGCACCGGCGCAGAATTTAAGCCATTCGTCATTCACAGAAAGCTTGTCAAAAAGGTTAAGCTTAAGCGCAATAAAACCGATTACGGCTCCAATTACAATTTCCATTAAAGCAATTGAAATTTTCAACCAATTGGCAATCACAGTCGAAAGCACAGCTGCAAAAATCCAGAAAGCTGCAATTAAATAAATTGAATCCATAAAATTTTCTGATATTTATTTTATTTAGCAGGAGTTATCAGCACTATGCAATTCCGGGTGAACTCCATCACACGGCTGCAAAGATAATAATACCAAAAAAACCACAAAACATTATAGCTGTTTGTATTGGAAACCACTTTTCACAAATAATATCAACATATTAATAATCAATGCTTTAAATTACAGTTATTCCTTATATTATCTTTGTCCATGGGTGCAGGGAAAAACAGCATGAATGAAAAAAAACGGACAGTCTTTCCATACAATCTGGAATAATTTCCGATCGTGCATTTTTTTTTATAACTTCCCTGCTGTTTCTTGATATAAATATGCGTTGGTTTTTATTCATCGTTTGCGGGTTGATCACTGTTTCAAGTTTTGGGCAGTATTTCGGATCGCCTGTATTAAAGAATTATACCCCATTGCAATACAATGCCCATGTTCAGAACTGGGATGCTTTGCAAGACAACAGAGGCATAATGTATTTTGCCAATACTTCATGCATCCTGGAATTTGACGGGCAGCACTGGAAAGGTATTCCCAATGCCAACCGGTCGACCATCAGGTCACTGGCCATGGACAGCACCGGAATAATTTATGCGGGTGGAATTGGAGAATTGGGCATGCTTGTTACCGATGCCTCGGGCCAATTGGCATACCAGTCGCTTGTTGACAGCCTGCCCCAGGAACATCGCAGATTTAATGATGTCTGGCGCATTTTTACAACAAAATACGGAGTTTATTTTATCACGCTCGAAAAAATTTTCATACTTCACAATCAACATTTTGAAGTGATTCCGGCCGATGTTAAATCACTGCCCGGTTTTCTCATTAATCAACAGCTTTATGTGTTTCAAAATAACAAAGGCCTGTTTTGCATAAAAGATACAACCTTTATTTCTATGCCGCATACCACCTGGCTGACACAAAGTCAGGGGCGTATTATCCTGCTGCCTTTCCCTGAAGGGAAATTACTGATTTTTAAAGATTACCAGGGATTTTTCATTTACCACGCCGACAAAATTGCTGCACAGCCTGCAGCTACCTATTCTTATAATGACCTTATTACTCCGTTTACTACCCAGGCTGATGAATACCTGAAACATTACGGAGTTTATTCGCAACTGGTGCTTCCGGACGGAAAACTTGCCATCGGAACAGTTGGTGGTGGAATAGTGATTATTGATACCAAAGGAATACTTCATCAGATTATCAATAAAAACAGAGGGCTTAACAATGATATTGTACTCAGTTTATTTTCTGATAACCAGCAAAACCTTTGGGCAACACTGATTGAAGGAATATCGTGCATTGATTATAACTCGCCCATCACGATCTTCTCCGGCTCAGCCGGCCTGGAAGGAACTGCCGAGGTAACAGCCAGATCGGGGAAAACAAGGTATGTGGGTATGTTATCAGGGGCCTATTACCTTGAGCCTTACACATTGCAAGAAGATGATAAACATGATTTTAAGCCACTATTAAACCGCAGCTATAATTGCTGGGCTATGTTGCCAACCCGTTTTGGGCTTTTTGCCACCGGACCGGATGGCCTGATGCATATATCGGGAACAAAAGCAACGCAACTTAACCTGGATGATATTATCTATTGTTTCGGAACAACTTTGAAGTTCTCAGATTGGGTATTTACCGGGAATATGCAGGGCGTGATTGCCTATAAAATAGATACAAATTATTATAACCGCACATCAAGAATTAAAATCCAGGAATCATTACGGTTCAGTGATATATCGGAACCCATCAGGTGGATGGCCTCAGACAAAGATGCAAACTTATGGCTTACAACTAATTATAACGGAATTTTAAAAATTGAATTTACCGGTAAACATCCTTCACAATACAATTTAAAACGTTTCACCACCCGGCATGGCCTTCCCCGTAACGACTGGAATTATGTTTATTATTTTGATAACCAATTATATATTGCCTCGAAAAAAGGAATTTACATACCCGATCCATCTTTATGGGCAAAGGATTCGGTATTTTTTATACACGACACCGGTTTTCCGGAGCACTTTGCCAGGGATTCGGTTGAAGTCACACAGATTCAGAAAACCGATAACCGTACCTTCTGGGTTGAGTCACAGGAATATTTCGGAAAAGTGAGTAATTACGGAACAAATCATATTACCTGGGATACCGCCGAATTTGTAAATTTACCCGATGGATTTAAGTATTTCGATACCGATGGCCATTTTATATGGTTTGCGACACCCGAAGGACTGTACTGTTATGACACACTTAAAAGCCGCCGTACTAATCCGGGTTTTAACACGCTGATCCGTGAAATAATAGCTGGCAGGGATTCGGTTCTGTTTTCCGGTACATGGCCCGAAATTTCAGGTACTATTAACGGGCATTTCATACGATTTTCAAAATACCAGCCTCTGTCTTTTATGGCAGAAGTACCCTATCATCAGAACACCCTCAGATTTCAATACAATGGCATTTTTTATATGAATCCCGAAAAACTGCAGTATGCATTCCGTTTACTTGGGCTGAGTGAAAAATGGTCGGTATGGAGCAATGAAAATAAAACCCTTTTTACCAACTTGAGACCAGGCAATTATGTTTTTGAAGTAAAATCGAGAAATCACTTTGGGGTTGAAACGGAAACAGCAATTTTCAGATTTGTTATTCTTCCGCCATGGTATATGACCTGGTGGGCTTATGTGTTTTATTTTATGGGTTTTATCTTCATCGTATGGATGCTTGTTACACTTATAACCTATAACCTGAGGAGGCATGCCCAAAATCTTGAAAATCTTGTCAAAAAACGAACCGAGGAAGTGGTAGCTCAAAAAAAAGAAATTGAGATAAAAAATGCCGAACTCGAATTACAAAAAGAAGAAATTACTGCCCAACGTGATGAAATTGAATCGCAAAGGAATGAAATTACCTTGCAGCGCGATAATCTTGAAATACTTAATGCTGAACTGCAGCAGAAAAATGAAGAAATCCTCGCCCAGCGCGATGAAATTATTCAGCAACGCGATATTCTTGTAAAACAGAAAATTGAAATTACCGACAGCCTGCAATATGCCTGGCGCCTGCAAAATGCTTTGTTACCAGCCTTAAATGTTTTGACCGAATATCTGAAAAACTATTTTATCCTTTATCTTCCAAAGGATATTGTAAGCGGTGATTTTTACTGGATTAAAAGAAACAAACATTTAATTACTGTGGCAGTTGCCGATTGTACAGGGCACGGCGTGCCCGGTGCATTTATGAGTATGTTATCGCTGTTGTCGCTCGATGAGATAACCCTGCACACGGAGGTTTCAAAACCAGGGCAAATACTTGATCAGTTGCGCTATAAAATTAAAACCATTCTGAAACAAAGCGGTGCTGACGATACTTCAAAAGATGGATTGGATATCGCGTTGTTTACCATCGATTTTGAGAAAAAAATCCTGTTTTTCTCAGGTGCCTTTATATCACTGTATATTGTCAGGTCAGAACAGGAAAAAATTCAGATCACCGAACTGGAAGCTGACCGTCAGCCGGTTGCCATTCATCCGGTGGAAATACCTTTTAAAACAACCGTTTTCAATCTCTGTGAAAACGACATAATATACGCCTTTACCGATGGATATCCGGATCAGATCGGGGGTAATGGGAATTGCAAGTTCAGGCGAACCAATTTCAAAAAACTTCTGACCGAAATAAGTCAGAATCCGATGCCAGAACAAAAGAAAATGCTGCTGAATCGTTTTGAACAATGGAAATCAGGCAACGAACAAGTTGATGATGTTCTGGTGCTGGGTATGAAAATATAAATTTTTAACATGAATAAACCCGGTTTATCATCCTGCTGAAAAAAAATATAGATTTGTAAATAAAAATAAACCCTATGATAGCAAAAGAATTATTAAACCCGCAAAGCATAGCCGTTATCGGGGCATCAAATGATATCCGCAAAACCGGCGGTAAAGTGCTGAAAAATATTATTGACGGCAATTACAAAGGGAAAATTTATGTTGTCAACCCGAAAGAAGAGCATGTTCAGGGAATAACTTCGTATCGTGATGTACGCGATGTACCGCAGACCGATTGCGCCATCCTGGCCATTGCAGCAAAGTACTGCCCCGAAACGGTCGAAATACTTGCCATGCAGAAACAAACCCGTGGATTTATCATTCTTTCTGCCGGTTTTCACGAAGAAAGTGAAGCCGGTGCAGCCCTTGAGAAACAAATTGTAGATACCATCAATAAAGTGGGCGGAAGCCTCATTGGCCCCAATTGTATCGGTATGCTTAATCCAAATTACTGTGGCGTTTTCACCACACCGATTCCAAAACTCGACCCTAAAGGTGTTGATTTTATCAGTGGTTCGGGAGCAACAGCCGTTTTTATTATGGAATCAGGCATTCCGAAAGGGCTGACATTTGCCAGTGTTTATTCGGTTGGCAACAGCGCCCAGCTTGGAGTCGAAGATATTTTACAGCACCTCGATGAAACCTATCATCCGGAAACAAGCTCAAAGGTAAAATTATTATACATTGAAAATGTGGGTAATCCACAGAAACTCCTTAAACATGCATCATCGCTCATACGGAAAGGTTGCCGTATTGCTGCAATAAAAGCCGGATCGTCAGCTGCCGGAAGCCGTGCTGCCTCGTCGCACACCGGAGCTTTGGCCAGCAACGATGTGGCTGTTGATGCACTGTTCCGTAAAGCTGGAATTGTGCGTTGTTATGGACGTGAAGAACTTACTACCGTAGCTTCTGTTTTTATGCATAAACCAATGAATGGCAGAAATATAGCAGTGATTACCCATGCCGGAGGGCCTGCTGTGATGCTTACCGATGCTTTGTCGAACGGTGGCATGAATATCCCTGCCATTGAAGGCGAAAAAGCCAGAGAACTGCTTGCCAGGTTATTCCCAGGCTCGTCGGTAGCCAACCCCATTGATTTTCTGGCTACAGGAACTGCCGAACAACTGGGGTATATTATCGATGCCTGCGAAAACGATTTTGACCATATCGATGCCATGGCGGTTATTTTTGGAAGCCCTGGTTTGTTTGAAGTGTACGATGTTTACGATTTGCTGGACGAAAAAATGAAAACCTGCAAAAAACCTATCTACCCTATTTTGCCATCGGTAATCAACGTAAAAAAAGAAATAGAACATTTTATTGCCAAAGGCAGGATCAATTTCCCCGACGAAGTGGTTTTCGGCAATGCCTTATGCAAAGTGGCAAATACCCCGGCACCGGCCGGCGAAAATATTGTAATGCCTCAGATAGATGTACAAACCATTCGCAGGGTAATTGACAGTGCAGAGAATGGCTATCTGTCGCCCGAAAATATTCAGCAATTGCTCGATGCTGCCGGAATACCACGGGCTGGCGAAGCAGTGGTCAGCGAAAAGAAACAGGTAGCCGAAGCCTGCCACAAACTTGGTTTCCCTGTGGTAATGAAAGTAATAGGCCCGGTTCATAAATCCGACGTGGGAGGTGTTGTGCTCAATGTAAAAGATCAGGAAACAGCCGAAAAAGAGTTTGACCGGATGATGAAAATCAAAGATACCACAGCCATCCTTATTCAGCCTATGCTTTCGGGCATGGAACTGTTTGCCGGAGCCAAACGCGAAGAAAAATTCGGGCATTTGGTGCTATGCGGAATGGGAGGCATTTTTATTGAAGTATTGAAAGATGTACAGGCTGGCCTGGTGCCATTATCAGACCAGGAAGCCTTGTCAATGATTCAGCGCCTCAAGAGCTATAAACTCATTCAGGGCGTCAGGGGGCAGGAAGGTACGGATGAAAAGCTGTTTGCACAGATTATCGTAAAGCTTTCGGCATTGCTGCAGGCAGCACCTGAAATTTTTGAAATGGACCTGAACCCGTTACTTGGCTCAAAAAATAAAATTGTTGCCGTTGATGCCCGCATCAGGATTGAAAGATGATTGAAAGCCTTATTTAATTATGGTGGTCTAATCAATTAGGACAATTTTTTAGACCACCATAATACCCCGGGGTTTCCCCAGGTTAAAACCAACTTACTTATAAACACATTTATACGAAGTATCCTTGGCCATTTTAACCTTAAACTTCACATTGGCAGGTACCACAAAGGTTTCGTAGGCTTTGTATTTTCTCCATTGGTTTTCGCCGGGCAGCATTACTTCCATTGTGCCCGAGGTAACGGTCATATATTCAACCGATGAGGTGCCGAATTCATATTCGCCGGCAGCCATAACGCCAATGGTGGTTTTTCCTTCGTCGCCTTCAAAACCCAGCGACATCACTTTTTTGTCGAAATATTCGTTGACTTTAAACATAGTTTTTGGTTTTATAAATGATGTACAAACCTACATTATATTTATTTCATGAGCAAAGAAAAACCGGATTCCGGAATTTGATTTTTCGCAATTTGATGTTGTTTGTCGGTAGCAGGATGTCGTTGGTCGAAAATAATTTTTCATGTTGTTAAGTATAATATTTTTGGTTTCCGAAAAAATAACCTAAAAATTTATTCTTATGAGAAAAATGACACAATTTTTAGCTGCAATTTTGCTGATGATGATGGCATCAATACAGATGTATGCTGTAACTGCCTATCCTTTTCCGGTTAAATTTACCCAGCCCGACGGAAGTACAATCACCATTATGATGAAAGGGGATGAAAGAGTACATTGGGCCATTACCGAAGATGAATATACTTTAATGTTCAACAGTAAAGGCTTTTATGAATATGCCGTGAAGGATGAAAACGGAGATATGATCCCATCGGGAATTGTCGCCAGGGATATTGCAAACCGTACTGCTACCGATTATCAGTTTCTCAGGGGAATTCAAAAAAATATTTTTTACAGCCGCGACCAGTTGTCAACCATGAATTCCATCTGGCAGCTTCGCGATGAAGAATTCAAATCAGGAAAAGCTTTCCCGACAACCGGGAATCGTAAATTGGTTTGTATTTTAATTGGTTATACCGATAAAGCTTTCACCAAAACCCAGGCTCAGTTCGACAACCTGTTCAACCAGGTTGGCTACAGCACAGGAAGTGTTAAAGATTATTATCTCGAAAATTCATGGAATTTATTTAACCTTACCGTTACCGTTGCCGGCCCTTTCACTGCTTCACAGAATATGGCCTATTATGGGGCAAATGATTCAAACGGAGATGATGTCAGACCACGCGAACTGGTTACCGAAGCTGTTAACCTTGCCGACCCGACCGTAAATTTTGCCGATTTTGACAATGATAACGATGGCGCCGTTGATGGTGTTTATGTAATATATGCAGGCTATGGCGAAGAAGCCGGTGCCAGTGCCAACTGTATCTGGGCACATGCATGGAACATCACCACTGTTACCAAAGACGGGAAAACCATCAGTAAATATTCATGTTCTTCAGAATTGAGCGGAACTTCAGGCACTACCATTACCGGAATCGGTGTTATATGCCACGAATTTGGCCATGTACTTGGCGCACCCGACTATTACGACACCAATTACAGCACCGGCGGACAGTTTGATGGCACAAGTTACTGGGATATGATGGCTGCCGGATCGTGGAACAACAACGGTATTACTCCGGCTCATCACAATGTTTATACAAAAGTGAAGGTTTATGGCTGGGCTACTGCAACTGTGCTGAATGCTGCCACCAATATTACCATGAACCATGCTGAAGCCAACAGTAACAGTTTTTACCAGATCAATTCAACTACATCGGGTGAATACTGGATTATGGAAAACCGCCAGAAAGTTGGTTTCGATGCCTATTTGCCAGGCAACGGGCTGCTGATTTACCATGTACATTCAACCATTGCATCCGCTTCAGCAAGCAACAATATCAATGCCACCTATCCGCAGAAAATGTATCCGGTTTGTGCCAGCGCAACTACCAATCCAGGCACCACCGCTTCAACTTACGGAACCATTAATGGCACTGGTTGCCCATTCCCCGGCAGTTCAAATAAAACTTCGTTTACCGATGCCACCACACCCAATATGAAATCATGGGCCGGAGCCAATACCAATGCACCTATTACCAATATTGTTGAAAATTCAACCAACAAAACCATTAGTTTTGCATTTATGGGCGGTGCTGTAACTCCTACAGCTCCATCGGCAACCACACAGGCTGCAACAGCTATTTCGACCAGCGGAGCAACTTTAAATGGCAGTGTAACTGCTAATAATGCTACCACCACCGTAACTTTTGAATATGGTCTGACCACCAGCTATGGCAGCACAGTCAATGCTACTCCATCCAGTATAACCGGAGCAACTGCAACTGCAGTAACTGCAGCCCTTACCGGCCTTACAGCCAACACTACCTATAATTTCAGGGTAAAAGCTGTTAACAGTGCCGGCACCACCTATGGCAGCAACCTTACATTTACAACATCTGCCAACCCGACCTCAGTAAGCCTGCCCCTGACCGAGAATTTCAATGCATCGACCCTGCCAACCGGCTGGACAACCCAGAACACCGGAACCAGCATTACCGAACGCTGGAGCATGTCGAATACTGCCAATGCAGGCGGAGCTGCTTATGAACTGAAATGTACCTATCAGAATGTTAACCCGGGAACGACCCGTGTTATCACACCTGCTATCAACACAACCGGAGTAACCCAAATGGTACTTACTTTCAAATATCTGTTCGATGATTACGGTACCGGATGTACCCTTTATGTTCAGACTTCGAACGACAAAACCAACTGGACCAACACCAGCTGGTCGCTTGCTTCGGCAGCAAATACGAATAAAACAGGAGCACCATCCATTACAATCACAACAAACATGAATAATGCTGCTACTTATGTTGCATTCATGGTTACCGGCAATCTATACCAATTCGATTACTGGTACATCGACAATGTATCTATCACTGCAGGGGCTGCTACAACCACTCCTACAGTTACCACAACTGCTGCTTCTTCCATTACTTCAAGTGGCGCTGCCACCGGTGGTAATGTAACTTCAGACGGTGGAGCAACAGTTACCGAACGTGGGGTATGCTACAGCACTTCTCAAAACCCGACAACATCAAACAGCAAAGTAACCAGCGGAACCGGAACAGGCAGCTATACCTGCAACCTTACCGGACTTACCGCCAACACTACTTATTATGTCAGGGCTTATGCCATTAACAGTAATGGTACTTCTTACGGTTCACAGGTAAGCTTCACTACATTGCAGGCAACTGTAACATATTGCACAGCCAATGGAAATAGCGTAAGCTATGAATGGATAGATTATGTTGGATTAGGCTCTATTGCAAAAACCTCAACCGGAACAGCTGGCGGTTATGCCGATTATACCAGCCTTTCAACATCGCTGAAACCCGGTTCAACTTATACCATTACTCTTAGTATTGGCTATGCAAGCACTCAGTATACTGAATATTTCAAAGTTTTCATTGATTTAAACCGCGATGGTGATTTTTCGGACAGTGGAGAACTGGTTGCTTCTGTTTCTGGGAAAACAACCGGCAACCTGACCAAGTCGTTTACTGTTCCCACTACGGCAACCCTCGGAACAACCCGGATGAGGATATTGATGAGCGATAACAGCTCGACGTCTTCTCCTTGCGGATCGTTTAGCTATGGTGAAGTGGAAGATTATTCCATCAATATTTCTACCACCGCAAAATCATACGATATTCTTGCCGACAGTGAAGATTTTATTGACAATGCTTTCACAGCTTATCCGAATCCGGCTCGCGATATGATGAATATCCGCCTCGCTGACAATACCGGTGCTGTAGTTACATTCTTCAACATGGCCGGCGAAAACGTAATGCAGGTTGTTGTTGCAGGCAGCGATGATGACATCAATATTTCTGAACTTCCAACCGGAATGTACAATATTCTTATCAATGACGGACAAAAACAGGTAGTTAACAAGTTGATCAAACAATAGGTAACTTTACCTGCTTATGAGAAAGCCTGGCTGAAAGTGAACTGACCCCAAAAAGTTAGACGGATTATTACTAAGACGCTATTAATAAGGACTGATTTCTGTATTGCACAGGACTCAGTCCTTTTAATTTCTGTTTGATTCTAACATTATTGTAGTAAAAGATATACTCTTTAAGCTCTTTCTCAAATTCCTCCATTGAAGAAAATTTTTGTAAGTATAATAATTCTGATTTTAATAATCCGAAGAAGTTTTCCATTTTAGCATTATCCAAGCAATTTCCTTTTCGGGACATGCTTTGAATAACGCCTTTCTTCTCAAGCATTCTCTGGTAGGTCGGGTGCTGATAATGCCATCCTTGATCGGAATGTATAATTAAACCCGAGTTTTTCTTAATCCTATTTAAAGCCTTGCCAAGCATATTTGTAACCATTAGTAGGCTCGGATGGGCACTAATGGAATAACTTAGAATTTCACCATTATATAAGTCCATAATTGGAGATAGGTATCTCTTTTGACCAAACAGGGCAAACTCTGTAACATCGGTTGCCCACTTTTTATTGATTGATATTGTGGTAAAATTACGTCCCAGGACATTGGGGGCAACTTTCCCTACAGCGCCTTTAAATGAGCGGTATTTCTTTATTCTTACCAATGATTTCAAGCCGCACTCATGCATTAAACGTACAACTTTCTTATGATTAATTTTCACTGATCGGTTACGTAGCTCCAATGTGATTCGCCTGTAGCCGTAACGACCGCGATGGGCATGGTAGATGGTGTTGATTTGTTCTCGTATATGCTCATGTTTATCTGCAGCGCCAAGCTGTTTTAGGTGGTAGTAATAGGTTGCGCGAGCCATCGATGATGCTTTCAATAAGTGTGAAAGATTGTGTTTAGGCCTTAGCGTTTCGATGGCTTGAACTGTCTTGCGCTTGCGTGCACAGTCCGTTCCTCCTCTAAGGCCTTCAATTTTTTTAAGAGCGCATTTTCTGCTCTAAGGTAGAGCAACTCTTCTTGAAGTTTTTCTAATTCCGTCTCCGGTCTTTTTTTCTTTGGCCTGCCCATAATTTTAGCTGGTCGCCCTTGTTTTATGGTTAGTAACGATGAGTAACCGTGCTTTTGAACTCGTTGAAACCACGAGTAAACAGCCGAGATACTTACGTGATATTTTAAAGCGACTGTTTCGAAAGATAAGCCTTTTTCAAATATCGCTTTAATGGTCTGTTGCTTTATATCGGCTGGAATAGTTTTTCTTGCTTGTTTATCAAACCCTTTTAACCCTTGCGCTTGATAAACTCTTATCCACCTTTTCACCAAACTATTAGCGATTTTTCTCTTATGGCTTATGGATATACACCCATATCCCAATTGGTAATCATTTATTACCTCTAATTTTTCAGAAAGATCATGCTTTCTGTTTTTTCTCTTTTGCATAAAAAAATACCCCAAAAGTTTTATGTCTAACTTTTGGGGTGCACTTCAAAGCCGGGCTTTTTTATTAAAAATCTGTCTTGATTTTACTCTTTTACCAGGAGATTATGAATGATTTGCTTGTTCTCCAGGGCAAAGGCAAACAGATTATTGGGCCCTTTAATCCGAAGCTTGGAGCAGATATTATAACGGTGGTTTTCAATGGTTTTTTCGCTGTTGAAAAGCATTTTTGCAATTGCCGGAGTGGTTTTACCTTCAGAGATGAGTAGCAAAATCCGCTTTTCGGTAGATGATAGTGTTGCCATCTGTAATTTGATTTCCTCAATACGCTGAACCTCATCCTTATTACTCTCAATAAATTTTAAAAATACCGGGCTAACGTATTTTTCACCGCCTTTAACTTTTTCAAGACATTGCAGCATCTCATCCAAAGCACTTTCTTTAAAAATAAAGCCTGCATAATTTGTCTTTATCGCCTCTGAAAAAGAGGTAAAAGAAGCATGACTGGTAAGAAAAATCACTTTTGTTTCAGGATGACAGGCAGCAACATGCATAGCGACCTCAATTCCTGTCTTTTGAGGCATATCTATATCAAGAATGGCAATATCGGGCGTATTTTCATCTAACATGGCAATGGCCGCAATGCCATCGGATGCTTCGCCTGTAACCTGGTACTGTTTCACCGATGAGATCAGTAACTTTAATCCGGCCCGTATCAGAGGGTGGTCATCGGCAATCAACAGGGTTGTTTTCATAAATTTGTTATTATCAATTTAATGCAAAAATAATCCGGAAAACTGATCCTTGTCCGGGTTGAGATACAATATGCAGATTGCCATGCAGTTTTTTCACAAATTCATAAACCAGCATCATCCCAATGCCACATCCCTTTTCATTAGCAGTGCCGGCCATACTTTTATGCAACCTGGACACATGTAATTCATTGATTGTTGTTTCATCCATTCCCACCCCGGAATCTGCCACTGAAACCTCCCATTCATTGCCATTAAAACAAGCATGAATTTTTATTATACCTCCAGGATACGAATATTTTACCGCATTTGAAAGCAGGTTTCTGATTACCAGGTTCAACATCTCCCTGTCTCCTGAAACTTCCATCTCATCGGGTATATTTACTTCAACCAACAGGTTTTTTGTCACTAGCGATATTTCAAACAAAGCAACTGCCTGATTTATTAATTCTTTAAAAGCAATTTGTTCAAATGTTGGCACAATTTTTTCTTGAGAGGCTAAAGCCCAGTTGAGCAAATTGTTCATTAATCCGGCCGTGGTATTTAGGGTTCGTTCAAGCTCAATAAAATACGACTCATTCTCATTGAGCTGATGCTCTTTCATGATGTTTTTAATGATAAAAACAAGGCTTCTAAGGTTAGTAACCGGGTTTTTCAGATCGTGTGCAACAATTGAAAATAAGATATTTTTAGCTTCATTGGCTTGTCTGAGTGCTTCTTCCGATTTTATCAACTGGTCATTGATGTTGTTTAATTCCTCGTTTACCTGTCTGAGTTTCTGATTACGGACAAGTATTTTTTCGCTTTTTATTTTTAAAAGCCTGTTGTTGCGTGTACGTAAAAAATACAACCGCCATATTAATATAAGTATAATGATTAAGGCACCAACAGCAACCAAGAGGAACCGGTTTTCGAGCTTTGTTTTTTCAGATACCAGGCGTTGCCACTTTCTTTCCCTGTTCAACGTTTCAATGCGGCTTTCACGGCTCTGGTGGGTGTAATGCTTTTCGTTTATGCTAATAAGTTGCTGAGAATAAGATTGAATCAAAGAATCAGTCATTTTAATATAATATTTTGAAAATGCCTGTGCCGAAGCAATGTTCCCTCTTCTCTCCTCAACCATTATTAGTCTCTTCAAAATATCGGATTCAGATTCTGCCATCTTCAGATTCATCGCTGCATGAAAAGATTCCAGAAAGTTTTTATAGGCTTTCCCCCACTGTCTATGCTCAAAATACATATTTCCTGTTTCGTAACATACCTGAACAAAAAGGGTATCTTTTCTGTGTTTTACAGCCAACGATTTTGCATGATTGAACAAAACTTCAACATTATGAATATCCGTAGTAAGCTTCTGTATGACCGCTTTATAAAGCAACGCCTTAATTAAAATATCAGGGTTTTCATTTTCACTGCTTTTTTCAATAACCTTGTTTAATTGTAATAATGCTTTATCGGATTGAGATTTAGAAAAATATAAAATACCAGCTTCACAAAGTGCATGGTATAATAATCTACCCCTATAGTTTTCCGGAAAATATGAAATGGCCATTTCATAATTGGTCAATGCTTCTTCCGTTTTATTCAACAACCCGGCTATTTGCCCCAGCCGTGTATAAATAAAAGCAATTTTTAAAGAATCCTGATTTAGCTGATGAAATTTCAATCCTTTTGTATAAAATTCGGTTGCTTTTGAGTAAATGCCGCTTACAAAATATAAATCAGACAACTGATCAAGCAGACAGGCAATTTTCCTGCTGTTTTTCTCGATTCCGGGCAGAGAATGCAGATATTCATCCATGCTTAACGTATCATGACCAAGATCGATATGGCACATACCAATGGCATTTAATACAGCAACAATGAGCTTTTTATCCGAAATGTGCCCAAGCATTGGAATTGTGCTATAGAGTGTATCCAGTGCCTGTTTGTATTTTCCCATCAACCGCAAAGAACTGGCATAATTCAGATAAGAAAGGGTTATCCTGTTTTTATCGCCCGACCGAACCGACAACTTCAATGCATCCAGGGCATTTTCATAACCAGAACCTGAAGCTTGTGAAAAATTTATTTCTGCCAGGTTGTTTAAACTATCTATCTGATTTATAAGTTTTTTATATTCACTATTTTCAAATCTGTTCAATACCATGACCGAATCTGCCTGGCTATACGTCGTTTTTACATATAATACATTGATAATAAACAATAAAAACACAACCTTACACATAAAACCCTTGCATTTCATCGGGCTAATTTACGAAAATAGCAAATCAAAAATGAGGGTTTCCCCCTATTTCAGGTTTCATCTTTTGAAAATAATTTAGCTGCATCACCTGATTTCACTTGTTTAAAATTTTATTTGCTGATTATCAATTTAATAATTACATGTATGAAAAAATCTGTACTTATTGTTTTTGTACTGACCTGCCTTTTTTCATTTACTGCCAGGCCGCAGTTAAACTATGTTGAGATAGGCAGCGGATCGGTATCGACTTCTTACCCTGTTTATGGAAGCTGGAATTATGGCTGGTATAGTGCAATATATCCACAATCAGCTTTAGGCGGAGCAAAATCAATTCTTAAAATTGCCTTGTATCTCACCAATGGCCCTAAAACATTCAACAATCAGAAAATTTACCTTAAAAATTCGAGTTTATCGGTATTTGCCGATGCAGGCTACGAAAACCCGACCGCTAATGGTTATACCGAAGTATTTTCCGGGAATCTGACATTTCAGACCGGGTGGAATGAAATAACAATCACCTCGTTTGCCTATAATGGCACCGGCAATTTAATCCTTCACTGGGAAAACCGTAGTGGTGTATCAAGTTATGCCAGTTTTTATTCAACAACTTCTACAACAAACAATAACAAAGGATCGGGAAGCGATGCATCTTTCCCTACCGGTTCAGGTTATCTCAATCCTTATCCCAGTTCATTGCCCAATATCAGGTTTTTTTACGATCCGGGACAATCTCCTTCGACACCTTATAACGAATTCCCTGCAAATAACTCAATCAGGGCCAATGTTGGCGGGCCTTTAAAAATTACTTTTGGCAACAACACCACCGCTTATGATTTATATCTCAGTACCAACCAGGCACTTGTTGCTGCCATGGATGCTTCGGTAAAAGTAGTTGCCGATGCACCTGTAACAGGACCCGGAGAAGTAAGTTATTTCCCGAATGCTTTACTTAATTCAAAAACCCAATATTACTGGAAGGTTGTTGCTAAAAATGCAAGCCTTACCACTGCCGGGCCGGTGAACACCTTCCTGACACAGTTTGTACTCAGCCAGTTTCCTTATGAACAAAGTTTTGAAGACAACGAAGTTTTTGTTACCGGATGGTATGGTGACATGTCAAAAACCGACTGGACATATGCCCAGACACCAATTAACTGGAATAAATCAACCCAATATAACGGACATTCAGGCAGCGGCTCTGCTTATATTTCCATGTACACCTCCGATTCAGGAGCCTGGTCGTTGATGACTCCACGTATCAACTTGCCTGACAGCATGATGCTGACTTTCTGGTGGAAGAACAACTGGCCAATAACCTCAAAAACAGCTAACTATGATACTACTTTTGTTCAGGTCACAACCAACGGCGGATTAACCTGGTCAAATATTGCGATTTTATCGCCTGCTGCTGCATCAGCTTATGCTATGCAATTTTGTGACCTTGCTCCCTACGCCGGCAACAATGTTCATTTCCGCTGGGTTTATAAAAAATCAACCGCCGATGCTGTTCCTTTCTTTATCGACGATATTAAACTTGCATCTAACGCTGCTGTACCTGAAATTTTAATCAATCCTCAGGTAATCAATTACCCACCCATTTGTATTGGTGGTGAAAACAGTCGTTATGTGGTGATTACCAATACAGGTATGGCAAACCTTGTGATCAATGGTGTTCAGGCCACCGGTCCGTTTAGCTGCGATGTCAGCATTACCCTTGCTCCCGGACAGCAATCGTCGCCGGTAGCCATTACATTTACTCCATCAGAAGCTACTTCATATACCGGAAGTATTACCTTTAATACCAATAATGCCGATGGAAATGCTACGGTTAGCCTTACCGGTTCAGGTATCAACCCCATAGGGCAGTTTTTCCAGAGTTTTGATGTATCAATGCAGATGCCATCCGGATGGAATGCCATTAACAGCCCATGGGATCAATACAGTGGTGTAAGCATTGTACAGGGAACTTTGGATGTATATTCGGCCCCTTATGCTGCAAAAATCCTTATTCTTAACGACAGCATTTCTCCTTTGATGCTTGTAACACCTGGACTTTCAAATTTTAATGGCAACCAGCTGGTTTTCTATGCAAAAGATGGTTCAAATTACTATGATTCCATTCCTTTGGTGGTTGGTGTTTTAAAAGATCCATACAACCCGGCAACTTTTATTCCGTACCAGTCTTTCTTTTTAGGCGATGAGTTTACAGCCTATACCGTTACTATGAACGACAATACCACTCATCCTTACATAGCTTTCCGACATGGAGGGAATAAGAAACTGACCAGCCTTCGCATTGATGATATTTCGTGGGAAACCGGTGCACCTGTCCCTCCAAGCCCCGCTATTGTTACCAAACCGGGTAATAATGCCATTGATATTGATATCATGACACCTGTACTTCTCGACTGGTCCAATGGGGGCGGTAATCCAACCGGATACAGGATCTATTTCGGAACAAATAATCCTCCTGATAATATTATAAATGGCACTGAAGTTAATGCAGATATTACCAGTTATGTCATTCAAAGTGAATTACTATTCAACACCCGTTATTACTGGAAAATAGTTCCTTTCAATGCCGTTGGAGATTGTCCAAACCCGGCTGTCTGGTCATTTGTTACCATGGCCGATCCAACCATTGCTGAATTCCCATATTTCCAGGATTTCAATGAAGTAAACAATTATCCTTTCCAGTTCGATAAACCCTTAGGCTGGACTGTTGAAGATGTCACCAATGACCATATCTCATGGGATGCCCTTGAAAATCCAAACGATCCGACATGGATTTATTCTGCCCCAACTGCCATGAATATTCTTTTCCATCCGTATTATCCCAAAAATGACTGGTTATTTACCAACCCGTTTGTATTCCAGGCAGGTGTTGAATATACTATCAGCTTTTATATCCACACTCCCGTTGACCCGATGACCGGCGGGGTTTACACCGAACAAATAGAAGTAAAACTTGGCAACGATAACATATCAACAGCCATGACATCAGAAGTAATTGCCTATGCTATGGTTAATCAGGCCGATTACTGGGTGCTGGTTGAAGGAAATTTCATGGTTGAGACAACCGGATCGTACTACCTTGGACTACATGCCATTAGTGCCGCAAACCAATATGTATTGATACTTGACGATGTCACTGTTGATGAAGCCGCTGTAAACCTGCCTCCGGTATTTGTTTCCACTCCTGTTACTGAAGCCTCGGTGGGAATTGCTTACGAATATAATATTCAGGCCAACGACCCCAATGGTGATGCTTTGACTTTTGAAGCTCCTGTATTGCCCGATTGGATGGGATTTGACGATAACGGTAACGGAACTGCACGGATTTTCGGAACACCCGAAACAACTGGACAAAGCAATGTGGTGATTTCTGTCAGCGATGGCGTATTGGATGCTTCACAGGCATTTACCATCCTTATTACAGGAATCGGGGAACAGAAAAATGTATTCAGTATTTCAACATACCCGAATCCATGTAAAAATAAAATGATGGTTGAATTCAGCCAGCCTTGTGCCGAAGGCTATACCATTGAAATAACCGACCTTTCAGGTCAAATCATATTAAAACAATACACTACAGACCAGAAGAAAGTAATAAATACCGGATCGCTCGATCCTGGTATTTATATACTACGAGTCTATTCCCTTGGTCACATCGTAATCAGCAAAATTATCAGGGAATAGTTTTCTCATAAGCAGGTGAACCGGGCATCCTCCGAAGTGATTCGGGGGATGTCTTTTTTATGTAACCATCTTTCAAAGATTAAAAAAAGAAAGGTGAATCCTTGTGTTAAAGAAGATTCAGGTTATGCTTTATCTGTTATTTTTTGGGTAATGATGACTCCTGTTAACAGACGGCCCCTATATATCAATCTCCTTATTTAATCTACAAATTTATATCCAACTCCTTTAATGGTGCGGATATGTTCATCGCCGATTTTTTCACGCAGTTTTCTGATATGCACATCAATGGTACGATCGCCGACAATAATATCATCGCCCCATACCGAGGTATAAATTTCATCGCGTGTAAAAACCTTTTCAGGTCTTGAAGTAAGTAATGCCAGCAGCTCAAATTCCTTACGCGGCAGGTTTATTTCCTCTCCGTTATGCATGACAATATATTTTTCTTTATCAATAATCAGGGCACTTTCGCGAAAAGCCACCACCTGTTGTGATGGTTCGGCATTGACATAATCAAACCGTTTTAGTAAAGCTTTTACACGGCTTATTAAAACTTTAGGCTTCACTGGTTTGGTAATATAATCGTCGGCACCTGCTTCAAAACCGGCAATTTGTGAATAATCTTCGGCACGTGCAGTTAAAAAGGCAATGACTGTCTTTTTCAATTCGGGTATCTTTCTGATTTCTTCACAGGTTTCTATGCCATCCATTTCTGGCATCATAACATCAAGAATAACAAGATGAGGCAGAAAATGATGAACAATTTTTATGGCCACAGCACCACTTGTTGCTATTTCAACCTCATAACCTTCTTTTTTCAGGTTATAGGATAAAAATTCAAGAATATCAGGTTCATCATCTACCAGCAGGATTTTCTTGTTCAATTTGCTCATTTTTTCTGAATTTTTGAAAGTTTATTTCATATTATATTTTCCTAGTTTTGCTTTTTCGTATGGCCTTTTGACCTGAGAAGGGTAAAACTGAAAACCGTACCGATGTTACGTTCGCTCTTAACAGTAATGCGTTGATTATGAGCTTCAATTATATGTTTCACAATCGATAGTCCAAGCCCGGTACCGCCCTGCTCGCGCGAACGGCTTTTGTCAACCCGATAGAAACGCTCAAAAATCCTTGGCAGGTCTTCTTTTTCTATGCCAATTCCATCATCTTTAATTTCAATAATATATAAATCATCAATCGAGGTAATGTCACAGGTTATGGTTCCCTTCTCACGGCCATATTTAATGGCATTCACCACAAGGTTGTCGATCACCTGAAATATCTTTTCCCGGTCGGCGTTCACCATGATGTGTCTGTCAACTCCCTGTGCAAAAGCAAGTTTCATTTTTCGCTCCGAAGCAAGAAGTTGTTGCATTTCATATACTTCCTCTATCAGCTTAACAATATTAAAGGTGGTAATGTTTAGTTTTAAAACACCTGCCTCTAATCTGGATATGGTTTCCAGGTCTTTCACAATAGAAATCATGCGGTCAACGCTTTTCTCAGCCCTCTGAAGGTATAATTTATTGATTAACGGATCGTCGATACCTCCCTCCAGTAAAGTAAGGATATATCCCTGAATATTAAAAATAGGCGTTTTAAGCTCATGCGATACATTTCCTAAAAATTCTTTCCTATATTTTTCAAGCTCTTTGAGCTGCTCAATTTCATAGATTTTCCCTTTTTTGTACACCTCAACCTCATTATTTACTTTAGAAATCAAATCATTCGAAGTGTCGTTCTGTATCAAATTGCTTCCGAAATTAAAATCCTGTATGGCTTTGTAAATGGGTTTAATACGATTGCTGATAAAACGATTTAATAAATAGTAAATCAGAATAAACGAAAATATAAAAATGCCAATGGCTGCAAAAACAATAAATAACAAACCGGGCTGAAACAAGCGAACCATTAATAACACTAAAGCTGTTATTAAAACGACAAACAGAGCAATTATGAAGGCCAGATGTTTATGGTTCATCTTTTTCATCATACCATCCATACATCCTGATTTTTTTGCAACGTTGATATCATAGTTTAAACCTGAAAAATAAAATTAGTGGTTTTTTTTATAATCACAGGTATCTGTCTTAAAAAGATTTATATCTGTTATACAATGATTTGACAAAACCCATGTCAATGAAAATTTAACTTTGAAATAAACAGCTATTTAGGAGTTTAAAATGAATTATTCATTAAAACCTTGAATTTATATGTTAAGTTTTTATTAAGAATTGATGATGTCTGCATGGCAAAAGTTAATAATTGCTTAAATTCTTATTAAAGAACTTCAAATTTTAAACCTGTTGTTTTGTATCTGATTTGGGTAGTATTATTTTTTACCTAATCAACTATAAAACAATTACTTATGACAAACCACAAAGTGCCAGTAAAAACCATTTACTTGTTATACCTGTTTTTAATATTAGTTACATCACATGTCTATTCCCAAAAAGGCACATTGACCGGCACGGTAAAAGATAAAAACCTGAAAGAAACACTTGCCGGGGCCAACGTAGTGATTGAAGGCACAACCACCGGTACTATTACCGATTTTGATGGCATGTATAAACTCGAAAACCTGCCGGCAGGATTTTATAATATTAAGTTTTCGTTTATATCGTACAACCCTGTAGTAATTGAGAAAGTAAAAATTGAAACCGGTAAAACCACCGTATTAAACGTCGAACTGGAAGAAGTAACCACCCAGCTTGAAGGTGTTACAGTTACAGCAGTAAGACGCACCAACACTGATATTGCCATGATTTCTTCCATTAAAACAGCTGGCCTGGTAACCAGTGGAATTTCAGGGCAGCAGATTCTGAAATCTCAGGATCGCGATGCTTCGGAGGTGATCAGAAGAGTGCCGGGTATCTCTATCATTGACGACAGGTTCGTTATTGTAAGAGGATTGAACCAGCGTTACAACAACGTATGGCTCAACAACTCAGCAACACCCAGTTCTGAGACCGACAGCCGTGCATTTTCGTTTGATGTGATCCCCAGTTCGATGATAGACAATATCCTGGTTTATAAAACTCCTTCTCCCGAATTGCCTGCCGACTGGGCAGGTGGCTTTATTAAAATTTTTACTAAAAATATGCCCGAAGAAAATTCCACCACCATTGGTTATAGCATTTCATGGGAGCAAAACAGTACTTTAAAAGATTTTTACAGCATTGACGGCAGCAATACCGACTTTTTAGGTTTCGACAACAAAGTGAGGCCATTACCAAAAGATTTTCCAAAAAACCTGAGTACACTTACAGATGAGCAAATCATTGAAAACGGGAAAAAACTCAACCATCAATGGATTGCCTCACAACAAAAGGCACTGCCCGGACAAAAACTCTCGCTGGGTCTAAACCGGAAATTTGGAATTGGCAAAATGAGCGTTGGAACCATTACTGCTGTAAATTATTCTAATACCTATAATATGGATGAAATCAGCAATGTTGATTTTCAGACATACAATTTCATTAATGACAAACCGGTTACTCTTTTCGATTTTACCGACATGCATTATACCAACAGTGTCAAAACTGGTATACTTCATAACTGGTCGCTTTTTGCCGGAAAAGGACATAAAATTGAATTCCGTAACCTGTTTAACCAGACCGGGAATGATAAAGTGATTTTCAGAAATGGTGAAGACAACAATAATGGGTATATCGTTCGTTCGTATGGATACCGCTATATGAGCCGTACTACCTACAGCAGCCAGCTTGGTGGTGAACATGCTTTAAATCAAAACAATACAAAAATAAACTGGACAGCTTCACTGGCGCTGGCAAACCGTAACGAACCTGATTTGAAGCAGTTGCAGTCAACTTTAATTACTGATCCGTTAAACCCGCACCAGGGTGAATACGGTATGTCTATCAACCAGTTTGTTGACCCTTCAAGGGCCGGACGCATTTTTATGAAAACCCGTGAACATATTTATTCATTTTCGGTTAATCTGTCACATAAAATCAATATTGGCAATTTTAAACCCGAACTTAGTTCAGGAGTATATTTTGAACCAAAAAACCGCATATTCGACGCCCGGCTGATAGGTTACCGGCAAGGACGCAACTATGATTTTAACAATGCTTTTCTTCCGTTTGATCAATTATTCAGCGATGACAACCTGAACACTTCAACAGGGATATATCCTTCAGAGGCTACGAGCAAATCTGATTCATACAAAGCCACCAACCGTTTGATGGCCGTATATGTTGGAACTAAAATCCCGGTTGGCCCTTTATTAACCATTTACACAGGAATAAGGTCGGAATGGAACCGGCAATATCTAAGCGGATGGGATAAACAGCAAAATAAAAAGAAAATCACCAACAATAATTCCGGCATTTTTCCTTCCGTCAACATTACTTATGATGTAAGCGAAAAAAGCCTGGTGAGGCTGGCTTATGGGAAAACCATCAACCGTCCTGAATTCAGGGAAATAGCCCCGTTTCATTTTTATAATTTCGAAGAAAACAAAAGCTACCAGGGCTATGTCGATCTGAAAGATGCTATCATTCACAATGTTGATGCCCGTTATGAACTATATCCCGACCAGGGTGAAACTTTTTCAATCGGTGTTTTTTACAAAAAATTTATCCATCCCATTGAACTGAAATTTATTAATATCGGTGGAGGAAGCCCGGCTTTTACCTACCAGAATGCTGAAAGTGCTGTCAGTGCAGGAGCCGAAATCGAAATCAGGAAATCGTTACAATTTATCGACTGGCTTCAGAAATTCAGCCTGGCAATGAATGCAAGTTATATAAAGAGTAAAGTCAATTTTCCGGATAGTGCCATTGAGCGCAACCGTCCTATGCAGGGGCAATCGCCGTATCTTATAAATGTGGCTGTTTTTTACCAGGACGATGATCATGGACTGAATATTGGTTTTTTGTATAATATTATCGGGAAACGCATTGTTGCGGTGGGCGAAGCCAAGCAAAACATTGCCGACGATATCCCCGATATTATTGAAATGACCAGGAACCTGGTAGATATTTCTGTTTCAAAGAAAATCGGAAAACTTGAATTAAAAATCGGGGTAAAAGATTTGTTCAACCAGGATGTGGTTTACCGCCAGACTGTTAAATTTATGAAAGATGGCCATGAAGTTGAAAGATATCAGTATCCGAAAATATATAGCCCCGGCCGTATCGTGAATGTTGGAATAAATTATGCCTTCTGAAAATTAAAATCATATTTTTTGTTTCATGAATGAGGTGATGAGTTAAAGAACTTTTTACCAACCCTTTTTGCACCTTAGCCTTATATTCAGGGATAGAGATCCTGATTGGTGTTTTTTCTTATATCGGTGCTAAAATGACGCTGTATTTCAATCACATGAAACGTGTTATCTAAAATATTTTTAATCTCAGTAAGGATATTGAAATATATGACAGATACCCTGGTGCTTGACTGATCTTTTCGGATGCGTTTTATCTGGTTCCGTTTAATAATTTCAACCTGTCCGGCAATATCGTTTCTCATCATATCCAGTTCTGAAATTTCCTCAAAATGTTTTTCCTTAATGATATAAATGGAATAATTAATGAACTCTCCCAGCTGGTCATTGATCAGTGATATCTCATTCTTTTGCTGCTGATTAAGCGGTTTGTGATTATTAATAACATGCTGGTATACCGATTGTGAAATGTCATCCATTGTATGCGAAAGGCTTTTAAGGTAATCGAGCAGTTCAAGGTAGTGATGACCTGTTTCAATATGATCGATATTTATTTTTTTAACAATGCCATAAAGCTGATTTTTAAGCTGAATGATATTATTATGGTAGTTTTCTGCCTTTTCAGCGGCTGATTTAAGTTGTTTCATATCCTGCTTTACCAGGCCATCAACAGATAGATAAAAGATCTTTGCCACTTCGATCAGTGAATTAATGGTATTTTGAGCAACCATATCAAACATCCGGTCTGCACGGGTATTAACCTCTTGAGGATCAGTTTCTGAGGATATTTCACCCCCCGGTTCCTTTTTATGGCCTATAACTTTATATGAACGTAACAGAATAATAACCGCAATCACCGAAAGTATTACAATAGCATAGGTATTTATCCAGCCGATAAAAAGAGCTACCAGCAATGAAATGGAAAATGCCACAAATGCTGTAACAAACCAGCCCCCGACAACCGTAAAAACACCTGTGATACGATATACTGCAGTATCGCGGGTCCAGGCTCCATCGGCCATTGAAGTACCCATTGCGACCATGAAAGTTACATAAGTGGTTGATAAAGGAAGGATGAATGATGTACCAATTGAAATGAGAATACTGGCAACAATAAGGTTAATGGCTGCACGCAATGCATCGAAAGCCTGGCTGTCGTTGTTAATTAATTCATTTTCACTCTTTTCGAAACGCTTATAGAAAAACTGCAGGAATGACCGGGGAAGTTTATTTCTGAAAAAGTTCAATATGGTAAACGATTTTCTTACAATAATCCGCGAAAGCAAAGAAGAACCGAAACGCTCATATCCCTGTTCCTGACGGCTCAGATCGATGGTTGTCTGGGCAACCCTGTCGGCCTTGCGCGAAAACCAAAGTGTAATAATCATTACACAAGCTGATAAAAACATAAAAAGATATGAAACCGACAGGTTGTTTTTGAGCCCTTCCATGGTAAGGCTGCCGGCATCAGCCCCTGAATGATGATACAACTGAAATGCATGGTATCCTGTCAGCGGAACACCGATAAAATTCACAAGATCATTGGCGGCAAACGACATGGCAAGGGCAAATGTTCCGGTAAGAATAATTAACTTCATAATAT
The DNA here is from genome assembly GCA_964559985.1 of uncultured Bacteroidales bacterium. Lineage (GTDB taxonomy): Bacteria > Bacteroidota > Bacteroidia > Bacteroidales > CAZLJX01 > CAZLJX01. The sequence continues at coordinate 168,128 of CAZLJX010000001.1, forward strand.
CAATGCGGAAAAACCAGCCCAAGCATTGAATAAAGAAGGTAAATGCAATGAATATCATAAAAACAAAAACCGGCGTTTCGTTTCCCGACAAATAAATAAACCATTTAGCCCTGATTAATTCGCCATGGGTACTTTCGATAATTAAAAAATAAATAATGGCGGTAAGCGAAACACCACCAAATACAGCACCGTAATTTTTTATCGTCTTTGACGTCCGGAACGAAAACAACATTCGCGTGATAAACTGCACAATAGCTCCAAGGCTAAAAGCAAAAACCACTGAAATGAAAATACCGGCTATGATAAACAGCGCTTTATCAGAATTAATCAGGTTTCCTAAATATGATAATGGTTCGGCAGTTTTACTGATTTTCATCAATGAAATTCCAATAGAGGCACCCAGTAATTCAAAAATCAGTGAAACGGTTGTTGACGTAGGTAAAGCAAAAAAATTAAAACGGTCAATTAACAGTACATCGGTAAACATAACTGCAAGACAGATAATAATTATCTCGCTGAAATAGAAATATTCGGGGTGAAAAATACCTGTACGTGCAACCTGCATCATACCACCTGCAAAAAAACAGCCAATAAATATACCAAGGCTGGCAACTGTCAAAATAACCTTTCGCGAAGAAACCCTGCTGCCATAGGCATTGTTAAGAAAATTAACCGCATCATTACTAACCCCGACAATCAGGTCGAGTACTGCCAGTAATGCCAGGATAATCAAAACAACAATATAAAACAACTCCATACCGTAAAACTACAAAGTTTCCTGAAATACGGAAACAATATCATGTTACTACTTTATTAAATTGTTAAAATAAAAAAAAGGAAGCAGAAATTTGCCTCCTTTTTCATGAAAAAGCAAGATATATTAATAGGTAGTATTCTGCGGATCAAAATTGGTCCAGTTTTCGAGCCAGTTATCGGTATTGTTAAATGCTCCGACATAGGTAGTTGTGGTAAAGAAAGCAGGCAAACCGGTAAATGAAGCTCCACTAAGTAAAGGCGAACCTGTGGCAGGCATAAAATTAGGTGAAGCAGCATAAGGATTCTGAACCATGATATCGCTAAGTGCAGCATATATGGCATCACCGTTATTGGCATTGAAAAAGGTAGCTTCATCAAATTCTTCACCGGATTTATCTTTGAAAGAATTGGTCATAGCAGCAAGTACACAGTTTTTAACCATTAAATCACCGGCAGTGGCATTAGCCTGGGTTGCTGTTCCTTCAATAAATAATCCGTAAGGGTAACCGCTGAACACAGAATTGAACACCGATAATTTGGTATTTCTGCGAAGGCGGAGGGCACAATTATACTTACTGTTGATGGTGGTAGAAGGTGTTGCCAAAGGTCCGAAAACAGAAACATTAGAAAAATTGCACCGGGTAAAGGGTTCGTTCGATGAACCACTGGCGTCGTTATCCGATTCAAAACCATTTGAATCGCCAGCTTCGTCAGCAACAGCCGGGTCACGAAGAACAACCACAAACTGAACATTTCCCCTGTAGCCAAAATCTGTGTCCATATCATCATCAAGATTTTTATAAGCAACAAGGTACTTTGCATTGACTGAACCGCCAAACCATTCATAAGCATCGTCGCCACTGTACGACACCTGAATATGTTCAATTTCTGTTCCTCTTCCGACTCCGCCCATTGTAAGACCGTTGATTTCTTTATTGGGTTCGAACGGACTACCAGCAAATTCAATACGCACATATTTCAGTTTACCACTGTTGTCATCATCATTGGTTCCTCCATAGATTGAACCAACTCCTCCTTCAATTTCGGCGGTGCCACCGGTTGGGTTGATTCTGGCCCTGCCAAGAATAATAACGCCTCCCCAGTCACCTGCTGCACGTTGTCCAGCCGGTTTATCCGAAGTAAAAACGATGGGATAATTTGCATTACCTACAGCCATAATCTGTGCGCCACGTTCAATAATGAGGCTGGCACGGGTACCAGATTTACCTTTAATCAGGGTTCCCGGCTGGATTGTCAGAACAGCTCCGGAACGCACATAAATCCAACCATTCATCAATACATTACCTTGCCAGGTGGTATTGGTGGTAATTTCGCCCGACACTTCACCGGTTGATGTTGCAGAAAGGTCAACTGCAATGGTTTTGTCATCATCTATCAACACACTTCCGGTTTTATTTTCAAAACCGGTTTTTGCCACCGTATAATTATAATTACCTTCTTCTATGCCTGTAAAAACATAACTGCCTGCTGCATTTGTTTTTCCGTTTAAAGTTACTACAGCGTCGGTTACCGGTTCGCCAAAAGCGTTAACCTGGAAAGTTACCTGATATGTTTTTTCCTCTTCGGTGCAGGAAGAGAACGTAACAGTAAAAAGACCGGCAATCATAAGACCGGTAAAAAGTTGAAATAATAATCGTTTCATAATTAAAGAATTTAGTGTTAAAAATTTTATGCCACAAAGGAAAGATTCAAATATGACCTTACCGTAAAAATGATATTACCTGTTAATTAAGGTTTGTTAAAAAAAGGTTAATCTCCTTTACAGATTTTTTGATATAAAGTAATGATAGTCAATATTTATGAAAAGCGGTCGTAAAAATTTTCCATCCTTATCAAACAAAAAAAGCTGCCTTTTCGGGGCAGCTCCTGATATATTTTTAATTAATTCTTAAAAGAAACGGCTACGGAAGTCCTGAACATCCGAAACTTCTTGTAATGCGCTATATGTCATGTTATTAGCCTTGCTTAACAGCGAACGTTTCAGAAAATCAAGTTCTTTCATCACATTGGCATCCTCGCCGGGTTCGGAAATGACAGTTACTTTAAGAATATAAGCGGCGGTATTCCCTTTCACCGGGTTTGAAATTTTATCTTTTGGCAATCCGGTTGCTGTACCTATAAATAATGGTTCATATCCAACTCCCGGAACCGACATCATGGCAAAATGAAATGGTTGAGAAGTGTTTACGGTTAGTTTTGCCTCTTCAGCAATTTTCGACAGGTCATTTTCTTTTCTGTACAATTCATTCAGTTCTTTCATCACAATTCCGGCCTTTTTATCACGTCTTACCATAATAGTCAGGTCATTTCTAATCTGTTCAATATCGGGTGTTCCTTTTTCTTTGATTTCGGTAACTGCAGCGATAACAAACTTATTGCCAAATTCATAGGGCTTTTCAGTGACCTGTCCTTTTTTAGCATTAAATGCCCAGCGGATCAGTTCGCGCGGTTGTTCAAGCCCGGTGATGGTTCTGTCGTTCTCGTGCATGTTGGTAGCAACTTTCCGGTTCAGTTTCTGCTCATCAATGGCTTTATTGAATAACGCGAGGGTATTATTACTTCCTGCAAACTGAACTGCTTTCTGATAGATATACTGATATGTACGGGTGCTTGGTTCAACTTTACGTTCGAGAACAGCTACCTGAATTTTTTTCGATTCTTTTCCACGTTCAGTAACCTGTATAATATGAAGGCCATACTGCGATTCGGCAGTTTTGTAAACACCGGTTTTTGCAATAAAACAGGTATCATTAAAAGGTTTCACCATCATTCCCTCTTTAAACCATCCCAGGTCGCCGCCTTTTTCGGCTGAACCTTTGTCGGCAGAATATTTGCGTGCCAGCATACCAAAATCAGCGCCTTTTTTAAGAGCATTGATAATACTATCCGATAATGTTTTTATTTGTTCGGAGGTAAGTTTATTTTCGGGTGACAATAAAATATGGCGGGCTTTTACAGAATCGGGGCGCATCTGAACAGCAACACAGCGGGCTACTTTAAAAGTTTCATTTTCGAACCATGGGCCATAGGTTAAACCCACTTTTGGATTTGCAAACATAACAGAATCAACAACTTTACTGAGTTCGCCTTTTTTATAAAATTTATCATCAAACGGATTATCTGAGTTAAGATTTACATATTCGGCCATTTCGTTGGTTTTGCTAAACTCAGCATTGCGGGTTTTAATCCATTCATTGGCAGCATTGAAATCATCCTCGGAAGGAATAACATCAAAAGTAATATAAGCAATATCCCGTGAAGCAACCTGCTCATATTCACTGGCATGCTCTTTCAGATAAGCAGCAAGGTCATCATCGTTGGTTTTAACCAGGCTATCGGGTATATTTTCGAAGGGTTTGCTGATATACTCTACGGTAACTTTGGTATTTCTGTCATTCACCTCGGTGCGTGCTTCGGCCTGGGTAACATAAAATCCTTTCTTTATCAACTCATTATATTTAGTGTTGAGGCGGTCTTTGATCAGGCTTTTTTCAAACTCAATCCAAATGGATCTTGCCTCACCGCTCTGGTCGTTTTCCATATTTTTCAGAAACTGCAAAACCAATGTACGGTCAAACTGTCCCTGTTTATTCTGGAAAATCGGAACCTGAAGGATATAAGGATGAATATTGTTTCCCTGTACCATATCAAAAGCCTCTTCTTCCGAAACAGCAAGTCCAAGGTGACTGTACTCCTCTTCCATAATATAATCGCGGATCATCTGGTCCCAAACCTGTTCCCTGACCTGGTCAATGGTTTCCTGGTCAAGACTTGAAATACGTTTGTTTCTTTTTACATTTTCAACAGCTTTATCCAGCAAATCCTGAAAATGCATGATGGAAATGTTTTTGCCATCTATTTCTGCCACTTTGGTACGCTGATCCTGAAATAAAGCATTACCGCTGGTTAAAAAATCTCCTAAAATGAATGATAATAAGGCTAATCCAACGATAATAGCAGCTAATAAACCAATTCTTTGTCTGATGCGTTCTAATGTTGCCATTTTGTGTGAACAATTTTTGAGTTAATTATTTATTTATTAATCAGATTATTAATAATATCCTGATTTATTTTTAAGCCCACGAAGATAATAATATTTTTATGATGAAACCAAGCAAGCCGAAAAAAAACATCAGCAAACTATGCTGATTCTTCTTTGATGGTCAACCTTACCAGGTCGATTTTTGAATGCGAAGCGCGCAGGATTTTAAATTCAAAAGGCCCGATGGCAATTATTTCATTCACTTTCGGAAATTTTTCATGATGAAACAATATCAACCCGGCAATGGTGGCATACGTATCCGATTCCGGAAGGTTGATAAAGTATTTATCGTTCAGGTAATCAATTTCAAGCCTGCCCGACAATACATAATCGGTTTGTGAAATCTGTTTTTCTATAAACTCTGGGGTATCATGTTCATCTAAAATTTCACCAAAAATTTCTTCAATAATATCCTCAATGGTAACAAGGCCTGAAGTACCCCCGAATTCGTCCACCACCACGGCAATGCTTTTATGTTCCTTGATAAAGGTTTCGAGCATGCGGTTGGCCGACATTGTTTCCGGAACAGTCAGGATATTATGCATGATGCTCCTGATGTTATCGGGCTTTTTAAACATTTCGGATGAATGAACATAACCGATGATATTATCAATACTATCCTGGTAGACAAGAATCTTGGAATAGCCCGATTCAATAAATTTCTGCCTCAGCATTTCAATATCTTCATTCAGGCTGATGACGGTCATTTCGGTCCGTGGCACAATACATTCGCGAAGTTTAACATTCGAAAAGTCAAGTGCATTTTTAAAAATTTTTACATCGGGTTCAATATTTTTCTCGGTTTCAGCCAGTTCATGTTCTTCAAACAGGTGGTCAAGATCAACCATCCCGAAAGTTGCCCCTGAGGTTTTTCTGATATTTTTCACTTTTCGGTAAAAAACCATATTGGCAATAAAAATCGAAAAAACAGCCAGGGGATATAATAATGCATAAAAGAAGGCTGCCGGAATAGCCAGAAAATACAGAATACGGTTGGGGTTAATACGGAACAGTGATTTTGGCAGAAATTCAGCCGTAAACAAAATAATGATGGTTGAAACAAGCGTCTGAAAAGTCAGAATCCATGCACTGCTTGCCGTAATTTGACGGATAACAGGTTCGAGAACCACAGCCATAAAAATGCCGTACACCACCAGGGCAATATTATTGCCAATAAGCAATGTGGCAATAAACTGAGATGGCCTTGTTACAAAATAAGCCATGATAAAAGCGGGAAATGATCCGTTTTTCCGGTCCAGTTCAATGCGAAGCTTATTCGATGACAAAAATGCAATTTCAACACCTGAAAAAAAAGCTGAAAACAATATACTTACTATAATAGCAACAATAATCATAAGTCTTTCATTATTTACCAGCTGCTATACGTCCGCTACGGCGATAAAAATAAAAAAGCAATGAAATAATAAATATCAGGTACATCATCAGCGAGTTACGCCATCCCAGCCTGATGGTGCTATGAATGCAGGCGATAAAAGCAATGATTGAGATAATCAGCCAGATAATTTCAAAAATTCTGAGTCCTTTTTTATTCATTGATCGTAATGGTTCCTTTTGGGTTTATTAATTTCCAACGTGTCAGGTCTTCATTGGCTGTTAGTCCGTCGCCATAAATGGTTCCTTCGTTATTGGTTATTTTAACTACATGATCGGTAAAGAAAGTCTTGTTGTTTCTGTCCCATACAAGATATTCGGTATTGAGTTTTTCATTTTTCCGGTTAATGGCTTCAACATTATGACGGGCTATCCATATATTTTTTTTTTCGTCGATACGTGAATAGTTTGCTTTGAGCGATGAAATTTCATGTTTATTCCTGTCGTAAAAACGGATATCAACACCTGAGGGGAATTCGACATAAGGCTCTTCTTTCTGATCATAACGGTTCAGAACCGGTGCATGCAGCACCATTTGCACAAAACCGGAATCGCTGTTGACAATTTCGGCATCAACCATGTGTAATGTTGGTTCAGAACTGAAATCGGTGAGTAATTTCACTTTTTTGATATCGGGAGTGCACGAAAATAGCATTGGGGCAAAACATGCCCCAATGACTATCAATACTATTCTGGCTGAAAAACTCATTATTTAAAATAACGTGCTACTGTTTTTTCATTAATCCATCCGGCCACTGTATAGGTATCGCTAGGTTTAACATCATAAAAAAAGCCATCTTCTTTAACAGGAAAATATTGCGAATATTGGGTCACCAGGTTGTTTACTTCATCGGTAAGGGATGCATCAACCTGCTTGGCCATATTAAATTTATCAACAGCAACCCAGTAAACAGCCCCTGTCGTAAAGGGATCAGTACCGATATTTTTTGCATCTGAAGCATAACAGTTACCAATTAAAATGTATGGTTTGCCAAATGCAGCATTGAATTTAATGGCATTTTTTGCATATTGTACTGCAGATTGAGGATTTCCCTGGGCCAGGGTCAGGGTGCCAAGTTCGTAATATAAATTGGCCTTTTTACTACTATCTTGCTGAAGATTAATGGCTTCGTTATAATAAACTGCTGCTTTTGAAAATTCCTGGCGTTTAAGAAATACCCGTGCAAGGCTATGTGCCGATTCAGCAGTAGGTTCAAGTTTATATAACTTTTCGGCCGATTGGGAGTAAACATCAGCAATACAGTCAATCCTGGTAAATAATTTACAGATATTTTTCATCAGCCCGGTATTTTCAGGGTCCTGTTGGAATTTTGGTGTAAAAATACGGGTCAGGGTTTCGCAATCTGCCACACCGGTTTCGCTGAAAATTTGGTCAATATTATTACTGACGGTAACAACAGATTCTTTATCTTTTTCGGCAGCTTTGTCAACAATCGCTGTAATAAATTCGGAGGCCCTGGTATAATTCATTACCACGGCTTCTTTATCGAGTTTTCCGTTTTTATATAACACAGCGGTTTGCTTCATAAATTCATTGAGAACAGGGGCTTCGGCATCGGCACCCGTCAGGTCAATTGAACGTACCAGAATGTCATAAACTTCCTGGTTGGCTTTTTCACGATATGCAATCAGGTCAATGGCTTTGCGCCCCAGCACATAACCTTCCTGCCCCTGGTATTTAATCCGGTCATCGAAAATCATCATGAGCGAATCGATATATTTTTCGCGCAGTGCTGCATCTTTTATGGTATTGATTTTTGCTTTATAAATAGTAATACCATGAATGTAGAGATTTTTGCTTGACTGAGGGCAAAGTTTCTGAGTTATTCTCCAGGGAATAAGTGCATCGCTGTAATTTTTCTGTTTATAAAATTCACTGTAGAGCGAAAGGTTTTTAATGCACTCGGTTCTTGTCTGTTCATCGGGCCCGTATTTAGGATCTTTCATCGGATCCTGTGCTTTTAATCCCTGCCATATAAATACCCAAGAAAGTGTAAACATCAATGTTAGTCGTATTCTTTTCATAGTATGTTGTGTTTTATTCATATTTATATTTTAAAAACCAGATATCAGACAAAGATAAACTTAAACTCAAAATAAAATATTTTTCCCTGATTAAATTATTTTCAACCGTACCTTTTACCCCTGCTCTGATTGCAAAATTAAAAGATGTTCTGGCACGGCGGTGAGGTATGCCAAGTCCAAAAGTGACTCCCATATCGTCAATAGCGGTGTTTTTTACAAGATATGGCGTTTTGTTATAATATAAACCGGCACGGTACCGCATTCGTTTCCATGCATAGGTGGCGCTGTTCCAGTCAGGAATATATTCTCCGCCAAAACTGATTCTCAAAGCATAGTCAGTGGTATCTGACGTGCCCCAGTAGTTAATATTTTTCCAGTCCTGGTATTCAACATCGGCAGAAATAAGCCACTTATTTTTATTTTCAACACAAAAACCGGTTCCGATTGAAGCTGGTATATTAAAATAATCTTTTACTCCGCTCAGATTATCGATGGTGTCGATAATGGTATTGGAAGAAATTCCTGAAATATTATTGCCAAGGGTTGCCCCACTCAGGTAATCTTTATAAACACTGATTTTTGTCCTGGGATTTGCCACTATTCCAAAGGTATATTGCATATCGTTGTTAAACATGGAATACTGAAGGGCATATTCGGTAAATATGTCCCTCACCCTTACAGAAGTTTCGCTTTGTGTATTATAAGCATATGCGGTTGATGGAAAAACAACCAGCCTGGTTTTATCGATTGATCCGAACAGGTAGTTAAGGTTAATTCCTAAAGAGATATTGTTATTGATCTTTAATGAATTGCCAAAAAATATTTTATTGATTCCTCCATTGCCCAGGTAATAATAATTTACAGTGCCAATGTCATTCACTTTTCCGGATGTGGAAACCCGGTAATTTACCTTGCTGTAGGTTGTTAAACCCAGAGAGTATGCCCAACGCGAGGTAATACGGTTGCCAAAAGCCATATAGTCAATACCCGATTTATCAAATTTTTTCGAATCATTCCCTTGTGTCAACCTGCCAAAGCCCGCCGATGCCCCGAATTCGAATAAAAAAACAAGGCTATCTGAACTGCTTGAGGAGGCGGGGTTCAAAAAATTAAAATAAGATGAGGATCTGAGCGCGTAGCCACCACCTCCCATGGCATTGTTTCGCCCGGTAATGTGCTGGTTTAAATCACCAATACCAAAAACCGAATATGGCGATGAGGTATTTTGTGCCGATACATGAAAAGCAATTAATACCAGAAAAACACTAATTATTTTATATGACATTGTAATTTAAAATTCTGTTTAATCCAATAGCTACCAGTTCAGGAACTGCAAATATGTGACTTTTTATTTTTTTAACAAAAAAAGGTGCATCTCCGCCGGTTAAAACGCATTTAATATCTGAATATTGTATGCTATAATGCTGTATATAATGTTCAATTTCGAACAAAACACTATTCATAACACCATATAAAACAGCATTGTAGGTTGAGTTACCTGTAAGTGAGAAATTTTCCTCAGGTTCGGCCAAAGGAAGTTTTTCAGTATGCTGATGAAGGGCTTTAAACCTGAGGCTGACTCCGGGAGAAATATTTCCACCGGCAAAAATTCCGGGTTTTGTAACCAGATCGAACGTAATGGCTGTACCTGCATCAATAACAAGAATATTCTGATCAGGAAACAGAGCCAAAGCACCTGTTGCTGCTGCAATGCGGTCGCTACCAAGAGTTTCGGGAGTTTCGTAATGGATTGTAAGCGGAACAGAAGTCTGTGGTGAAAAGAATATGAATTTTTTACAATTGGCTGTAAGAAAAAGTTGTACAGATTTATCAATGTACCCGACAGAAGAATAGATGGCATGCTGCGGATATCCCATTTCTATAAAAAGCCTGCTAAGCTGGTTATGAAACGGGGGCTGAAGCCGTGCAGAATATATTATTTTTTCGTCTTTAAAAATAAATACTTTGGCAAAAGTATTGCCCTGATCGATAATAAGATTCATTATAAATTGGAGGGATTTTTCAGACTTTGCCAACAAGCTTCAGCAGCCTGTTGAGGAAAAATATTTTTACTACTGCACCTTGTTTTAAATCAAAGGTGAGTTTTATACTATATAACTCTTTGTCTTTGCCCGAAGTCCAGATACGTTCCACAGGGTTTCCTTCTTTCAGTAATTTTTCATCATCCTGCCCCCAGTCAGAGTGCCCGTTATCATCCAAACCGTATATATCAATCAGTTTTTTAAGAAAATCGATAAATTTCGTTTTATCAACGGATGTATTTCTCGCCAGGAATGTAGCATTGATGTGATTTCCGCCGGTAATATTGGTTTTATCGGTAAACATGCGGAAGATTACGGAATCAAAAAGACCTTGTTCTGTCCAAGGCAGGCTCTTTTCATAGTCAATCATAATAGTACCCTGCTCATCTTCACTATGAATTTCGATATAATCATCGCTCAGAAAAAAAGTCGATGGGTCGTAGGTAATCAGATCGATGATTGTCCTTGGCCGGTTTGGTTTCAGATTTGCCATAAAATACGTTGATGCGAATAAAAAGCAAATTAAACAAAATTAAATGAAATGTCAATCTTTTTTCACAAAATCACTTCAACTGCCGATTAAAAATATTTCACCGTGAAAATATTACCACGAAAAAAATATTGAAAACCGGGCTTAAGATTTCTTTTCATAAAAACATTATATTATTAATTATCAATTATTTAAATTACTCAGATTTTTATTTATGAAAAAAGTTATTAACAAAAGTGTAAAAAAGTGGTAGAAAGTGGTAGAAAGTGGTAAATTTTTTTGTTACTTTACACCCCGTAAAAATGATGATGTTGTGGCCACATTTATAGGTGATTATCCGTGTAAAGTTGATGAGAAGGGACGCATCATGTTCCCCTCAGCATTTAAAAAACAATTGCCTGAGTCAGAGCAGGATAGGTTTATTGTAAAAAAAGACCTGTTTGAAAAATGTCTTGTACTCTATCCTATTGATACATGGGAAAAACAAAACGAACTGCTCCGTTCGAAACTCAATGCATTCAACCGTGATCATAACCGTTTTATGCGCGAGTTTTACAAAGGGACTGCTGAAATTGTGCTCGATGCAACAAACCGGATGCTTATTCCAAAACGTTTGCTCGAACTGGTATCGGTTGAGCGCGATGTTGTGCTTGCCGGCCAGGATGGTAAAATTGAAATATGGGCAAAAAGCCTTTACGAAAATATTGGTAGCAATGATGACGAATTTACTCGCCTTGCTGAACGTATCATGGGTAATGTTTAAAAAAAATGGGAGCAGGGATTTTGAGCAGCACATATCATACCGCTGTTTTGGCAGAGCAATGTATTGATGCACTTGATATTAATCCAGATGGTATTTATGTCGATGCCACCTTTGGAGGTGGTGGACACAGTAGGCTTATCCTTGAAAAACTTGGTAAAAACGGGCGATTAATTGCTTTTGACCAGGATGAAGATGCACTCAGTAATGCCCCCGATGATAGCCATATTTTAACCATTCAGGGAAACTTCAGGTACCTGCCCAATTATTTACGCTATCTTAAAATTGAAAAAATAAATGGCCTGCTTGCCGATCTGGGTGTTTCCTCATATCATTTCGACAACGCCGGGCGGGGCTTTGCATTCAGACTCGACGGGCCACTCGATATGCGGATGAACGCCAAGGCTACCCAAACAGCAGCTGATATACTCAACAATTATAAAACCGAACAACTCACAGAAATTTTAAGGCAATATGGTGAAATTGAACATGCTGCCAGACTTGCCAATGCCATTGTGAATGCCAGGGAAATAAAAAAACTTAAAACCACCGGAGACCTGAAACAAGCCATTGTGAAATATATTCCAAAAAACAGCGAAAACAAATACCTAGCCAGGGTTTTCCAGGCAATAAGGATTGAGGTGAATGATGAAATAACTTCGCTGAAAAAAATGCTTGAATCCTTATCCGGACTAATTATTCCGGGAGGAAAGCTTGTCATCATCACTTATCATTCGCTTGAAGACAGGCTCGTAAAAAATTTTATCAGGTATGGCAATTTTGAGGGCACCAACCAGTCTGATTTGTTTGGAAACCGGGAACGGAAATTCGAACCCTTATATAAAAATGTAATCACCCCGGCGCAGGATGAACTCGAAGCCAACCCTCGCTCGAGAAGTGCAAAAATGAGGGCAGCCGTTAAATTATAATCACCATGGAAGAACATAAGGAAAAAATAAATAATAAGGGAAACACCGTTAAAAAAGTGGCAACCCTGAAAGAACTGGTCGATGGGAGTTTTCTTTCAAAAGACAAGGTGGTCGACCAGCTACCGTTGATCCTTTTCCTGAGTTTCCTGGGTGTGCTTTATATTGCAAATGGGTATCATGCCCAGAGTATCTACCGGAAAACGTTGCAGCTGCAGCAGGAGGTTACAGACCTGAGGGCAGAATCGATAACCGTTTCGAGCCGGCTTATGTCGGTGAGCCGCCAGTCGGAAGTGCTCAAATTATTGAACGAAAAGGGAATAGGGTTGGTTGAATCGGTACAACCACCTAAAAAACTGAATAACTGGTAAGATGGCAAAAGAATCGATACAGAAAGATATTTTACTAAGGTTGACAGTAGTATACATTGCTGTCAGTCTTTTTGCCTTTCTGATTATCGCAAAAGTATTTTACCTGCAGTTTTTTGAATATGAAAAATGGAATAAAGCCACCGAAATTAACCTTAAAGAAATGATCGTTGAACCCAACAGGGGCGATATTCTTGCAGTTGATAAACGGGTGCTGGCCTGCTCTGTTCCTTTTTATGAAATAAGATGGGATTCGAGATGTGAATCGGTAACCAATAGTATGTTTTACAGCAAGGTAGATTCACTGGCCTATTGCCTTTCACGGTTGTTTGGCGATAAAAGTTCATCGGAATACAGGCGTGAGCTGGTAAGTGCCCGCAACCGTGGTGAACGTTATTACTTACTGAAACGATACGTAAGCTACGACCAGTTAAAAAGATTAAAAACATATCCGCTCTTCAGGCTCGGCAAATATAAGGGTGGTTTTATTTACCTGCAGTCAAGCCGCCGGATACAGCCTTTCGGCGACCTTGCCACACGCACCATCGGATATACTACAAAAACAGGAACATTTGTAGGAATTGAAGGGTCGTTTAATAAAGAACTACGTGGAGACGAAGGTTACAGGCTGATGCAAAAGATAGCCGGCGGAATCTGGATGCCTGTCAACGACGGAAATGAAATTGAGCCCGATGATGGGTTGGATGTTATTACCACCATTGATGTCAACATACAGGATGTGGCCCAGGCAGCTCTGCGCAAGCAATTGATCAGACACAATGCCAGTCATGGGACTGCCGTCCTTATGGAGGTTGAAACAGGCGAAATAAGGGCCATTGTCAACCTTACCCGCGAATCGGAAGGATATTATGTTGAAAAATACAATTATGCCATTGGCGAAAGCACAGAGCCCGGATCGACCTTCAAGCTCGCTGCATTGATGGCAGCCCTGGAAGACGGGTATATTGAACCTGAAGACATTTTCGATACCGGAAAAGGAATTATCTATTATAAAGGTTTCCCGGTACGTGATACCAAAGAAGAAGGCTATGGCAAAATCAGCGTACAGCACATTTTTGAAGTATCATCAAATGTAGGTGTCACAAAAATTATTGACCAGTTTTACCGGGGCAAAGAAAAGAAATTCATTGACCGGCTCTACAGCATGGGACTAAACGAATCGCTTCATCTGCAACTTTATGGTGAAGAAAAACCTTACATCAAATACCCGGGCGATCCTTTATGGTCGGGAATATCACTCACCCAAATGGCATATGGCTACGAAGTTAAACTCACTCCATTACAAATTTTAACCTTTTATAATGCGGTAGCCAACAACGGAAGGATGGTAAAACCTCTGTTTATAAAAGCATTGTCACGGCATGGAAGCACTGTCCGTACTTTTCATACCGAAGTAATCAATCCTTCAATCTGCTCCCGTTCAACCCTGCGGAAAGCCCATAAAATGCTTGAAGGCGTGGTTGAAAACGGAACAGCCATGAATTTAAAAAACACCGGTTATAAAATTGCCGGGAAAACCGGTACTGCCCAGTTAGCTCAAAAAAGCAGGGGGTATAAAATCATGGGAGGAATCAGTTACCAGGCGTCTTTTGCCGGATATTTCCCTGCATCAAAACCAAAATACAGTTGTATAGTAGTGGTTGCAGCTCCTTCAAATTCAGTTTATTACGGTAACCTGGTGGCAGGACCTGTATTTAAGGAAATTGCCGATAAAGTTTATTCTGTTGATTTTGAATTACAACGTGAAATTGAAAATGACGATAAAACATACGCTCAATCGGTTCCAAAAGCAAAAGCCGGAAAATATGAAAACCTTGATTACCTGTTCGATTTTTTTGATATTCCCAGCAATATTGACGATTTAAATACAGATTGGATTGGAACAGAATCAGTTAACACAGAAATAAAATGCTATGTGCGCCCAATAAATAGCCGTACGGTGCCAAATGTCAAGGGAATGGGGCTTCGTGATGCATTACAGGTGCTTGAACTGAACGGGCTTAGCGTTACTGTTATTGGCAGGGGAACCGTTATCAGGCAATCGGTGCAGCCAGGGCAGGCTATTTCGGGAGGAGGCCATATTGTTATTGAATTAAGTTAAAAAATGATGAGAAATTTATCAGATTTAATTAAAGCATATTCATTTATATCGGTTACAGGAAATAAAGACCGCGAAATCTCGGCCCTGGTCTTTGATTCGCGAAAGATAGTTACCGGCTGTTGTTTCTTTGCCATCCATGGAACCCGTTCTGACGGGCACCAGTTTATTGAAACTGCCATAGCAGATGGTGCATCGGCTATTGTTTGCACACGGTTACCCCAGGCATTAAATCCTCAGATCACTTACCTGCTTGCCGATGACAGTGAAAAAGCCATGGGTTATATGGCTTCTGCATTTTATCATTTTCCATCGCAAAAACTTAATCTGGTAGGAGTTACCGGCACAAACGGAAAAACAACAACGGCCACCTTACTATTCAGACTGGTAAAACAGCTTGGTTATAAAGCCGGTTTGCTGTCGACTGTTTGTAATTACATTGACAATGAATATATTGCATCGACACACACCACCCCTGATGCTGTTGAAATCAATCGGCTAATCCACCAGATGGCCGAAAAAGGCTGTGAATGGTGCTTTATGGAAGTGAGTTCTCATGCCATTGTGCAAAACCGCATTGCCGGGCTGCATTTTAAAACCGCAATTTTTACCAATATCACCCAGGACCATCTTGATTATCATAAAACATTTGATGAATATATCAGGGCAAAAAAACAATTTTTCGATCAGTTACCCACAGACGCAACAGCCCTTTACAATGCCGACGACCGGCATGGAAAAGTGATGGTGCAGAATACTACTGCTTCGGTAAAAAACTTCGGACTCAAAACCATCGCCGATTATAAATGCCGCATTATTGAATCACATTTCGACGGGATGTTGCTTGAACTTGATCAGACCGAGACATGGGTAAGGCTTACCGGAGAATTTAACGCTTATAACCTCTGCGGAATTTATGCAACAGCTTTACTTTCGGGGTTTGGCAAAGAAGAAGTTCTCACCGTTCTGAGTTCCCTGACAGCTGTCGATGGCCGGTTTCAGACATATAAATCAGAAAGTGGTAAAACTGCTATCGTTGATTATGCCCACACTCCCGATGCTGTCGAAAATGTGCTGAAAACCATTAAACAGATTTTACCGAAAGGAAATCAGGTAATCACAGTGATTGGTGCCGGCGGCGACCGCGATAAAACCAAGCGCCCGTTGATGGCCGCCATTGCCTCAAAGATGAGCCAAAAAGTAATACTCACTTCCGATAATCCCCGCAGTGAAGATCCGGAAGAAATTCTGAACGACATGATGAATGGTATAGATAGCACCTTGAAAAAAAATGTATTGCGTATCACCGATCGTCGTGAAGCTATCCGCACCGGCTTAATGCTTGCCAACAGCGGCGATGTGGTGCTGATAGCCGGCAAAGGGCATGAAACCTACCAGGAAATTAAAGGCGTAAAATATCATTTTGATGACAGGGAAATCGTGAAAGAAATTTTTAACACACTGAATTAAAATATTTTATATGTTATATTATTTATTTGAATATCTTGACAAAGTGTTTGATGTCCCCGGGGCAGGCATGTTCCGTTATATATCATTCCGCTCGGGCATGGCCATCTTGACCTCCCTTTTTATTGCCCTCATTTATGGAAAACACATTATCAGATACCTGCAGAAAAAACAAATTGGTGAAATTGTCCGTGACCTGGGACTTGAAGGACAAATGAAAAAACAAGGTACACCCACCATGGGTGGTATTATTATTCTGATTTCTATTGTTGTACCGACACTGCTTTTTGCCAGGCTCGAAAATGTATATATTATTTTAATGCTTATTACAACAATTTGGCTAGGTTTTATAGGGTTTACAGATGATTATATCAAGGTTTTTAAAAAAGATAAAAAAGGATTGGCCGGAAAATTCAAAATTCTTGGACAGGTTATTTTAGGCATTATAGTAGGGTTAACATTATATTTTTCTGATAGTGTGGTAATCCGCGAAAAATCAAAAATCAATAATATTACTACCAACATAGAAGTTTATGAAGGTAATAACCATGTTCAACAACAACAGATTTACTATACCACCCATGAAATAAAAACCACCAAAACTACAGTGCCTTTCTTTAAAAACAATGAGGGTGACTACAGCTTTCTGGTTGGTTTTTTGGGCAATAATATCCGTCAGGTCGCTACATGGGCTGTATTTATTCTGATTGTTATTTTTATTATTACCGCTGTATCGAATGGGGCCAACATGACCGACGGGCTTGACGGACTGGCTACCGGAACATCGGCTATTATAGGAACAACCCTTGGCATACTGGCTTACCTGTCGGGGAATATCATTTATGCCGATTATCTGAATATCATGTTTATACCCCATACAGGAGAACTGGTAGTGTTTATGAGCGCTTTTATAGGAGCCACCATTGGGTTTTTATGGTATAATACCTATCCGGCACAGGTTTTTATGGGCGATACAGGCAGTTTATCGCTCGGAGGCATTATTGCAGTATTTGCCATTATTATCCGCAAAGAGTTGCTGATTCCTGTATTATGCGGAATATTTTTTGTCGAAAGCCTTTCCGTAATTCTTCAGGTAACCTATTTCAAATATACAAAACGGAAATATGGAGAAGGCAGAAGGATTTTCAAAATGGCGCCGCTTCACCATCATTTCCAGATGAAACAACTGCCCGAACCAAAAATTGTTTCCCGCTTCTGGATAGTTGGCATTTTACTGGCAGTAATAACAATCGTTACACTTAAAATAAGGTAAAATGATTGCATATACCGATATAAAAAAAATAGCAGTGTTGGGAGGCGGTGAAAGCGGTGTGGGAGCAGCTGTACTGGCAAAAATGAAAAATTATGAAGTTTTTCTATCCGAATACGGTGCATTAAAACCTGATTATAAAAAGAAACTCGATGAATTTTCAATTCCCTATGAAGAGCATCATCATACGATGGAAAAAATTCTTGATGCAGACCTTGTAATAAAAAGCCCGGGTATTCCGGATAAAGCACCTGTGATAAAAGCCATTAAAGGAAAAGATATTCCTGTTATTTCAGAAATTGAATTTGCCGGAAAATTTACCAATGCGAAAATGATATGTATTACCGGCAGTAACGGAAAAACCACGACCACCCTGCTTACCTATTATATCCTGAAAAAAGCCGGGCTCAATGTCGGGCTTGCAGGCAATGTAGGACAAAGTTTTGCGCTTCAGGTTGCCCAAAACCAATTTGATTATTATGTCATTGAACTCAGCAGTTTTCAATTGGACAATATGTACGATTTCAGGGCTAACATAGCTATACTCACCAATATCACACCCGATCATCTTGACCGGTATGACTACAGGTTTGAAAATTATATTGCTTCAAAATTCAGGATTATCCAGAACCA
The DNA here is from genome assembly GCA_964559985.1 of uncultured Bacteroidales bacterium. GTDB lineage: Bacteria > Bacteroidota > Bacteroidia > Bacteroidales > CAZLJX01 > CAZLJX01. The sequence goes on from CAZLJX010000001.1 coordinate 186,460, forward strand.
GCAACCCGACGATTTTTTTATTTATTGCGCCGATGATGAAGTAACGGTAAAACAGCTCAGTGATGTCACCATCAACGCACAAAAACTGCCTTTTTCACTCAACAGCAAATCTGCCCAGGGCGGATATGTTGAAAACAACCAGCTAACCATAAAATATCAAAATACAGAATTCAATATGACAATACAGGAACTGGCCCTGCAGGGCAGGCATAATGCCTATAACTCCATGGCCGCAGCAATTGCTGCAAGGGTACTCGATATCCGCAAAGAAATTATCCGCGATTGTTTATCCGATTTCCAGGGAGTAGAGCACCGTCTGGAGTTTGTGCTTAAAGTGCATGGCATCGAATTTATCAACGATTCAAAAGCTACCAATATCAATTCAACCTGGTATGCACTCGAAAGCCTCACAAAAAAAGCCGTATGGATTGTCGGGGGTGTTGATAAAGGAAACGATTACAGCGTTTTGCGCGATCTGGTAAGGAGTAAGGTAAAAGCCATTGTATGCCTTGGCATAGACAATTCAAAAATCAAATCGGCTTTTGCTGATGATGTTCCTTTTATTACCGAAGCCCGTTCAATGTCTGAAGCGGTAAATAAAGCGTATCACCTTTCGTCAAATGGCGATATCGTGCTATTGTCACCGGCCTGTGCCAGCTTTGATTTATTCGATAATTACGAGGACCGTGGCCGGCAGTTCAAAGCAGCGGTCAGAAATCTGTAGCTTTTATGATGCTGATAAAATTACCAAAAGGATGAAAGAAAAGTTTCAAAGATATTTTAAAGGCGACCCGACCATCTGGATAGTCATTTTAATACTGGGCATATTTTCGCTGCTTACGGTTTATAGCGCAACCGGAACACTTGCCTATAAAAAAATGGGAGGAAACACCTTTTATTATTTACTCAAACATTCCTTCTTTCTAATGGGAGGCATTGGATTTACATGGCTTATTCATACCATTCACTACAAATACTATTACACTTTATCACAAATATTGCTTATATTATCTATACCATTATTGCTCTGGACATTAGCAAGGGGAGCAAGCCTGAATGAAGCATCACGCTGGATTTCGGTTCCGGTAATCGGGTTGACTTTTCAAACCAGTGATTTTGCCAAATTTGCCCTTATCATGTATGTAGCCAGACTTTTAGCCAACAAACAGGACGAAATAAAAGATTTTAAAAAAGCATTCTGGCCGGTATTATGGCCGGTAATTGCCGTTTGCGGACTGATTTTGCCTGCCAATTTTTCAACTGCAGCCATTGTTTTTGCCACCTGTGTCATTTTAATGTTCATTGGCCGGATAAGCCTCAAATATTTATCAATTTTCGGAGCGTTGGGTGTTACAGCCATTGCCATTTTTATTATTGTGGCGTTGAATATGCCCGATTCGGGGCGTGTTGGAACATGGAAACGCCGGATTGAGAACTATGTCAGTGGTGATGATAAAGGCAATTTCCAGGTCAACCAGGCTAAAATAGCCATTGTAACCGGTGGTATTATCGGCAAAGGACCTGGCAACAGCTTGCAACGCAACTTTTTACCACATCCATATTCCGATTTTATTTATGCCATTATTATTGAAGAATACGGTCTGGTCGGAGGTATTATTGTATTAATGCTTTACATTATTTTATTGGTCAGGGCCGGAAAAATTGTGCGAAAATGCGAACGTACCTTTCCGGCATTTCTGGTTATTGGAATTACTATCAGCCTTGTTTTCCAGGCATTGATCAATATGGCTGTGGCTGTCAATTTATTCCCCGTAACCGGTCAGACATTACCCCTGGTGAGTATGGGTGGAACTTCCATCTTGTTTACCTGTATCGGATTGGGTATCATTCTGAGTGTCAGTCGAATTGTTGAATCCGGTGAAGGACCTGCCATTCAGGCGGTTCAGATCGTTAATACTGAAAAAAATGGAACAACAAACTAAAAGGATCATCATCAGCGGAGGAGGTACAGGTGGACATATTTTTCCTGCCCTGGCCATTGCCAATGCTTTAAAATTAATTGATCAACAGGTTGATATCTTATTTGTGGGAGCTCTCGGACGCATGGAAATGGAAAAAGTACCTGCTGCAGGCTACAAAATAACCGGACTTCCGGTCGCCGGCTTTCAACGAAAATTCACTTTTAAAAATATTATTTTCTTTTACAAACTCTGGTCGAGTATGATCAAGGCCAACCGCATTATCAGGGAATTCAAGCCTCATGTTGCTGTTGGTGTGGGTGGATATGCCAGTGGGCCCGTTCTGAGGGCAGCGGCAAAAAAAGGAATTCCAACAATCATCCAGGAACAGAATTCGTATGCAGGAGTTACCAACCGCATTCTTTCTCACAATGCAAAAACGATCTGTGTTGCTTATGAAGGTATGGAAAAATTCTTTCCATCAAATAAAATAGTCCTTACGGGGAACCCTGTCAGGTTGCAGATTATTGAAAATCCGACAACACGCGAAGAAGCCTGTGCCTTTTTTGAACTGCAACCCAAAGCCAGAACCATACTCATTTCAGGAGGCAGCCTTGGTGCGTTGACAATCAACCAGGCTATTTTTCAGCATCTTGATATTTTGCTTCGCGAACATCTGCAGATTATATGGCAAACCGGAAAAAACTATTTCGAGATGGCCAAACTCGAAACCTTAAAATATAGTAGTAAAAGTATCAGGGTTTTTGAGTTTATTGACCGTATGGATATGGCCTACCGTGCAGCTGATCTTGTGATTTGCCGTGCAGGGGCACTTACTATTTCAGAATTATGCCTGCTGGGGAAACCGGCCATTTTGGTGCCAAGCCCTAACGTTGCCGAAGATCACCAGACAAAAAATGCCATGGCTTTGGTTGAACGCAATGCTGCCATCATGATTGCAGATCATCAGCTTCATGAAGCACTCATCGGCACCATTAAGACATTGATAAATGATGATGCTAAACTCAGCCAGTTATCAGAAAATTGCCACAAAATGGCTATTGCAAACAGCGACCTTAAAATTGCAGAAGAAGTATTGAAACTGATAAAAAAAAGGGAATGAATTTTTCGCAAATACAACGGGTATATTTTATTGGTATCGGTGGCATTGGAATGAGCGCCCTGGCGAGGTATTTTAAATATTCGGGCAAAACAGTGGCCGGATACGATAAAACCCCTTCACAATTGACCCGGGAGCTTGAGGGTGAAGGTATTACAATTCATTACGATACCGATCCGGAACTTATTCCCGGTGAATTTAAAAATACCGACCATATCTCATCAACCATTATTATTATTACCCCCGCCATCCCAAACGATCACCCATGTTTACAATATTTTCAGCAGCATCATTTTTCCATTATCAAACGGGCACAGGCTCTTGGAATAATAACTGATCATCTCCAGTGTATTGCCATATCGGGCACCCATGGAAAAACCACTACCACAAGCTGCACAGCCCATCTGCTCAACCAGACTTCAGGCTGTAATGCTTTTCTGGGGGGAATTGCTTCAAACTACGGTACTAACCTGCTTTTGAATAAAGACAGCAACCTGGTGGTTGTTGAAGCCGATGAATTTGACCGGTCGTTTTTGACGCTAAAACCCAAACTTGCAGTAATTACTTCTATCGATGCCGATCATCTTGATATTTATGGCACACATGACGAGGTGATAAAAGCATTCAACCAGTTTGTTCAATGTATTATTCCCGGAGGTACATTGCTCATCAAAGCACAGGTCAGAAAATATATCCCTTATAACAATGCTATTAATTTCTTTACTTACAGCATTGATGGAAATGCTGGTTTTCATCCTGTCAATGTAAGGCTTATCAATGGATTATACACTTTCGATCTGGCAACACCACAGGGAATTTTTCATGATTTCACCTTAGGAATTCCAGGTCTGTACAATCTTGAAAATGCCGTTGCTGCACTGGCATGTTGTATTTTAACAGATGTGCCGGTTGATAAGCTACGCTCCCCGCTCAGGTCATTCACCGGTGTCAGAAGACGTTTCGATATCAGGATAAATACTCCATCGAAAGTGCTGATTGATGATTACGCCCATCACCCTGCCGAAATAAAAGCCTGCATCCATTCGGCAAGACAATTGTTTGTAAACAGGCACATTACAGGTATCTTTCAACCTCATCTTTTTTCACGAACACGCGATTTTTACGAGGAATTTGCCGCCGAACTGAGCCAGCTCGACCGGGTAATACTACTGCCTGTTTATCCGGCACGCGAGTTGCCTCTGCCCGGGATAAGCTCGGAAATTATTTTCGATAAAATAGCTAATAGCGATAAAATGCTTATCCCATTTGAAAATCTGATTCAGGAACTCAGATCATTGAAAACAGATATAATTATCACCATGGGAGCAGGCAATATTGATACTCTGGTGCCCGAACTGGAAAAAATATATTCGTAATGATGAAAAAAATACTCAATATCATCTATTGGATAGCAATAATTGCTTATATGGCTGTTGCATTGAGTTTTACGGGTATAAAACGTAATCATACGGTGTGCAGCAACATAAAAGTCAATATCACCGATGGCAAACATTATTATTTTGTCGATCCGGACGATATTCTATCTATTCTGAAAAGAACCAATCAACGGCTTTTGGGTTGTAACTGCGACACATTGAATATTGACAGGCTTGAAAATATTATTTATCGTCATCCATCCATCAGAAAAGCCAAAGTGTACACTTCGCTGGCAGGCGATCTGAAAGTAGATATTGAACAGCGTAAACCCGTTTTGCGCATTATCAATGCTTACCAGGAAAGTTTTTATATTGATGAAGAAGGGAAACCCATGCCATTGTCGCGGCAATATACGGCACGTGTTATTGTGGCAAACGGCAATATCAGAAACGGTTTTAATGAGACCCGCAAACTTATGGATTATCCTTTTCTGGATGAACCCGACTCAATAACAGATAATATACCGGCCCAACTGTTTTTTCTTGTCAGATATATCAACCGTCATAAATTCTGGAACGCCATGATTGAACAGATTTATGTAAGAAATGACGAATTTGAACTGATACCTCGTATCGGGAATCATTATGTGCTTTTCGGAGATATTTCTGACTACCAGGAAAAATTCCGTAAACTCAGGCTTCTGTATGAGAAAGGATTCTCAAATGAAGGTTGGGAAAAATATAAATATGTTAACTTAAAATATCATAACCAGGTAATTTGTACAAAACGTTGATACTATGAACACAGAAAGTAAATTAATCACAGCCGTTGATATTGGCACCACAAAAATAGTTGCCATGATAGCAAGGCAATCGGCCAATGGCAAAATGCAAGTCCTCGGAATGGGCGAAGCACCATCGCTTGGAGTAAGAAGAGGGTTGGTTGTCAATCTCGAAAAAACCATTGAATCAATCCGGATGGCAACCGATATCGCCGAAACTCAGGCGAACATAAAAATGAAAGATGTTTTTGTCGGCATTGCCGGAATGCACATTCACAGCATCCGTAACAGGGGCTATATTATCATTGACCCACGGCAGGACGGAATTTCTCAGCACGATGTTGACAGGCTCATCAGCGAAGCATATCGCATATCGGTAGAACCCGGCGATGAAATACTGCACATTCTGCCACAGAGATATATTGTAGATAATGAACCGGTTACGGGAAGTCCTGTAGGTATGCTGGGAAACAGGCTCGAAGCTGATTTCCATATTGTTTTCAGCAAAGCAAGTTCGGTTTTGAATATTAAAAAATGCATTGCCCGTGCAGGTTTGAATACCATTGATGTGTGTCTTGAGCCACTAGCCTCATCAGAAGCGGTTTTAACCGAAGATGAAAAAATGGTGGGCGTTGCTATGATTGATATTGGTGGTGGAACTTCAGACCTTACGGTTTACCATGAAGGTATGGTGAAACACACAGCAGTAGTACCCCTTGGTGGAGGCATTATCACAAGCGACATAAAAACCGGCTTGAACCTGATGGATAAACAGGCCGAACGTTTAAAAGTCACCTATGGATCGGCCATTGCCGAAATTGAACCCGAAAATAAAATTGTCACCATTCAGGGTATCAGCGGCAGGCCACCGAAAGAAATATCGTGTAAAACCCTTGCGCACATTATTCAGGCCAGGATGGAAGAAATTATCAACCAGCTGCTGTATCAAATCCAAGCCAGCGGATTTTATGAAAAACTTGGAGCAGGCATCATTGTCACAGGGGGTGGTGCATTGCTTAAAAACCTGCCTCAGCTCATCGCTTTCAAATCCGGACACGAGGTAAGGGTTGGATTACCCATGGAATTTATTGACTGCGACCTGGAGAAAATACCCAATATCAATAACCCGAAATATGCCACCGCTGTCGGCTTATTGCTCAAAGGAACGGGTTTTAAAGAAAATATGAATAATAAAACTTCTCCATATATTAATCTTAATCAGGATATTGAACAGGAACCAATTGTTACGGATAACCGGAAAAAAACTGAAAAGGAAGACGATACCAAAAAAGCATCTGGCCGCAATAAATTACAGGACCTGGTACAAAAAGTCAGCCTTTTATTCGATGTTGAAGATCATAAAATGTAAAATATTCACTTAAAAAACAATCTTACCATGGCAGAAGATTTAATGCAATTTGATTTGCCCATTGACCGCCGGTCAATCATCAAAGTTATCGGTGTGGGCGGAGGCGGCAGCAATGCAGTCAACCACATGTTCAGGCAAGGCATCACGGATGTCGATTTCGTGGTTTGTAACACCGATGCACAAGCCCTGGCAAATAGTCCGGTTCCGGTAAAGCTGCAACTTGGAGCCACCCTTACCGAAGGCCGCGGAGCAGGAAACAAGCCGGAACAGGGCAGGCAGGCAGCCATTGAAAGCCTTCCTTTATTCGAAGAAATTCTAGGCCCGAAAACAAAAATGGTGTTTATTACCGCAGGTATGGGTGGTGGCACAGGAACAGGAGCTGCTCCGGTGTTGGCTAAAGAAGCCCGCGAAAAAGGAATTCTCACTGTAGCCATTGTTACCCTGCCTTTCCGGTTCGAAGGGCAGAAACGTATGAATCAGGCACTTGAAGGAATTAGGGATATCAAAGAAAATGTTGATTCATTGCTTATCATCAACAATGAAAAACTTCGCGAAATTTATGGTGATCTTTCCCTGCGCCAGGCTTTCGCCAAAGCCGATGATGTATTGACCATTGCTGCAAAAGGCATTGCCGAAATTATCACCGTTCATGGTATTGTAAATGTTGATTTTGCCGATGTGCACACTGTAATGCACAACAGCGGCGTTTCTATTATGGGTTCTGGCACAGCCTCAGGTGAAAACCGCGCACTTACTGCCATTCAAAAGGCACTCACTTCACCTTTGCTAAACAATAATAATATTATGGGAGCCCGTAATATTCTGCTTAATCTGACTTCGGGACAACAGGAACTTACAATGGATGAAGTAGGTATTATCACCGATTTTGTACAGGAATCAGCCGGACAAAATGCCGATATTATCTGGGGAAATGGCTACGATGCCAACCTGGGTGACAGTATCAGCGTAACCATCATTGCCACCGGCTTTACTGCCTCAGATATTCCTGAATTACTGGTAAATACTCCTCCACAAAAAGAAGTTGTTTCGCTCGATCATTCAAACCATGCATCGGATATTTCAAACCATGGAATTTCTGAACAAAATACTGTTTCAAATGAAGCTTTACAGTCCCCACCGTTAAGCCAGCCTGTACAAAAAACGCTTTTTGCACCACCCGGAAATGATCCCCTGCCCGATCAAACTGCAACCCGGGCTCCAAAAATAACGGTTCCGCAGACAAACAGGCAAAAACCACCTACCGATGTGCCTCAGTACAAGGAAATACCACTTTTTGATTTTAGTGAAATTGAAAAAATCGAAAATATCCCGGCTTACGAAAGAGCCCATATAAAAATTGAAGAGCCTGCCCGTAATATTTCGGGTGAGGTTTCAAGATACACACTCTCTGAAGACGACAACAACGGAATACAGATTAATCCCGACAATTCATTTTTATTTAATAATGTTGATTAAAAACTATTGATATGAACCTCACCGAAAAAATCAATAACGATATTAAAGCGGCAATGATTGCACGCGATAAAGAAAAACTGGAAGCCATAAGGGCCATAAAAGCAGCTATCCTGCTTGAACAAACCAGTGGCAAAGGCGTTGACCTTTCATCCGAAGATGAACTGAAAATGCTTCAGAAACTTGTAAAACAGCGCCGCGATGCAGCCGATATTTATAAAACTCAGAAACGTGACGATTTATATCAGCAGGAGATGTTCCAGTTATCTGTTATTCAGCAATATCTTCCAGCCCAGATGACTGAGGATGAATTGGTGGCTGCACTGAAAGCCATTATTACAGAAACCGGTGCTACGGGAATGAAAGAAATGGGAAAAGTAATGGCACTGGCCAACCAACGCCTTGCAGGCAAAGCCGAAAGCAAAACCATTGCCGATAAAGTCAAACAACTGCTGCAAGGGTAAAACGATGATTAAATGTATTGAAATTCAAGGGAGAAAAACACGATTCTCCCTTTTTTCATTGGTAATTAATGGGTTAAAAATAAAAATTCAACCCTCCTCCAATAATATGATAACTGTCTTCAGTAAGGCCTATCTCCGTTTCAAAAACAAACGACATGTTTTTCTGCAGGCTGATTTCCAAACCAACTGGTACCCATAGCAGTAAGTAAAAATCATTGGCAAAAACAATGCCGGCATCACAACCGAAATAAAGCTTAACCGATTTCTGCAACGGGTGGGTAAACAACAATGTACCATCAAGGCCAAAATCGCCAAAATGATGTGCACCGGCTGCCAATGAAATATATTTTCCCAACGACCATTCCAGATCGGCACCGATATAATTACCATGGCCAACGCCGCCGGTTACAGAAAGATCTAACCCTGATGCAAGTCCAAAACCATTATGTAGAAAAATATTCACCCCGTTTGAATGCCCGCCCACCATTACCAGGGGCTCAATGCCCGCCGAAAATTTTCCTTTTTTCAATGTTTCACCCGTGCTGAATACCTGCGCCTGCAAGGTAAGTGTAAGCAACAAGCCCGCAATAAAAATTACTATTTTCGTCATTTTTACTGGTTTTGATTGAACCGATAAAAATTTAAAGATATCAATTAATCCCTTAAAATTTCATAGTTATGGCTCGATTATTTAATCATTACCTTCATTTATTGTTGCACAAAGTGGTTATATTTGCCATATATTAAAAATTCACGGTAATGAAAAACCTGATACGCATCATGATCTGGCTTGCCCTGTTCAGCATGGGCATGGCTTTTCTCGAAAGCATGGTTGTGGTTTACCTCCGGCGTCTTTTTTATCCGGAAGGATTTCAATTTCCATTGGTATTGCTCGATAACCAGACCTATTACCTCGAAATTTTCAGAGAAACAGCAACCCTGTTAATGCTGGTTTCGGTGGCATATGTTGCCGGCAGGCAGTGGTTGCAAGCTTTTGCATGGTTTTTATATAGTTTTGCCATTTGGGATATGTTTTATTATGTTTTCTTAAAACTTATTCTCGGCTGGCCCGAATCGTTTCTTACATGGGATATCCTTTTCCTGATACCGGTAGTATGGGATGGCCCGGTACTGGCTCCGTTGCTCAGTTCGCTGCAAATGCTTGTCCTGGCTTTACTTATTCTGTGGAACACCAACCTGCAATCGCGTCGTGTCAGGCCGGGAGAATGGATTACACTGATCTGCGGTGCTATTCTTCAGTTGACTGCCTATACCTGGAATTACACACGACTGCTGATTGATAATTACTCGGTCATTGACAACAAAATGCAATTCGAAACCATTGTAAGTAATTACATACCAAAAAGTTTCAATTGGGGAATTTTTATCACCGGTTACCTGATGGTTGCACTCATGCTTGTTTCGTATTACCTGCGCAAAAATATCAGGATGATAAAACCGGAATAATTGAGCTGACTGCCGGAAAATCAAGCAGATAAATGCGTTTTTTTTTCGGCCCGGCTATCAGTAAAACTGACATTTTCAGGCTCTTGCACCAACCAATGGATAAAAACAGCACAACAATTTTAAGTCCTGATCTCCCTGATAGGATTTAGTTATCGTAAGTAAAATCTGCTGTTTTAAGAATATTCCGGATATAATCGATAGGAATATCAGAAAGATAAAGAGCAATAACAGCGGCCAGCACTGCATCCATGGCATAATCATCCTGGTATTTTTTCAGAACAGGAATCTGGTTGGTTTCCATCATGGCAATTTCAAGTCCTTTGTCGTAGATAACCAGATGCCCTTCTGTGAGCAGTATACCTGTTCCTTCTTTGGTGATATGTTTCGAAAAAACTGCATTATCGCGGTTTTTACAAAACATGGCCACATGGGCATAAATGCGCGAACGCATTTCCATCATATTTTTTACATCGGCATTAATAATTACAAATCCGTTGTCGAAAACCTGCTCGGCTACCACCATTTTTGCATAGGCAATATCTTCCACATCCCTGATATGATCATAGGTATAATATTCATCTTTTTTATCAACCAGGTTAAGAATAATTCCGAAATGAGCATATTCATATCCCAGGCCTGACTGTAAAATGGCTTCGACCGGGGTTTCGAGAATAACACAGTCAACGGTTGGGTCTTTCAGCACAATGGCTACATTTTTCGATTCGGTAGCATCGCCTTTAATCAGGCAAAAATCGTTTACATATAAGCCGTTACGGCCAACAATACCTGTTCTTCGTCCCAGGCTGGTCAGGCAGGTATGGATGATGGACGAACACAACGATTTTCCATACGAACCGGTAATGGAATAAATAGGCACGCTGCTGTGAGCGTCGGCCGGAAAAAGCATAGAAACATAATCGCGTTGCACGTAACGTTTTGTGCCGAAAGTGGGATTAAAATGCATTCTGAAATCAGGTGCGGCATTTACTTCAATGATGACGCCATTATTTTTATTCAATGGGATGGAAATATCTTCCGAAATAATATCAATACCAGCTACATTCAGGTTTAGTATACGTGCAACCCTACTGGCTATGAATGCATTAAACGGGTGAACAACATCGGTTACATCGGTCGAAGTTGCTCCAAGCCTCATATTTCCGGTATTTTTTAAAAAAATCTGTTCCCCCTGGGGCAACACCGATTGCAGGTTAAAACCCCTGAGTTCTATTATTTTTAAAGTTTCTTCGTCAATTTCGACTTTCGAAAGTTTTCCTTTATCGCCAAATTCCCTTCCGGGCTCACGGTTTAACTCGTCAATAAGCCCTTTGATGGTTTTTTTTCCATCACCGGTGATATTTGGCGGAATGAGCCTTACAGCTGCAACCATCTGAAAATTGATAATCAGAAGGCGGTAGGTACCTCCCGGAATATCTTCCTGGGCAATAATTTCTTTGTGAAACTCTTTAGCCCATAAAAATGCTTTTTCGATGGTTTCAGGATTATTGAGGTCAATATTTACCCTTTTCCCCTGATATCCCTGTGCAGGTTTCACCACAACAGCACGCCCGAGGGAAGTATGAAACTGTAAAATGTCTTCAAGTTTTTCGGTGATAATCTGTTTCGGTACAGGAATTCCAAAATCCTGAAGAATGGTATTGGTCAAATATTTATCATCGGTTGTTTCGACGGCCAGGACACTGGTGTCTTCCGAAATGGTAGCACGGATAATTTTTTTGAACTTGCCGGTTCCCAACTGCACCTGGTTGTATTTATCGAGCCTGATAACAGAGATTTTCCGTCGTTCGGCCTCACCTACAATCGCTTGTGTGCTTGGCCCGAGCATCCGCTTTTCACGGATGATAATCAGGTTGTCAATAATTTCGGCAACATTGATCTCTTTACCATCAAGAATGGCATTAATCAGGTTAAGCGATGCTTTTCCGGCATAAATCCCTGCTATTTCATCGAAGTAACGAAAAACAACATTATAAATTCCCTTTTTCTTGGCACCGCGGGTTTTTCCAAAACCTACATCCATTCCTGCCAGGTTCTGAAGTTCAATGGCTGTATGTTCCATTACATGACCAAGCATGGTGCCTTCTTTAATACGTTCAAAAAATCCGCCAGGTTTGCCTACTGAGCATTGATGGTTATAAAGCGTGGGGAGCAGGGTTTTGAGTTTTTCAAAAAAACCGGGGATCTGGTTGGTAAAAACCTCGTCATAGTTTCCCAGATTTATCCGGAAACGTATTACCGGCCTGCCGCTGAAATAATTTGCGCCGTACAGCACTTTGATTTCCTCAAGGACAATTTGCCCCGGAAGTGCTTTATATTGAATATATTGCTCTAATTCTGTCATGGCATCGTTCATTTTATGTTAAAAACCGATATTGGGTTGGATGGCCCTATAACCTTCAAAACAAGATGGAAAGGTGAACTTTCCGTTTTAATCTATTATTCAGCCAAAAGCACGCTTACCAATGCTGATCATCCGTTTTTTTAACCATACTGCCCATGTATTTTCCCGGATTACCTGTTCCTATCTGTAATAAGCCTGATAGCAGGAATAACACCTAAGCAGTATGGCATTTGTTAATGATTTCTTTCAATATGCATCAATGCTTTTCAGACTTCATAAGAACCTTTTTTCAACAACTGTCCATCTTTCATCATCACAGTTCCCATTGCAATGACGCTTTTAAGTTTAAAACTGCCATCGAAAAGCAGCACATCGGCATCCTTACCAATAGCAATTCTGCCTTTTTGTTTCAATTTCAAGGCATCGGCAGGGTTTGAGGTAACTACTTTTATGGCTGTTTCGAATGGAATATTTTCTGTTTTAACAGCATCAATCACTTCGCGCATATTTGCTTCCGGCAGTCCCATTTCAAGCTGCCTCAGTTCGCCGGTTACCGGATCAAAATCGGGCAGCGACCCACATGCATCTGATGTAAAAGTGATATGTTCAACAGGGACACCTGCATCCATCAGCAATTTTATGGTTTTTGATGGTTTTATTTCATATTGTGGAAAATATGGATATGAGCTGGTAGTAATATCTACCCAGCCTTTTTTGCCATATTCTTTGGCGTCTTCAAAAATGTAATCGTTCCTGTTGCAGTGTGTCGGGTAAAACTGTTTGTAATTCAACTCGCTTTTGGCCACGGCATCGTGAATAGGCTGGAAAGGATTTTTGGCATCGCCCATATGGATATTGATGATACCTGCTTTTCCACCCAGCATCCCTCCTACACGGGCATGTTCGGTAATACGGATCAGCTCTTCGGTGGTAGGGAAAGAAGACCGGTGATCGGAAATTGCTACCTCTCCCACTCCTATTATTTCATCAATAAGGGCAATATCTTTACCTACATCGCCGGTAATGGTTGGTGTAGGAATCTGGTAAGCACCGGTATATATCCATGCTGAAACGCCTTCGTCTCTCAGCCCTTTGGCTTTCATCAGTACCCCTTCAACACTGCGTGTCATTCCATCGGTGCCCAGGCAGCCAATGACGGTTGTTACACCACCTTTAATCAGCATACTGAGCTGCAATTCAGGTGTCCGTGTGGCCGGGCCTCCTTCACCGCCGGCTCCTGCAATATGAACATGGGCATCGATAAAACCAGGGGTAAGTTTTAAACCCGTTGCATCTATCACTTCGCAGGGGATATTTCCGGGCATGTCAATTTTATTTTCAATAGCTACAATCTTTTTTCCGGCCAATAAAACATCTTTTTTACCAATATATTCGGGTGCGTACACCTCGGCATTTTTTATGAGCAACATAATTTTTATTTTTAATGAATAATATTAATCGTTGAAATAAAAAAATACTACCGGAAAACATACATTCCGGTAGTATCATTAAAAAGCAAAAAAATTATTCATATTTTGCCAGCAGTTCGGCCAGGTAGGGCTTAAGTGCTTTCAAAATCATGGGTTCAATTTCTTTTTCGTCGGCAATCTCGGTCTGTGAAATGACCTGACCGGCTTTTCTTACCGTTAAAACCTGGGTTACGGGTTCTTCAGCATCAGTTTCAACCTTTCCTTCCTCATCCTTATGGTGGTCTTTATCATCCACTTCGATTAAAATGCCATCGGGTACAAGATCTCTTTCAAGAATTCTTTCGGCATAATTGGCTTTATCAAGAATGGCAATATCGTGCCCGAAATGATAAGTTCCGTAATCATGTATATTCTCATTGTCATGGTCAATCAGGGCAATGTCGAGTTTGGGATTCCTGAAAAGAATTTTGCAGTTTTCGGTATGATTGAAATGGGTGAAAAACAGACCGTTAAAATACAGTCCATCGGTTTTGACACAGCCAAATTCCACATCTTCTTTAATTTCCTTCACGGCATTGTAAATCATATCAGCCAGGGTAGTGGTAAGATAATTGCAGGTAATGATGGGTATCCTGGCTTTATGGCAACCTTTTCCAAAGAAATGTTCCATAATATAACCCGGAATATCAACCGAACCACCGAAAGCAGGTGCAAGATGCATAAAAACTCCCGGACCGGCATTGATTTCTATAATACCAAAATTACCTTCTCTCCATGGTTTGCTGATATCGGCAGCAAGCACGTCAATACCCAGGGCAGTAACATTAAGGAATTTTGCAATATTTTCAGCCATCTGGATATTTTCGGGGTGCATATCATCAGTTACATTGAAAGATACTCCTCCGGCTGAGATATTGGCAACCCTGCGAAGTACAACTTTCTGGTCTTTTTCAGGAACAGTATCGGGGGTTAGTCCCTGAAGTTTCATAAAATCGAGCATATCATCGTCGAGCCTTATTTTGCATAATGGCGAACGGGCAGTATCTGCTCTTATTTCCAGTTCATTATCGGCATCAATTAACTGTTTGATGGTGCTTACACCATCGCCCATAACAAAAGCGGGCTCTCTTTTGAGGCAGGCAACAAATTTACCGCCTATGGTAAGAATACGATGGTCGAATCCATAAATCTGCTGCTGAACCAGTGCACCTTCAAAAGCAACGCCAGCTTCCTGTGCTGCCACCACAATATTATTGAAGGCTTTTTTGGCTTCAGGGATCGATTTTATGCCGGTAGTAACACCTTGTCCTTTATGCCCGGCAACGGGTTTGATGACAACAGGCCATCCAATTTTCTGAGCCTCTTCAAGAATTTCTTCTTCGGTAAAACAGTTTTTCCCTTTGGGTGTGGGTAAACCACAAAGTTCAAGGAAATCGCCTACCATATCTTTGTAAGTGGTAAATTCAGTATCTTTTATCCCATCGGTATGGAAAATGGTGGAACGACCTCTTCTTTGTTTTTTGCCATAACCCCATTGAAACTGATTTTCTTCGTAGAGATAATGCACCGGAACGCCTCTTTTTACGCCACCTTCGACCAATGAATAAATGGTTGGGCCGCCAAGAATCGTCTTATCGAATTTTTTCTGCAAAAGGGTAAATTCGGCTTTGAAATCAAAAGCGTCATTATTGATATTCATAGCGTAAAACCAATCACTTACCAGGTAAATACAGTCTTTGGTGAGTCTTTCTTCAAGGTATTCAATTGCTATGGTCCATTCTTCCCCGTCGCTCATTACAGAAACGTTGTTGGCAAAAAGGTCGAGATCCATCTTAACTACCTTCAGCAGCACCTGGGCAAACAAATCAACCACCCTGTCTGGAAAATGCGGTTCAAGCGAAGGGAATTGAGCTAAAACCCGTTCTTTATAAAATTCCACATCTGGCCCGTCAGAATCGAGTGATAGGTTGAACACAATGGCTGGACGGCTTAAATAGTAACTTGGCCCGGTGTAGGTCTTGACTTTCCGGATTATAAAATCACTTTGTTCCATGGAAATAAATTTTTAAAGTTATTAATTGATTAAAGCACTATTCGTTTAAAAATATAGCTGGAAAAATTTCTCTCATACCGTTTTCAGCATGGGTTTTCAATACCATCCAGCGTTTAAGGCTGAAAATAGTACCAGGTGCCAGAAAACCTACCCTGACATTGTTCACCGTATAAACTTCATCTTTTTTAATCAACTCGAAATTCGATCCTGTAATTTTATCAGTATTCATAACTGTAACCATGCCCGATCCATAAACTTCCATGCGGTAATCGGGATGGATAAATGCAACCGTATCTTCGTCAATGCCAATGCCTTTGGTGCAGTTCCCCGAAATAAGATAATGGGTAAGCCTGGGAATGCGTTCGCGTGCCAGGAAATGGGTATCAACGGCAATGCTTTTTAAAAATCCAAATGCCGGCATGGTTTTTACAGCATCTTTGCAAAATCCGTTATAATCGCCATCGTAAATGGTAATTTCGCCGGCTGCTGCAGCTCCTGCACTGGTTCCGGCAATGTGTAACTGCCGGGTAAAGAAAGATTCTTTAATTTCTTCCAGTAATCTTGAGCCTTGAAGCGTTTTGATCAGTTTGGTCTGGTCGCCTCCGCTGAAATAAACCAGATCGGCTTTCCTGAGTTTATCGTGATATTCTTCCCTGTCCACCTCATCGGGGTACCTGATATCAAATACCTCAACCTGATCGATACCAAGGCTTCTGAATGCATACCGGTAATTTTCATAAACTTCACGGGCATAATCTGAAGCGGTTGGAATAATGACGATATTCCGGGCATTGGTTTTTTCCAGAATCTTGGTCAGCACCACTTTGTCATCTTTCCGGTCTTCAGCGCCACCTATTAAAATCAAAATTCCCTGCATACTATTTTTATCGTTTTACAATCCTGATTTGCAAATGTAATAGAAAAGTTCAAAAAAACAAGTTTCCATGCCAAAATGTCAAAAATACAAAATACTAAAATTCAATTATTTATAAAGATTTTATTAAATTAAACATTAAATCGATCAAAGTCGTTGATCTTCAATTTAAACAATATATCAACTCAACCAATTGGTTGTAAAATTATACATAATTGATTGATTATAAATAAATTTTATATATGCCCCTGGTTTTAACCCTTTAGATTATTGCAGTTAACATAATATGAATTGCACAATGTCACCAAAATTTTCATTGTTGCAGAATCCTGTCTTTTTACAATTCAGCTGCATCGGCTTTTCTGTGCGCAACATATAGAAAAACTGCCGTGCAAAGGATAAGCACTGCTCCTGCAATACTCATATAATCAGATATTTCGCCCCATATCAGGAAACCCAGCGCACCCGAAAAAACAATCCCGCTGAAGTTAAATACCGTAACTTTTGAAGCAGGTGCGTTGCGATAGGCATACGTCAGACCAAACTGGCCAACGGCTGCAAAAATTCCGGTAGCAAGCAGAAAAATCCATTGCATTGTGTCGGGCATCACAAAATTAACCATTATAAACGGAAAAATAATGATGGTTGAAATCAACGAAAAATAAAAAATAATGGTATCGGGCTTTTCCTTATTTCCCATAAACCTGACCAGTGTGTGCGATATACCTGTGGTCACCGCCGATAAAAAAGCTACCAGCGCCGGTATAACCGCCAGATCGAAACGGGGTTTTATAATAAGCAGTGAAGCAGCAAAAAGCACTATCAAGGCAGGCAATTGTACAGGGGTGCGTTTTTCTTTTAAAATTACCCATGCAAACAATGTTACAAAAAAAGGAGACAAGGTAACCAGCATATTGGCATCGGCCAGCAACATGCGGTCGAGGGCATAAAAATACATAACCATCCCTATAAGGCCTGTTAAAGCACGCCCAGCCAGAAACTTACGGTTTACTGATTGCCCCCAGTATATTTTATGCGTTGTGGTAATGGAATACCATGAAATAAAGAGGCTTACGAGGTTTCGGAAAAACACTTTTTCCCATACAGGCAGGTCACCCGCCAGCTTGACAAAAGCCGACATAATGGCAAATCCCAGGGCAGAAACCAGCATAAATGCTGCACCTTTGGCAACCCGATTCATTGGTATCACGATTTACTGCCAAATGAACCTAAAGTTTTGCGGATTATCAATATTTCAATAAAATAATACATTCACTCTGTTTTGCCAGCCATCAATTTATTTATAAACAAGAGCCTGAATGTTAATTGATTGTATTATTTGTTGAAATCTCGGATAAAATTACGGAAAATTTCTGCAGCTCTATCTCACAATGGCTGCACAAACACAGCGGATAAAATTATTCTTTGATATCGGGTATTTTAATGTTAAGCAATTTCAATCCATCAGTGATACCTAAAAAATAAGTATCGAACAGGGTGCAAAAATTGCTCCCGGCAACAAAATGTAACTTCAGATCAATTACTTTTTCCACTTCTCTGGTTTGAGTATGAAAATATATGATTTTAAATTCATTTTGTTTATTCCGAAATAAAATGCGTAAGTAATTCTCTTTTAAAGACATAGCGTAAGCCTCCTGATCAAAAAAATTCTCATTATTCAACTGCTTAAAATCTGAACGGACAGATCCAAGATATTCCTTGTGAAGTATATCGTACAGCTCAAAAGTACCAGCATTTAATGCATAAGGGTAAGCAAAAATATTTCTAACACCGATTTCTGAGGTATCATAAACCTCATTGAGCGGAAAAGCTATGCTGGACTTTTTAATCAGACGGTGTTGATTTTGAATGCTATTGACAGTGAAAACAATACTATCAGGAATTGAAAGTAAAGTGTCGGAATATATGTCACTGAAAATAAATATACTGTCATTGCCCGCAGAAAACCCGGAACCAGTAAAATCAGAATTCACAAAATTGAATTTTTTATCTGTCGTATTTTGAATCATCCCCAATATTGGAGTTAACATAATATGCGGCTGTGTATCCTGTATTTGAATTAATTTATAAAAATTAGCAATAAAATAAATTGATTCATGGGTGTTAAATGCAGCGATTACATGGATATCCGTTGACAACTGGTGTTTTAAAATTAACTCGTTGGTGGTTAATGCTGTATAATTTGAGTCACTTCCAAATACTTGTCTGAAAAGTTCTTTTTTATTATCAATAAAATACCTGCAAATTTCGAATCGCTTTTTTTCAATATTGTAATTATATAAAACATTAAAAAGTTCATCAATGATCCACAGTTGTTTCCCATTACATGCCAGAATAATCCGGTTACTGAGTGTATCTGGCAGAATAACCTCAGAGAAATCGAGTCTGTCAGGAAGTTGGTTGATTTTTTCTAAAACAGAAGAATTTAATGACTTTACTGAGTATTTTATAGATAACGATCCGGAATTTACCCTAATCATTGATCCAATACCATCCCCGAACAAATTAAACAACGAATCGGAACAAATAATCTTATACGGTTTATCAAGATATTGCCTGGCCAGCTGTTCTGAAAATCGACAGGCTGAAGATCTGAAAACCAGTATTTTTTCATATTTTGATGATATTTTTTTACAATAACTGATTGGAAGATTGCAATTAGGACAATCTCTGTCATCGATCCGCACATATAAGGTATTCTGACAAATTCCGGAAAAATGAAAACTGAATATAAACAGGAGAGATAAAAAATACATCCTGTGATGCAGCATTTGAAAGTGACTCATAGTAATTTTAAACGAATTAGTTAATAATTATAAAGTATTTCTCCTTTATCATTAAGTATGGTTAATTTACCAATTTCAAACATTTCTTCTTCATTTTCCAAATATTTTTTATTAGTTCCGAAATACAAAATATAACAAATTTTGTCTGTACCTACGCAATAAACCTCACTTGAACCGGTAACATATCTTTTTCCGGTAATTTGAACTGAAGTGGAAAGAACGTGTATTGCACAATTTCTGCAATGTATAGTAAATTCGTTTTTAGGCTCATCTTTAACAAAACCACATCTGGCAAAAGATTTTGGAACAGTTAAATAAACCACCAATAGTAAAACAAATATAATCTTTTTCATAATTTTAATAATTAATTAATTCAACACCTTCTTCATCAAGTACAACAATATTTTTAATTAAAATCTTGTCTTCGCCATCATTAATGCTCAATTGATTATTTTTATCAAAATAAAGGCCTACACAAACTTTAGGAAATTCTCCACTACATGTTATATCACCATTCGCTAAATGTTTTCTTACTCCGGAGACTTCAAAGCCGTTTGGTAATAATTTAATATCACATTTTAAACAATAAATTGTAGTTCTTGGATCTCTGGAATTTTCCTTTTCATTCTGTTGAGCATTGACCATACTAGCAATGCAAAGCACTAAAATTAAAATGCTAAAGTATTTCATAATTTATTCTGTTTATTCCTACCTACTCTTTGGTTTTTCGGCATCCACCGGTAAAAATGTAGTGCACTGTATTTTTCCCGGTGCGAAAAAAAAAATGATTCAACAAAATAAATATTTATGTTTAGTAACATGTTTTTTTGAAATAGCGATCCGCTGCCGTGGAGTGTTAAGGTCAGGTGGCCTGTTTTCAGGAAAGCAGATGACCATGGAATAATTTGTTCTTTTCTGCTTCGCTTCCGGAAAGTGATTGGAAAGTGAACGCTCAAATTAATTCTGCTTTATTGAAGAAACAGGATTTAAAATACCCATCATTTTTTTTCTTAAAAGGGTTTCATCATTTACAGTATAATATGAAATATCAATAATTTCGCCACTTTTTGTTGTAAACAAAGTCAGATTATTTAAATTCAGGTTTTCGGAGTTTAAATTGCCATTTGTATCCTGCAATATGTTCATCTTTTCACGCAATGTTGCCAATACCTTTAAATCGAGTGTAGTGATTAAAGTAATATTTTTATTGCTCTTTGGCAGCAAAGAATCAACAATTGTAAGGTATCTTGAAATACAGCCTTTACAGGCATACGAACCGGACAAAAAATAATAATGAATTTCCTGTTCAATTTCGCAGTTAAAATTTTCGTGCAAATAATTTTTAAAAATTTCTGTTTCAGCAGAAAACGGTTTCGAAGTGCATGCGCACAGGCTTATTAAAACCACCAAAAATCCAATGTATATCATCGGGAAATTCTTCATAAAACAAATTTTAACAGGCTTAATTTTAGTGAAAAATCTGGCTGTTCATAGTCAAACGGATGGCTTATATATACTCCTTGCTCAGCAGGGATAATATGCACCGACGAATATAATGAAGGATCAAATTCAATTTCAGCAATTTTTATAAAATATTTATCAAGTATTATGAGTGTCCATGGTATTTCATTACCACTCCTGATTTTTCCTTTGTCGTTCAGATAGGATACCTCCTTTTTATAAACCCTGTAATACAAATCACGGAATTGATCATACACTATTTTTCCATAAAAATCATTGCATAAATGAAACTGGCGGTAGTAGTTTAAATCAGTCAGTTTAGACAAATCATAAGCCGAAAACGCCTTGCTAAACCTGCTTTTTGCTTCATGTTGTTGCAGAAATTTACCATCTTCGGAAGAGTACACGAAAACGCTGTCGCTGGCGGCAAATGAATAAATCAATTCATGGCGGTTATTCAAACAAAAATTAAAAATAAGCTGATCGTACATATTCCCGGTTTTATAATTTGCCGGAAACTGACCGTATGTAAAATAACTACATTTTTGTTTATCCGTTATAAAACAAATCGCTATATCACGCTTACAGTAATTTTTGAGTGATCCGGTATCATTTATGATCAAATCGGTATATGCAACCGGAAATATCATCCTATTTTCCGAATAAATAAACGGAACCAGCTGAAATGAACAGGGACTGATATTTTGATCATTTTCTGATAAAGACTCATTAATATCAATCTCCCTTATGATTTCGCCATTGACATTCAAAATAAATAATTGCTTATCAATAGATGAATAAAAACCAATTTCATTAATCGATAACAACTGGTAATCAATGTCCTGATGTATTACCCTTACGATGGAAGAATCGGGTGTAAAATTATTCTTTTGACTGGTAGTGAGATTATGGATATAAAAGGAATTTGATTTGTAATTGATCCAATAAGCAATAATTTGATTATCAATATTTTTAATTTTAATATTCCTGAAAAACTGAACCGCTTGTATGGTTGAATCTTCACCCGGTCCGATTGAAATTGTTTCAATTTCCTGAATCAGGCCATTGTTTTTTTTGCAGCCAGAACATATTGACAAACAAATGAACCATAAAATGAACTGATATTTCATAATGATTGGTTTTAAGCAACCCAAAACTAATTATTTCATTTCAATCTGAACAGCACCAATAACAGATTCTTTCGAAAATACGCCATTATCTTTGGTGTTATCAACAACCATATAAATCTCTGCATTTGAATCTCTGGAAGAAACCCGCATAACCAGTTTTAAATTTCCTTTCATGATCTCATCCGCACAAAAATCAGTTAAACCTGTAAAAAGTTTTTGCCAGTTTTTCTGCTTAAAAAAAAGCTTTACATTGTTTTGATTGTAAAGATCTTTAAATGAATTATATAATTCAAACCTTTCCTGGTCAATTATTAGCTCAGTGCTTGCCTGTTTTGAACCTGGCCTGACAACAACCTCGGCTAAACAATTTATTGGTGGTGGTGCACAAAACGCATCACCAATAAAATTAAAATCCAAAACAAGGCGATAATGACCTCTGATTTCATCTGTTTTCAGGTTATAAATATTGAAAATTTTATCTAACGAATAGATTTGCTGATGTTCAGTTTTGATACCGGAAACCGAACTTTCTTTTTCACAACCCAATAACAATATTACGCCTCCAATCAAGGCAAATAAAAACATATTTTTCATTTTGTTAAAATTTTACTTTTCACCTACTCTGTAAGGCTTTTCGGTTTCGGCCGGTAAAAATGTAGTACACAGTATTTTTCCGGTGCGAAAAAAAAAAAAATGATTCAACAAAATAAATATTTATGTTTAATAACATGTTTTTAAAAAGGTTGGCATGAGCTTAAAGACAAAGACATGCCGGAAGTGTGACGACGTTTAACCATCAATAAAAAAGGCACTTTTGTATAAAAAAGCACCTTTTTATATCAAAAAATGAATGATTGTTATTTTACTGCTTGTCTGTTTTTTATATATATCCAAAAGCACACTAATAATCCTGAAACACCAAAGATACTAAAAATCATATGATAAGGCTTCATTCCATATTGAGTATAAATTATCATAACTATACAAAAAAATATGAACATTATAAATAATCCCTCAGGAGTATCTTTTGATTTATTGATTGCTGGTAAACCTTTCCATTTAAATTTATAAATTGAATAAACGAATGTTAATGCAATAATAGTTATTAATAAATAGCCAATTACCTGAAGGATCATTTTTGAACTATCAATTCCACAGAATCCTATTCCAGTAAAAAGGATTAGGATTGTATAGAATTTAATAAACCTTAATTTTGACATTACTGACATCATTTTATTATTAATTTATTTTAATACCAATACATACAACTACACCTGGCTGTTGAAAGAAAACAAAACGACTTTCTTTTTATTTCGTCGCTAAAATTACTAATTGCTATCTGATTTTCAAAAGCGATGGTATATTCGAGAAAAATTTTTTTATCGTTAATTTGTTCAATGGTACCCAGATATTCATTAATAATAAAATCTCCATCAGGGTTACCTGTATAAAATGCATTATGAGTAATTTCTCCAGATTTCTTTACAATATCACAAAATTGATTATAGCTTAAAGAAAAGTCCCTGAGACTGTATGATGTATTGAATTTATTATTAAAAATCTGAATCCCATGTAGTAATATCGCATTATAAAAACCAAGTGTATCAATTATACCATTCTTAATATATGTTTGCCTTGCTAAGTCCATTTCATTTAACAATCTATTATGCAATTCTCCAACATAATCATATGAATTATTGCTATTTGAAAAATAGAAATCATCATCATTACCATTTTGATAAAAATTTTTTCCGAAAGCATACATTGCCGAAGCTGCAGCACCTCCAATAAATGCACCAACTCCTACACCCACCGGATTGCCTAAAGTAAGTAACCCACCAACTTCACCCCCTTCCCATGCACCACCTGCATCGTAAAGGCATGTTACCCACCAGACAGGTGTTTTTTCATAGTTAGAAGACATTTTAATATAATGCTGACTAATTTCCTTTAATTTATTCTTATCGGACAAATTATCAGAAATAATATCATTTTTGTTACAACTTGAAAGCATAATCAATGCAATCATAAAAATAATCGAGTATTTCATTTTATTAAAATTTTAATTTCCACCTACTCTGTAAGGCTTTTCGGTTTCGGCCGGTAAAAATGTAGTGCACAGTATTTTTTCCGGTGCGAAAAAAAAAAAAAATGATTCAACAAAATAAAATATTTATGTTTAATAACATGTTTTTATGAAATAGCGATCCGCCACGGCGGAGCGATAAGCGATCCGCCACGGCGGAGTGACAAGTGATCCGCCACGGCGGAGCGACAAGTGATAAGTAGTCCGCTGCGGCAGTGTATCAGTGAGGAATCATATCAACAACATTTTGCCAATCATTTCCGGGAAAGCAAAAAAGTACTAATAAGCTTCAGCCTGTTCCGTTTCGGCTTACCTTGCCGCAGGGGTTAGTGTCCGGCAGAGCGGGCAGAAGCATCGTTTTGCCTTGATTTTCTGGTACTTTTTCATCAAGGAAAAAGTACAGATAACTTAAATGTAATTTGCAAATAAAAAAGTACCATTTTTTCGCAAAAGTAAAGTACCACTTT
>CAZLJX010000002.1:0-78778 GCA_964559985.1 uncultured Bacteroidales bacterium
TTGCAGAAAAGATGAGCAAGCCAAAAATAAAAAAGGTTTCCATTGACCGGAAACCCTTATGGTAGTGGGAGCAAAGGGATTCGAACCCATGACCCCCTGCTTGTAAGGCAGGTGCTCTGAACCAGCTGAGCTATGCTCCCGTAAATCTTTTCTGATGTTTTATCAGCCTTGGATTTAAAGTGGTGCAAAAATACATGCAATATTTAAAATTACAAATGATAGATGGATAAAAAAGTAATAAAAATACTTATTCATTTATATTCAGTTATTTAAAATATCATTTTTCATTTTAATTTATCCTGTCAATAACATAAAATCTGAATAATCGTTATATTTTTGCATGTGATTTAACCGGATTGCTGTGAGTCAATATATAAAAGATCTGATTTTAAAAGGTGAAAATCAGCAGCTTGATTTTAAATACTGCATTACAGATTCAAAAAAAATTGCCCGTTCACTTGTTGCCTTCAGCAATACCGATGGCGGGATTTTGCTTATCGGGGTCAAAGACAATGGAGCTATAACCGGTGTAAAGTCAGAAGAAGAGTATTATATGGTTGAAGCTGCAGCCAGTATGTATAGTAAGCCACCTGTGGCTTTTACCTATAAAACATGGGAAATAAACGGCAAAACGGTGCTGGAGGTAAAAATCGAAAAGAGTGCTGTAAAACCTCATTATGCGCTTGATAATGATGGTAAATGGAAAGTGTACATTCGGGTGAATGACCAAAACCTTTTGGCTAACAGAATATTGCTCAGGGTCTGGAAAAATAAGGCCGGAAACAAAGGCATTTATATCAGATATACACAAAAAGAACAGAAATTATTTGAATTTTTAGATCAGCATCATGAGATCAGCCTTTCAGGTTTTTGCAGAATTGCTTCCATATCAAGGCAAAAAGCCAGTGACATTTTAATAAAATTTATCACCTTAAATATAATCCGTATGGTTTTTACCGAAAAAGGTGCTTTATATCAGATTAACCCGGATGAAATTAATACTTTAGATGAAATAAAAGAAAAAAAACATATCCATGTGCCTTTTCATTAGTTGTAAATGCATGTTTGCCGATACAAATTATTGTTAAACAATAAATAAATATATGATTGATCTGTCGGTTGTTATTGTCAATTATAATGTCAAATACTTTCTCGAACAGTGTTTGAATTCTGTCAGTAAAGCTTCAAATAACCTTACCACTGAAATAATTGTTGTTGATAATAATTCGGTTGACGGCTCCTGTGCTATGGTACGCCAGAAATTTCCAGGTGTAAGGTTGATCGAAAACAAGCAGAACCTTGGCTTTTCTAAAGCCAACAATCAGGCCATTAAAATATCGGCAGGGCGTTATATTTTGCTTCTAAACCCTGATACAGTAGTTCAGGAAGATACTTTTTCGCGTGTTGTTGCATTTATGGACAGCCATCCCGATGCAGGAGCGTTGGGTGTAAAAATGATTGATGGAAAAGGTAATTTTTTGCCCGAATCAAAACGAAGTTTACCTACTCCTTTGGTAGCTTTTTATAAAATTTTTGGTTTAGCCAAATTATTCCCGAAATCCCGGATATTTGGGAAATATCATGTTGGTTATCTCAGTAATGAAAAGATACATAAGGTCGACGTGCTGAGCGGTGCTTTTATGCTGGTAAGGCGTGAGGCATTTGAAAAGGCCGGCCTGCTCGATGAAGACTATTTTATGTATGGCGAAGACATTGACCTGTCGTACCGTATTTTAAAGGCTGATTTCAATAATTACTATTTCTCTGAAACCACGATTATTCATTACAAAGGTGAGAGTACACGCAAAAGCAGCATCAATTATGTGGTAGTTTTTTATAAGGCGATGTTGATCTTTGCCAGGAAACATTTTTCAAGGAAAAATGCAGCTTTCTTCACTTTTCTGATAAGTTTGGCCGTTTATTTCAGAGCTGCACTTGCTATTACCAGACGGTTTATCACTACTGCTTTTTATCCGCTGGCCGATGCTTCCATTATTTTTTATGGTTTTTACCTGCTTTCGCCCTGGTGGGGAAGTTACAAATTCGGCAGTGCTGAGCATTTTCCCCCATTTTATTTATGGTACATCATACCAGCTTATATTTTAATCTGGTTGCTCTGCTTATTTTATACCGGTGCTTATGACAAACCATTGAGGATTACAAAAATTTTTAAGGGTATTGCCATTGGCTCAGTTATAATTTTAATAGTATATGCATTACTGCCCGAAACAATGCGTTTTTCGAGGGCTATGATTATTATCGGTACATGCTGGTCAATGGTTTTGTTGTTTCTTTATCGTCTGCTGATATTCTGGTCGGGTAATAAAAATATCAGGTTTGGTGACATCAAACGGAAACGTATTGCCATTGTGGGCGAAATGAACGAAATTGAAAGGGTTGAAGCTATTTTACACCAAACCGGAAACCCAATGATTATTGCCGGTTATATCCTTCCGGCAGAAGAAGGTGAAAATATAAGATATCTGGGTAATTGCTCTCAATTGCGTGAAATTGTGAAAATCAACCACATCGATGAAATTGTTTTTTGTGCTTATAATGTTGAAGCATTCAGGATTATTCAATATATGCTAAATCTGACTGACCTGAATATTGATTACAAAATAGCGCAACCTGAGAGTATGAGCATCGTGGGGAGTAATTCAGTTCATACAGCGGGTGAACTATATGTTATCAATCTGAATACTATTTCCACTCCTGTAAACCGTAGGTTAAAAAGGTTGTTTGATGTATCAGTTGCTGCAGTATTTCTGATATCTTTTCCGTTATTTGCCATTTATGCAGGAAAACCTGCGCGGTTGCTTAAAAACATTATCCTTGTTTTCATGGGAATAAAATCATGGGTTGGTTATATCCCTTATGACAGGAAAAAGGAGGATTTGCCTGATCTGAAGCCCGGAGTTATATTTCCGCATTTTTCTGAAGAATTGTATTCCCAGGAACAGGCGCATCATATTAATATTTTTTATGCAAAAGATTATTCGGTATTGACGGATTTGTCTTTTGTAATTAAAAATATCAGGTATATAGGTGCATAAAAAAACAGCACTACAATACCAGTGCTGTTTACAGATTAATTATGCTGATAATTTCTTAGTTTTTCGATAAATACAGGAACCTTTTTATCGATTTTTTAGGTGTTTTCTGAAATTCCTCAAATTGTAATTCAACCTTTGAAATGGTCATGTACGAAGGTAGCTGGCTATTCAGGTGTTTTTGATTATTAGCCATTTCCAGTTCAAGTTGGTCGTTCGTAATTCCTTGTGAAGCCATCAGGTCTTTATCGGGAACAACCAATGCATGAAGTTTCCCGTTTTTCTCAATGACCAGTGATTCGAGCACGAAAGGCATGTTATTGAGTTTTGCTTCAATTTCTTCGGGATAGATATTTTGTCCCGATGCTCCAAGAATCATATTTTTTGAACGTCCCCTGATGTAGACAAACCCTTCATTATCAATAATACCCATATCGCCGGTATGCATCCATCCATCTTCATCAATGGTGTCTTTTGTCGATTCAGGGTTTTTATAATAACCTACAAGAACATTCTCTCCCTTTACAAGAATTTCGCCCGGGATGAATTGCGGATCACTGCTGTTTATTTTGACAATGACATGAGGAATAGGCCTTCCGCATGAAAAATTACGGTTTGCATCCCATGGGGCATAGGTAATAAGGGGGCCACATTCGGTCATTCCGTAACCAACGGTAAATCTGAAACCTGCTTTTCGCAGAAATAATTCCACTTCTTTGTTAAGCGCAGCTCCACCAATAATAACTTCCAGAAAATTGCCACCAAATACATCGGTTAATTTATTCCGGATTTTTTTATACACGAGCTTGTTCAGCAAAGGAAGATGAAGCATTATTTGAATCAGTGGTTTTTCAATGGCTGGTTTTATCTGATTTTTGTATATTTTCTCGATAATTAGCGGAACTGATAAAATAAGCCGCGGTCTAAGTTCTTTAAATGCTTTGACCACAACCTGCGGTGAAGGAATTTTTCCTAAAAAATTGATATTGCAACCCATGGTAAATGGGGTGAGAAACTCAAATGCACAACCGTAAGCATGGGCAAGAGGCAGAAATGAAACAATATTGTCGCCCGGCCTGAGATCTATATTGTGATGCCCGAACCATATGTTGGTGGCAAGGCTGTTGTGAAGCAGCATAACTCCTTTCGAAAATCCTGAAGTTCCTGATGTATAGATAATTCCCAGCAATTCTTCATTGGAAATTTTATCAAACGAAAAATTTTCAGGGCTGATAATTGCATCAATTTTTTTTGCTTTTTCAAGGCAATCAGCACATCCGCTGACAGATGTATATAAAATGGTGAAATCGGTTAATGAAATGATTGCTTTCAGATGAGTGAGGCGCGATTTATCCAGTTTTTCGAAAATGTTTTCAGAAATGATAAGGACATCTGAATCGGAATGGGTTACCAGATGAACTACATCATCGGCATGAAAATCCTGTAAAAGGGGTACAATAACAGCACCATAGGTAGTAGTTGCAAGGTACGAAATTGCCCAGTTTGAAGTGTTACGGCCTATGAGTGAGATTTTATCTCCTTTTTTTATGCCCAGAAGAGTAAAAAAAGTATGAAGCTGTTTAATCTGGTTTCCGGCACCTCCAAAAGTGATGCTTCCTCCTTCATAATCGCTTAAACCAGGTAAATCCCAGTATTTTTTAATGGCATCTTCAATATAGCCTACAAATGTTTCTTTCAGCATATTAGAATATGTTACTTACCGTTTCCCTGATGGGCTAAACCGCCAAAAGTAAAACAATTTACTTAAATATAAAAATTTTATAAACCGTTAGTTTTTGTTGATGAAAGAACAACTTAAATAAAAAATTGTTTGCCAATTTATTATAAAACCAATTGTTAATATCTTGTAATAACTTATACCGTGAAATTATTCGGTTATTCTTTTATTGAAGAGTAAATATCCAAAGTTTACTGACAGGTAAAATCTGGAGCCCGATTTCTCATAATAATTGGCAGTAATACTTGCCGGGCCTATTAAAGTATTGTAAATTAATGTAGCTGATGCAAGGTAATACCGATGAAGCAGTGGTATTGAATAGCTTGCCTGGAATTCATCAATCAGGAATTTCTGATATGGCAGAAATAAATATCCTTCTACCCTGAAATCGACATTTTTACTGAGACTAAATACGCTGTTTATTCCTCCGGCCAGGAATTTATGAGCCCTGAATTGTTCAATAAAGATGGTTTTACTGTGCGGCGTCGGTGTATATACGGGTGATGACAGCAATGTCGAAATATAGTTGTTGTAAAACGGTTGTGTTGAATAAAGTCCTTCAATTTGCCCACCCAGCGAAAATGGCTGCCCTATTCTGAACAAATGCTGGATCAGAAAGCGGAATTGCCACCATGAATGTCCGATCCAATCAGATTCTGGAAGAGGAGAGGTAGTGCCCGGAAAATATTTTTCTGAGCCATCGACCAGCCTGACCTGGAATTTGTGATAACTACCGTATGGAGCAGATAATTTTGTTTTCTGACTGTTATGCTCCAAAGTAATATGGTAAGTTTGCATCAGAAACCTGGTCACATCCGGAATATCTTCTTTATGAACCGCATTGGTAAAATAATATTTATCATTTGTTTCTCCCACACATCCTCCAAATGATATACGTCCATGATATCCTATGGGAAAACCCAGGTTGGTTTTAAAAAATGTTTCATTTTGAATCAGATAGGCCGGCCGTGAATCCTGGTATAAAAAATCCGCACTGCTGCGGTAATAATCCCAGCTGTTATATGTCATATATGATTCGATATAAAACGGAAAGAATGTTTTTTTAAGTCCATGATATACTGCAGGAAAATCAATTCTGCCTGATAATTGTCCTGAGTTGTAAAACCTTCCGAAATACATATTCGCCGCAAGCAGATAGGCTCTTTTTGAAAGAAATTTAAATCTTGAATTTATAAATGCCTCATTGGTTGTGGATGAAGAAATATTTCCTCCGAAATTTGCCATAAATTTATTGTCTTTTTCAATGTTCAGATGCAGATCGAAAAATCCTGTCAGTGTATCATAAGTGGCTTCGGGGTAAATAGATTTGATGAAATCGTCGGATAATAATTTATAATAACTTCTTTTAAATTGAAAAAAAGAAAAAATTTCATTTTTACGGCTGATATTCCTGATGATATATTCAGTCTGAGTGCTGTTTAATCCATGAATATGAATACTCTGAAACATCAAAGCGGGTACTTTGCTTTCAAAAGCGCGGCGTTTTTCTTCAAGTTGTTCCGGGGTTATCCGACGGTTTATCATGCTTTTTATAGAATCCATTGCTTCAATGGTTGATTTATATCCTGCCATAATGGCTTCTTCTGCTTTGTCAAATTCGAGCAATCCCAAATAGTTAATATATGGTTCAATAACTATACCTGGCCTGTTAATATCATAGCTGGTATTTTGCGTAAGCATATTTTCAACCTGCGAAAATAAATCGTTGGCCTTTGGGGGAAGTGCATTGTCACTGACTTTTACGCCAATAATAATATCGGGGTTAAATTCTTCAACCATTATGCCGGCCGGAAAATTATTCAGCATTCCTCCGTCAAACATTAGGTGTCCGTCAATTTCAATGGGTTTGAAATACAATGGGAAAGTCATTGAGGCTCTTACTGCCTGCGCAAGGTCGCCTTTACTGAAAATCCTGATCTTTTTATCATGAACATCGGTTGCAACACAACGGAATGGTATCATCAGGCTGTCGAAATTGTATCTTGCTGCTGCTGAAGCCGGGGAGCAAATCTGCATAAAAGCAATATTCATATGGTGAGGCGGAATAATGTTGGTTGGGAGCACAGGTTTGAAAATAGAATCTTCTGATGAAAATCTTAATTCAATCCATGAAGGATCATCATCTTTTTGTTTGAAAAAGAACAGGTCATCACTGCTAAGTTCTCCTTTTGCCCATGAATTAAATTCGGCCGAGAAGAAAAATGCTTCCATTTGTTCAGGTGAATAACCCATGGCATACAATCCACCCACAATGGCTCCCATCGATGTGCCGGTAATAAAATCAATAGGTATATTATTCTCTTCCAGTGCTTTTATAACACCTACATGAGCCAGTCCTTTTGCACCACCGCCGCTTAGTACCAGACCCACTTTTTGTGCCGTAAGTTCAGGTAATAATATAAATATTAATATGAAAAAGAATAAAATTCTCAACCTTGTACTTTATTATCAATTAGATGGGCATTTACCAATAACTGAATCCAGGTGATTATATTTTTACAAAGATAGTGGGTTTTTGAACAAATTAATTTCTAACATTAATATATCTTTACTTTGAGAATTTTTGTATATTCTGTAAAGTTAAACCATGAAACAGAAAAGTTTTTTGTTATGCGACAGTGGATCAACAAAATCCAGCTGGAAAGTTGCAGGTGGACAAGGCGATACTTTTGCTTGTCAATCTGCAGGTTTAAATCCTTATTTTCACACCGCTAAATCCTTTCATGCCGTTTTAAAAAAAACATTCAGGGGCAAGCCCATTGATGCTGGATTGTTATATTTTTATGGTTCGGGCTGCGGCAACCCTACAAAAGCAAATGAAGTGAAGCGATGGTTGTCTGAATTTTTCATTCATGCTGAAGTTTCTGTAAATTCTGATATTTTAGGAGCAGCAAGGGCATTATTCGGTCACCAGCCGGGTTTAACCGCAATCATTGGTACAGGAGCCAGTATGGGTTTTTATTCAGGAGAAGAAATTGTCAAAACAGCACCAAGCCTTGGATATGTCATGGGAGATGAGGGGAGTGGTGCCTATTTTGGGAAAGAGATTTTAAAGGCATTTTTATCAGGTAAAATGCCTGAAATTTTAATGAAAGAACTCGCACTCGCATATCCGCTTTCGAAATCAGAATTTCTCGATCAGATTTATCGTCAGCCTTTTCCAAACAGGTTTTTAGCAACATTTACTTATTTCATACATTCGCACCAATATCATCCATGGATTCAGAAAATGCTGCATAATGGCTTTTCATTGATGGTAAACAATATGCTTGAGTATTTTCAAACAGAAGAATTGAATAATATCGGTTTCGTAGGTTCAGTAGGTTTTATTTTCCAGGACGAAATCAATGCCTCATTAAAGAAATTTGGTTTGCAGGCCGGAGCTTTTATCAAAGACCCGATTGATGACCTTTGCCGGTATCACTTGAATGTATAAGATTATTTCTCAATATCTTTCATCAGCTTTTCAATTTCTGCTTCGGTTTCCTGGAGCTTATCGCGGCATTGTTTAATAAGTGCTGTAATACGTTTTACATTTGTGCTTAATTCATCGATATCCAATTCTTCGGTTTCAATTTTATCAACAATTTGCTGAATTTCTTCAATGGCCTGGTTGTAACTGAATTTTTTTATCATATATGTCTATTTATAAATATTTAATTGTTATTTTGCTTTCTGGTTGGTTTTTGCCTCTTTGCCAACCCGATGATTTTTTTTATTTATTGCAAATATAATAAAATGACACGGGATAAAAATCTGGTATGTCAATGTTTTGAAGTGAGAAAAAAGGATATTGTTCAATTGATCCGAAAAAATCACATCAGAAAATTAGTTGATATACAAACTATTACCCGTGCAGCAACAGGATGCGGCCGCTGCAAACCATTGATAACGGCTATTCTTAAATCAGAAGAGCATATTCGCAAAAAAATAGGCGATCAATTACTGCTTGATCTGTTTACCGATCTTAAACCCAGGAAGTAAATGTTTCTGATAAGTATTGCAATAATTGCTTTTCAATAATTTATTCCTTGGGTATTACTTTTCTAACCACGTCTATTACAGTGCCATCGACCCATTTAATAGCAGCAACAACCTGGTCGTCGAGTACCGGTTTTTGTGGTATGCCGCAAATTGCATCTGCTTCAGCTTTAAGCTGTTCAATGGTTTTAATGGGTAAACCTGATCCTTTTACTTTATCAAGCAGGTCGGTTCGTTTTGGGTTAATGGCTATACCACGCTCAGTAACAATAACATCAATCATCTCGCCTGGTCCGCAAAGGGTAGTTACTTCATCCCTGATAACCGGGATCCGGTCGCGGAACAATGGTATGGGGATAATAACATTTCTGGCGTGCAGACAGTTTTGCCAACCACCAATTCCGTGTAAAAGGTACCCGTCGGAATGTGTTACCACATTTCCATTGAAATTCAGGTCAATTTCTGTAGCTCCGAGTATCATAATATCCATCATACTGGTATAATTGCCTTTTGAATGAAAATTATAGGCATGGAATATAGAAACAGCATGATGGTTGGTATTTTCACGGACTGACCTCACAGCTTCAAGATCAAAAGCCTGGGCATCGAGTATGTGTTCCATGGATCCTTCTTCGAGCATTTTCACCATATACTGAGTTGAACCGCCAAATCCAAAGCGTGCTTTCCAGCCTTTTTGCCTTAGTATTTTATCCATAAAATCAGCTATAGCGAGCGATATTCCACCAGCTCCAGCCTGCATGGCACAACCATCGCGCAATAAACCGGTAACCTCACAAAAGCGGGCTGTTAACTCGGCGATTAACAGACGGTCGGGACTTTTGGTGATCTGGGTAGTTCCTGAAACAATTTTTTCAGGAATCCCTATTTTTTCAACAACAACAACATAATCTACAAAATTGCCCTCTATATGCATTGGCATGCATGGAAACGGAACCAGGTTATCGGTAACAATAATTACCTTATCGGCATATTGATAATCAGCCAAGGCATATCCCAGTACGCCGCAGGCAGATGGGCCATAAATGGCATTGGCATTTCCAAAAGGATCGGAAGTTGGGGCTGCCAGCACCGCTATGTCGATATGAATTTCTCCATCCTGAATTGCCTGAAAACGTCCGCCATGCGAACGCAAAATGGCGGTTCCTTGCATTTTTCCTAACGAACAGAATTTCCCTATCGGTCCGTTCATGCTGCCTTCAATATGATGGATGGTGCCATCTTCAAGGTACGAGATTAACGGTTCATGACAGGGAAACAATGCTGAGGGAACCAATACCAGGTTTTTGATTCCTTCTTCCTTGGCAATCTTAAATATTTCGTTGGTAATCAAATCCCCGTCTCTTAAATGATGATGTGTTGAAATGGTCATCCCATCGCGGAGCCCGGCACGTTTTAATGCTTCGCGTAGATCGGAAACCACTTTGTTGCCATCTTCAGGGTAATCGAGAAATGTTGGGATAAGCGGAGCGTATTTTCTGCCTGTTGGCCTGTGCTGGCCAATCCCCTTAAAAGGAATTGCAGGGTTGCCGTTTATTTCTGTAAGGACATATCGTCCTGCTGCATTTTTAACTAATTTGTTGTTGGACATACTCTTCTCTCCATTCTTTATTTAATAAACCTAAATTTATGGCCAGATCAATAATTTTCATGTGCCGTTTCACTACCGGAGGGTCAATCATTTTTGTCCCCAGGGCTACTACACCTAATCCTTGTTGTTCGGCCTGCCATGCAGCAAAAACAATTTTCATGGCTTTTTCAATTTCATCTTTGGTGGGTGAAAATCCTTGTTTAATCACTGGTACCTGTCGGGGATGAATGCAACCCATCCCTTCAAAACCAAGGCCTTTACTGATTTTAATATTTGCCAGTAACCCGTCCATGTCGCCAACATCGCTGAAAACCGAATCGATAGGCTGTATTTTAGCAGCATGACATGCGTTTACAAGGCGGGTACGGGCGTAAAAAGATTCATTGCCTTCGGTGGTGCGTTTAACCCCTAAATCGGCGGTATAATCTTCAAGGCCAATGGCCATGGCAACAACACTGTTGCCTGCTTTAGCAATTTCAAATGATTTTTCAATACCTGCGGCACTTTCAATAATGGGCATTAAAAAAACCTGGTGCTGTATATTGTGTTTCTTTTTTAACAGCGAGATTTCATTTTCAACATCAAGAATACTTTGCGCGTCTTCACATTTTGGAATCAGCACCATGTGTACATGATGCGGAATGATGAATTGCAGATCTTCAATACCTCTTTTGCCCTGATTGATGCGTACCATGCGCTCACTTCCGTAGAAATTAATAAACCGCAGGGCATTCCTTACCAGAATGCGGGCTTCGTCTTTTTTGTCGGGTGCAACAGCATCTTCAAGGTCAAGGATGATACCATCGGCTCCGTGAAGTCCTGCATTTATCATCATACTCGGTGCATTCCCCGGAATATAAAGTCTTGAAAAGCGGAAACGTTCGCGGGATGATTCATAGATACAGTAGTCCTGCATTGCCGGAAGAAATTCTTTATCAACCTGAATAAGCTTTTTTATCGCTGCTTCAATACGTGCAGCCATTACAAAAGGTAATGCCCCTGTATCTTCAACATCAAGAATAGCATTACTGATTTCAAAATGTTGTAAAACTTCTTTACATAAAGATTTTATGCTCTCTCCGTATAAGGTAAATACCTTACTTTTAATATTTAACACAATCCCTCCGGATATAGTCAGTTCAAGCTTGACAAAACAGTCCGACCTGATTTTTTTCCCGGTATTACCTGCAGTTGCTACACGGTTCATTTCAACTTTACCCATAATATTATTTGATTACTGTTTACAAACCTACATAAGTTTTAGAAAAAGTCAAAATTATTATAACCCGGTTATGCCTCTGTTGCATAGGAATTTTATAATTATTTGATTTTAAACATAAAAAATATACCGGAAAGGCTTTAGACAAAGAATAACAAATTAGTTTTATATTGATATATAAACATTTAACCAATAATATTGATAATATATGGTAAAATAGATACGCATTTATTTTATTTGAGCAAAATTTTATAACTTAGTGATGCAAAAAAAATGGCTATGATGAAATATATAATCACCTTATTGATAGTACTTTCTGGTACTTCTTTTTATGGACAGCATTCCAGTCCGGTACAAATTCAAGGTGACATGCCGGTAAAACTGGGCTACGATTATAAAAATAAATATGCTTCGAATAATGAATTGCTTAAACTGCTGGCTCCTTCGCAGGCAAAAACTGCCGACCAGTTGTGGTTTCAGTATACCTTAAAATATAAAATTCAAGGTGTTATAGCTTCAAAAATTGTCTGGCAGATATTTTTATCAACTCCAAGAATTGAACAAACAATCAGATATAAAGCTTTTGATATCAGCCAGGTTTTAATTCCCGGAAGGGCAGATTTTTCACTTGTCTGGCGCGATAAAAGCAGCAATATCAAAAAAAGCTATGCTGTAAATAAGTTGGAAATGAAGGGAATGAATGATCCGTCGGAAAAAATTGTTGAACCCGATACTTCAGGGTATGCAGGATCATCATTGGAAATAAACGACTTTGTGGTTTATTTTGACGACAAACAGTTTAAAAGTATTAAAGAAAGGCTTTTACTGATTGATGAATATTATAATGCAGATACAAGACTAAAAGAACTCAGAAACACACTGTCAGCCATTAAGACAGATAGTATTAATAAGGTCATGGATTACAAAAAGACCCTCGAAAATGCGAAAAAAACCATTGATCAGACAAAAGACAAAAAGTTTGCTGAAAAGTTAAGCCTCCAGTTAAACGATCCGGTTGAACTTGAGAAGAACCTTAGGGAAATCTCCATTCAGACCCAGGTACTGACCGACAGT
Source organism: uncultured Bacteroidales bacterium (assembly GCA_964559985.1). Lineage (GTDB taxonomy): Bacteria > Bacteroidota > Bacteroidia > Bacteroidales > CAZLJX01 > CAZLJX01. The sequence continues at coordinate 12,696 of CAZLJX010000002.1, forward strand.
ATTCAGAAAATTATCAGTCAGATGTATCTTGCATGGTATAAACAGGGTGTCAGGGCCAAAAATGAAGGTAAAAATGAACTTGCAAAGCAAAGTTTTAATAAAAGCATTGAGTTGAAAAGTGATTTTGTTCCTGCGCATCTTGCATTAATCGATATTTATCAGATGAATAATGAACATGCAATTGCCGTTTCGAAAATTCTGTATGTATACGACAATCTTGCCTTTTTACCTGATGAAAAAACTGAAATGTACAGGAAACTTACTGTTACCATTACTGCCATGCTGGGCGAATCAGCAAAACTTAATAAAGCCGGCGAATACCAGCAGGCACTTGCTGTATGTGATTCATGTCAGCGAATTTCTGACCGGTTTAAAGATTATTCGCTTCCCGATGATTTCAGCCTGCAGCGTAAAACTGCTGTACAGGGAATTTTTGCTAAAATGGCCGAGCCTGCCAAAAGTCAGCTAAATATAAAAACCATTGAAGTTGCCCAATCAATCATCGATTCGGCGTTCAGGTTTGCCTATCAGAATATAAAATGGATAACAGATACCCTGCAGGTAAGGGAAAACTATAAGAAAATTATTGAGTTAAGAATTATTGCCGGAAATGATGAATTTAAACAAAAAAGATATAGCGAAGCGGGTGATCAGTTAAACAAAGCTGCTGAAATTTGCCGTTTGCATAATTTTGAGAATAATGAGATAACCAAATTGCTGATTCAGGTTAATACCGCCATTTATGAGCAAATGATCGAAAAGGCAGATGCAATGTTTAAAACAGGCAAATTATTCTCAGCCTTACAAATCATCAGCGATGCACAGATGATTGAACGAAAATACGGTCTGGTTACCAATGGCCGGTTGATAAACCTGTTAAACGAGATTAATCTGAAACGATATCAGAATTTAATACTACAGGCTCAGGATGAATATAGTAAAAAGAACTGCCAGGATGCTGTTAAAAGTTTTGAAATGGCATTACAGATGCAGTTGGAGCATAATTATGCCGATACCGGAAATTTAAAGAATCAATTGCTTGAAGCCGCAAAGTGTTATATTTCTGCCATCATAAAGAAAGCTGAAAAGGAAGCATCAAAAAACCAGGTGACGCAAGCCCAGTATTACCATGCCCTGGCAAAAAACCTCATTAACCGTTACAGAATCAGCCAGGATTCAATTTTGATGCAGCAGTTTAATTCGCTGAACCAAGCCATTTCGAGCCAGGAATGTCAGAATGCTCAGTTTGAGTATGAAATTCAATTCAATGCGGCATTAAAATTCATAGAGCAGAAAAACTTTATCGAAGCCGATAACTATTTAAACAAAGCCATTCGTATTTCAGATGAACATGCTACCTGTATTATTGAAACAAAATCGGCTATTGAGAAAAAAGAATGGCTCAAACCAGCCATACAATACCAGAAAAATTTTATCAGTATTGATAAATTAGTTGAAAACCAGAACTTTCCTGATTTTTTGTTGAAATTCGAAGAAACAAGGCAGTTATTCGAATCAAAACAACTTGACCAATATGGCCTCCAGTTTCCCGATTTTTATTCCTTTGTCAGGAACCAGCAACCTACTGATTTTATGAATGATGCTATTGAATATTTTACCGAGAAAAGTGAATTTGACAAAGCTTTAAATCTTCTGAATGAATTATTTAACCGACAAATACTGCCGGAAAGGACAAAGGAAAGCCAGATATTGCTCGGCATGAAGCTGGCAGCGCATGATGCTGTTTTTAATCCGCAGATAAACCCTCGTGACCAGGTGAAAAATTATATTAAAGATGAAAGCTGGTATTCAATATTGAAAAAAACCTACCTGACGGAATGGAAAGCAAAATCGAAAAAGAAATAGGCTTTTTTATAGAGCAAACCGGCAATTTGGATGGTGATGTAAAAAACTTATATTTGCATACTTTTTTAATAATGACATATGGAAAATCAAGTAACACCGCAGCATGAAGTTGATTTGTATGAAATTCTTCAACGAGTTTTTAATGCTATCCGCAATTTTTTTGTTTCCATTTTTTCGTGGTTATTTAGAATAATTGGTGTTTCAGCAGAATACTGTTTTTATTTTTGTATCAAACATTTCGTTTTTTTGTTCGTTAGCGGTATTTTAGGTCTTGGTCTGGGGTATATATCTTCAAAAACAGCTAAACCCTATTATGAGAGCAATTTAATTGCCAGGTCAAATATTGTTTCAAATTCTGACATGATTAATTATATCAACAGGCTTCATTACATGGCCAAAGAAAAAGATACCATTTCTTTAGCCAAGATTTTGAAATTAGACCTTCTGACTACAGGTTCAATTCAGGATATTCAGGCTTACTGGATGATAGATGAAAATAAAGATGGAATACCAGATAAGATTGACTATGAAAATAAATTTGATCCTGATACCTTAAAACCAGCAAGAAGAATCGACAATAAGTTTTATGTAAACCTTACCGTTTATAATAACACAATTATTGATTCTATTCAAAATGGTTTATTATATTATATTAATTCCAGCAGGCACATTCAGAACCTTAAAAATGATAAAAAAATCAGGATTGCCGAATTGATTAAAAAAACGGAAAAAGAACTTGTTGATCTTGACAGTTTAAAACGTTTTGAATATTTCTATAAAGAAGACCAACCGGTTTTAAAATTAAATGAAATCCTGGTTCAAAGCACCGAAAAGAAAGAAGCCCGATTATTATATACCAATGTGCTTGAATTATATAAAGAGAAACAAAGATTAGATATGATTTATCGTCTTGAACTTGAGCCAATTACAATACTTGAGGAATTTCCTCCCAATCAGGTTGCTGTGAATAAAACTGTCAGAAAAATGTTTATTTCGGGTGTTTTATTTTTCTTTTTAGCAGTGAGTCTAATTCTTATCCGCGATAATTTCAGAAAAATTCTCAACATCATACAAACGGCAAAATCAAAAGTTTAAATTACTTGTTGTTTTGCATTTATAACCCATATGTATATCAATTTTCAGGGATAGTATAACACCTGTTGTTCAGTCCATGTATAATTTATTGGTTTTGAATTCTATATATTGTCTCCATTCTTTTCAAAGCAATAAATTTTTCCGATCGGACAACCATGGAAAATAAGAACATGGCTTTAAGCAAATATTTTATAGGCCTTTTATAAACTCTGTACATATACAATGATTTCTTTTTAAAGAAAAGTTTTTTAACTAAAAATTCCTGGATATTACTTTCGTGAAGAAGGGATTTATATCCATCTGAAATACAGGCAACCTTTTCTTTTTCAAGATAATATTCGCAAAGGGAAAAGTAGAGCGCATAAGAAGGGAGCAAGTCTTTAAAACCGGGAAGGATTTTCACAACAGATATATTTGCTTCGTCTGCGCCATATACAAGTATTTCTGCATATCCGATTAAAATATTCTGATGAAATACACCCCAATAATGTATAATATCAGGGTAATTACAGGCAATTTTTAATTTATTTTTAAAAACATTGACCGGTTGTTTTGAGGTAATTTTTTTTTCATAGTTTTCATGTGCCTTTTTATAGACCTGATATATCTCATCCATGCAATTATTTATGTCAATCCGGCGCACCTGGCAATTCTCAAGGCCTTTTTTAAACTGATACCTGAGTTTTGATGGCATGTTTTCAAGGGGAATAAATTGATCCGAGAGGACAGCATACCAGGGGCTATTGTTATTGCCGGTGGGTTTATTCCACCTTATCAGTATTCCCGGGATTTTCAAAAATAAAACCTTAATATCATCTGCCGATAAACTATAAGTTTTTTGAACAGGTCCAAGAGGAACAATCATTTTCTGGTACGACCAGAAAATCTGGTCATTAATTATTACATGAGGTATGTGACTGCTTTTTAGATAGGATTCAAAGCGCGCGACGTATTCACTCATCTGTAAATTAATGATTTTATGTTGAATAAACCAATAAACGACCCCAAACCATAAGAGAAATGCAATATATGAAATCCACCGATAAGATAAAACAAATTGGTTTCATCATCTTTTAAATCAATTGAATAGAATATTGATGCGATGAAATAGGCGCAATAAACAATAACTGGAATTAAAAATAAATCGCTATGGATTAATATTCCAGAAAATATTCCTGCTATCAATGAAGCTATAAATAATAGCGGAATCAGGTGTCGTATGCTGATAGAATTTATATTCAAAGTTTTATAAATAACCAATATATTCCAGTAGCCATTCAGGAAGTTATTTTTAGCCAGAGACCCGAATTTTTCACGTGCGTAATAGGTACAGCTTAAATCAGGAATTAGTATAATTACTTTGTCTTTCTGAATCATCCTTTTTGACAGCTCAATATCATGGTTTCTGATAAGTCGTTCATCGTACAATCCAACATCATCGAATACTGAACGTTTATAAATACCAAACGGAACTGTATCGACTTTTTTCATTGTTTCAGAGCCAATTCTGAAGAATGAATTTCCAACACCGAATTTTGAGGAGAGAATTTTTGCTATAGAAAGCGATTTGGAATTTTTGTTTTTTACCGTGGTAAATAGTTTTCCACCAATAACATCGGCATTTGTTTTATGAAATAATTCCATGATTTCTGTAATGTAATTTTCTGAGAATGTTGAATGTGCACTTGCAATCATGATGAAATCACCTTGAGCATTTCTGATACCAAGATTAAGACCTACAGGAGTACTTTTTTTAACATTTTCAATTAACCTGATATTTGAATATATTGCAATAAATGAATGAATAATATCCCTGGTTCCGTCATTGCTCAGGCCGTCTACCACAATTATCTCAAGCCTCGCTAAATCAAACCTGCCTTTTATAATGGACAACAGGCAATCTGAAATATAGTTTTTTTCATTATAACAGGGAATAACAACAGATAATATTGGTAATGATTCCATTAAATTTCTATTTATGAATTAATTTATCATATTCAGCAAGCAGGATTTTTGCCTGTGTATTCCAGTTAAATGTGTTTTGAACGCTTTTTGTACCGTTTTCCGACATTTCTTTTAGTAATAATTTGTTTTGTAATAATTCCTCAATCATAACAGTTGCCTTAGCAGTTTCAAGGTATGGGATACATAACCCTGTATTTAACCGTACAACATATTCATGATAAATAGGGTAGTCGGGAACAATTACCGGCAGGCCTTTAGATAAATATTCATAGAATTTTGTCGGAATACATTCGTAAAAGTTAGGGAGTTTATCCCAAAGGGCGAAACCAAAACTGTTTTTTTCAATTAACTGGTATGAATCAGGAACAGAAAGCGTTCCGTGGTAAACCACTTTATCCTCAATGTATAATTCTTTAATTTTCTGTCCGATAACATCATGGTATGATTCAGGCCTGACCGGACCAGCCAGGTGCAGGAATGATTCATATCCATCGTGGTTAAGCTTACTTATAATTTCCAGCATTTCTATGGCTCCTCTTGTAGCGTGGATAACACCTGAATATACAAATTGGTAAGGCGGTGTAAACTGCTTTTCAGGCAAGTGGGTAGCAGTAATAAACGGAAAATTCTGAATTACAACACTATTTGCCGGATAATATTTTTTGTACGACAATTCAGCAAGAATCAACCTCGAAAAGAATAATACAGCTATTCGTTCAAAAAATCTGTAAATCAATTTAATTAGCGGCCTTAGTGATGTTGGAATCCAGTCTTTCTGAAGTAATGACTGGGCAACATTTTCATGTATGTCGAAAATTACTTTTTTCCCGGCAATTCTTAACAACATACCACATAAAATCAATTCAGGGTCATGAAAATGATAAATAACCGCTTTTTGCTTAAGGGCAAGAGAAAACATGACAAATGAAGAAGAAAAAATTCTGGCCGAACGGTTATTCTTTTTAGGGAATGGAATCATTTTTATACCTGAATCAAAATATTCAGAATTCCCGGGAGCGATTAAAGTAACTTCATACCCCGCATCGTGCAGGCTAATACATTCTTTGTAAAAGATGCGTATATCTTTTTGGGGATGAACAGAGGTGATATGACAGATTTTTATTTTCATGATGAAATGAATGATCCCGGCTGTGCATAAAAACCCGGCGGACCCATAAAAATATTATTCATTGACTGTAGGATTTAAATACCAACATTTTTTCATATTGTTTGATGACTTTTAAGATCATAATAAAGTATATAAAGTAAGCAATAATATCAATACAGATAAGAATGAGGAAAAATGATGAAGGTATTACTTCAATAAAGAACAGAGCTATGATGCTAAAGAAATAAATAACCTGCCATACCGAAACCCATTTAAGTTTTTCAAAGATGGTAAAAACTACCGATAGTGGCGAAACAATAAATTTGACAGCATAAGAAAAAACAAGGATACTTGTCAGGGTACCAGCCCTGCACCAGTTAATACCAAAAATGAAGGAAAATAATTCTTCTGACCAGAAACTAAGGAATGAAACTTCCAAAGCACTTATGAAAGTGAGTAAGATCAATGATTCTTTAAAGATATTATAAACAGAGCTTTTTTTATTTTTTTTATCGGCGAGTCTTTGCATCAGTACCTGCGAATAAGAGGTAGCAACCAATGCCAAAGGTAAACCAAGCACCATCCGGGAAAGATCAAAATATCCCGTTTCTTCCTGAGAATAATGATAATTAACAATTATGACAGGAATTAACAGGCTGATGGCATTTAAAATGGCAGGTATAAGATTGTAAATCGGGAAATGCCTGTATCTATAGGCTGAATGAAGGAGATTTTTAACCTGTGTAACTTTGAGTTTATATCCTGTTTTAATACATTGAAAATATCCTGCCCATGCATTGATGAAATTGCCGGCAATATCGCCAATAATAAGGCCTGAATGCCAATTCTGAAAACCACCCATTAACTGAAAAATCCCTTCTGTAAAACGTCTTAGGATTTTATTCTGTCCGGACATTTTAAAATTACTTTGCCGGATCAGCCAATAGTTAAAAGCCTGATAAACCGAAAAGAAAAACACACTGAAAGGGAAAAAATAAAACAAATAATGTGTTGAATCGGGCAATTTTAACCAGATAACGATATTTGCAGAAAACAGAACACAGAACACTAAAAGCACTATAAACCAGAATACGCATGATAACAGCGAAATAGTAAGCAAATTCTGGGCTTCCTGTTTGGAATCGGGAATAATAATTGTTTGCTCGTATCTGAGTGAAAAAATAGTTGCAACAATGCCAAAACAACTTAGATAAACGGAAAAAAAACCAAAATCGGCTGGTAGATAAAGGCGTCTTAAAAAAATCTGAAATATTACAGCAATGATTTGTGCAGCAATTGTATATGAAACCAGCGTCAACAGGTTTTTAAAAAAAGTTGTCCTGAGGTTTCTTAAAAACATCATCTATTTTAGCCTTTTTTCAAAAGAACTTTATATAAAGTTTCAATTACTTTTTCACGGTCATTATCAGACATATTTGACCCTGAAGGAAGGCATAGTCCATCAATAAAAAGCTTTTCAGAAGTTCCATCAAGATAGGCCGGGCAATTTGCAAAAACCGGCTGTAAATGCATTGGTTTCCATAACGGGCGGGATTCAATGTTTTGTTCCTCGAGACCTAATCTCACATTTTCCCTGGTTATGCCGGCCGTTTTTTTTGGGTCAATTAGGATGGTTGTCAGCCAGTAATTTGAAAAAAAGCCTGCAGGTTCCTGCAAAAGCGATATTCCATCGATATGATTAAGATGATTATAATAAAAAGAGAAATTTGTTCTTCTTCGCATAATCCTGTTTTCAAGTACTTCAAGTTGCCCACGACCAATGCCGGCAAGAATGTTACTCATGCGGTAATTATAGCCAATTTCAGTATGCTGATAATGAGGAGCATCTTCTCTGGCCTGGGTAGAAAGAAATTTTGCACGGTGCATTAAATCTTTATCCCGCGAAATCAGTGCCCCTCCACCGCTTGTGGTAATAATTTTATTTCCATTAAAGGAGAGTACACCCATTTTTCCGATTATTCCAACTTTCTGGTTTTTATATTTACTTCCAATGGCTTCGGCGGCATCTTCAACGACCGGAATTTCATATTTATTTGCAATTTCCATTATTTCGTTCATCTTAGCGGGCATACCATATAAATGAACAGCAATAATTGCTTTGGGTTTTTTACCTTTATTAATTCTGTCTTTAATAGCTTTTTCAAGTAATTCCGGACTAATATTCCATGTATCAGGTTCACTGTCAATCAGAATTGGAGTTGCCCCTTGATAAACTATTACATTAATGGTAGCCGAAAAAGTAAAACTTGGGGCAATTACTTCGTCACCCGATTTTACTCCCAGCAGAACCATCGACATGTGCAGGGCAGCAGTCCCTGATGAAAGGGAAACTACATGATTCTGGTCAAAATAGGTGCCTAATTCTTTTTCAAAACCATCAACATTAGCTCCGACAGGAGAAATCCAGTTTTCTTCGAAAGCCTGGTTAATGTACTTCTGTTCACTTCCGCTCATGTGAGGCGGTGATAAGTATATTCTGGTATTCATATTATTGAAAATATTCTTCTTTTAACTTTTTCCGTAGGATGGTAAATATAATTATTTTTATATCAAGCCAAAAAGACCAGTATTTAATATAGTTTTTATTTAACTTGATTTTATCGGGAAATATTACTTCATCGTTGAATTTTTTTGGGTCGGGCTTACCTGATAAAATAACTTCTTCGTCAAGGTATTTTAACGAAGCAACCCCCGTTAATCCTGGTTTTACTGATAAAATTCCGGCATCTTCTTCACTGAGTTTATCTGCATATCCCGGGACATCTGGTCTTGGACCAACAAAGCTCATATTGCCAATGAATATATTCCATAATTCAGGAAGTTCATCCAGTTTTGATTTCCGAAGTATTTTACCTATCCAGGTAATTCTCTCTGAATCTAATGCTGCTATTGGACTTTTAGGTGATATCCCACGCATAGTTCTGAACTTAAATAAACTAAATGGTACGCCAGATTGTCCGATCCTGGTTTGACAGAAAACCGGATTTTGAAAATTTAAAATCAGCAACAGAAAAATAATTATAAATATTGGTAACAGGATGATTATTAAAAGTGCCGCTAATATCCTGTCGAATATGTTTTTGAAAAATATTTGCTTATGATTCAGCATTTTATAAGGTGGAAATTGTTTTAATGAATTACTTTAAATTATCAATGTTTTTGAAATGGTGATATTGAATCTACTATTCTGATCATCATTAGTAATGTGACAATAGTTAAACACAACAAAATCAAGTTTATTGCGATTGAGCTTTTAAACGTGAAATACACCGAAAAGATCAGTATAATGTTTATGATGGATACAAATAAATTAACTTTAAGGTGAGAAAAACCTCCCTGCACCAAACGTTGGTACGCGTGTTTTTTATGTGCCTGGCTTAATTTCTCACGATTCATCCAACGCCTGAATAACGTTAATGTTGCATCAACCCAGAAAACGGAAGTCAGTATTAACCAATTAAGTAATGAGAAATTCAGATCATTATTGTAATAAATACCCGATACAACCAGTATAAAACCCAATTGTGTGCTCCCAATATCTCCCATAAAAATTTTAGCTGTAGGCCAGTTCCAGATGAGAAATCCAGCAACAGCAACAAAGAGAAGCAATAAAAAAGGCTGATTTACGCAAATCAGCAAACCTGCTCCAACAGCCAGAGCTTCCAGAGAGGCATAGGCATCTATTCCATCTAAAAAGTTGTATAAATTTATGAACCAGATTATTCCAATGAAAGCACCAGCATTTATAATCCAGAAGAGTATTCCGTGGTCGGAAATACCAAAAAAATTTAAACCACCTAAGAAAAACAATGCAAGGCTTGCTGATGATGCCTGTGCAATGAGCCTGATATAAGGTTTCAGGTCAAAAATATCATCCAGAAAACTTACAACAGCCAACATTAATCCTGAAAGAAAAGCATAGAATAATGAAGAATCTATTTGTTTTGTCAAAAATAAATATCCTATTCCTGCAAACCAGGTAATTACAATGGCAATTCCACCGCCCCTGGGAGTTACTGCCTGGTGTGAGCTTCGCTCATTAGGTATATCCACCATATTTTTTTTCAGGGCTATTTTCCTGGTTATCCGTGTAATGGAGCAGGAGAGGGCCAGACAAAAAATTAAATATATATAAAAAATCATATTATGCATTTATATCCGTTGTTGTATGATTCTGATAGTGAGATAAAAAAGGCACTAACGATAAAAAAGTGAATATTGGGACACTAAAATGACTATTACCGCTGAACATTAAGAAAATGAACCAGGCAAGAAACATGAAAAGAAAACTATGGTGCATTGAAAAATATCTGAAAAAATATATAAAAGCCATTATGAGAAATCCGATATAGATAATCCCACCAAGCATTCCGGAATATAAAATAGAAGAAATGATTACATTATGAGGGTAATCAATACTTTTGTCCTGCCAGAATTTTTCACCATACCATTTCATATAGTTGAATCCATTACCAATCATTTTCTGTCTCGGATTATATTTTTCATGCCAGATTTCAAAGGCATATTTCATTCTGATTAATCGGGCACGGTACGAAATATTTTTTTCCATTGAAACCTTGTCGCCTACCACATTCTCAGTCACCAGATTTTCATCCGGGCAATCATAGCAATAAAGCTTCACATTTGAAATTAGAATAATTGTCCCTTCATTTAATGAATTTAAAAACATATTGACAAATTCGGGATGGTCTTCCTTAAAGGTATATTTGCAGGTACATAAATACCATCCGTCACCAAGATCTGTTAATGTTTTATCCAGGGCATTGCGGTAATAATTCCATTCTTTCACCCAGAAACCTATTTTAAAATCATCAGTACTGCCCTTTAATAGTTTAAAATTGAATTGGAATTCGTACGTCGAATTTTTTAATATTCTTACATTTCCTGCATACGACAATGAAAATCCTCCGTTCCCTTTGATCCTGGTTATTTTCAGTGATCTTCCGAATTTAGTACTTATTAATTCCCAGTTTGTCTCATCTGCTTCAACCATTGTCCAATGTTTTTTACCTTCACTAAAATCACCATTGCCTATCAGGTTAATCCGGTCATTTTTCAATTCGGTTTGCCAAAGAAACTTATGAATTGCTGCATTGGACGTGTTGATATTTAAAATATTGGTAAAGTCAAAGATGTTTTTGGTGATTTTTTCCTGAAGATAATTATCATGTACTAATTTTTCTCTGAAAAAAAATAGCCCGAGACAAATCAGGATGAACAGAAAGCAAATACGAAAAAAATATTTTGCTTTCCTTATGACAGCATTATTGGCTTTAAACAAGAAGATATAAATAAGACATAGCATAAAAACTAATGAAAACAATGCATAACCTCTTCTTGAAAAGCTTAGTAGTATGTTGGTAATGATCATAAATAATTCAACATACTGAAGTGGTCTTTCCTTTTGAGGATGAGTGAAGTAGATTAATAAACCACATAAAAAGTAAAACGAATAAATATTTTTATCACCAATCAATGCAATATTAAACCGGTTATTGAGTGTATCGGGAAAGAGAAAAGCAAAATGAATTTCAAAATAGTTAAATATTAAATTGATAAATGCCAGAAAACCAATTATTACAATTATTTTATAATAATATTCCAGAAACCGGTTCAGGAAATTTGAATACTTATGCTGGTCTGAGATATGATAAAAAGGAAAAAATAACAACACGCTGGCGCCATAAATGAATTCCTTTATAACGTATGTATTTGTAAAATCGGTAATAATATTTAACCCAAAAATAATAAGTATTAAAACAGGTAACCAGATATATCTGATGAAGTGTAACCAGGACTGGAAGTTTTTGATAGTGCTGTAAAAATATAAGGCTAAATAAAACGGAAAAATCAGATAAAGAGGATATTTAATGATATGAACCAACGAAAAAAAAACAATGGATAAAATGATGCCCAAGTACAAATCTGCCGTATATTTCAAATACCTGTTCATTGTAGCGATAGGTGTTATTTTAACATTGTTTCATTCAATTTTAAACCCAAAAATAATGCTTTATCCACAGAATATTGATTATTTCTGCATAGTTTCCAGTAATTTGAAAACTGAAGTTTCCTTTTATTTAGCAATATCCCAAGTGTATAAGTAGCTATAAACACAACAGATTCAGGTATTCTGATAATTACCGGCTTTTTACATTTATTTTTCAGGCGCAAAATTAAATCGTTTGTATTGTAAGATATTGCATCGGCTATATGAATAATTTCGTTTTTAACATATTGATTTATAATTAAATTACAAATTGCTTCTGACAGATTAGCGATATTACAAAATGAAAATTTCTGCATACCATTCCCCGGTTTAAAGATGATGGTTAATCCTGAAAAATTTTTAAACGGGGTTCTTTTATTAATATCTTTCATAAAGTTTTCTGCATAAATAACAGGCATTCGCAATATTATCCAGCTGATTTCCTTTTGATTTACAATAAATTTTTCAGCTTTAAGTTTACTGTCTGCATATTCCGAAATCGGATTTGCCGGCCATGACTCGTCGATAGCAATGTCATAATTATGTTCACCATACACAGAAACACTGCTCAGGAAAATGAATTTTTTAATGGGGGTATTTTTGAAACAATTCAACAGGTTAATCGTACCCTGGGTGTTGATTCTGTAGAAATCTTCCGGTTTATATAATCCTTTGTCATTGTGAGCCAGTGCAGCACAATGTATCACATAATCAAAGTCAGAATGCTGCAGGCATATTTTAAGATCTTCTGCTTTTGTAATATCGCAAATCAGCATTTGGTCTATTGAATCATTTTTGTTCACATCCAAACCTGTGACCGAATAATAATCTTTAAGGGCATTATATAAATTACGACCTACAAAGCCATTGACTCCTGTTATTAAAACGCTATCCATGATAATTGGCAATAAATTGATCCATGGTTATAAATTGATATCCTTTTTTTTGAATCTCTATAATGAATTTTTCAAGTTTACGAAGCAGATTTTTTCTGCCAATATTAAACCTGAGTTTTGTTTTAAAATCAACATCAATTAAATCAATATTTTTGTAATACAGCTCAAATGGATGGATATAAAAAGTGAAATTTTTATGATGCCTTGCAAAACGATTGAACAAATATCTGAAAACAGGCTGGGGTATAAGTCTGAAATATCCGCCTCCGGAAATCGGTAAGCAAAATTTGGCAACTTTGAGTGTTGGTATTTCAAATTCAAAGAAATTGTCGTTCATGTAAATCAGATCATCAATTTTGGAATAGCCATCTAAGTTAAACTGCCTGTAAAGACTATGTTGTGAAAATGTGATATAGCTTGAATCGAACTTAAAGCCAATTTCTTTTAGAATATCAAGTTTTTCGCGATCCATACTGAAACATGAAGCGCGGTAACCATTAATTTCCTGCCCTGAAATGTCGGATAAGACTTGTTTGGCTTTTATTACCTGTTGCCTGAATTGTTCATTGGTTTTATTGTAAAGTAATTCATGGTCAAAACCATGGCAGGCAATTTCATGGCCCTTTGAAGCTATCATTTTAATCAGTTCAGGGTATTCAACAGCCAACTCTGCCAAAACAAAAACCGTGATTTTAATAGAATATATATCTAACAAGTCAAAAAATGGGGTCAAATGATGGATGAATTCGGCCTTTCTGGCAATTTTTTTATTTTTAAAATAATCCAGATGGTACCATTCTTCCAGATCGAGGGTTAAAAAGAAATTCATATTGTTATTTTGATTTTTACATTTGGTTTAATATTAGCCAGATAGTAAGTATCTTTTTTAATAAAATTGATGTGATTTTTATCTGGCAGGTATTCAACTGATTTTATTGTTTTACACGATGTAATTTGTATGGTTAAAATTGATTTTGCTTCTGATATCAGGTTGGTTGGAGAATTAAAGACAGCTTCAAACCAGGTTTCATGGTTATTTACAGAATCATAAATAATTGTAGTGTTTTCATATAAAAGCCTGTATTTTACTATTTCTCCAATAGGGGCAACCCATATTTTTCTGTCGTTTTTATCGTTATAATCTTTAATATAATCAAAAATCTGAAGCCAGTATTTCATGCTTACAGGTGAATAACCCATCGAACATTGTTCGTCAGTACCAATGCCATGACCCACAATAGAGCAATAACTTTCTTTTTCAATGCTTTTTAATATTTTGTTTGTGATTTTATTTATTCTTATGGTATCTTTTGACGTCAGGAGTATTTCGGTAAACTTTTTTACAAATTTATTTCTGGTACATAAGTGTTTGATTTTGAATATCTTTTCTATATTTTCATTCCCCTGACCAAAGGGATAAGCACCTATGATTGGTTTGACTCCAAGCCTGGTTTCAATCAAATTATAATTTACATATATCTCGTTGTAAATTTCATCGTTTGACATGTTAGTCAAACGTTTATGAGAAAAAGTATGATTAACAATCTCATGTCCTCTTTGTGCAGTTGAACGCCATGCTTCATTATCTTTGTAAAAACTGGCATTAACAGCAAATGAACCCCTCCAACCATATTTTTCAAGTTCCGGGGCGATCAGTAAAAAATGTTCGGGGCAGTTATCGTCAAATGGAAATGAGATAGCCGATTGTGCATCATCCGGCCATTTTGATATTTCAATATTTATTGCATCATTTTCAGATTTATTGCAGCTAATATAAAATACAGCTATTAAAAATACCAGGTAAATTTGTTTCTTTTTCAACATAATTTAAATCCTTTATTTCTGAATTCTCTTGCTTGTTCTTTTGTTGGCCATGAATAGTAGTTTCCTTTTGACGTCTCATTTTTAACAGCTATAGCTTTTCCTTCTGTAAGAAGCAAAACAGCTTTTACGACAAGATCACCTCCCAGTTTTTTGGTTAATTGCATCAATCGGAACATGGTTTTACAATTTTTTAAATCAATACGTTCCTGGACAATGATATCGCCGTCATCAATTTTTTCGCTCATATAATGCACCGTTGCTCCGCCAAATTCAGATTGGTGGTATAAATGCCAGAAACTGGGTAACAATCCCTGGAATTCAGGTAAATAGCTTCCATGTACATTGATTATTCCATATTCAGGGTAAGATAACAATGGCGGCTTAATAACCACCGGGCATGAATAAGAAACTATCAGATCGATTTCTAACTGTTTGATATGTTCGAGAAATTCAGGGCTGTTAACATTTTTCAGTACTGAATACGGAATCCCTTCCTTTCTGGCCATGGTTTTAATGCTGCCTTCTCCATGCAAAACTTTATAAAAAAACAATCTGTCCATGATGTCAAGAAAATATCTATAAGCCACCATGATTCCCATTTTAATAAACTGAAGCAATCCGAACCATAAAAAGAAATTACCGGTTTTGTTAGCCAATGATCCTTTGGTGTCTAATACAACGATTTCTTTAATGCAAGCAATTTCCGAAAGCTTTTTAATATTCAACGGAATAAAAAATGAATCCTCCTGGGTTAAAACAACAATTTTAAGTTTTTTCATTTTCAATTTTATTCTATCATGTTATTTTTCAGAAAAGGCCTTAAAAAATGCAGCTTCATACTCATCCACAATATTTTGCCAGGTATAAACCGTTGATATTTTATGCAGATTATTTAATATAAATTTTTCTTTCTCATCAGCTCCAACATCATGACTCAACAGTTCAGAAACATCACCGGTACTTTTGAAATAATTTCCGTCTGTCTGAAGTACGTTTCTGTTAAAAGGGTTGTCATGAGCAATAATATAACAGCCACAAGCCATGGCATCCAGTAAGGAAGGATTGGTGCCTCCAACGGAATGTCCATGAAAGTAAATTTTGGCAAAATGTCGTAAAGCGTTAAGTTTTTCAAGTTCATAAACTCCACCAATAAATTGAATCTGAGGATAGCCAGAATATTTATTTTTCAAAAAGTCGCCGTACCTTGTTTTATAATTCCCAACCACAATAAATTTCCTTTCTGATTTTGCAGATACAAAACCGTCAAGAATCATTTCAATATTGTTCTCTGGTTCCAGCCGGGCTACAAGGATATAATAATCATCTGGTGACAGGTTATAACCATTCAGGAAGTCGACAGAATAAGTATCTGGTATAGTAGCTCCATAAGGAATAAAAACAGAATCCACCTTGTATTCATTCCATAAATATTCCTTCATCCCGAGATTGTCGGCAATTAAAACATGGGATTTTTTTGCACCTAATTTTTCGAACCATTTTGTAAGTTTTTGCACCCATGGACTCCATTTCGATCTCATCCAGTCGAGCCCGTCCATGTTGGTAACTATTCTGGCTTTTCGCAGAGGGTATAAATATAAACCCAGTGAGGAACTCTGGTAGCCGCATTCAAGAATTACATCATGGCGCTTTGAAACAGCATCAACCAGTGATAAATAATCATAAATGATATTGGCGGAACTACCGATAATTTTTTCGGGACTAAAAATTCTCCTCACATGGACGCCTTTGTATGTCTTTTCTTTAAATGGATGAAGATGGTTATTATAAACGGTAACTTCATGCCCTTTTTCTACCAAACCTACCGATAAATATTCGGCCAGTTGCTCATAACCTCCATAATTATTTGGTATTCCACGTGTTCCCAGAATCGCAATTTTCATTCCAATCTATTTTTAATAACCGGACTAATCTTATTGTAGTACACCGAATTATCAGGGATGTCTTTCAGAACCAGTGAGTTGGCTGCAATTACGCATCCACTCCCAATGCTGACTCCATCAAGAATAGTAGCTCCGGACCCAATCCAGCAGTTACTGCCAATCTTCACGCCATGCCTGTTCTCTCCCTGCAACCTGATAGGAATTTCAGGATCTGAAAAATTATGATTTTCAGAAAACACACGCACTCCCGGTCCAAAAATTACATCATCACCAATTTCTATTCCACCCTGCCCTCCTAAAAAACACTGCGCTCCTATAGCGGTATTATTGCCAACAACAATACCTGTTCCTTTGTTCGCCAACACCCCACTACAGATGATAATGGCATTTTTTCCAATGTTTACATTACGTCCGACCTGTAAACCTTTTTTTGACAATGTATTTATAAAGGCATTATCTTCAATAATCAAATTGTTTTCAGCCTTAAATAAATAAGGATGTTCAATTCTGACCCGTTTGCCTGCAAAAACAATCCCTTTTGTTTTCCCGGCTATTATTTTAATCCGTATTCCTCTCACAGCCTGCCAGAAGCGATAATAAAACACCATGAATAATTGAAATAAAGAATAATCACCCTGTATCCTGTATCCAGGTTGCCTCTTCAGTTTTGCAATGAGTATCTCAACAAGTCTTTTCATCTTTAGTTGTATTTAAAACATAAATACCAGGCAATAAATTCACAAATCAGGCAAAAAAATTTAACTTATTTTAAAAAGAGATCAACATATTGTTTACCAATAACTTCCCATGAATAATCCCGGGTTACAGTATTTAAAGCATTCTCCCTGTATTTCAAATAATTCTCATGTACATTAGTGAAGTAAGAATTCAATTGAATTGCCAGGTCCTGGGGATCCTCACTTTTAAAAAGTATTCCATTTTCGCCTGTCTTGATTATTTCCTTCATAGGAGGTATGTCTGAAGCCAAAACCGGCATTCCGTTACTCATAGCCATAAGTAACACACCACTCTGATAAGACCTGACATAAGGTACGACAAGAATCTTAGCAAAGGAGAATAAAAAATGCATTTCTTCATCAGTTATAAAACGAAGGATCTTGATTACCCTATCCTGAATGTTCAACTCATCAATAATTTTCTGGTAATTATCAAACGAATAGCCCCTGATTACCCTCCCGGCAACAATAATTTTCAATTCCTTTTCCAGGTGAGGTATCGCATTTAATAGTACATGTAAACCTTTTGCTTCGCTTATTTGACCAAAAAACAAAACATATTTAGTATTTTCATCAAGTTCAAAATGCTTTAAGGCGGCTGATGAATCCACTTTTTTTTGAATATCAAGTTTTTCAATAAATCCGCCATGCTTAATCACAAAGAGTTTATTTTCATTTTTAACAAATCCGGATTTCATTGTTTGGGTTCTTGAAAATTCATTATGAACAACAAGCCTCCAGGAAAAAAACTGAATAATAACTTTTCTATACCAAAGGTTCTCCACTTTAAATCCTTCAACATCATGAATAATTGTTACCAAACGGTTTCCAAAAATCCATAAAATAAAAAACTGCACAAAACTGATTAATGACGCCGAAAACAAATGCATAATAACAAAATCAGCGTTGTTTTTTCGGGAACCAACTGAAGCCTTAAAGGTCCCCCATAATGCATCCATTATTTTGGGTATAGTTTTGGAAACATTAATATTAAAAACAGCCTTAGTAACTACACCCTGATTCGTGGCATCAACAAAATTGGAATAAATATTTACAACAAGATCATTTTCAGCAATTGCCTTTGCCAACGACATGCTGTAATAATCCATTCCGGCTTTTGCGCCGGCATAATCTATAATTGAAATGATTTTCTTCCTTTTTATCATATTTGTTTTTATAAATATAAATCACAGATCTATAAGAGATACCTCATTAAAGTGATGCAACATATTAGTAATCAAATAAAATTAATACGAAATAAATATAATTTAATATCGCATTGCACTTATTTTTTCCCGATATACTAAACCAGGAAAAATAAAAATTAAGATAAATACAACCTGAATTACAAAGAACCATTAAAATTCAATCTGTTTAAAATACTAAAAACCACATCATTAATATCTGTTGTGGTCGTATCAATTGATATTTTTTGCTTTAAACTACTACTAGAGAATAACTCCCAATAGAATTCTTGTTGTTTATCTAATTCTGTTACATTGTATTCACTTTTCCTTTTAGCTAATTCATGAGGATTTCCAACTAATAACACAAAATAATCAGGTTTAAATGAATATTTTAAGAATAAATCTCTTATCATTCTTGAATTATGATAATAAATCAAATCCAGATAAGTTCTGTCAATAAAAAGATAATTTCTGGGAATTATTAGATTATTTCTTAATACTATCCATTTAACATTATATTCAATCCAATACAATAGTGCAATTATGGTTGTAAAACTACCATATAATAATCCTTTAGTTTTATTCCCACCATTTGTTTCTTTTGAAGGATCATCATCATTAATTTTGATTTCAGAATTATTTTTTTTCAATCGCTTTAACATTTTATTAATAAAGCTATTTTTAAGTCCAAAATAATATTCACGGGAAAAAACACCCCCTTTATTTGATACTGAAATTAAACTTTGAATTATAGTAGATTTACCAGAACCATCAACACCTGCTAAAACAACAAAACAAGTATTTCTATTTAAAGAAATTAGTCTTTTAAGTTTTTTCAATAAAAGAATACCTAAATAGTTAAAATAAAAAATATGATTTGTTTTAAAAAAATCGAATCCTGACACAACGGATTTGGTGCTATTTCTATAGGATTTTTCAATAAAAATGGTTATTTGATGAAATCTATGGTTATTATTTTTCTCAAAATTTATTTTATCAAAAGCCCTGAATTTGTTGACTTTAAATTCATTTTTAAAAAATGATTCAAGTAAAAATAATAAATATTCCATCTTATAATCTGGAATTTTATCACCAGTATAAATATCTTCAAATTTCAGAATTCTTTTCCCATAAAAACAAAAATCAACATAAATATGAAATTGAATATACCCAATATTTGGAACGTATTTATTCCATAAATACTGGTTTGTATTATAATTATAATAAAATTTAAAGCCATTTTTAATCAGGACTTTTTCAATTTTAACATGATCCTTCTTCCCTATAATAATATCCATATCACCAGGGTTATCATCAGGTATTAAGAAATTTATAATTAGATATCTTAAAGATTCTAATTTTTCCATTTCATCTAATAATTCAAGATAATATGTACTTTTCTCCCTATATATCTCCTGTATTTTTTCTTTCATTTATTATTTTTGAAACTTTATTAATTAAATCTTCAACTGAATAAGGTTTTATTAAGAATTCCCTTTTAAAAAATTCATTATTTCCACCAATATCAAAAGCAACATAAGGAGTTTCGCATACTTCAGCTTCATAAAGTGAAAGTGCAAAAGCCATAGTTCCAATGGGTTCTTTAAATAAATAAAGATAAACCCATGCCTGAGACATCTCAACAAGTGGATCTACTATTCCTTTCAAAATAATATTGTTTGGATATTGTTCTTTTAAAAGTAATATTTCATTTTGAATGTCCAATTCTCCTCTAATAGAATTATTAGCAATTATCCATATAAGATCATTATGTTTTTCGACTAAAGCTTTAAAGAGAACAATCATATATTCAAATCCTTTGAAACGGCTCAAATGTCCCATATAAAGTAAAGATGGAGATTTTGTCCTTAAAACGCCTTCCGGCTTTTTAATTTCCCGTATTGTAGGATAAACAATATTTACTTTATTTAATCTCAGTCTTTTCTTTTGAAATTTGGTAAAAACATTGATTTCATCATAAAAAATCGGAAGTAATTTGGTAATAAATCTTCTTAAAAGCTTCTTATTATAACCAAACATATCACCGTCAGTTAAAGTAAGAATTGCCTTTTTATTAATAAAAAAGGGATATAGTAAATGAAAAGTAACAGAACCAACAATCCAGTGGATGATTTCTTCTTTTCTATTAATCCTGCAAATTAAACTTTTCCTCTGTTCTATTTTTATTCCTTCAATATATTCAATTTTGTCTATAGAAGTAAATAATACTATTTCAACGTTATATCCCTTTTCCTTCCTATCAAGAGCCGTCCACCATATTTGTTTTCTATTAGCCTCTCGCAAAGGAAATTCAAAATTCTCTAAATACGAATAAATGATATATCTCATCAAAACAAAATTATAATTACTATTCAATTATTATAACCAAGCTTTAAAAAAATTATAAAATTGAAGTAATATTTAAAACAGATAATACTTTCGTGGTTGTAGATCAATATCCTAAAAAAAATTAAGCGATAAGAATATTTTTATTTTCTTTTGAGTTCTCATCAACAATCTTTTGATATTCAGCTAAAAAATTAAATATTACAAACCAAAAAAGCCCTCCTCTCATAAAACCGGCAATATGACGGTAAACTATCATACAAGTAAACATTAATAAGAAAACTGTATACATCTTCACAATTTGCTTATTATGATAATCATAAAAACGAGATCGTTTTAATAACTTGGAAAAAATCACCAAATAAACAACCACTCCTAATAAACCAGTATTTAATAAAAGATTAACCCATTCTGACTCAGCACTCACATCTCTATTCCATTGATCCTTTAATACAAATTTGTCGTTTCCTAATAATTTTTCCACAAAATTATATTCTTTATAATAATATTTTATACCACCAGTAGCACGGTCAATTCTTCCGCTATTGGCTTCAGATTTAAAATCAAAACTTTTTAAAATATTCTTTTTTGCCTTAGTATCTATATTAATAAGAATTGTGATGATTACAATTATGGTAAAAATGAAAAATATGATTGCTTTAAGCCTATTAGAAATTTCCCGTTTACCTATTTTAATATTTGTTTTTCTAATATTTAAGAAAAAAATAATAGAGGTAATCAAAATACTTAATCTTCCATTAACTAAAAATGAAAGCACTAACAGCAAAAATAAAATTTTGAGATTATGCCGGAAAATTATAGCAGAATAAATTAAAAATGAAGCACCTACCAGCACTCCGGAGAATAACCCTTTGGCCCTGAACCCTGTTTTTTTAAGCAAAGCAATATTTTTTGCATAATCAAAACTGGTGTGCTGAAAAAGGCCTAACGTTGTTTCTGTGTAAAGAAAAGTATTGAATATAACTTCATACAAGATAAGTATAGCCTGTATGATAAGCAAAACATAAACGATTTTTATAAAATTGCTTTTGTATAAATAAAACAGATAACCAAAATAAACAGACAGGAACAGGTTAATCTCATTATAAGCGCTCCAATAAAAAAAATAAAAAAAACTCAGGGCAATGAAACCAATACATATTGATTTTATGGTTTTTATCTCATTTTGAATGGATTCAATAAAAACAAAAGAGCCGAAGAACAAGCTTACAAAGGCAGCAAAATATTTCAGGTAAATTAATCCGAAAGCACTGAAAAAATCACCAAGAAAGACATATATCATTAAAAACGGAAGAAGAAACATCTCCACCCTGTTAACATTATATCTTTCATAAGTACTCATTGGATTTTAAAATTGATTTTATAATATGATTTTTAAAGTTTATAACTTCTTTTCAAAAATTAATAGTTTGTATATTATCATTTTATATTGATTATAAAATATATGCTACATCATTTTTCGCTATTAATTTAAGATTATTCTATCGAATAAACTTTTAAGCTGTTGGTTTTTATTCAGGTCCATCATCTCAATGGTTACGCAGTTCAGATTTGCTCCTAAATGAGCTTTGGGATTATTATAAGGCGGAAATTTTGTATTTGTCTCGAAATAATAATAGCTGCAGAATTTTGTAGCTATTTCGCGGCAATGATCTGAATTCCATTTTTCTAAAAGCTGGTTGACGTCAGAAAGCATTGAAAAATATTCTTCTTTATTTGTTGGTTCGTAACCCAAACCGTTATCAGAAAACCTTCCTTTTCCACATAATATAATAGGTTTTCCGATATAGCCAATTTCAAGTGCAGCAATTCCGTCATAAACAAGTCCAATGGTCATATTTTCATTAATAATTTTATAAGTATCAACAATTAAACCCGCAGGGATAATTTTTATATTTGAAATCTGGTCAATATCAGGAACTTTTTCCCTGATAATTTTCTCAAGGCTGGCAGTATGCTTATGGAGTGTTGCTTCGGCAGGATGAAATTTTACAACCAAAATTTTATCAGGATTATTTTTAAAGAATTCAATGGTTTCAACCAGCCATTGTGTGATTCCTTTGAAAATGTGATTTCTTTCTTCAATATCACCATCCCATATCAGGTTAGGGAAAGCGATAAAAACGGGCTTTTTTATATTATTTAAAGCGGTGTATTCGACAAGATTTGAATAGTAAGTGCTTGTATCACTGGTCTTTTTTGAAAAACGCCGATCAAAATAATCCACCACTAGTTTTCTTTTGTCATTGGGAAGATCAAGTTTTACATAATCTTTTACTTCTTTTGTTCTACCTAAAATCTGATGTTTTTCTTTATAAAATCCAATGGTGCCACGCATATATGCATTAGCTCCGTACACATAACTTTTTATTTTTGCGTGTTTTCTTACAGTTTCGAAACAAGGTCCCCAAACTGAATAGATGCCGTGAGAGGTAATGAAAACATCCGGATTTAAGTTTTTAAGAATATATTGTCCTACCAGAAATGAACTAATGGCATTAAATTTCGAAAAATTGAAATACGCTAACTGGTCGGGGTTTCCAAGATCAACCTGGTCTGTCTGGAAATACCTTCTGACGGAGCTTTCTATAATATCTCTGAAATTGATATTTTGAATTTTTGTCTGTTGGTCGATATTAAAACTATTAATTTCTTTAATATCAAGGATAGCAGAATATTTAATAAAATTTACATTACCGCAATAAGCCAACCGTGAGAAAAACAATAACGCCGATGTTTGAATTCTCTGACTCAGACTTTTTTGATTTATCTGTGAAGCCTTTTTATTTCTTGTGCCTTGTTGCAGCCCTTTTTTAGAAAATTGTTTTGTGTCTATATGTGGCAAAATGCCATTATCGACAAGGCAATAAACTTTTGCACCATGTTTTGCCATAATTCCTGCTATAAAGACTTCTGTTGCAAAAACAAGTGGAATGGTTCGGGCTGTATTAAAAACTATGGTTTTCCCTTCATACAATGCAGAGGAACTTATTTTCCGGTATTTTATACGCATTTTATAGTATTCGACGAAAAGCTTAAAGAGGATGATTAAGGTTCGCATTTCATTGTTTTTTTAATACAACGGCTTTGATTTCTTTATTTTTTAAAGTTTTAACCGCAAACGGCAAAAATAAAATAATAAATCCACCAGCCTTAATTAATTCATTAAAAATATTATAATCATGGTAAATCATATCATAAACCAATAGCCAAAGGATCGGTATAAGATAAATCAGATTCCCGGTTATGGTTGAAATTTGGGTACTCAATTTTTCTTTTTGAATACTCATGCAGATAATAATATTAATACTGGTTCGGATAAAGAAGCTGATGACCGTGACAAATGCAACGGCTTCGATGCTTTTAAACAAATCAATAATAATATAATATACCGGTAATAATATTACAAGAAGAATAACAGTAAAGAAATTTACATACCTGACTTTTTTCAACCTGACCAGATTATAATAGAACATCTGATGAATACTTGCAAAATAAAATGCAAAAAGAAGAATTTTACAAACAAAAATGGATGGCTCAAAATCGGGAAGTACCAGTTTAATAAACACAGGGATTAGAAAAAAACAAACGGCGATCAGAAAAATAACCAGGATACGGACAATATGAGTCAGCAACATCACATTATGATGCTGATAACCTTCCTTAACAATAAATTTTGGAAAATAAGAACCGTAAATAGAGTCGGGGAATAATAAAAAGGCATGAACAATCATAATACCAATTCCGTAATATCCCAATTCCTGTAGTGTTAAATATTGTTTTATGAAGAAACTATCTATGGTTGTCAGTAAGGTAGTAATGATCGAATATGCGACCAGCGGGAAACCAATCATGAAGATTTTTCCAAAGATTTTTATGTTAAAATTGCTGACATATTTTGGATAGTCTTTTATAAAAAGAAACATGATAAAACAAGTAAGGGCGAACAGAAATATTCTCGAGATATAAAATCCTGAAAGTTGAAAATATTTTGCCAGGTAATAGGTTGAAAACGGCTGAATGATTGAAATGACTGTAAGGGCAATTGCAATGTAATAAAACTGGGATAAAGACTTCAGGTAAACTCTGTATAAAAAAGATAATGCCTTAAGTACATTGATAATAATAAAAAAGGAACAGGCAATACGGATGTAATAGTTCGAACTGATAATAAGAAATATAGTAAAAACAAGCGATCCGACAAGTATGAACATGTAATTATAAAAAAAGACACTTTGTTCGAATTCTTTTGCTTCATTCAGATTTTCTTGCCTAAGTTTTGGTAGTTCTCTTTCAAGAGAAGAACGCAAAGGCCTGTACAGCATATCAACATTTTGGTCAATGGATGTTACAAACGTTATGACCCCCGCCATTGAAGGGCCAAGTATCCTGTTAACCAGAACATTTGTAATTAAAGATGATACCTGAAAAAAATAGTTGCCGGTTGAATAAAGGAATGAATCTTTGAAATTTTGCGTCAGTCTGATCTTCATTTTTTCCGGTTTAAATGAGAAATTAACTTATCAACAATAAAAATTTCAGTTCTTTCCATTGATTCATAGGTAGCTCCCCCTATATGAGGGGTTACAATAAAATGATGCGAATGGCATAATTGAAGCATTTTATCAATATTCTTATTGTCTGTTTCATTTGCAATAACATCAATAGCAACGCCTTTAAAGTGATTTTCTTCAATTTTTTTCAATAAATAGTTTTCATCAATCAATTCTCCCCGTGCAGTATTAATAAAGAATTTATCCTGCAATAAATCAATATAGTGTTTATTAATAAAACCTCTGTTATTTTCGGAAAATGAAGCACTTAGGATAACAACATTTGCTAAGTTGATTAAATCTTCCAGGCTTAAGGTTCTTGTTTCATTATATACCGGGGATATTTGTGGATCAATATCATAATAAAACACTTCACCACCTAACGAGTGCAAATACCTTGACAGTAATTTACCTATTCTGCCAAATCCTATGATTCCAAATTTATTCTGATAGATTTCATGACCTTTAAATAGATCTCGGTTAAAATCTGTCTTTTTTGTGATAAAACCTTTGTTATAATTTCGAAGAAGTGCAAAAATCAATCCTAAAGTGTGTTCAGGAGTTGCCCTTATATTGCTTAAAAAATCTGTTTCTCCTTTCAGTGAAATTATTTCTATTTGCTTAAGAGATGTATAATCTGTATCAATATGATTTAAACCGGTTGTCGGAGTACAAATAATTTTAATTTTATCTGAACCCCGAAGAAGAGATTCATCTATTTTATACTTCAGCCGGATAAATAATATCTCTTTATCTTCGACAAAATTCTTCAGGTCGCCACCTTTAAATAAGCTGACTTCTCCGATTTCATTCAACTTTTTGATGGCAGTTGCCGAAAACTGGTTACATTCAACAATTCCTATCTGCATAATAAAGTCCTGAGTATTTTTAAATCTTCTAGGGTATCCAGATTAATGGATTCACTTTTAGTTACTTCGAATAAAAGGGGGTTGTCAGAAATAATTTGATGAGTTGAATATAAATAACCGACCTTTGTTATATATATTGATCCGGATCGAACAAATACCTCTCCATGTTCCTGTCTCCGTACTCCTTTATTGTGCAAAGGATTAAGAGGCTTAAGAAACCCTGTTTTTTCCTTTTTATACATGACCAGGTCGTTAATATATTCTTCTTTGTAACAACTGATAAGAGAGTCGGCATTATTTTCTACAAATAATTTAATGGCAGTGTCAATTTGATGAGTCGTCCTAAGTGGTGAAGTTGGTTGAAGCAGTAAAACCGCATCAAAGAATTTTTCCTGGTTTTTAAAAAAATCAAGCGCATGTAAAACAAAATCAATTGATTTGGCTTTGTCGTCCGAAATTTCTGCTGGTCGTAGAAATGGCACTGCAGCCCCAAGTTGCCTGCTGATTGACGCTATTTTTTCTGAATCTGTTGAAACGATAACTTCATCAACCCGTCCTTGTTTTTTTAATTCCAGGGCTGGATTTATCGTGTACTCTATCAAAGGTTTTCCGCAGATATCAACTATATTTTTATCTTTTATACCTTTAGAACCACCCCGAGCTGGTATAATCGTTAAAATACTGTACTCCATTTTATTCTATTAAAATTCAACTAAATTTTTATTGGCACACCTCTTTCTATCCTCAGAAAAATCTCAGCGCTCATTAAAGTCTGAATGATTCCGTAATGTGCCTTTTTATGGTCAAAATGTTCAGATATTATTTGATGAAGATATTCATAATTAATCCATTCATTTTTAATAATAGATCTTTCAGACATTAGCAAATCAAAAATTACATTTTTCCATCTTGCATTAAATCGCATCCATTCATCCATATTGGTATAATACCTTTTATAATTAACACAAAGTCCGGTATCGTGGGCAATTGTCCTATACAATTCTTCCTTTGAACTTTCAATAACTTGTGACCTTTTCCAAAATTCAACAGGCACATTTGCAGGCAAATTGGTACGCTGATAAGTTATTTTACATAATTCAGGACACAAAGTATTTATAAAGGGGAAAAACGTTTTATAATTAGACCTTTGCTCTATATTGATGGATAAAATATAATTGATCAAATCCCTGTCGTACATCGGAGAGATGGTTTCCACATTTTTTCTTATTCCTCTGTAACGTTGCAAAATAACTCGCCCCATGCTATGGAGCATAATAATTTTATCATAAGTTTCCAAATAATTATTCCCCTTACAGTCATCTATTAAAGTTTCAAAATAGGAATTGAAATTGAAGTCAATTTCCTTGATTTTCTCCTTCTTAAACAAATTAGTGATTTTATCCGGAGCAATCCTTAAATTATCTTTTACAACATAGTTGAAAAAATCTTCATTATTATTGATTTTTACAAGTTCATCAGTAAGGTAGATTCCACCAAGAGTAACATCTAAATCCAATCCATGAAGAATATAATTAAAACCTGAATTTGCTTTAGCAAATGGATTCCAAAGACCCTGAATGATCAGATCAATATCCTCATCTTCGAAATAACTCATTGGAAAATCTTCAAATACTTCCTCAGGTCTGATAATATATGGTATATGACTAATATTTAATTTCCCAGCAACTTCGCCGGCAATAAGAACTTCCTCACATGCTTCCTGCCCCATTGTGATTGCCTTAATATTAGATAATTTAGAATTATCAATTGCTCCAACCATGGTCCTGCTGTCAAGCCCGCCGGTTAGAGTCAGACCCAAATTATCTTCGAATATCCTTGAATTAACAGCTTTTCTGTATATATCTATCAATTCTTCAATTGAAGCATGATTTAAGGTAGGTTTATGAGAAAAAGTATAATATGAACTATAAATAAGTTTACCTTCTTCATAGCTTAGTTTCATAGCAGGTGGGATAATTTTGCAATTTTCCCAAATTGTATCTTTATTTAGTCTGAATTTTCTCGTATTTATAAATAAAAACAAAGCCTGCCTATTGATTTTCCGTTCAAGCCCGATCAAGTTTAAAGCCTTGCCAGGAGAAGGAGCCAGTCCATAAGAATTATTTCCTGTTGCCAAACAATGCTGCCGCTGACCCATGAAATCATTTACAAGGATCAATTGTCCTGATACATAAGCAGCCAGAAAAAATTCACCATTGGCAGAAAAGAGCGCCTCAGCTTTTCTTTGAATTAACAAATCCAATACCTCGCTGGCTTTATAAGGATTTCCTTTGGTATTAAAAATGTAACCGTCAATCAGGATCCAATCATCTCCATGAATACTATAGGCTCTT
Organism: uncultured Bacteroidales bacterium; assembly: GCA_964559985.1. Classification (GTDB taxonomy): domain Bacteria; phylum Bacteroidota; class Bacteroidia; order Bacteroidales; family CAZLJX01; genus CAZLJX01. The sequence continues at coordinate 41,449 of CAZLJX010000002.1, forward strand.
TCTTTATTGAATTTTGGGTATACCAATCCTAACCAATATCCATTACCATAAAAACACTTATTGTGGAATTCTTCGCTTCCATGGATTCCCAATCCAGAAAATGAAATAATTTCCGTGTTTACAGAGGTTGAAAATATTCCGTAAATACCAAGCATTTATTATATTTAATAAGTTATTGTCTTGTGGAACCTTAACTTTACAGTTGATAAAACATCTGCAATTTTTTCTCCTGCTTTTCCGTCTCCATAAATCAAATCCCTTGTTCTTTCTTTCTTTCCAATTAAATGGATGATGGCTGATTTAATAGCATCTTTTTGATAATCAACATCAACCACATTTCTTCCCCTGTCTCTTTTATTTTGTCTTGTTCCAATGTTAACGACCGGAATACCTAGAAATGACGATTCCCGTATGCCTACACTTGAATTTCCTATTAAACATCTGGAATTATAAATGAGCCTTAAAAAGTCATTAGGCTCCATATTTTTAAAGAAGTGTACGTGTTGTGGATTGAATTTTTCTCTGTAACTTCTTATCCCTGATGATGTTCCGTCGGAACCAGCATCAACATTGGGCCAGAACCAACAGGTTGGCATTTTCAGTTCTTCAATAGCCATTAAAGTTTCATTGATTTGCTTTTTGGCAGCTTCATATTCGGTGGTTACAGGATGCTGCATGACAACAATATATTCATTATCAAGCGGTATGCGACTGCCTACACCACCATATTTTTCAAATACATCAAAATCAATGGCCGGATTTTCCAGAACTTCCTTTGCCAGGTCAATGGAAGGACAACCTGTTACAAAAATGTATTCCGGATCTTCGCCCATCTTAATCAACCTTGATTTTGCATTCTCAGAAGATACCAGGTGAATATCAGCCAGTTTAGTATTTGCATGACGAACTTTTTCATCAATATTTCCGGTTACTTCACCCCCTTGAATATGAGCCAGCGGGATATTCTGGTACGATGCCGCTATTGAAGTGGCCAGTGTTTCAAACCGGTCGGCAATTGTTACAACAATATCCGGTTTCAGATTATTAAAGGTTGTAGCCAGCTCCATTACAGCAATGCCTGTTGTTTTTGCCATTGAGGCAGGGCTATCTCCTTCAATTACATCAAATACCTTTTCACTGATTGAAAATCCATCTTTTTCAATATATTTTACTGAGGTGCCGTACCTGTCAAGCAATGCCGAACCCGCCACCACCAACTGCAATTCCAGATCCGGATGATCATTGATCGCTTTCAATGCTGTTTTTACCCGACTATAGCTTGGCCTGGCTGTAATAACTACACAAATTTTTCTTTTCATTCTAAATCATTTTCTGTTAAAAAATCCCATTTTTCAAGATTATGCTTCAATTTTCGTCCAATAACTTCTTTATATTTACTGGCAGGTATTCCTTTTGATGCTGGTTTCTTTGATTCAAGATTTTCGAATTGTATGACCGAACCTTTTGCCATTTTTTGGTTAACTGCCAATGCTTTCCCGAAAATCTGCTTTACAGGTTCATATTCGCTGTTGTTGTCTTTATTCACTTGCGATTCAATTGCCTTTTCGATATAACGAATACCATTGACAAGGTCTGTCAATTCATTAATAGTCAATGATGATGAGCTGTCAGGGCCAAACTGTCTTTTATCGAAAACCGTATGGACTTCAATAATTTCGGCACCCAGGGTCACTGCTGCAATGGATGGGTATATGCATCCCGAATGGTCTGAAAGCCCAACCGGCAAACCATATCTTTTTTTTATTTCAGTGATTACATTTAAACCAATTTCTTCTGCTTTTACCGGATATTTTGTTGTACACTGCAGAATTGACAATTTATTGCCAAAGGGCTTTAAAAAATCAATGGTACTATCCAATTCAGCATAATTGCTCATTCCTGTTGATAATAAAATTTCTTTTCCGGTCTGTGCTATTTTTTGAAGCATTAAAAAATTGCTGACTTCCCCTGAGCCAATTTTATATCTCATCAAACCAACCTTTTCAAGTAAATCAACGGCAGCACATGAAAATGGAGAACTTAAAAATTCAAGGCCCGCTTTATCACAATGATTTTTTATTCCGATCCATTGTTCGTATGTAAATTCCATCCTTTTCCAATAGTCATAACGTGTATTATCGACATAAGAAAACTTAACCCGGAAAGGTTCAAAAAGGCTGCTTTCCGCTTCGGCAATATGGGTCTGGAATTTTATAGCGTTTACTCCGGTTTGCGATACAGCATCAATATAAGAATGCAGCATACCTAAACTTCCGTCGTGGGCTTGTGCTATTTCTGCAATAATAAAGGTTTTCATATTTACCAGATCGGTTTTATCCGTAAAAAGTTTCAAATATAATTCTAAAAAATGATCAAGATTTGAAAATTAACTATTTTTTAGGATTAATAACATGAAAACAGGGTAACGTATTGTCCGGTGGTTTTTTTTCTGGATAATAACCAGGTATTAATTTTATTTATGTCCTTATTTAATACCAGGATATGCGTCCAATGGTTGTTGCGAATAATTCCTTCAATCTGACATGAATCCAAATTGTTAAAGACCACATCGTTATATAATTTGAAACGTTCATTAGGATTAACAAGTTCAGGATATTTTTCGGGTTTAAAATTATTATGAAATTGCATAAGTTCTTTCATAAAAACTTCATTATCAGGATTGACTGTAAAATTTTTGCAGTATTCCGGGATAAATTTCTGTTCTTTATAAAAATATAAACGAATGGTATTGAAACTAATACAACTGGTAATGTAAATGTAATTTTCATTCCAGAATCTTCTTGCAAAAAAGGCTGAATAGGAAAATGTCCTGATGTTATCATTCTTTGGGGCAGCAATAAGTGCATTAATGGGTAAAGAGTCAGATAATCTTATATATTCATTGACTTCTTCGGAGCGAAAGTTATCATCTGGCTTTATATTATAATCTGTAAGGTTGATATTAAATGCATTAAAACCCTTAATATATCCAGATTCATTGCCCGCAATTACCACAAAACATAAAATTATATAAGCAATGATATAACGAAAGATTTTATTTTCATTTTTGTCAAAAAGAACAATAAATCCCAGGCTAAATACCGCATTATGCCCAAAATAAAAGTCAGAACCGCCTGAGTGGACAAAAAGAAAATAAGCCACTAAATTCAGGAACCCAGCAAGCATGAAAATCCAGGGATAAATGCATTTTTTATTATGGCCTAATAAATAATAGATTAGGATGATAGAATAAAATGCAATTAAAGGATAGATTGGATTCCAGGAATTAAAAAAATAAAAATCCTTCATTTCAATTCCGGGAATAAGCAATGATTTTTTATCAGATAATATCCGGGTAAAGGTAAAACAGGCAATTGGAATAAAAGTAAAACTTAGCAATTCTTTTTTCTTTATCCACAGGTTGACAATAAGATACAGTTTATTTTTAAACGCAAAAAATATAAATGAAATAAACTCAAGTGAAATTATTAAAAAGAGAAATGTTGATTTTGAAAACCCCAGGACGAAAATTGCTAACAAAATGATTAAGAACACCTTCAGCACATTCCCCCATGAAACGGAACCCATTCCTCTTGAAATCAGGTTCCTTTTAAAATCGAATTGTTTCCATAAATACACGGCAGCAAGCAGGGCAGGAATTGACCAGAATAAAGTAGTTGCCGTTCTGCCCGTGATGTGGGCATGAAATGATTTCATTAACGGCCAGGAATCGGCAACACCAAGAAAAAGGACGCAGCAAAATGCAATTAAGCAGGCGATTATAGCCCTGCTCCGGACTACTAGCGACAATATAATAAAAATGATGATACAATTCCATAAATATCCTACTTTAAGTACAGCCTGAATAATGTTTAACCCGGTAAAATTTATCATTCCTGCAAAATACATATTTGTGAGATAATGATATTTCATGATACCACCAGTATCCCAAAAAGGAACGACTGGTGGAAAGTGATTTCTGAATTCGCTGATCAGGCTTAAATTAAATCCCAGATCAATATCGATCAGGCCGATTTTATAATAGGGGTAAAAAAACAGAAACCAGTAAGCGGTTCCAAATAATAGTCCAATAAAAAGCCTGTATTTTATTTTGCAAATGCCCTGGTGAATAATGGCTATCTTTTTCTTTCTTATCAGTAGGTAAATCAAAATTGTAATGATAGTGGCCGGGATAATATATGACAACCATGTATTTTGTATACCTGAAACAACATTAATGGTGTTGAAAACTGCAACCAGGGCTGGAGACAATGCGAATGAAATGATAAATAAATTTCTTGTTCTTATTTGAAAACTCAGTAATAATAAGAAAACAGGCAAGAACCCCACCAGGATAAAAATACATCCAAATAACCCCAGTTCATATACAAGGTTGATCATAACTACTGAATTATATTACTAAAATACTGATATGTAAAGAAATGTAAAAATAATATCAAGATCACTATTTCAGCAATAAAGCTAAAACAACATTTTGTATTATAAAAACTAAACCATGATTATCCGGTTTTTTTTAATATTAGTCGTGTAATAAAAATCCAGAAGAAGAACAGAACCCGATAGGGATATAAAAACAAAACCAGTAAGGAATTATTGATTTTATAACGGGTTTTCATAAATTTTACTGATGGAAACGTATATTTCAATCCTTCATGCAAAATTTGCAAGGTATTTCTATTTGAAAAGAAATGTGATAATGATTTGGAATAATAATTGTCAAGGATGAAATGCCGGTCATTTTTAACACAGGATTTTATTAAATCAGCTTCGTATGAAAAGTCACAGGAAGGAATTTGCAATGGAATTGAGAAAGAACTGGAAATCAGATTTAATTGCTTTAAAATTAATTGATCCATCTGCCATTTAGCCGGTTCTTTTAAAATATAATCCCAATCCAGAATATTATCATAAAATCTCAGGTATTCGGCAATTTCAACAAAAGGCTGAAACCGGAATTCATTATAATTTGAGTGTTTGTGTGCATGGTAACAAAGATGAATCAGTTGATCTTCTTTACTTAAAACAAAGACTTCTTTTTCTTCATTAAATTTGATGCTGGATTTTCTATTCCAGATAAGGTACATATCCAGCTTAAAATTTTCAGGGGTATTAAACAGATCAAAATGAATATCAATGGTTATACCATTCTTAAAAAAAACAGGGATTTCAGAGTATTCTGTCCTGAGAGGTAAATCGGGATTTTTGTATAATGTATATCCCGAAAAGGAAAAAAACTTTTCTATTTCTGGTAAGTCTTGCTTTTTGAAAAGAATGTCGATATCTGACATAGGCCTTAGCGCAATATCTTTATAAAATCCAAGTGCAAGTGCAGCCCCTTTTAAAAGTATATATTCAATTTTTTGTTTTTTAAGATAGGTTAATAATTCAAATAAAGCATTCAATCTTGACTCGTTATCGAAATAAGTCCGGAAATATTCAGATTTTAACCTGACAAGTATCCCGGGAGGGATTATCTCAGTCAATTTATTAGTTGTAATATACGAGTAAAAATATGGGGCTATTCCGTTTTTTAAGAGGTACCTTGTAAAAGCATCCCAATCTGAAATCTGTCGGATTAATTCTGAGTCGGGGTAATGTTTTCCGTTTAATGAAAATTGAAACAGTAATTTTTCAGATGGAGTATATTCAGATTTAAGCATCAATTATAATGATTGTTGTAAGAATTGTACAATCCTTTTTGCAGCATTTCCGTCCCCATAAGGGTTGTGGGCTTTTGACATTTTTAAGTATGATTCCTGATTATTGATAAGCTGTTGGGTTTCGTTTACAATCAGCTTATAATTGGTGCCAACCAATTTAACTGTACCTGCTTCAACTGCTTCGGGACGTTCGGTTGTTTCTCGCATTACCAGAACCGGTTTCCCGAGGCTCGGTGCCTCTTCCTGAATTCCTCCGCTGTCGGTTAATACAAGGTAGCTCAACTCCATCAGGTAAATAAACGGAAGGTATTCTATGGGAGGAATAAGATAAATGTTGCTTACTTCACTTAAGAGATGGTAAACAGGTTGCTGAACATTAGGGTTTAGATGCACCGGATAAACAATATCAAAATCAGGGTTGCTTAAAGCAATAGTTTTTAATGCATTGCAGATATTAATAAAGCCTTCGCCAAAATTTTCACGACGGTGGCCAGTCACCAGGATGAGTTTTTTCAACCCTTTTTCAATTTGCTCCAGGTTTGTATAACCAACTGAAATTATGTTATTTCTTACCTGATCAAGAAGAGTCTTGTCATGATCCAATTTGGATAAGGCAATAAAAAGTGCATCAATTACGGTATTGCCGGTTACAATGATAGAATCAGGATTAACATTTTCATTCAGAAGGTTTTGACGAGCAAGATGGGTAGGGGCAAAATGAAAAGTTGAAATCCGGCCGGTTATCTGGCGGTTAATTTCCTCAGGGAAAGGGCTGTAAATATTAAATGTTCTCAGCCCTGCTTCGACATGGCCGACTGGAATTTGTTGGTAAAAAGAAGCAAGCGCAGTAATGCTGCTTGTGGTAGTGTCGCCATGAACAAGCACCACGTCGGGTTTAAAATCGTTGAGAACATCACGCATACCGATCATAACCCGTGCGGTAACATCGTATAAATCCTGTCCGGGTTTCATGATATTGAGATCAAAATCAGGAATTATTTCAAAAATAGAAAGTACCTGGTCGAGCATTTCCCGGTGCTGTGCTGTAATACAAACATTTAAAAGAAAATTATCCGGATATCTCTGAAATTCCTTTACAACAGGAGCCATTTTAATAGCTTCGGGGCGTGTACCCATGACCATAAGGATTCTTTTCATTATCGGATTATTTAACTTTCTTTTATTTTTTTCTCACTCCGCAAAAATCCAATTCAATGATATTGGTTTGAGGCTTAATAGGTTTATATTGTTTATGTGCTGTAAGATAAACAATGATATCAGCATTTGACAAACAGGTTTCTGTTTCAGAGAGTACAACACCTTCGAATGATTCTATATTTGGTTCATTAACGTAGAATTTAGCAATATCGGTATTGATAAGTGAATGAACGACTTCCAATGCCGGTGATTCGCGTAGGTCGTCAATATCGGGTTTAAAAGCAAGCCCCATCAAAGCGACTTTTGGTTTATGGTTGTTTTTAAGGGTGAATTCCAGGATAGCGTTTTTAATTTTTTCTAACACCCATTGGGTCTTGTAATTATTTATTTCTCTGGCTGTTCTGATTATCTTTGATTCATCCGGGAATTCAGACACGATAAACCACGGGTCAACCGCAATGCAATGCCCGCCAACACCCGTTCCGGGCCATAGAATTTTCACCCTTGGATGTTTATTGGCAAGTTCGATTAATTCCCAGACATTGATACCTGCTTTATCGCAAATTATCGAAAGCTCGTTTGCAAAAGCAATCTGTACATCGCGTGATGAGTTTTCGGTAAGTTTGCACATTTCAGCAGTTCGGGCATTGGTTTTATGGAGGTTGGCTTTTACAAAGGTACAGTAAAATTCGCAGGCCATCTGTGATGATATTTCGTCAATACCACCAATAACCCTGTCATTATTTTCCAGTTCATGAATGATATTCCCGGGCAATACCCTTTCGGGGCAATAAGCAATAAATATTTCGTTTTTAAGTTCTGGCCTTTGCTGAAAAATGAGATCGGTTATTTTTTCTGTAGTCATGATTGGGCTTGTTGATTCGAGGATAAATAAATCCCCTTTTTTCAGATATGGAATAACAAGCTGTGTTGCAGATTCGACATATGAAACATCTGGTTGGAAATTTTCTTTAAAAGGCGTAGGAACAGCAATAATGAAAACATCAGCTTCAATGGGTTTTAATCCAGCTGTTAAAAGTCCTTTTTCAACAACCGATTTTAACAGCCCATCGAGGTCTGGTTCAACAATATGGATTTTACCTTTATTGATGGTTTCAACTACGTATGGATTAACATCAACGCCATGAACATAAATTCCACTTTTTGCAATCATAGTGGCTGTGGGTAACCCAATGTACCCTAAGCCAACCATCACTACTTTTTTAAACCTGCCTTGCATTTTATAATTTCATCAAAATTTTAAAATACTTATTAAAGAGAAAACCCAATGCTGGTTAAAAGGGGAACCAGCATTGAGTTTAAAATAATTTCGGATAAAAATCTATTCCGTAACTTTAAGTTTATCGCCGGTTTGTTTTATTATTTCTCGCAGCCACCATTCGGGATATCCTGGTTGATCGGGAAATACAGGCAGTCCGTAAGGATTATATTTAAACTTGCCGTTTTCTTCTTTTTTAACATTACCATCCATGTATTTAACCAGCAGGTATTGCCCCAGTTTGTGCCAACGGTCAACCAGTGTATTGGCGGTATTTACCGAGTAATCTGTGATAAACTCAAGGGCAAGTGACGGGTTGGTTTTATACAGTTCAACGGCTGCCTTATCAATGGCAGGAGTAAAAGCAATGTATTTTGATTCAAGTTCGGACTGCACCTTTTTAACTTCAGGGCTCATTAAATCATAGCGCAGGTACGAAAAATTTGATACAAAAGTAAAAGCCCAGAAAGCTGAAGTGGGAGAGTAGGTCAACAAATCGCCATTTCCTTGTTTATATGATTCAGGGACAGAGGTCATTCCGCAGTACATCGGACAATAAACCGATGTGCCGGCATCATCAACTGAGAACCAGAAAATACCACCAATCGGGTCGGCCAGCCAGTTACGGGCCTGTGCCACAAATGAAAACCCGGTTTGCTGAGTAGCAGTAGCACGTTCGTTGCAGTATTCATGTCCATCAACTTTCCATGTGAGCGGTCTCCATCGGTATGGAAGTGCATGTGGACCGGCTCCGATATCTTTGGTCATATCCAGTTCGGTACCATCAAGATGATCGCGCATAAAATTCATCATATCCTGAATCGATATTTTTCTGTCAGGCTTGATCCACAATGGCATACGGTTAGTGGCATATCCATTTGCTCCTTTGACGATCTGGCCTTTTGCATAATCGAGATATTGCTGCATATCTTTATTTACTTCTTTAAACATGCTCCATACCCTTATTTCGCAAAAGCGGGCTCCGTGAAAATCAACCGGAGCATAGGTATCAGAAAAACTAAAATCTTTATCATCACCACTAAACCAACCTCTTGATTTTGCAAATGAAATTACATCGGGCGCATTGAAACAGGTAACACTTTTATCGTCGAATTTATTGGTTGCCTGATAATCGAAAGTGGTAATACGTGCCTGGTTGGCATGGCCCGATATATATCCATCGGGAATTTGCAAAGCTACCCAGACTGCACCTTTTACTCCTTTTTCGAAATATTTGGTAATCTGGTCGATGTATTTTGCAGTGTTTTCTTTGCCAATTATTTCTTCCAGTGCTTTAGAAAATGTACCGTCGGAATAGTAGATTTTTCCGGAAAGCTTTTTAACACCATTCATGATATCGGCAGGCAGTTTTTCAGTAGCCAGGTTTTTCAATCCTGCAGGTGAAATGTTGATTTCAACGCCTTTGCCAATAATTTCCATAATCCAGACTTCGTCTTTATCGGCAATGGAAAATGATTCTCCTGAACTGGCATAGCCAAATTTGTCCATAAGTTCAGCAATCACCTTGATGGCCTCACGGGCTGTTTTTGCCCGCTGTAAAGCAATGTATATAAGGCTTCCGTAATCCATGATGGCTCCCGGCTGACGGGAAAGTTCCTCACGGCCGCCATAAGTGGTCTCACCAATCGAAAGCTGATGTTCGTTCATATTTCCAATACCGGCATAAGTATGTAGTATTTGGGGTATTTCGCCTAAAAATTTACCAGAATCCCATTCATAGATTTTAAGTAATGTTCCGACAGGATAATCGGCAGCAGGACGGAAATAAAGCTCTCCATATAAGGTGTGTGAGTCAGCCGAATAGCTTATCATGGTTGAGCCATCGGTTGATGCACCTTTGGTAATTAAAAAATTGGTGCAGCCCAGCGAACTGTTTATTACGTTTAATATTAATGCGCTGGCAAGAATGAAAGTGAGATTTTTTTTCATAGATCTTATTTTTGGTTTTAAGTTATCGTTTAATGAATGAAAGAATTAATTTTTATTGATTTTTAAAAAGCGTAGCAAACCTAATGGTTTTTTTTATTTTTTAAAAATCAATCGAACATCAGTCCGGTAATTTTTTCCAATTGTTCAGGTAAAAGTTTATACTTAATACCGGTGACATTATTTTTAATCATAAGGGATACAATTTCTGTCTTGTTGTCTTTCGGCAACCCCATATCCTGAAGCCTTACAGGACATTGAATCAGCCTGAAAAAATTTTCAAGCCGGACAATGGTATCCGTTACTGAATTGCTGCCAAATACATGATGTCCAAGTTGAATAATTTTTTCAGGGATTGAATTGCTCATTTGTTTAAGCCATGCCGGATATGCGATAGAAAGTGTCGCTCCATGGGGCAGATCGTACAATAAAGAAAGCGAATGTCCGATATCGTGAACTCCCCAGTCGCCAACCTTTTTACCATATGTTGTAATCCCGTTCAATGCAGCCATGGCATCAAGCATGATTTTTGCCCTGAGTTCATAACTTTCAAGGTTTTTCAGTAGCTCCGGTCCGTTTTTGATGGCATCGCGCAGAATGGCATAAACAAATTCATCGGCCAGCGCTGAATCACCTTCACCAAAATATGCTTCCAAAGCATGAGCCATGAGGTCGGCAATGCCATAGGCAGTATAATTGGCCGGCACAGTAATTGTAAAAGCCGGATCGAGATACGATTGAAGTGGATACATCAACGGGCTTACGAAACCTGTTTTCTGTCCGGTATGATGATTCTGTAAAACTGCAGCGTCATTCATTTCTGTTCCGGTTGCAGCCAATGTCAAAATGGTTATCAGTGGAACAGCCTTTACGGGTTTCTTTTTCCATGTCATCACATCCCATGCTGGCAGGTTCGCGGGGATACAAAGGCTCATGATTTTTGCCGAATCAATAACGCTGCCTCCCCCCAGTGCTACAATTAACCCGACATTTTTTTCACGGGCCATGGCAACTGCTTTTTCAACATCGTCAACCACGGGGTTGGGTTTTATACCACTATATTCATGAATGGTGCAACCTGCTTTTGTGAGCTGATTTTTAACTTTGTCGTAATATCCATATTTTTTTACCGACCCTTTGCCATAAACCAGCAAAACATTTCTGTCAAGGCTAACGATCTGTTCGGCAAGCTTATCAACAACATTTTGGCCAAAAAAGACTTTAGTAGGATTAAAAAGTGTAAAGTTTTCCATCAGGCATTCATTTTATAGATTATACCACCAGCATGATCATAAAGGCAACCGGTAACCGACGACCAGCAATTTGGCAGATCGAAATAACGTAATACTCCAAGAAAAGCAAAAACCAAAGCTTCTTTATAATCAACCGTCAGTTTATCGGGTATATATAGTTTATTGCCCGATTGTTTCTGAATCAGTTCGATCAGGAAAGAATTATGACTACCTCCGCCTGTTGTCAATACCCGGTCATTTTTAATATGATTAACAATCTGATAGCATATATGTTCATATACGCTACGCATTTGATCTTCAAGTGAAAGATCTGAATTTTCGATGACCGGCATGAATACTGATTCAACCCATTCTCTGCCCAGTGATTTTGGACCTGAAGTATGATAAAAGCCGAGATTGTTTAATTGATTTACAAGGCTGAAATCAATATTACCTTTTCTTCCGAGCATGCCATTTTTATCGTATTCCATTCCTTGTTTATTTGCCAGCTTATTTAAAACAAAATTTACCGGGCAAATATCGTAAGCTTTTCGTTGACCATTTATTTTCAATGAAATATTGGAGAATCCTCCAAGGTTAAGACAACTTCCGAAATCACCGAATAATAATTCATCACCTACGGGAACAAGAGGAGCTCCCTGTCCTCCTAAAGCAACATCAAAAGTGCGGAAATCGCAGATTGTGGTTATTCCCGATGTTGCAGCTACCGATGCTCCGTTACCCATTTGGAAAGTCATGTGTTTACCGGGCTGGTGAAAAATGGTATGTCCGTGTGAAGCAATGAATAATGGTTTGATTTTGTTTTTATTTGTAAAGATCCGGGCTTTATTTCCGATATATTCGCCAAATTGTTGGTGCAGTAACAGGAAATCAGCTGCATTTAGTAAGTGAGCTTTTTCAATGGCATTTTTCCATTTTTCCGGATAGGGCAGGGTAGATGCCTCAAGAATTTTATATTTCCATTTTCGTCCGGAAAATGAAAAAGTACATAATGCCATATCAAGTCCGTCGAGCGAAGTGCCAGACATGAGGCCCAGCGCTGTGATTTCATCAATTGGCCTGGACTTAGCGGCTGATTTGAATTTCATAGGTTTGAATATTGTCGCATTTATCAGTAACAATGAATTTTAAAGGCAGCAATTTCTCATTCCCAATGCTGTCATCTATAAAATAACATACTGTCGAAGTTTTTGGATCGAATTCAAACGGAAGCCACTTGTTATTAATAAAGCCATTATATGACTTAATTCCAGATTGTTCGTCACTTACCGACAGCTGGATTGTTTTCTGTGAATCAGAAAGTTTAGCATTGGTGAAGTTTTTAGGAGCAATCACAGGTTTAACCGTGTCGATGCAAAGAAAATACCTGCCAAAATTAAAGATACCAGCTTGTATCCATCCTTCATTTAATAATCCTCCCACTGCAGCAATTTTATTTTGTTCATCAATAGTGGCTATAAATATTTTTTGAATAAGGGAAGAATCTGCAGGTGGCAGTTTAATAGCAAGCTGACATTTTTTAAACAAAGGGATATTTTTATTTCCAATTATATATACAGGTGAAAATGAGTTATCTGCGGGTTTTTCAATGCTGTAATTAAAAAATATATCTTCATCGAGGGCAAATGCAGGGATAGTCAGCCTGAAACTGTCATTATCAATCTGTTGTTGCTTTTGATAATCAATCCTTACGCCCCGTGCCTCTTTGTTTGCGGTTATATTTCTTCCGGGAACAGATTTTACCCATAAAAACGCAGAAGTATTATTTCCATTATAATCATAAACTTCAATTTTAATCCGGTGTTTATTTGAATCATTAAAATGAATATAGGCATTTTTTTTGTTTTGCATCAATGAAAGCTGGTTGCCTGGGTTGCAGTAACAGCGATACGTTTTACGTTTCAGATTGAGCATTTGCCCATAATCATTAACACTGTTTGCATAACGGGTTTCGTCGAAAGAGAAGATATCGAAACGCAGGGAAAACAGAAGGACTGAATCGGTGAAAATTTTAATTTTATAGATCCCTTTTTTGTCAATGTCGCCCGGAAACTGGTAATCGGAAGCCTGGACACCCAATGTAACTTTTCCGGAAAAAATGATAGGTTTGGTTTGATTAAGTCTATCGGTTTCAAAAACAGTATTTCTGTTTTCGACGGTTGAAATGCTGTCGGCAGGGTAAATCAAAACCCGGTGAATTTCCGGTTTTTGTTTATCAGGCACATGAATATAAGCCAGCGGATTTTTAGGTTTTTGTGTTTGCTGGTCACGGATTTCGAAATGCAGGTGTGGCCCTCCAGAACTGCCGCTGTTTCCTGATAATCCAATAATATCACCTTTTTTTACCGGTATCTGCCCTTTTTCCGGAAGCAAATTCAGATCTGTAGCTTTATTCAGATATTGGTTAACACGGAAAAATTGCTCAATTTGGATATTAAACTCCTGTAAATGAGCATAAACACTTACCAGCCCATTTAAATGGGTAATATGAACAACCCTGCCAAAACCATAAGGATTAAGTTGTATGCGCGACACGTACCCATCATCAATGGCATAAACAGGTAGTCCCGAAATTCCACCGGTACGGAAATCAATCCCGCTGTGAAGATGATTAAGCCTTAATTCACCAAAAGTACCGCTAAGTTCGGCCTTAATGTCCAATGGGGGGCGGAAGTTGTTTTGGGCAGAGGAAGATAAAACATGACAGGTCAGACAACATAGAATCGACAAAACTTTATTAAGGCAGGACATATTTGTAATTTTTTCAGCCTGTAAATATAAAGATTGAAATGATATGAAACAGCAGAACAAATCATGATTTTTCCTGTTATTTATTTGGGATTATAATAAAGAAGTTGTACATTTGTAAAAGAAAGCAAATGGTTTTTGAAAATGGAAAATATTGAAATTATCATCAATAGTTTAGAAATAAAAATCAGGCAGTTGATGAAAGATTTCGAGAATGAAAAAAGAAATAACCATGAACTTTCAGCAAGAGTGATGCATCTGGAGAAATTGCTTGAAGAAAAAGACAATGCGGTTCATCAGTTGCAAAACAAATGTGAGCGGTTAACTTTAGGAGTAGCTTTTACCGGTTCCTCGGTCAATAATCATGAAGCGAAAATTAAAATTAACCGTATTGTGCGGGAAATAGATCAATGTATTGCTCTTTTAAACAGATAAAATGAAAGGATGATGGAAGACAAGCTTACAATAAAAGTGACGTTGGTTGACCGTCAATATCCTTTAAAAATTGACCTGAAGGATGAAGAAAAAATTCGCAAAGCGGCAAAAAAGATTAATGATACTGTAATTCAATATCAAAAAATCTATACCGATAAAGACAGCCAGGATTTTCTGGCTATGGCAGCACTTCAGCTGGCAACAAAAGCAGTTGAAAATGAATTCAGAAATGAAATTCAGCCCATTGCCGAAAAATTAATTGGTTTAGAAGCCGAACTGACCGAATTTTTACAAAAGAGTAATTAAAAAAACGTTCTTTGAAATAACAATATTGCCCGCATTGAATCTTTAATGGCTTGAAAAACTCAACAGAATAACCATTGGAGAATGCCTCGTCTGATTTATGTCAGGCCTCATTTCCGGCTTGCCGGAAATTCCGCACCGCGGAACAGTGGACGACAAATACCAGATGGACTCTCCACCTATGTGCAATAGGGGTTTTTTTTCAAAATTTAAAGATTTCTTTGCGGGTTTTTTTTTATCAACATATAAACCTTAATTATTATGATTGAAATTATAATTACAGCCATTGCGGCACTTCTGACAGGAATCGGCCTTGGTTATTTAATCTGGCTTATGATATTAAAAGCCAGGTACACAAGAATTATCAGGGAAGCTGAAGCAGAATCAGAAGTTATTAAAAAAGACAAAATGCTGCAGGCAAAAGAAAAGTTTTTGCAATTAAAAGCCGAGCATGAAAAAATGATCAATGAGCGTAACAGCAAAATTGTTGTTGCCGAAAATAAAATCAAGCAGCGTGAAATGTCTCTTAACCAGAAATTTGAAGAGTATTCACGCAAAAAGAATGAACTTGATTTGCTTCGAAATAACCTGACCAGCCAGATCGAGCTGGTGGATAAAAAATCGGAAGAGCTTGAAAAATTGCGCCTGATGCAAATGGAAAGGCTCGAATCTATCTCAGCCATGTCAGCAGAAGAAGCAAAATCGCAACTTATTGAATCCCTGAAGGCTGAGGCACGCACCAGCGCCATGTCGTATATTAACGAAATCATGGAAGAAGCTAAAATGACATCGAGTAAAGAAGCTAAACGCATTGTTGTTCAGACTATTCAACGTGTTGCTTCGGAATATGCTGTTGAAAATTCTGTAACAGTATTCCATATTGAAAATGATGATATTAAAGGAAGAATCATTGGCAGGGAAGGAAGAAATATACGGGCACTTGAGGCAGCTACCGGGGTTGAAATTGTTGTGGATGATACCCCTGAAGCCATTGTTTTATCAGCTTTTGACCCTGTAAGACGTGAAATTGCACGGCTTGCCCTTCACCAACTGGTGCTCGACGGGCGCATTCACCCGGCCCGCATTGAAGAGATTGTAGCAAAAGTAAAAGTTCAGGTTGAAGAAGAGATTATTGAAACCGGGAAACGTACTGCTATTGATATGGGAGTTCATGGTTTACATCCTGAATTGGTCCGTCTGGTTGGTAAAATGAAATACCGTTCGTCCTATGGGCAGAATCTGCTGCAACATTCCCGCGAAGTGGCCAATTTATGCGCAATAATGGCATCGGAATTGGGGTTAAATGCCCGACTGGCCAGACGTGCAGGGCTTTTGCACGACATTGGGAAAGTACCTGATGATGAACCGGAACTTCCACATGCCGTTTTAGGTATGAAACTGGCCGAAAAATATAAGGAAAAACCTGAGGTTATCAATGCAATCGGAGCACACCACGATGAAGTAGAAATGACAACGCTGATTGCACCCATTGTACAGGTTTGTGATGCTATCAGCGGAGCAAGGCCGGGAGCAAGACGCGAAATTGTTGAATCGTATATCAAACGGCTCAAAGATCTTGAAGGCCTTGCACTTCAGTATCCCGGGGTTTTAAAAACCTATGCCATTCAGGCCGGGCGTGAGCTAAGGGTGATTGTTGGAAGCGAAAAAGTCAGCGATAAAGAAGTCGAAACCCTTTCGCTTGACATCGCAAAAAAAATTCAGGATGAAATGACTTACCCCGGACAGGTAAAAATTACTGTTATAAGAGAAACACGGGCAGTAAGCTATGCAAAATAACGAAGCACCAAAAGCCGGACTGGCTGGAAAAAAAATACTTGTTACCGGTGGCGCAGGTTTTATTGGCAGCAACCTGGTGGCGAAATTGCTTGAAATGGATGTAAAAGTGATTTGCATTGATAATTTCATAACGGGCAAAAGGGAAAATATTGCAGGGTATATCAATCACCCGCATTTTACCTTTGTTGAAGGTGATATTCGTGATTTTAAGACTTGTATCAGCTGTACAGAAAATGTTGATTATGTCCTTCACCAGGCTGCCCTGGGTTCAGTCCCCAGATCAATTGAAAATCCTTTGGTAACCAACGAGATTAATATTACCGGATTTCTGAATATGATCACTGCAGCGAGAGATTCGGGTGTTAAACGGTTTGTTTATGCTGCCAGTTCATCGTCCTATGGCGATCATCCGGGTCTGCCAAAAGTGGAGGAACATATCGGGAACCCTCTTTCACCTTATGCTGTAACGAAATATGTGAATGAACTTTATGCACAGGTCTACAGCCGTGTTTATGGTCTTGAAGTTGTTGGGCTAAGATATTTCAATGTTTTTGGCCCTAACCAGGATCCGGATGGTCCTTATGCAGCGGTAATTCCCAGATTTATAAAGTCAATGCTTAGCCATGAATCGCCGGTTATCAATGGCGATGGAAGCCATTCACGCGATTTTACCTACATTGACAATATTGTTGATGCCAATATTTTAGCCGTTACAACCGATAATAAAGAAGCGCTGAATACCGTTTATAATATCGCATTTGGAGGAAGAACCACGCTCAATGCATTGGTCGAAATATTAAAAACTGCTTTGGTGAAGCATGATCCTGAAATTGTAAAAATTATGCCTGTGTATGGCTCACCCCGAAAAGGTGATGTATTACATTCTTATGCTTCGGTTGATAAAGCAAAACGTTTGCTTGGTTACAGTCCTTCCTGTAATATTCAACAAGGCATTGATAAATCAATAGATTGGTATATCCGATATTTTTCGAAGTGATGGATCAGATTAATATGTGCGATCTGAAGGGGCAGTACCTCCGGATTAAAGGCGAAATTGATGTAGCAATATCTGAGGTAATTGAATCGGCTGCATTTGTAAAAGGGCCACCGGTAAAAAAATTTGCCGATAACCTGGCTGCCTATTTAAATGTCAATCATGTTATTCCCTGTGCCAATGGAACCGATGCACTTCAGATTGCCCTGATGGCTTTAGAACTAAAACCTGGCGATGAAGTAATAACGGCTGATTTTACCTTTATTGCTACTGTAGAGGTGATTAGCCTGCTGGGATTGACCCCGGTACTTGTTGATGTGGATCCGTTAACATATAATATTAATTCTGAACTGATTGAAAAATCAATTACCTCAAAAACCAAAGCCATCATACCTGTTCATTTATTCGGACATGCAGCAGAGATGGAAAAAATTATGGAAATTGCCAATAAATACCAACTATATGTTATTGAAGACAATGCGCAGGCTTTGGGTACGGAATATTATTTCAGGGACGGAACAATAAAAAAAACCGGGACCATCGGGCACATCGGCTGCACATCGTTTTTCCCGACCAAAAATCTTGGATGTTTCGGCGATGGCGGAGCTATCTGCACCAATGATCATGAACTGGCAAAAAAAATGGAATCGATTGCCAACCATGGCATGGAGCAAAGGTATTATCACCACAGAATTGGTGTCAATTCAAGGCTCGATTCCATACAGGCAGCTATTCTGAATGTAAAAATCAAATACCTGGATGAGTACATCAGATCACGACAGGCAGCAGCCGAATACTATTCGACTTACCTGGCAAGACATGGTTGCTTCCAGGTGCCGGCAATAATGCGTTATTCAACCCATATTTTTCACCAATATACATTACTGCTGCAAGAAATTAACCGGACAGAATTTCAGGAATATCTTCATTCAAAAGGAATTCCAACCATGATATATTACCCTGTTCCTTTGCACCGGCAACAGGCTTTCACCTGGGGCAATTACAAGGATGAAGATTTTCCGGTAACCGAAAATTTATGTAAAAATGTAATTTCATTACCCATGCACACCGAACTTAATATTACACAGCTAAAATACATGATTGGTGCCATTGAGGCATTTATTAATCAATAAACGTATGACAGAATTTTTTGCACACCCAACAGCCATCATTGACGATGGTTGCCAGATTGGCAAAGGCACCAGGGTATGGCATTTTACGCATATTATGAGTGGCTCCATCATTGGAGAAAACTGCAACCTGGGTCAGAATGTTGTTGTTTCACCCCGTGTTATTCTCGGAAATAATGTTAAGGTTCAGAATAATGTATCGGTTTACACCGGTGTGATTTGCGAGGATGATGTATTTCTTGGACCTTCAATGGTTTTTACCAATGTTATTAATCCCAGAAGTGCAGTAAAAAGGCATGACCAGTATCAGGCAACACTGGTTAAAAAAGGAGCCACCATTGGAGCCAATGCAACCATTTTGTGTGGAATTACCCTTGGTGAATATTGTTTTATAGGTGCCGGAGCTGTTGTTACAAAAGATGTAAAACCTTTTGCCTTAGTGGTTGGAAATCCGGCAAGGCAAACCGGATGGATGAGCGAATATGGGCATAAACTGAAATTTGACGACCAGGGGTACGCTGTTTGTCCTGAGAGCAAAAAAAAATATCGGATTTCGGGTGGAATTGTTAGTTTTGCAGGATAATTGGAATTTAATGAATAAGATACGATTTGCTGTTATCGGAACAGGACATATCGGGAAACGACACGCCCAGATTATCCTAAATAATCCGAATGCTGAGCTGATTGCCCTTTGCGACATAAAACCCCGTGAAGAGCTGCAACTCGGATCATTCGATGTTCCCTTTTATAATGATGCCATGGAAATGCTAAGCCAACATCCTGAAATTGATGTGGTAAATATTTGCATACCCAATGGCCTGCATGCCGAATATGCTTTAAAAGCGCTTGATTTAAAAAAACATATTGTGATTGAAAAACCTATGGCGCTTACCCGCAATGATTCGGAAAAAATTATTTTCAAGTCGTTACAGGTTTCGAAGCACGTTTTTGTAGTTATGCAGAACCGATATTCGCCACCATCGGTCTGGTTAAAACAGATTATTGATGAGCAATTACTCGGACAAATATTTCTTGTACAGATAAATTGTTACTGGAACCGTGATGAACGTTATTATAAAAAAGGGAACTGGCATGGAACACTTCATCTTGACGGTGGTACTTTGTTTACACAGTTTTCGCATTTTATTGATATTATGTACTGGATATTCGGAGATATTAAAAATATAAAAGCCCATTTCAATTCATTTAATCACAGGGAACTAACCGAATTTGAGGATTCCGGACTAGTTACATTTGAATTTGTAAACGGAGGAATGGGTTGTTTCAATTATTCCACATCGGTATGGAATGAAAACCTTGAGAGTAGTATCACTATTATTGGTGAAAAAGGAACGGTTAAAATATCGGGACAATATATGAATGAAGTGGTTTACTGCAATATTAAAGATTACACCATGCCAGCACTTAGCGCCTGTAACCCGCCAAACGATTACGGGGCTTACAAAGGATCCGCGGCCAATCATTCTTTTATCATTGATAATGTAGTTGAAACCCTAAACCACCAGAGTTCAATCACCACCAATGCCCTGGAAGGTTTAAAAGTAGTTGATATTATTGAACGCATTTATTCACATAAACAGAATAACAGTTTTTAATTTTAATGATATGATGTACGAAAAACTCAAAGAGAAAAAAGCTAAACTTTCAGTCATTGGTTTAGGTTATGTGGGTTTACCCATTGCCATGGAATTTGCCCGTAAAGTATCGGTTATCGGGTTTGATATAAAGCCCGAAAGGGTTGAAATGATGCGCAACGGCATTGACCCAAGCAATGAAATTGATATGTCAGCATTTAAAGGAGCCGATATTGAATTTACCAGCCATCTTGAAGATCTGCAGAAGGCCAGTTTTCATATTGTTGCAGTCCCGACACCCATTGACCGTTTCAATCTGCCTGATCTGACTCCATTGATTGCTGCCTGCGAAACCGTTGGCAAGGTGCTTAAAAAAGGCGATTATGTGGTGTTTGAATCAACTGTTTATCCTGAATGTACAGAAAAAGATTGTGTACCCATTCTCGAAAAATTATCAGGGTTGAAATTTATCAGGGATTTTAAAGTAGGTTTTTCACCCGAGCGCATCAACCCGGGGGATAAAGAACACACCTTAACTAAAATTATAAAAATTGTATCGGGCTGTGATGAAGAATCACTCGATGTCATAGCACGAACATATGAACTCATAATTGAAGCCGGTATTCATCGCGCACCTACTATTAAAGTTGCCGAAGCAGCCAAAATTATCGAAAATACGCAGCGTGATGTAAATATTGGATTGATGAATGAACTGTCAATTATTTTTAACCGTATGGGTATCAACACTTACGATGTTCTTGAAGCTGCAGGAACAAAATGGAATTTTCTGAAATTCTATCCTGGTCTGGTTGGAGGACACTGCATTGGGGTTGACCCGTATTACCTTGCTTTTAAAGCCAAAGAATATAAATATCATGCCCAGATAATCAATGCCGGCCGTTTTGTGAACGATTCAATGGGTGGTTATGTAGCCAAACAAACCGTAAAAAAAATCATCGCCAATGGCCATAACGTGAAAGGTGCCAAAGTGTTGATTCTTGGCGCTACATTTAAAGAAAATGTTACCGATATACGGAATTCAAAAGTGGTGGATATTGTAAGTGAACTGACTTCATTTGGTGTTGATGTTCATATTGTTGACCCTCATGCCGACCCAAAGGAATTTAAACATGAATACGGTTATATCCTGCAATCAAAACCTGAAAAGAACTACAATGCCATTATTGTGGCCGTAAACCATAAGGAATACTATAATTTTGATGAGCAATATTTTTTAAGCCTTGCTTCAGAAAAAGCTGTTTTTGTTGATATTAAAGGAATTTATAAAAATAAAATCAGGAAAATGACCTATTGGAGTTTGTAGCACACCCATAAGAAAAGGGGCAGTTATCCGACGATGCTGCCCCTTTTTTTTATGGTTACATATCAATCAGTTATCTGAATAGGAATATTGAATCCAGTCGGTACCATCCCAGATCAGCATAAGCATATCATTTGCGCCCAATATTTTATCGGCGCTGCCACCGAGTTTTGTATTAGCGCTGTTCTTTACAGTGATATTGAAAGTTGAAGAATTTTGAATCATTATAACCTGACCAATTACACTGCCATTACCAATAGATGAAGTAACCGACAAGATCACATCAGATGTAGAAGATACTTTAATATAGGAAGTATAGGGTTGAATAGTCCCATTGGCAGAAAGTACCTGAGCAGTATCGTTCAGTGCAAGGAACCTGTCAATGGTAACTCTTGAATTAAATACCATTTTGCGGTTGTTAAATTCACCATAAATCAAGGGTAGGCTGAATGCATCGTTATGAATGATCAGCTTATGGCTCCCGGTGGTATTGTAACCTGCATTATAGCCAATAAAAACATTATCGTTGCCCGAAATATATGCTCCGGCCCTGTACCCAATACAAACATTTCTTTCGCTGAGTTCGGGCGGATAGTTGCCGGCACCAGCACCGCTACCCAGGTAAACATTTTCGCTGCCAATGGAATTTATACCTGAATTGTTACCTACAAATGCATTGCTTGCCCCGGAAACGTTATACTGCCCGCTTGCACCCCCAACGAATACATTATATCCTCCTGAATTATTGCCTGAACCGGCATAGGCTCCTAAAAATGTATTCCACGAACCATTATTGTTAAACCCGCTCTGTTCTCCCATGAATGCATTACCACCTCCTGTTGAATTGGTATATCCGCTTGCATAACCTATAAACACATTACTGACTGCAGTTTTGTTTGAATAACCACTTTCATCTCCAAGAAAAACATTTCGCTGTCCGGTGGTATTGCTGTAACCACTTTTGTATCCCATAAATAAATTCCAATCTCCTGAGGTGTTTGAAAACCCGCTTTCGAAACCCATAAATGCATTCCAGCTGCCGCTGGCATTGCTGTAACCACTGCGATAGCCAATAAAAGTATTGTAACCTCCACTGGTATCGGTCATTCCTGCCTGGTAACCCATGAAGGAGTTATATAACCCCGTTTTTATATTCATTCCACTCTGGTGGCCAATGAAATAATTTGATGGTGTCATAACCATGTAATCTTTCAATCCTTTTCCACCTGAAAAACCACCCACGGCAAAACCACCTTTGTTGCCCGAGCCTTTGGCGTTTTCATTGATATATATTCTGACACTATCATTGGTAACCCGCATGAATTCCTGGTAGGATTTTCCACTTGAAAACCCACCCACAGCAAAACCACCTTTGTTGCCTGAGCCTTTGATCAAACCATTGCCAACACTAATGCGAACTCCTTCGGGATAAACAGCAAAAACCGTATCGCCGGCTGCATTTACAACATGAAACAGTGCGTCGGTAATGCCTGCCGACTGAGGTAAAAGCTGCGAAGCCAGTACAATCCATTTCCCATCGGCACGATAGCAAAAACTATTTAAGTTGGTATTATAAACCAACAGGCCGTTTGCCGCCGGTACTATCTCATTCATTTGCAAGGTGGTAACCCTTGGCACCAGGAAGCCTTTATTCGCAGAATTAACATCGAGCATGGCCGAAGGGTTGGCTGTATACCCGGCATCGTCGGTGATAACCGTGTTCTGTGCAAAAACGGAATAGAATGATGTGATACCTGAAAAAATCAGACTCAAAAGAAAAATTTTATTATTCATTGGATAATGATATTAATGAGAATTGATTAATAGTTAATATTTGATATAATGTCCAACAAGGTATCCATTAGCGTATTGAAGCCAAACGGAGCACCAGCCATCCTCTCCGTCGGCCTGGCCGAAATGAAT
The DNA here is from genome assembly GCA_964559985.1 of uncultured Bacteroidales bacterium. GTDB lineage: Bacteria > Bacteroidota > Bacteroidia > Bacteroidales > CAZLJX01 > CAZLJX01. Next base: position 65,013 of record CAZLJX010000002.1, read on the forward strand.
TTCAAAGCCATAGTCATTAGTGTTTACACCTGTAATTATAGTTGTAGTCGTAGGATTTGGATTGTTTATTGCGCCTGAACTTCCATTTGTCGATGCTCCTTTTTGAGAAATGCACCAGTAATCAATATAATCACCACTTGTGTTTGTTATAGAAATATCAGTTGTTCCATTCCATGATAATACAGCATTTCCATTTCTGGTACTAATTATTGTACCACTACTTGTCATAAATATTCTTCCGATTGAAACATTATTAACATTTCCTGTCAGGTTTCCTGTTACATTCCCTGTAACATTTCCAGATACATTCCCTGTTACATTTCCACTAAGAGGTCCCGAGAAAGCAGTGGCAGTAACTGTTCCGTTTACATCGAGGGCTGTGCCGGGTGTTTTACCTATGCCTACACTTCCGTTGAAACGCAGTATGTCGGAGTTGAAATCGCCATAAATGAGTGGGTTGGGGTTATTAGAATTGTCGATATAGAGCTGGTTGCTTCCACCTCCGCTCAGGCCAGCCTGATAGCCAATGCAGATATTGCCGGTACCGGTATTGAAACCGTTGCCTGCCTGGTAGCCAATGAAAACGTTATTTGTTCCTGATGAAATATTCTGACCCGCTGAATAACCCAGGGCAACATTCCTGCTGCCCGAATTAAGTGCTAGTCCGGCATAGTTACCCAATAACAGATTATAATCGCCATTATAAATGCTGCCACCGGCATAAAAGCCCAGGAAAGTGTTGCCATATGCCGATTCAGGATCCGCAGGATTTGGAACATATCCATCATCACCACCACGGCCGCAGTCGCTGCCAATGAAAGTATTCTGTGAACCTTTACCAAGTCTGTAACCCGAATTCACTCCTATAAAAACATTACTGCTGCCCGAATTAATAAATCGGGCTGAGTTGGTTCCCATAAATGTGTTATAAGAAGAATTTAATTCATATCCGGCAGCAGCGCCAATAAATGTATTGTAATTTCCGGATGTATGCTTGTACCCGGCATCATTCCCGATAAAAACATTGCATATACCCCCATAATTTGAACGGCCTGCCGATACTCCCATAAAAATATTCTCTGCGCCATTGTAGTTCATTAGCCCTGCAAAGTTGCCAATACAGACATTGTCGCGCCCATTGTTGTTTGAATAGCCGGTGCTATCGCCGATAAAAATATTGTTGTTGCCTGATAAATTTGAATAACCAGCATAATACCCCATGAAAAGATTCCTGTTTCCCGTGTTATTTGACCTTCCAGATTTATAGCCAATAAATGAATTATATTCGCCTGTTAAAGTGCTTACGCCTGCTTCATGGCCAATAAAATAATTTTTCGGGGTAATATGCATAAATTCATTGATGGCTTTTCCGCCCGAAAACCCGCCTACGGCAAAACCACCTTTATTGCCCGAACCCTTTACATTTTCATTGACATAAATACGCACACTATCCTGGAAAACTTTCAGAAATTCATTATAGGTGGTTTTCCCGCCCGAAAACCCGCCAACAGCAAAACCGCCCTTGTTTCCCGATCCTTTGGCAATACCATTGCCAACGGTAATTCTGACACCTTCGGGATAAACTGCAAAAACCGTATCGCCAAGAGAATTCCGGACACAAAAAATGGATTGGTTATAGGGTACTGCACCTCCGTTAACCTCAGTCATGGTAAGGTTTACCCATCCCTTTTCAATTCCGGTATAATAACTAAAACAATTATCGGTGAGGTTAAAAACAAGCAGTCCCTGCACAGGGTCGGGAATCATATCTCTTTGCGATTTGGCCAGACGGGGTACAAGGAATCCTTTGAGGGGTGAATTAACATCGAGCATGGCTGAAGGTTGCGCCGTATAACCTTCCATATCACTGATGGTAACATTTTGTGATAAGGATGTCCTGACTGACATTAAAATCATTATCACTCCTGCAATAAAAACCAGCATTTTATTTTTCATGGCATTGAGGATTAATTAATATTGATTTTTATGAAATTTACGACTATTTTTTGAAAATAAAAAAAAAAGTGATAATCAAATCCCATGATACCGAAAGGTTTGACTCCATATAAGTAAAATACATAGTAAACCTGTCAAGGCAGATAAAAAAAATAATAAGACGGACATGAATTATAAGCAATGTACAGACAGATACACATTCATATTTTTATTAACACCTCGTATTTTTTTTAAATTTATATAAATCCTAAAAGAAAAACTTTTGATAAATGATTGAAAACACTTTTCTTAGCCAAGAAAAGATTTTGAACGGATTAGCTTAAAACCAGCTATGTATATTGTACTTTTCATCATGGCCGCAGGTTGCACGGCAGGTTTCATATTCAGGAAGCAGGAGAATTTAATAAAAATTACCGACCGGCTTATCCTCTATGCCATTTACGTGCTGTTGTTTTTATTAGGACTTTCGGTGGGAAGCAAACCCGAAATTATTGAAAACATGCATGTTATCGGGTACAAGGCTTTATTAATAGCACTGGGAGGGATTGCCGGCAGCATTTTTTTTTCGGTATTGATATATAAATATTTGTTTCAATCTAAAAAACCGAAAACGTGAAGGGAAGTTTAATCATATTATCCTTTTTCATTACGGGCGTCATTGCAGGAATAACATTTTCAATGCCTGAATCAATGGCCGGGGTCGATTTGAGTGTCTATGCTTTATATGTACTCATGTTCCTGGTTGGCGTTTCGGTAGGAGGTGATCAGCGGTCATGGAATATGCTGCATGGACAAAACCTTCGATTTATATTGTTACCAGCCGGTACGATATTAGGGACCTGGGTGGGTGTCAGCCTGATCAATCTGTTGTTATCAGATATTCAACTCAGGGATAGTCTTGCCATTGGTTCGGGATTTGGATATTACAGTCTATCAAGCATTTTTATAGCCCAGCTCCGGGGGCAGGAGATGGGAGCCATTGCATTGATTTCAAATATAATACGTGAACTTGTCACATTGATTTGTACTCCATTGTTTGTCAGGTATTTTGGTAAATTGTCCGCAATAGCATCAGCAGGAGCAACTTCAATGGATACAACACTCCCGGTTATAACCCATTATTCCGGAAAAGAATATGCTATTGTCTCAGTTTTTCACGGTACAGTGCTGACAATATTGGTACCTGTTATTGTTGTTACGATATTATCGATTTAAATATTTAATGATCAGTATTATTTTTGCTGTTGGTTTTAAGATGTAATACTTCCGAAGCCGTCTGGGCGATTATTTTTTCACTTTCTTCCTCACCCAGATAGCGGTGTATAAGATTGTGACCCAGGTATATCAGAGGTGTTATTAATATGGCAATGAATAATTTAACCGAGTAACCGGTAAAAGCTGTTGAAATATATTCGTTAAAAGTCAGTTTGCCGGTAAGATAAAAAGCGATACCCGTAACGATGAATGAATCAATAAGTTGAGAAACTGCTGTTGAGCCTGTAGACCTTAACCAGATCATTTTTGAACCGGTATGTTTGCGGATAAGCCAGAAAATAACAATATCAACAATCTGGGAGGTCATAAAAGCCGTCAAGCTTCCAACAATAATCCACATCGACTGGCCAAAAACTTTGTTAAAATCTTCATCGGAAACCGGTGAGAATGAGGTTGATTTAATGTGCATGCCAATAAAAAGAATGACAAAAACATAAGTGATGAGACCAGCTGTCATGAAAGTAAGCCTTTTTACACCCGATTTTCCATAATATTCATTGATAATATCAGTAGCCAGGAATACAATTGGCCAGGGAATAATACCAATACTTAACGGAAGCGCCCCCGTAGATATAGAAAGCCTGAATAACCCATAGTCCATCAGAACAATACGTAAAGCATCAATTTCAATGAGTTTTCCGCCAATCAGTTCGCCTACTATGGCATTGGTTACAAAAAAACCCGTCAGTATTGTGAAAAGTATTTCACGTTTTGTATTAAACATAATTCAGGGTATTAAATAACATATAAATCTTTTATGTTCAACAAGTTTACAGGCAAAACTGTTCGTGCCGAATAGATAATTGTCTGATAAACTCATAATACAATGTTTTATAATATTTTATAATTTATTTTTTATTCTACAATTAGTTTTTTAACAAGGTTAATACCTTTGTTGTCTATATACCTGATAAAATAAAACCCCGGAGCATAATCAGAAATATTGATTTCGTGCTGCATCATTCCTTTATTGGTTTCAGAAACAGAAATCAGCTTTCCTGACTGGTTAAAAATGAACAATTTTCCATCGTGTAAAGTCTGGTGGTTAAAAACTACATAAACTTCATGATGAGCAGGATTCGGGAATACAAGCATATCCATATTGGTTTTGCTGAAAAAGTCGTAAACAGCTGTAGTAACATACGAAGTATCGGTTGTTTCGACCTGGAGAATTTCTTTGGTGTTTTCGTTCTGGACAAACACAACATAATTCAGATTATCGGTATTATACACATTTGCCAATGGCCATGATGCAGAAAACGATTTTGTTTCTCCTTCGTTCCATGTACCTGTAATTCTTGTTCCTCCAGGCCCGGGTAGCATGGCTTTTAAAACACTTTCAAATGTGTTTTCACCGTTAATACCCGAAATGCCAGTTATTTCCTGCTCAATTACAACCATATGCAGTACCAGGTTATTATAAGGGATATTTTTTAATGCTTTTATCTGGGCATTAAGCTGTAAAACATTGCTTTGTAATTGTTGTTCAAGATTTACTTTAAAGTACGACTCAGATAATGCATTAAGCAAAATATCATTGTTGACCGGAGCATTACCAGTATAGTTGAATTTAGTATTTCCGTTCATAACAGTAATGGGAACCGAATTTATTCCGTAATAAATATTTCTGACAGAAACCGGTACTGGATTTTGCTGGTTAAAGATATCGGTTCCCGGAAAATTAGTATGATATTGAATATCAATAGCGTCGAATAAATTTTTATTGATAAGGGTATTATAAACGGGGTTATAGGTAGCAGCAGCACCTGAAGCATTATTGGTAAAATGTTCGAAAAGGATTTTGCGGCTTCGTTCGGTGATATGGATATTGTCGAAAGCAAAACCTTCATAATTGCCGGCAGCATCAGAGCTGAATGCAAAGCGTAGTTGTACCAGTGGTTTCCCGCGCACGGCATCGAGATGATGTTTGGCAACAGACCAGTTAAACAAACGCTGCGACCATCCTATACGGCTGAACTGCTGATTGCCCGGGTTGGAGAATATTTCATCCTGATTGTACCAGTTAATCCCATCACCCACAGTTCCAATGTTGGACCAGGTAGTGCCGAAATCGGAAGAATATTGCAGAATAGCACCATCATAACCGGCCTGGGTCTGGTTTGCCATATCGAAAGTAACCATGGGCCGTATGGAATTTTCAAAATTAAAACAAGGACTTGTAACCCATGATTTCTCGTTGTAGTTGTAGTTGCCGTTCAGGTTGGTGCACCATATCGGATTGTCAGATACAATGATATTTCCCTGTGATGGAATGCCATATTCCCAGCTGGGATTCTGACTGTTTTTTAAATCGATAAACCAACCCGACTGTCCGTTATTGAAATCTTCAAAATAACCGGTTTCAGGATCGTAACTGATTACAGGCCTTAAATGAATGGTTTGGCTAAGAGAGTCGATACATAGATTGGCTGTTGTAACGATAAGTTTTACCTGGTAATCGTTCAGTTGGTTATAGGTGTGTTGCGGGTCTTTTAACGATGCTGTTGTCCCGTCGTCAAAATGCCATAGATAAGTAGCTCCGTTTAGTGTACCTGATGAATTGTTGGTAAAAATTACAGGGCCACTTCCAAAACATTCATTTTTCCAGGTAAAATCAACTTTCGGCAGTGAGTCTATCTGAATGGTTTTGTTTTTGGTTTGCTGGCAGCCAACAATGGTAGTCACCATGCACGATGCATTTCTTTGTCCGATATCGGCATTGGAATAGGTAAAAGTCGGATTTTGCAGGGTAGACGTATGGTTTCCTGCATCACCAAAATTCCAGAGAAATGATTGCAATGAATCGGCCGAAGTGACAGGATGCAATGTAAACTGAATGGGATTGGCCACACATCCGTTATTAATACTGAAATCAAAAACAGGAAGGTTATTGACTTTTGTGGTATCACTGTACGATTTCTGACAGTTGGATAATAAACTGGTATAAGTCAATGTTACGATGATATTCCCAAGACCGGCAACATTTGGCTGAAATAAAGCAGAACCATCTCCATTATCAAAGATACTTGCTCCAACTCCTGTACTGGTAAATTTGTAAGAGTAATTCGGACTGCCTGATGGAACCTGAAGATAAATATCGCTTTGATTAATGCAATAATCATTATTCAGTCCTGTAAAAACAACCGTACTCAATGAGTCAACCCTGAGGTTTTTCTTGATTTGAAATAGAGCACTGTCTGTTCCGGCATATTTATAATAACTGAAAGTGATTTCATGCGGGCCATTACCAGCATTTACCGGATTAAAAAGGGCCTTATTTTGTCCTGTCAGGTTGGTTATTCCGGTACCTGAAAATATGCCAGTGGCATTTAAGGCAGTATTATCGCCAGACCATTTCAGGGTATCGTTCCAATTCTCGTAACAATAAATCAATACTGAGCTGGTTAACTCACCTTGTGCCTGCTGGATGCTGGTTGTTTTTGTAATAGAATTGGAGCAATTATTTGAATCAACAGTATACGTATAGGTAATATTAAAAGAAGGTCCAACTCCTGCAATTCCAGGCTTAAACAAACCATCCTGCGTAATAAATGTATTGCTGTTGTTACCCTGAAAATATGCAAATGGGAAATTTCCGGGAGGAGAACCCTGTAATTGAACATTCGCTCCTGCAACATTGTATATTTTACTGAGTTGAAAATTTACATGGGGTAAAGGATAGATATAAATACTTCTGGTAATTGAATCACTGCAACCATACTCAGAAGTAAACTTGTACTTAACAGGATGATAGAATGAAGTATCCATTTGTGAAGGGGTAAGCATAGCTGCTCCTCCTGAAAGGGCAAGAAAACCATTTGCCGGCCCGGTGATATAGCTTGTCCCTAAATTGGTATATTCTATCTTACCTTTGATCTGGAATTGTGGTTCACTTTTACAATAATAATTTGTATCTAAAGGGAAATTGTTAAACGAAAGAACGCCAAGTGAATCGACATAGAATATTTTTGAAATTCTGATCAATTTGGCACTATCGGGGGTGTAAAATTTGTACATAATTGTATGAGAGCCACTTCCGGCAATTGCAGGAAAGAAAAATGCCGTATCGTTATTTGTATTTACAATCCCTTGACCTTCAAACCACCCGGGATATCCTTCTCCGGGGTTGCCGATCAAACGGCTCGAATCTTCACGGTAACAGTATATAAAATCACCGCCGGCAGAAGTAAACCCTGCTCCTGAAGAAATTACCGTTGAGGTTTTAGTTACCGAGTAAGTACATTTTGTTGAATCATTGGTGTATGTATAAGAAATGCTGAATGTGCCTGCCGGAAGGTTGAATATTCCTGTCACGGCATTGATACTGACGGTAGAGCTATTACTTGAGAATGTTCCTCCCTGGGGCGAACCATTCAGTGTATCAGAAATTTCAAGATTAATATACTGGTCCTTCAGGTCAAAATCAACTTGCTCCCGGTCATGCACTTTGATATATGCATTTTTAACAGCTGTGCAGCCGCTTGGCCTCGTAAAGGTATAATTTAAATATATATAATCTGCTGTATTTGTTACACTTGCCGGATTGAATAAAACAAAATCCGAGCCTGTTTCGAATACATTAGCATTGGAAAAAGTGAATGAATTTGTACCGGATAACCCTGAAGGGGGTATTACCCTTATTTTAAACTGGGGTTTATTCGGACAGAAATAGCTGGTATCAGTAGGGAGATTTTCATCAAATGCAATGACACCAATGGAATCGACAGTAAAAGTGCGGGTTATGCGTATAATTTCACTATTGTCGGGTTTTGTGCGAAATTCGTATGTAATAATGTGATCACCGTTTCCGGCCGTAACCGGATTAAACAAAGCCTTATCGGGAGCAAGATTGGTAATTCCCTTTCCATAGAAAAATCCAGCAAATCCATAACCCGGATTGCCGGTCAGGGTATCGGTAGCTGCTACGCTATAGCAATATTTCCGGTCAGCATCCAGACCACTGAAGGTGGCAGCAGAATTAATGACCCTTGTGGTGTGGTTTTCCTGGTTGGAACAATGCGTTGAATCGTTATAATATTGGTAAACAATATTGTATGTCCCAGGGTCGGGGTTAAATATTCCATTCGATTGTACCCCGATGCCACTGAATGTACCTCCGGCCGGGTATCCAACCAAAGTATCGGGCAGTTCAAGGTTGATAAAAGTATCTTTTAGTGCAAAAGATACCGGGTTGAGCTGATGTACTTTTACATAGTGTACAACAGATCTGTTGCACTGGCTTGAATTGGAAGTATAAGTATAGGTCACAGGGATATAATTACTGGTAGCCCCGATTTGCGATGGAGAAATAATGATAAACGAACTGGACGGAACAAAACCGGTTGACGGGGCATTAAATGTACGTGTGGCATTACCTCCCGGGTCAGACACATAAAGTTTAGCATCATTACTGTTTGGACAAAAATAAGATGTATCAGCCGGAGCATCAAAAGCAATTCTGCCAATAGAATCGACAGTAAATGTCCGGGTAATGCGTATAATTTCAGTACTGTCGGGTTTTGTGCGGAACTCATAGGTGATGATGTGATCTCCGTTTCCGGCTGTAACCGGATTAAACAAAGCTTTATCGGGAGCAAGATTGGTAATGCCTTGCCCATAGAAAAATCCCGGGTATCCATAACCTGGATTGCCGGTCAGGGTATCTGTTGCTGCTTCTGTATAACAATACTTCCGGTCGGAATCCAGCCCACTGAAGGTGGCGGCAGAATTAATGACCCTGGTAGTGTGGCTTTCCTGGTTGGAACAAAATGTTGAATCATTATAATATTGGTAAACAATATTGTAGGTTCCTGGGTCGGGGTTAAATAATCCATTTGATTGAACCCCGATTCCACTGAATGTACCTCCGGCCGGGTATCCAACCAAAGTATCAGGCAATTCAAGGTTGATAAAAGTATCTTTCAGTGCATAAGATACCGGATCGAGCTGATGCACCTTTACATAATGTAAAACAGAACGGTTGCACTGGCTTAAATTGGAAGTATATGTATAAGTTACAGGGATATAATTACTGGTAGTCCCGATCTGCGATGGGGAAATAATGATAAACGAACTGGATGGAACAAAACCGGTTGACGGGGCATTGAATGAACGGGTTGCATTTCCTCCGGGATCAGTTACATAAAGTTTTATATCATTTCCATTCGGGCAAAGGTAAGTAGTATCTGCAGGAGCATCGAATGCTATGGTGCCAATTGAATCAACCGTAAGGGTTTTTGTCAGCCGGATAATTTCCCTGCCTTGAGGTTTTGTGCGGAATTCATAAGTGATAATATGATTCCCGTTACCGGCAACCACTGGATTGAAAATGGCAGTATCGGGCGAAATATTTGTTATTCCATGGCCATAGAATGTTCCATGGAAACCGTAACCCGGATAACCGAAAATCGTATCCATTGCAAACTCCGAATAACAATATTTCTGGTCTGGGTCTTTTCCGTTGAACCTGGCTGAAGAAGTGATTACCCTGGCAGATCGTGTGCTCTGGTTTCTGCATAAGGTTGAATCATTATAATACTGATAAACAATGCTATATGTGCCAGGGTCAGGACTAAAAATACCATTTGACTGAATACCTATGCCGGAGAATTGACCACCTGCAGGTATTCCAATCAGGGTGTCAGGCAATTCAAGATTGATAAAAGTGTCTTTCAGTTCGAAATCAACCATATCCAGCTCATGCACTTTAATGTAATGCATCACCGATTTATTACATTGACTTGAATTGGAAGTATAAGTATAAGTAATAGGTAAATAATTTGCTGTTGTGCCTATTTGAGATGGCGATACAATGATAAACGAACTGGATGGAATAAAACCGGTGGCAGGAGCATTGAATGTACGGGTCGCATTTCCACCGGGATCAGTAACATAGAGTTTTACATCATTTCCGTTAGGACATAAGTAAGTGGTATCTTTAGGAGTATCAAATGCAATTGCCCCAATGGAATCAACAGTGAAAGTTTTTGTAATCCTTATAACTTCATTGCTGTCAGGTTTAGTCCGGAATTCATAGGTAATAATATGATCACCATTTCCGGCCGTAACCGGGTTAAATAAAGCCTTATCTGGAGCAATATTGAGAACTCCCTTTCCATAGAAAAACCCCGGAAATCCATACCCCGGATAGCCTGTGAGGGTATCTGTTGCTGCTTCGGTATAGCAATATTTTCTGTCAGCATCCTGCCCGTTGAAAGTAGCTGTTGATGTTATGACCTGGGTAGATTTGTTCAGACTGACATTGCACCCTGTAGAATCATTATGATAGGAATATGTTATGGTAGTATTCCCTGTAATTGGGTTGAAGATGTATTCGTTACCGCTTTTAAAAATTCCCTGTCCTGAGAATACTCCGGGCCAGGGTGTTCCTGTCAGTGTATCCGGAAGCTCAAGATTTATAAATGTATCTTTCAACTCAAAATCAAGTTGGTCTAATCCATATACAAAAATCTTTTTTGAAATGGTTTTCTGACAGCCACTAAATGATGAGGTAAAAGTATAACTGATGGCTTCAGCAGAGATGGTAGGCCCAAGTTGGGAGGGGTAAAAGAATGCGGCATTGGTCGAAGGAACAAAACCATTTGCAGGACCTGAGAATGCTCCGTTTCCTGGTATGTTAGGTTTTATAGGATTTATCCTGACTTCAGGATGATTGGCACAATAAAAAGTTGTATCGAGCGTAAGAATGTCAAATGAGAGGTCGCCAATCGAATCAACTTCAAGCACATGCGTAATATGGATAATATCAGCACTGTCGGGTTGGGTGTAAAAGCTGAATGTAATTGGGTGAGGTCCGTCGCCGGCAATTACCGGATCGAAAATAGCAAGATTGGGGGCAATATTAGTGATCCCATTACCGGAAAATGATCCGGGAAAACCTCCTGCAGAATTACCAGTCAGGGTATCAATGGCTTCAGAGACATAGCAATATTTAAAATCAGCATCTTTACCTGTAAAGTCAGCGTTCGATTCTAAAATGGTGGTCGTTTTAGAAACCTGGTTTCGGCACGATGTGATTGGATTTTTATAGGTATAGGTAATACTGAAAGAACCGGGTGGAGGGTTTAATATTCCTTCACCGGTGGTTCCAATACCTGAAAAAGTACCTCCCGGAGGAGTACCTGTAAGTGAAACCGGCAATTGCTGTTCAATATATGAATCTGCAATCTGAAAATCAACAACCGGCAAAGCATTAAATGTAACAGTTTTTATAACCGATAATCTGCACCCTGAATTTTCATAATTTGATGTATATTCATATTTTAATGGATATGAACCGGGAGAAATGAGTGAAGGGTTGAATGATAATATATTCCCGTTAGGATAAAAACCATCGCCCGAGATACCGCTAAAAACACCAGTTCCGGAGTTAAAGGGTGAATGCTCGGTATTGGCGAATATATTGATAAGTTTATCTTCAGCACAATAAGCATTTTCGATATTGAAATTAACCGATGTAATTGAATCAATAAATACTTTCCGCCGGATATAATATGGCGTACCATCTCTGAAATAGGTATATTTAACTGTATCAATACCAGACCCTGCAAGTTGAAGCGGGTACTCAGCCACATTTGCAACTTGTGTAAGATTTCCTAATTTTTTACTGGTAAAAATGCCATCGCCAGGCAACCCTTCATCATCACCGGTAATCAGGATAGTAGTATCTTTATAGCAATATGTCGGATTTAAATTCGTGATATTCCCTTGTGCCTGAAGTATATTTGTTGATCGGCTGGTTGAATTGGTACATCCGTTGGCATCTGTAAAAGAATAGGTTAAAGTTAAACCAGATTGTAAACCTGCACTTGAAGGGGTAAAAAGATCTCCATTTATACCAACTCCTGAAAATATTCCATTCGGAGGATTGCCTGAAAGGGTAACCGGTGTTTCAAGGATATTGAAATTTGATTTAAGATTAAAAGACACCGAAGGTAAATTATAAACCCTTGTGGAATTTACCACCGGATCGCTATAACAACCATTAGGTGAGCGATATATATAACTGATATTGTATAATATGCCGTAATTAAAGACCTGTGATGGAGTAAGCGTCGCTGTATTATTCATGTTGTCTGTAAACCCGGGATTTGGCCCTCCTGAAAAAGTTCCTGTTCCTCCGGCAGGATAAAGATCGATGGCTAAAATAGTAACGGCATTGTCAGTCCGGCAGTAATGATCAAGTAGGTTCTGACTAAACCTGGCAATTCCGACCGAGTCGATATGAAATGATCGTGTTACGTTAAAAGTTATTCCGTTGTTATAGGTATAAGTCACCTGATAGTCCCCCTCGGCAAGCTGCTGTGGATACAGATATGCCCAGTTCCCATGATTTTCAAGGCCAATTCCACCGGAAATTACAAAAGATCCGGGGTTGATGGCTGTATCCGGATGGTAACCCTTTATAATTGATCGGTTTGCATTCCAGCAATAAATGGTATTCAGGTTTTCAATTCTACCAGCAGTAGTAACTACCTGAACGTCTTTAAATGTGGTATTGGTACACCCTTTTACATCTGTATAGGTATAAACGATGTGATTCAAAGCAATCGTATCTGCAAGGTTAGGGTGAAATTTATTATCGAATGAAGTAATGCCTCTGCCTGTTAAAGAGCCTCCAACCGGAGATACTCCTACGGTGACAGGGTTGTCCTGGTAATTGTAGGTATCATCCAGGTTAAAAATGGTTACAACCGGAAGCGGATTCTCAACAACAATAGCATTGTCGTTCATATTGGCCCAACATAAGGTTGTGGTATTTGTCGCCTTTACGGTATATGTGCCCGATAGTTTTCCTGGCCAGACAATGGGCGAACCGGTCCCAGCTCTTGGTGCGTCTTCATTAACTCCGTTTTTTAACAACTGATAATTCACACCAACCTCTGATCCATCAACTGTTACATTAACACCTCCGCTTCCAAAACAATATTCAGCATCGCCGGTTACATTAAATATTATTAAATCACTTGGTTGAGTAATATCAACTTTTAAAGAAGCTGTACAACTATTAAAATCAGTGACTTTTGCATAATAGGTCCCTGTATAAAGTGCACTGGCTGTCGGAGTAGTCTGACCAATGGGAACTGCCAGGTTAAAATCGCTGAACCATTCATAATTGTAAGGACTTGTTCCCTGTGAAGCAAGTACTGTTGCACTTCCATCGTTCAATCCAAAGCAGGAAACATTGGTCTGTCCTGTTTTATTGAGTAATAATTGATTTGGCTGGGTGATTACAGCGCTGCTGGTTGCTATGCAATTCTGAAGGTCAGTAACTTTCACATAATACGTGCCTGCTGTTCTGTTTGAAATGGTCAACCCGGTCTGTCCTGCAATAGGACTGGTAAGTCCTGCATCGGAATACCATTGATAGGAGTAAGGGGTGGTTCCTCCTGCGGGAGTTACAATTGCTTGACCGTTATTTCCCCCATTGCATAGAATATGGGTTATGTTTCCAGGATTAACACTGGCTGACAGTGGCGTAATGGCAGGGATGGTAACACTCTCAATATCTTCGC
>CAZLJX010000002.1:78878-205028 GCA_964559985.1 uncultured Bacteroidales bacterium
CATCTTCAATGGTTGGTCCGTGTGACCAGTTGTACGAAGTCATGGGTGCTGTACCCCCGTTTACGGTGATGTTGATGGCTCCGTCGCCCGATGCGTTGCAGCTGAGCGGTGTAATTACCTCGCTGATCGAAAGGGCAGCTGCCGGCTGGGTGATGGTAGCCGAAGCGCTGGCTGTACATCCGTGAAAGTCGGTCACTTTGATGTAATAGGTTCCTGCAGGTCTGTCAAACAGGGTGATTCCTGTCTGCCCGGCAATAGGACTGGTAAGTCCTGCATCGGTGTACCACTGGTAGGTATAAGGGCTTGTTCCGTTGGCAGGGCTGACGGTAGCTTTTCCGTCACTGCCGCCACGACACGATACATGGATGATATTTCCTCCCGGGACACTGGCTGACAGTGGCGTAATGGCAGGGATGGTAACACTCTCAATATCTTCGCACAATTTGGAGTCTCTGACCCTGAGGTAATAGGTTCCGGATGGCACACCTGTCAGATGATCAGCAGCATCAAGGGTGGGAGGGTTAAAACCGTTTTCATCGTCCCACAGGTAGGCGTAACCACCGTTTCCGCCGGTGGTTGACGAAGTAAGGTTATAGGTGTTGCATCCTGTGTTTACCGGTGCATTGATGGTCAGTGCCAGCACATTGGGCTGGGTAACATTGAATGTTTTTTCCACCACGCATCCTTTGTTGTCTGTCACGGTAACGGTGTAGCTTCCTGCAGCAAGGGTAGTTACATCTTCAATGGTTGGTCCGTGTGACCAGTTGTACGAAGTCATGGGTGCTGTACCTCCGTTTACGGTGATGTTGATGGCTCCGTCACCCGATGCATTACAGCTGAGCGGTGTAATTACCTCACTGATCGAAAGGGCAGCTACCGGCTGGTTTACCTGGTAAGTAGCCTGATATAAACATCCGTTTGCATCGGAACCATTCATGATGTAATTCCCGGCTTTAAGGGTATTAATGTTTTTTGAAGAGGATGTAAAAGGAGGAGGGCCAGTCCAGCTGTAGTTAACTGCAACAGGATAAGTTCCTGAATTTAATGAAATTGCTCCGGTATAGGCTCCATAACAGTCGACATGGGTAATATTCTCAGGAAATTCAAAAAAACCCTGCCATTCAAATTCAAAACCATTATTGTTGTCGTCGTTAGCATCTACATCAAATCTAACATAGACCGATCCTCCCGATGACCAGATAGTATCTGGAAGGGTAGTAGTAAAAGTAATTTTTCCGAGTGATGTTGCCAAGTCATTTATTCCGTCAAATAAAAATAAAGTATCATTTTCGCCAATATCAATGGAGTTCTGAAAAACAATTCTAACCTTAGTGGCATTAACTGGTTGAATAAGGTACCAGCCATCATTAAGGTCGTAAGTATCTGGTGGCGATCCGGCATTATTATCAGTCAGTATACCT
The DNA here is from genome assembly GCA_964559985.1 of uncultured Bacteroidales bacterium. Lineage (GTDB taxonomy): Bacteria > Bacteroidota > Bacteroidia > Bacteroidales > CAZLJX01 > CAZLJX01. The sequence goes on from CAZLJX010000002.1 coordinate 80,300, forward strand.
GTGCATGTCGTGCCTGTTCCTCCTCCGGCCGGAATCGGGATCTGGCCAAAAATATTATTAAAGATAAGGATGAATATCCCTGTCAAATGCCAGATTTTTAAAATATTTTTCATATTGAAAAGGGTTTATTTTCTTTTAACCTGATCAATGAGAAATCATTTGCAATAACTTTTGCATCAATATTTTTACAATTACCTGTTTTTTTTCTCATTGATAGTAAGGATAAAATATAAAATTTCAGAATATCTATTAATTTTTCAATTTCATTTCAGAACTGGTCTTTAATAGCATAGCAGCTTTGTTACTTTCAAAATTGCTTGTACCGGCAATAATAAAACCATCATCGGGAGTTAATTTAACTGATAAACCTGACTCATCACCAGCGCTGCCGAATGTACTGTAGCTTACCAGCTCACCTTCCAGATTGGTTATTCCAATGACCATATTATTCCCTTCCTGTCCGGTAAATACAACCTGGTTATTTTTATATAGTATCGCTGAATTAACGGAAGAATTGATATTTTCAACCCTTCTTCTCCATACAGGTGTGTAGGAGATAAAATTATCAATTTTAAGCACTTCCAAATAAGGTATATTAGTTGTGTTGCATATTATGAAAAGATCGTTATTTGGGCTTAGCAAAATTTTAACGGCTATAACTTTATCATCAGTCGGATATATGGCTATATTCTGTAGTGTCCCATCCTGAGCGGTTTCAATCAAAAGGATGTTGTAGTCAGTAACTGCGGGATTTACAGATTTTGAATTACATGCGATTAGACAATTTCCGTCAGGTAAATGCAGAATATCAGAAGGATAATCATCCTCTGTCAGGTTATCAAAAATAAAAGCATAAGTGCTATCGCCTTCATGGGTAATATGCATCAGGAAAATATTTTTATCGCTGGTAGATTGTCCGGCCATATTTGAATTAGTTGAGCCTGCCAGCAGAAAAGATCCATCCGGGTTTTCAATCAGGGCATGAATATCCTGTGAATATCTCCATCTGTATAATTTTTGCAAAGTTATATCTCCTGACATTGATATACGTGAAATAAAAATATCACGGTTTGGCACAGTGGTATCTGATTCAATGGTGCTGATTATTCCTGCAACAATAACTTCGCCGTTTGTACATTCATACATTTTTGATCCTTGGCTAAACACAGAGTCATCAAAAAACGAAATTGTTTTTTGCAAGTTTCCAGACTGGTTGATTTTGAGAACCTTAGTATTGGAATACAAATTAACCAGAAACAAATAACCACCGTCGGGGGTACAAACCACATCTATCCCGTTATCATCGGCTGATGTTCCATAAAATTTAATAAAACTTCCTCCTTTTGGTGTTTCAGGTTCGTCTTTCGAACAACTTATAATAAATAAAACAATAGCGAATGGGATGATATACTTTCTCATTTACTTTTTTTTCTTAAGATTATATAACGGGTAGAGATATGAAACAGTAAAATAAAACCGGTTGATTCTGAAATCGGAATCGATATAGTGATATTTAAAAATAAATTCGTTGTTGTCAAACCGGGTTGATTTATTGGTTTGATTGGTCAGACCTGCAAAATACCTTGCTGTTACTGATATTCTTCCTTTTTTTATCCGGTAATCGCAACCCAGGCCTGCCATAAGGTCGGTACTGTAATTATTTCGTTTTTGTTTGATATTGGCTGATGGACCGGTAATGTCGTCCGATCCGGGGTTTTTTCTTGTTATTTCAGCATTGGCACCCATAAGCATTTCAACGCAAATACCCCCTTCAATAAAAGGGTAGAGATTTTTCAGGTTATACTTATAATAAGCGAATGATAAGGGAAAGAGTAATCGTGTCTGGCTTTCGTTGAAATTTACCAGTTCATCGAAATATGCACTTGAATAATTGACTTTTTGCTGGGCAAACAATACATCTAGACATATATTGTGGTTGTCGGTCAGGTGGAACTTCATGGTAAGCCCTCCCTGTATTGACATGCCTGGTGAGGAATATTTGATATCAGTAGCAGGGGTGTCATACACCGAAAATTTTTTCTGAATTTTTCCGTAGGCAAAATTTCCTCCAAAAGTCAATCCGACAGAAACAACTGGCTTTCTGTTGAATGTGTTTAAAACGTGAATAAATTCTGCCGGATCAACGCCATCTTTTATTTCATATTCAGGATTAATTTTAAGAAACCTGAGCATATACCCATCGGCTTTGTCCAGCTTATCCTCAAAGATTGAAATAGCTACCAGTAATTTATAGGCTTCAAGCTTTTCTTCGCCCGAAAAACCTTCCTGAAGGCATGGTGTCAGCATTGATTCAATATCTTCAATAATTCCTGCCGAAAATAATTTCTGTGCCCTTTTCAATTTTGCATTACAGCTTTCCTGTGATAATGAAATGGATGGGAGCAGGAATAATAAAAGAACTATCAGGTAAATGTGTTTCATAATGCGAAATTATATTAATTGCCTTCCGGCAGATTAAGACATGTTTTTTCATAAGGGATATCCGAAGCTACAAAAATATTCCATTCCTGTTTGCTGAAATTACGAGTCAGGAGCGGACAAATCTGTTCAGCCATTTCGGCAACCTGGGTTGGCCAGTATTGAATCCATCCATCGTTGTAGCCACAATACAGGGTTTTGCTGTCGGCTGAAAAATCAAGGCTCATAGCCCATGCTTCATGGTCCTTCAGGTTGAGAGGCTGATTTTGAAAATCAGCGGTTAACCACACTTTTACTGAACCGTCAGAACTGGCCGTAGCCATTAATTTTTTATCGGGGCTGATTTTTATATCATTAATCCTTGCTGTATGTTGTTTTAAAATATTTAACGGATTTTCGCTTTTCAGACTCCAGATAATAATATTCCCATTCTTGTCCCCGGTAATCAATTCATCAGCATTTCTGCCATAAATGCCAATAAGAACAGGATATGCCACTTGTCCGGGAATCTGATTCTGACTGGTTTGTACCGAAAGTTTTAAGCTGTTTCCCTGGCTGAAAGCCTGGTACGTTGTTTTATTCTTGTTTGAAGGATCATACAACACAATGACACCTTCTTCAGTAATACATAATAGTATATTATTTTCATGATTCACCACAATATTTTTAATGTTTATTCCTTCGGCAATTACATTGACCTTGCTTTCAGCAATAATGTATTCCCTCAGCTTCTGGTCGGCAGCAGCAAAATATATTTTCCTGCTATCTGGTGCCGGAGCAAGGCACCATATTATTCCTGACGAAAAATTCTGTCGTTTTATTTCATAAGAAGTCCCGGTAAGGTCTATAACTTGCATTTCGGTTCCTGCAGCATTTATCATCCATTTTCCATCGGGTGTGATGCAAAACATGCGATTAAGCTGAGTAGTATTATTGGTAATGATGGTTTTGTTTTCCTGCTTTTTTTCTTTCCAGCTTAGTATCAGACCATCGCTCGAACTACTGTACATTTCATTTAATACAGGATTTATACTGATTGTCTTTATCGTATTTACATGGCCGTTTAGCTGATACGATCCTGAAGGTTTTAGTGTTTTTAATGCAGCATAAAGGCCATTGAAAAGGTCAGGGTTAAAAGTATTCCCGCGATACCTGGTATTAAAATGATAGGACTGATAGGCCAGTAATCCCTTTTGATCTTTATCATCATTAATCTGCACCGATTTCACTGCCATTGATTGTGAAATGGATATCATACGCAGGTTCAGGGCTTCGTCTTTGGCCTCCAAAGCCAGCCGCTCCTGTTCCTGGGCTTTTCGTGCATTTTCTTCTGCCAGTTTTCTTTGTTCTTCAGCCTCTTTCGATTTCGAAACAGCAAGTCTTTCCTGGTTTTGTGCAACAAGTTTCTGACGATCAGCTTCGCGTTTCTGACTTTCTGCAATTTTTCTCTGTTCTTCAGCCAGTTGCGATTGTCTTAATGCTTCCTGGCTTTGCTCCTGCGCAATTTCACGTTGTTTTTCAGCCTGAATTTTTTGGTTTTCTGCTTCTTTACGTTGCTGGCTTGCTTCAATGGTTTTTTTATTTGCTTTTTCCGATTGGTCAAACGAATAAATCATCAGTCCTAATGCAATAATAGCTGCTGTACCCAAAACTGCGGCAAAAATCCTTGTCCTTCGCATGGCTCTCTTCTGAAGCTTGATTTTAATTTCTTCTTCAGCGATGTAAGCTTTTTCGCTGGTCTCAAGAAATACCAGCGTTCGTTCAAAGGCAGGATGATATCGTTGGGCCCAGCTTAGGGTTGGTTTTTGTTTTTCTTTCCAGTTGATGGCAATCTGCAGGTCGGGCTGTCTCCATAGACTACCAAGACCTTCCTGATATTTTCCGGCAGCTTCGGCAAGTTTCAGATACATATGCACCGCATTGGCTTCTTCGTCAACCCAGAAACGCAATTTATCCCAGATTCTCATCAGGCTTTCATGCGAAATATCAATCACTGAGTCCTGGTGCAGTGTCATGGCGGCTGAAGGAGTCAAAAATGACCTTCCTGGCCCCCGGAATACATTTACTATTTTAATAATTTCTTCAGGATCGGCCTGTGAAATGGATGCAATTTCATTTACTGATGATGGCCTTCTTATTCCACGGTTGTCGGCACCTTTTTCTGTCAGGCTTTTAAACATGTGTTCACACAACTCTTTCGACCTGAGGTCCAATTCATCAAAGGCTTCGTTGGCATGCATCGACAGGGCCTTTTCCATCTTCCCGATATCTTCATAATGTTTGATATCGAGTGGCTCATCAAAGTTTCCAAGTCTTTCCCAATAATCCCAGGTGCGCATAAGCGAATGCTGCAAAATAGGCAGTTGATCAGGGTTGTCACCTACATCGTTTAACAGTTGCTGAACCAGGTGTGTCGAAATTTTTCCTCCACCTACAGCAACCGGCCCGGTAATGGCTTCATACAGATTGTCACGCGTCATTTGTGGAATCAGGTAATGGCTCAGGTTGATCATCCTGGTTAATTCCTGAAATTGAGAGCAATCACCAATAAAATCTGAACGCATGGTTAAAACTATATAAACAGGTAATTCCTGTTGTTCAATCGCAGCAAGCAGTAGCCTTACATAACCAAGTGATTCGTTAAAAGCATCTGAATCACTCCTGTTTCGCTTAAACCTGAATAACTCTTCAAATTGATCTACCATGATCAGGAAATTCTGATCACTGGTCTTTTTTAATTGCTTAAGCGAATCGACCAAACCTTTTGAACTGGTTCTTAGCGTAGAATGAATTAAAGCTAACAGGTATTTTTCATCGCCATCCATCCCATATTCCTGTTTTTCGCTCTGAATAAGTGAATTAGCCAGATTAAGTATAGGACTGTTGCCTGGGCGTGTAGTAATAATTCTCCATTGAGAACCGGTTTCTGTGATAAAGCCTCCATGCAGTACAGGAACCAAACCACAATACATCAACGATGATTTCCCGCTTCCTGATGCGCCGATTACGGCAACAAAACGGTTTTGTGATAATTTATATATCATCTCGTCGCTCTGTCCTTCCCTTCCAAAAAACAGGTGACTTTCGTCAATGGTAAAGGGCCTTAAACCTGGAAAAGGATTAAATATTTTTCTTTCGCCGGGTTTGTTTATCGCTATGGTCTGTAATTGATCCATGGTCAATGCATTTGCATAATTAGTTGGTTAATCGGTTCAGCATCATCTATCCGGTTTGTTTTTACTACCGACACGGTATTTTCAATCTTTTCCGGATCGGGAACATATTCGGGAGGTATTATTAAAGTGTTATTAATAAATGGTTTACTTCTTCCATAGCCCGGGGCTTTCCTGATATCCTGAATTTTGCTCGTAAGCCATTTGTCTGAAGTATTCTGATATAATATCACAATGGTGTCACATTCAATAAGCTGCTGCCTGTGATGGGTCACCGATTCTAAATAATTTCTGCTTTTTAACTCAAATACAGGAACTATTTCGTTTTTTTCTGCAACAGATTTATACAATTCAATAATGTGTGGCTCGTTTCTGTCAAGTATAAAGTATATTTTTTTTCCTTTTACTTTGTCTCCCGAATATTTCAACTGGTAATGTTGTTTTTCTGATAATCTGCTAATTACGACTGTTTTAAGAGTTTCCATCGGAGTTTGAACCAGCTCGGCTCCTGACATGGCCATCGGATCAGTTTTAAGTTTTTCAATTTCAAGCTGGTAAGTTTCGTCAGAAATGTGCAGGTCGGGTGGTATCCAGATAATCCTTGAAAATGCCGATGCTAGGTCATAAACATCTTTTTGCTGATTCTGGTTATATATCGATGCTGCAATATTGTTCTGAATTTCGTTTAAACTTGTTCCGTTGATAACCGGACCCCGTTCTGAACCAAAAATATGAACCGATAATGCTGATTTTGAAATATTTTCCCTGATTTGATCCTCATGGGTAACGGAATAACGTGGCAAGATCTGGTATCCCCTGGTTTTCAATTCCCGGGCAAGAATATCGCGTTCTTCTTCGCGATCGGGTGTAGTGGTTGAAATATATACCGTTTTTTCACGATCAAAGTTCAATCCGGTTTCTTTATTTTTCAAACATTCAATCAGATCGTAGGCAACAATTGTGTTTTTAAGGGCAAAATTCTGATTGATGTGTTCATGTTCTTCTTCTAGCTGTGTTTCTTTTTCGGCAGCTGTATTATAATAGGTATAATTTTTAAATTGTAATAAAAACGGACTTTGAAAATGGGTTGATTTATCGGAATCAATAATTTTAAAAAGATTCGGGTTGTTTTTATCAATAGAATAAGTGGAAGAATTACTTTCTATTTCACTGATTCTTGATTGTATTTTCGAATCATTAAAAAACGGAAGGGTTAATATTAATATATAGGCATCTGCTACTGGCAAAGCTCCATCGAAATGCTCGTCAACTAAAATAAAATCAGGTACATCGTATTGATTTCTTTCAAAGAATAATTTTAAAAAAAGGATAAATTGATTAATCCATTCACTCATATCTGGTATGGAATTATCAGGCAATGAATGATAAATGATCATTATTTTATTATTTCCGGGCATAATGTGTTTTTTTATACAATTCGAACTCCTATAATCAGAATATCATCAACCTGTTCACCATGTCCGATCCAGTCACGCAATGTGTTTTCAAGTAAAACACGTTGTTCCGATGTGTTTTTTTCCGATATTTTTATTAATAATTCCCTGAAAGGTTTGTACATAAATTTTCTTCCTTCAGGGCCTCCAAACTGATCGGCAAATCCATCTGAGAAAACATACAGCATGTCTCCCGGAAGTAAATCCATTTCCTGGTTGGAAAATTGTTTCCGCTTCGCTTCATCTACGGCACCTACCGGAAATTTATCGGCACCTATCTGGATAAGTTCTTTATTCCTGACCAGATAAAGTGGATTATAAGCGCCGGCAAACTGGAGTTTCCTGTCAACAAAATTAACCGAACACAAAGCGATGTCCATCCCGTCTTTAATAGTGGTTTTTTCATTCCCATGGCTTAATGTCGAGGCAACACCTTTGTTTAGTTCATCTAAAATTTCTGAAGGCCTTCGTGCACCTTTGACATTTACTGCATAATTAAGCTGATTATTGCCTACAATCGACATAAACGCACCAGGTACGCCATGGCCTGTGCAGTCAACAGCAGCAAACATTACCTGTTCTTCACGTTTTTCAAGCCAGTAAAAATCGCCGCTTACAATATCCTTGGGTGAATAAAAAATAAAAGAATCGGGTAAATACTTCTGAACAAGTTCATCGGGAGGTAAAATGGCTGATTGAATCCGCTTGGCATATCTTATACTGTCGGTAATATGCTTGTTTTGAGCTGCTATTTTATCGCGCTGGACTTCTATTTCTTCTTTCTGCCTCATTACCTCAGCAGTGCGTTCACGTACTTTCTGTTCCAATTCATTGTACAAGATTTCCAGTTCGGAAATCATCCGGTTAAAATGCTTTGATAGCTGGGTTATTTCATTATTCCCGATTACTTCGGCACGTTCATACAAATGCCCGTTAGTGATACGATTGACGTTCTCAACCAGTTTTTTTATAGGGGTGGTGATTACTTTGGTTTTATTCGAGATTAAATATATAACTATCAGCAATGTGATTGTGAAAATACTGAAGAATTTCAGCATCTCAATCTGAAGTGCCCTGAATTCCGCATTTTTATCCGAAACGATTCGTATGACAGAGCCTTTATATAAATCTGTGTTTTTACGATACATATATATATATTCGGTGTGAAGACGCCTTCCGTCTGTCTTTTCATAAAACGAACTGGTGTCTTTCCGCATAAACGCCTGATTCAACCTTAATTTATCATTCTCGTTCTGCTGGGTTGTCCGGTCAAGCGAAATGGGTTTATCTGCCCAGATAAACAAGTCAACCGATTCAATTCCTTCCGATCTTTTCGAAATTTCGTGCAGGGTTCCTTTTATGAAATTGATAATTTCATCAGCTTTGTCAGAGTATACTCCGAGTTCAATGATGTATTTTCCATCAAGGGTAGGCTGGTAGGTATATTTTTTTAATCGTAATGTACTTGCCTCTATTACAAAACGTTCGCTAACAAATTTTTTCCTTTTAAATACATCAAGCAGATAATTTTTATGTTCCTCCCCAAAAGAGAAAAAATTAAGGTTTAAATCTTTTTCAAAGGTGGTATTCACAACAATGCCTTCCCTGTTAATGATGTAAATATCCTCAAATGCCCCGTCCATTTTGAGTTCTTCCCTGATTTTATTCAAATCTGTTTTGTCAATATTATTGGTGTTTTGAAAATATCTGGTTACCAGTTCATGGCTGTTTTGTTCCATCCGTTTGTCAAGGATCGATTCTACAATAGATAATGATAAGTCCTGTAATTCAAGCACATGACCTATTTCATTTGAAATAATCCGGTTTCTCTCCTGAGCCGATTTGATGAGGATCTTCCGTGTCTGTATCAGGTTTAATCCTCCTAAAAGTAGCATTGCCAATACTGTAGGTATTACTACATTCAATACCAGCTGCTTGAAAATAGTTGTCTGTTTCATTTTAAATAAATCAGTTAGATTTGTTATAAGCTTGTTAATCAATTTTTTAAGTATTAAAGGTGAATACGAATCCTGGCTGTGTTTTCAAAATTTCTATAAAGCAAATTGCAATAGGCTGATAATGAAATATTAAATAATGAAGATCTTTCATTTCTAAAGTAAGCAAAGTGCAATCCGTTCTGGCAATAATTTCATCATTGTTGTCTGGGTCAGTCCCAAAATATGAATGGGTTGTAAAGAGCGATTCTCCAACCCCGATGGTCCCTTCTGCAATAAAAACAAAATGATTTTTGAGTTGTAGCTTTTCATTTTCGCGCAAAATTTTAACCTCGCAATAATCTGCAAGTTTTGTCAATGATTGATAATTAAGCGTTTTGAATAAATCATTTTGCTTAAGTGCTTCTATTTTATTGTGATGAATATAAAATGGTGATTTTTGCTGTCGGTTTAAAAACTGTTCAATTTCAATGCGGTTTTTTTGATTTGTCCTTTTTAAAGATGATTTTATCAGTTCGGGGTTGTTTTTTTGAAGCAGTAATGCAGCTGAGTCGCGTACCTGCTTGTCATTATTGAAAAGATGAGCAATTACCGGGTTTTTTATATCAAGGTTTGTTTGTTTTAATAATTCTGTTAAAAGACAAATTTTGGTATATCTGCCAGTTTGCCCGGGATCGCGGTTAAGCAGGTCGGTAATCAACCTGTTATTGTCAAGCAATTCAACAGCGAATTGACTCTCCATCTGCCTTATTTTATCGTAACCGCTTGTATCTTCAAGGATTAGAAATAGTTTTGACTTAATTTCTTCATTCACAAACAAATCAAGCAATTCAATGGCAAAACCTGTGCCCTCTGCTGTTTCTGCTTCAAGGTTTTCACGTACATGTTCAATTGAACTGGGATCGTAGGCAATGGATAAAAACTGAATCAACAAGCTACGGTATTTAGTAATCTCTTCATTGAGCGATTCTTCCAACGTGTTACTAATGGGTGAATAAGAATGGCTGAATTGTGCAGCAATGATCCATGCAAGCTGGTCAAGCACTTTTTCAATCACAAGAATTATGCGGTGAATCGTATGGTCATCAGCCCTGTAATTGCACAAGCGCAGCGATGTCGCAGTTTGTATCAGAATTTCAATGTTGTCATAGTTGAGTTTATTCAGTAAATAATGAGAGGCTTTGTCCCCTCCTGTTAAACCCATGATGCGAATTATCTGAATCTGAACCAGCACTGAAATTTCACTTTTATAAAACATCTGTTCCAGCTGGTCAAGACATGGTTCTCCTATTTCTATTAGTGTAGAGGTGCAGACAGCGGTAAGCTTAGGGTTGGTAATACTCTCTACGATCATGTCAATGATTTCATCGTTGTAGATTTTTGCAGCTGCTTTTATGGCATGATACTTTACCTGGGGGTCAATATCATGCAACAGGTCGGTAAGTTTTTTAAGATATACCACCGATGGAAATGCAGCGATATATTTTGCTGCTAAAATTTTATCGTCGCGGCTTCTGAAATTGTAATCATTAAATGTCTGTGATTTAAACTTTTCGCGAAACCTGTTGGTTTCATCTGCCTGTGATGCAATTATTTCTTTTCGTTTTTTATCGGTCGCTTCATTCGACAGCTGAAGATAGAATTCATTTTCTGAAAAAGGTATATTTTTTAAATGTGGTGTTGGCAATTGCAATAATAAATCTGGTTTTTTGTGTAAGTACTGGTTGATGACATAATCATATCCAACCGGATCGATTATGGCAAGTGTTTCTATTACAGCAGCTTGTTTATTAAGGTCGTTTTCCTGGAGTATATCACTTAAATAATGTTTAATATCCAGATCATGGTAAGGATTAAGATTGATCTTATGTTTTGATTGTTCCAGGGATCTTTCGAGCGACCTGCGATACAGCATATAAAGACGGTAGGCAACATATAACCAGACAGTGAGAATGATGACAAGAATATATGAAAAATGAATTAATTTAAACCAGGAGAGTAATCCAAAACCTGTAAGAATAACTCCTGCAAATAAGGCTGAAAATTCATTGACAACTCCGTCAATTTTTGCCTGTATATTATACCTTACTTTTTTGTCAAGCGACTGGTAAAGCAGCTTGAACGAAGGTCCTTCAATGGATTGTTTCAGCGACACCGAAAACAACCTTGATAATACAATAAAAAGGAAAAAGAATAAAAAGGTTTTTTCTTCTAATTCAAAACCGAAACTACCAATTAAAGAAGATATCAGGGTCAAAACCAACAGGACCAATGGTGAAAGTATCAGACTGGCTTTTAATCCATAGGTTTTCATCAGGCTGCTGTATACAAACGACTTTATAATAAGGCTGAAAACCATTAATGTGCCTGTAAAAAAGCCTAGAAACCTGGCCATATCGTCTGCTTCAGGATATTTTATCTTGGTAACGGCCAAAAAAGAATTGTATACAAAGAATGCTGCTATCATCGAAAGTGCTACAAAAATAACCATCAGTATTATGTAACTATCAGAAAATAATAGCGTTTTCTTCTTCTGTTCTTGTTCTTCCACGGTGACTTTTACAACCCTGGCTGAAAAAATTGGTTTATAACTCAAACATATTATTAATTGTAAAATGAGGGCTAAAAAAACACTGAATGAGCTGATTAAAAATGTATTGATGGTTTTGAACTGAAACGATAGTAAAATAGGTATGGCATAACTGCTAATGATTATTCCTATTACCTGACCGGAATCGACAAGCCCGAAAAGCCTCTTTCCCTGGCGGAGCGAAAACATACGTGTTACAGTACCCCAGAAACCGATTAACCCGACAATATTCAGCGGCCCCATCATGATAAATACAATAAAAATGATCACATCAGAAGGGACTATTTCAAAACTGAACCGCATGAGCATCGTCAGTAAAGTAATTAACAGCAAATTGCCAATCGATAAATAATTGAAACTTATACGGCTGTGAAATCTTGAATATAAAGAAGTGAGCACTATACCAACCATTCCTGAAATAAGGAAGGCTTTTGGCAGCATTTCGGCATTGTAATGATTAAGAAAAAGGGTGGAAGCACCAATATCAAAAGCTCCGTAAAAGACACCTAAGAAAACCGATTGAAAAATAAGCAGAAAAACACTAAACGCTTCTTCTCTTTTAATATTCAATAAGTTGAGGATATATTGCATTTAATATTAAAATAATGCAAGATAATAAAAACTCATTATCTAAGAAATAATTATTTTTTTATTACTTTGATTAAATGCAAAACTCAGGAATATTTTCCTGATTTCGGAAACAAAATATTTGTAATATTAATTATAAAGTCGTATTTTAACATCCAATTAAAAATTGAAAATTATGACACGAAATTTTTTTATTTTTGGTCTCTTCCTGCTGATTTTGTTAACGTTAATCAAACAAAACCCTAATCATACTCAGGGTAATACCTTAATTAATTCAGGGTATTTTGCAGGCGATACAGGTAAAAATTCTTTTCAGAATTTTAACGAAAACACCTTTAAATTGAATATGAATATGATAGCTGTGAAAGGTGGCATTTTTACCATGGGTGATACCCTTGGAGAAGGGGCCGAAAACGAAATGCCGGCACATAAGGTTAAATTGGGGGATTTTTATATCGCAGAGACTGAGATAACCCAGAAACAATGGCGCAAAGTGATGGGAACCAGTCCAAGCAGTATTGAAATGCAGGATTTTTTCCCGGTTGATAAAGTAAGTTGGAACGATGTACAGCTATTTATTGCTAAACTGAATGCCAAAAGCGGTAAAAAATACCGGCTTCCTACCGAAGCTGAATGGGAATTTGCTGCAAGGGGAGGACTGCTTGGAAAAGGATACCGCTACGCTGGCAGCGATGTTATTGGCGATGTTGCCTGGTACTATGATAACAGCGGACATTTACCAAATAGTATTAAGAAAAAGAAACCCAATGAGTTAGGAATTTATGATATGACAGGAAATGTCTGGGAGTGGGTCAATGATATATATGGTCCATACCAGGCTGATTTTCAGGAAAACCCAAAAGGCCCTGAATCGGGATCTTCAAAAGTTTGCCGTGGTGGAAGCTGGGACGATTTTGCCCGTAACTGCCGCATAACCTGCCGCAGGGGATTTAGTGCTGACCGTCAAAGTGCTGATTTGGGCTTCCGTCTTGTAATGGAACCCTGATTGCTGCTGCAATTAATATCAAATTGGTTTTTATTTCTGCGTTGCAGAATCTGTACGTTGCTTTCAGTGTTATTAGATGAGTATTGCTGAGAAATTACTGCAAATCAAAACATCTTTGCCAGGCCATGTATGCCTGGTTGCTGTAAGTAAAAATCAACCTACCCATGCCATACTCGAAGCCTATGGTGCAGGCCAAATTGTTTTTGGTGAAAACCGGGTGCAGGAATTAATATCAAAACGTACACTCCTGCCTGCCGATATTCATTGGCATATGATTGGACATCTTCAAACCAATAAAGTAAAATTACTGATTCCTTTTATAGAATTAATACACTCGGTTGATAGTGAAAAACTGGCAGCTGAAATTAACAGACAGGCTGCTTTGATGCATAAAAATGTTAATTGCCTGATTCAGTTTTATATAGCAACAGAAGATTCCAAATTTGGTTTTGATTTGGAAGAGTCACTACCTTTTTTTCATAACTACATAAATGGAAAATACCCTTTTATTCGCATTACCGGGATAATGGGGATGGCCTCATTTACTGACAATTATCAATTAGTCCGGTCAGAATTTAAAAACCTTCGTGGAATTTATAACCGTTTAAAAGCCGATTATTTTAAAAACGATGATCAATTTAAAGAAGTTTCAATGGGAATGTCTTCTGATTACAAAATAGCTGTTGATGAAGGAAGTACAATGGTCAGAATCGGAACTTCCATTTTTGGTTCACGTTTTTAATAAGGATTTTGGATATACAGATTTGTTTATATAATTTTATTGCATCATCAAAAAATATTATCGGAATCTAAAACAAGGAAATTATGCCGAATTTTGAAACCACTTATATGGGACTAAAACTTAAAAGCCCCATTATTGTAAGCAGCTCAGGATTAAATAATAAAACCGAACGCGTCATCGAATTTGAAAAATACGGTGCCGGGGCAGTTGTCCTCAAATCGCTTTTCGAAGAGCAGATTGAAGCCGATGCCAATCATTATCTGACCCATGGAGCAGATTACCCTGAAGCATCAGACTATATCAATCATTATGTGAAAAATAATTCCCTTGAGATTTATCTCAATTTCATCACACAATTAAAGAAATCTGTTTCTATTCCGGTGTTTGCAAGTATCAACTGTAAAAGCAACACCGATTGGATAAAGTTTGCACGTCAGATTGAAAATGCCGGAGCCGATGCGCTTGAGCTCAATATTTATCTTCTTCCGCTTGACCGCAAGCAAAATGCTTTATTTTATGAAGAAGCCTACTACGAAATTGTGAAGCAGGTTGTCAGTAAAATAAAAATCCCTGTTGCCGTAAAAATGGGCAATCAGTTTACTAATCTTTTAAATGTTATTCAGCAGATTTCAGGACTTGGAGCACGTGGAGCGGTTTTATTCAACCGTTTTTACCAACCCGATTTTGATATTGAAAAAATGGAAATTGTTTCTTCAGAAGTATTAAGCAACTCCAGCGATATTCGTAATACCCTTCGATGGATTGGTATTTGCTCCGAGCTGATAAAAAACATCGATTATTCTGCATCAACCGGTGTCCATGATGGAAAAGCAGTAATAAAAATGCTCCTTGCAGGCGCCTCAACCGTTCAGGTTTGCTCAGCATTGTACAAAAACGGACCTGGTTATATCGAATTTATGCTCAGGGAAATGGAAACCTGGATGCGTAATCATGGTTTTAAAACCATCGATCAGTTCAGGGGAAGGCTTAACATTAAAAATATTCCGGACCAGCAAATGTACGAAAGATCACAGTTTATGAGGTATTATTCAAATTATGAATAAGCAATAATCTGTTGCACAAAATTTAAATCTGCCTGAATAACCTGATCAAATCATCAGCCAGTGATTTTTTCATTGCACTCATATCTTTTTTTGCCTCAATTAACATTTCTACCTGTTGGCTTATTACCTCACTGGTAGGATAGTGGGTTGCATTTCCTATCAGGGTAAATACTTCTATGGCTGTTTCATCATCACAGGAATTAAAAATACTGACAAAATCTGCAAGGTAATCGCCGAAATCAATAGAACTTTCCCAACAACATGACAGAATGTCTTTTCTTAATATGCGATAAGCCGGATTCTGCAATATTAAAACGATGGTCCCCGCTGCATTTTTATCTTTTATATCTCTGAATATCGATAAAACTTCATTTTTTACCCTGGGCGATTTCGTTTCAATAGCAAGCAAGGCTAATCCTTGCAACAAACTTACCGTGCCGGTTTGCCTTATCAGTAATAACTGATCAAGGATAAAATCTTCGTCACCGGATGTAAGCAGCTGTTTTACAATATCTATTTTTTTCTTCATTTCTGTACTTTTAAGATGATTGAAATTAAAAATTATATTATTTTTACTGAGTTTAACCTGTGAATAAAATTATATTTATGAATACCTATATACATATATTTACCATTGGGCTGCTTGTTTTGTTGATTACAAGTTGCAATTCCGATGAGCGCGAAAGAAGACTCCAGGCAAAACTTGATGATTCAGCCAATTCAAGTGCAAAGTTACTCGATGATTTTAACAAAGCAAAACAGGTTTTTTATTCGCTGCCATCGCCTATCGAAACCGCAATGCTTATTAAGCGTACAGGTGCCAGGTATAATGAATCGATTCTTAACCCGCTTACAAACAATGTCAACTACAACACCAATAAAAGCAAAGCATTGAATTTTGGTATTTATGGTGCCGATCTGAGCTATGCCAGCCTTTTCGATCAGGCACAGACCTCAGTCAAATACCTGTCGGTATCAAAATCACTTGCCGAGCAACTCGGTATTATGGAACTCATGCAGAGATCAGTGGTCGAAAGGCTTGAAAAAAATATCAATAACCGTGACTCTTGCATGGAAATCATTACCGAAACGTTTATGAATTCCAATAATTATTTCCATGAAAACGGACGACCCGAAATTGCTGCACTAACAATTGCCGGAGGATGGATTGAAGGGCTTTATATTGCTATTCAGCTTACAAAAACCACTCCGAATAACAAAGAGTTGATCGATCGTATCATCGATCAGCGACTTTCGCTCAATACCTTATTAAATCTTCTTAACGATTATAATGACAATGTCGATATTAAACAGGTAATGGATGATTTTCAGCAAATTAAAGCCATTTATGATAAAATACAGGTTGTCACCAGTAAAGTTCAGGCTGCTACCGATAATACCAAACAAATAACCAGCCTGAATGCCAAAACCGAAATTTTTATCGATGAAACGGTTTTTAAAGAATTGACCGCCAAAGTAGAAGAAATCAGGTTAAAATTCATTTCTTAATCGTATGAAAAAAAAAATATTCCTTACCGGATGGTTTTTGTTGTTTGCTGCAGCGATTATTGTTGATGGACAATGTTTGAATCTGAAAAATAAAACCAACTTCTCGGAAGAACTGAAACCTTATCAGTTTGATGGTATTATAAACTGCACTCCACTTTCACAGGGGCAAAATATTGCTTTGTATAAAACTTTGTTTTCCGATGTATTGTATCGCCTTAAAATTGTATGTTCTGATCCCGATAACAAATTTCAGATTGATGTTTATGACCTCAATCATAATTTACTATTCAGTAATGTTGAATATAATTATTGCAATTATTGGGATTTTACGCCTAAACAAAGTCTTCAGGTAATTGTTATGATTACGGCTGATTATATTAAAAATAATACGGCTGAAGTGGCTTTAATTACAGGTTATAAAGAATAATACAATGAAAAATCTGCTGATTGTTTTCATGGTCTTCTATAATTTTTTGGTAAATGCCCAGGATTTTTATTTTAAACCAACAGATGAAAAACCCAAAGCATTTCGTTCTGGTCTGGTTGCCGGCTCGTCTTATACAATTATCGGTAAAAATTCAGGCATTTTTTCTTCGACTGTTGCACCGTTCGTCGATTTTCCGGTTCATAAAAAACTTAATCTTACAGTAGGATTAATGTCTTCCTGGTCTTCAATTAAATTGCCCGATGAAGGAACTATATTGAAAGGGAACCAGAATGTTTTTTCAAATGGATTGTATGCTTCTGGAAATTATTTACTTAATCCAAAGATTACAATCAGTTCTTCGATGGTTTATAAGCAGCATACCCTTATAAATAGCCAAAAGCAAACCATCAATTTCGACGAAAAAGATATGAGGTTTGGAATTCATTATAAAGTGAATGATAATTTCCGAATCTATGGTGAGTTTGGTGTATCCAATCATATTGATCCGTATTTATACCACAACCCTTTCTCTGACCTGCAGTCGCCACTGTCAGGGTTTTAACTAATTTTAATCTTGTGATTTAATTAATATAATATATGGTATTTAATAATCAAATACTTATAAATTTGTATGTTTTAACGTATCCACTTTGTATATGAAAAATTTTAACTTCTTAACCCTGCTGGTAATATTGTTGATGCTGTTTCAAAATCTGTCATCACAGATATTATCTGATTTTCCGGCCGTTGACCTTAAAAAAACAGATGGGTCGGCTATAAATTCCTCCCTGATTTTTACCGGTGGACATCCGGTTATATTATGCTTTTGGGCTACATGGTGCAAACCTTGTGTTATGGAATTATCTGCTTATGCCGAGAATTACGATGAATGGCAAAAGCAAACCGGAGTTAAAATTATTGCCGTTTCTGTTGACGATTCAAGGAGTATGTCGAGGGTAGGATCATTTGTTAGTGGAAAAGGCTGGGATTTTGAAGTATATTGCGATCCAAACGGTGATTTTAAAAGAAGAATGAATGTTGTAAATGTTCCACATACTTTTTTAATTTCGGCCAGCCGGAAAATTGTTTACCAACATACAGCCTATGCAAGTGGTGATGAATATGAAATTTTTGAGGAAATTAAGAAAATGGTTGATAATAAAAGTAATGATTAAAACTGTTGCTGTTTTTTCTTTGATCCTTCTGTTTTGGGTTCACCTGCTTGATGCTCAGGAAAGTGATTTGGGGTATTTTCATGGTAATTACCAGGTTATGATGCAATCATTTAAAAAAGATTCTTTAATAAATGCTTTTGTTCCTGATGAGAAAATCATGATGTTTTCATGGCTGAATTTAACGTATAGCTACGATAAAATATTGGTTGGAACCCGTTTTGAAAGTGCTTTAAATCCACTGCCAGGATTCGATTCAAAAAACAATGGCACCGGGTTCCCTTACCGTTTTGTTTCCTATGTCGATGATGACTTCGAAATTACTGTGGGTTCGTTTTACGAACAATTTGGTAATGGTTTGATTTTAAGATCGTACGAAGATAAATCCATTGATTTTGATAATGCCCTTGATGGCGTACGTGTAAAATCAAAATGGTTGAAGGGCACTGTTTTAAAAGGAATCTACGCAAGGCAACGGGAATATTTCAGTATGAATGAAAAAGGACAGTCATCGGTTCAATATGGACCGGGGATTATCCGCGGATTTGATGCCGAGTTGTTTGTGAATGATTTATTCTCTTCTGATGAATCAGGAGCTCTTCAGGCAACCATAGGGGGTAGTGTAGTAAGTAAATTCCAGGACGATAATGACCCTGTTTACAAATTGCCTGAAAATGTGATGGCTGCTTCAGGACGGTTTAATCTTTTTTATCATCAGTTCAATCTGAATTCGGAGTACGCCTATAAAATTAACGATCCGTCAGCCGATAATAACTATATTTTTAAACCAGGACAGGGCTTGCTGGTCAACCTTTCTTTTTCACAGCCTGGTTTGGGAATCATCATTACGGCCAAGCGTATTGATAATATGAGTTTCAGAAGTGATCGTGACGCCGGATTGAACCGTTTGTCAATTAATTACTTGCCGGTAGTTACAAGAAATCATTTATATACTTTGTCAGCCATGTATCCTTATGCTACTCAGCCTGGTGGTGAGGCTGGTATACAGGCAGAGGTGATGTACAAATTTAAAAAAGGTTCATTTATCGGTGGTGAAAACGGAACACAGCTGGCTTTTAATTTTTCAAGGGTTAATAATATTGAAAAGGAACCAATTGATATCTTTACACCAGTCGGGACACCGGGTACATTAGGATATCATTCAGACTTTCTGGCAGTGGGAGATGAATTGTTTTTTCAGGATTTGAATATTGAAATCTCAAAAAAAATCAAAAATATTAAAACTGTTTTTACCTATATGAACCTTATTTACAATTTTGATGTAATTAAGGGCGTGTCTGGTCATGAAATGGTGCATGCAAATATTGAAATTGCAGATATTACATGGAGCTTTAAACCAAAACATGCATTGCATTTCGAAATTCAGGCTTTACAGACAAAACAGGATATGAACGACTGGATGATGGGAATGGTCGAATACAGTATATCACCTAAATGGTTTTTTACCGTCAGCGATTTATACAATTATTCGAACAAAAACCACGATCTGAGAATTCATTATTATAATATGGCAATTGCCTATAATAAAAATGCTATCAGATTGCAAATTGCTTATGGTAAGCAACGTCAGGGTGTAATCTGTGCGGGTGGTATTTGCCGCAATGTACCTGCATCTAATGGCTTTATGCTGACTTTGACAGGGAGTTTTTAATGTTGTTCTGATAACCATGTGAAACGATGGCAATATTTTAATATGAAAAAATTAATCGGTATATCTTTTGTCTTTTCAATGATTGCAGGTTTTATAACCGCCTGCGATATCATTGACGCACCTTATGTCGAAGATAATGTATATCAATCAAATGGGAGGAAAATATTGCTGGAGGATTTTACCGGCCATCGCTGTGGTAATTGCCCAAGGGCTCATGAAGAATTACAAAACCTTATCGTATTGTTTCACAATGATATTATCCCAATCTCAGTGCATGCCGGATTTTATGCGTTACCTTTGGCAGGTTTTACTGCCGATTACCGTACTACCGCTGGAAATGAACTCGATGCTTTATACCATGTATCTGCATCAGGGCTTCCAAAAGGTTTAATCAACCGTAAAGAATATGAAGGAAACAGGTTGCTTTGTTATTCACAATGGCGAAAAGCCGCTTCGGAATGGCTTTCTGAAAAGCCCGGCGCTAAAATTGAAATTGAAACGGTTTTAAATCCTTCACGGGATTATTCCGTAAAAATTACTTCACGGTTTGTAAAAGATTTTCCTGAAGCGCTTAATCTGTCCGTTTACCTTACTGAAGATTCTGTATTATCACCTCAGTCTGATTATCAGCATGATCCTGATGTTATTGAAAATTATTATCACCGGTATGTGCTGCGTAAAGCATTATCTCCGACTTTTGGAATCCATTTATGTGACCAGGCATTAAACGGTTCTGTTTTTGAAAATTCTTTTTCTTCAGTGCTTGACACAACATATTTTGCTGCCCATTGTTATATTGTTGCTTTTGTTTCATTGAATGAATCAGGCGTAGTTATTCAGGCTGATATGACTAAACTTGTTGATAGTAAATAAAATAATAAAAATATGAAATCATTCTTTTCATTAATTCTTCTCTTGCTTTTCATCTGTTCTGCCTTTGCACAGGTTTATAATCCGGTTAAATGGGACTTCTCATACAAAGAATTGAAAGACAATAGATTTGAACTGGTATTCAAAGCCAATATCGAAAAAAACTGGCATTTATATTCTCAGAATATCCCTGATGGCGGACCAATTCCTACTTCATTTACTTTTACAAAAACCAAAGGATATAATTTTCATGGCAATGTTGCAGAAATATCGCCTGTTATTGAAGAATTTGATAAAAGTTTTAATATGAAACTTTCGTTTTTCAGCAAAGAGGCTGTTTTTAAACAGATCGTTTCGCTGAATGAAAGTGATACAGTTGTCATTAATGGTTTTGTTGAATATATGGTTTGTGATAATGAAAAATGCCTGCCACCCACTACAGAAGATTTTCAGTTTATTTTAAAAATTAATAATTCACCCATAGATAAATCGGTTGATGTAAATGAACCATCTGGCTTACAACTTCATACAGATACTTCACCAGCTATGCCAAATGGGATGGTTGAACAGCCGGCAGTGAATGAAATACAAACTACATCGCAGCAATATTCTCAAACTTCGTTGTTATGGTTTTTTATCCTTGCTTTCATGGGTGGCCTTGTCAGTATTCTTATGCCATGTGTTTTCCCAATGATTCCAATGACAGTAACCTTTTTCATGCATAGTTCAGCCAGCAAAGCTACGGCAAGGCTCAATGCATTGTTTTTCAGCTTTTCCATTATTTTTATTTATTCGGTGTTCGGAATTCTGATATCGGTCTTTTTAGGCCCCGATTTTATCAATTCACTCAGCACCGACCTAATTCCCAATTTATTTTTCTTTATCATCTTTATCGTTTTTGCCGCAAGTTTTTTTGGATTATTTGAAATAACGCTTCCTTCATGGCTTATCAGTAAATCAGATAAGATGGCAGACAGAGGTGGCTATATCGGGGCGTTTTTTATGGCTTTTACGCTTGTTTTGGTCAGCTTTTCCTGTACGGTTCCTATTGTTGGAACTATTCTGGTCGAGGCTTCACGTGGTGCTGTTTTAAAACCTGCCATTGGCATGCTGGGCTTTTCTCTTGCATTTGCTCTGCCGTTTGGCTTTTTTGCTTTTTTCCCTTCCAAACTTAGTACACTGCCAAAATCTGGTGGTTGGCTCAATTCTTTGAAAATAGTTCTTGGTTTTATTGAACTGGCTCTCAGTATGAAATTTTTAATGGTAATTGACCAGACTTACCATTTAGGCTTGCTGAGCCGTGATTTGTATCTGGCAATTTGGATTACACTTTTTACACTGCAGGGATTTTATCTGCTTGGGAAAATTAAATTTAAAACAGATTCGGACCTGCCTTATATTGGAATAACCCGTTTGGCTTTTGTTATAATTACCTTTTCGTTTGTTGTTTACCTTATTCCCGGGTTATTTGGAGCTCCTCTGCGAACATTGTCAGGTTACCTGCCTCCGCAAACCGATCATAATTTCGATCTTACAGCAATAATAAGGGAAAACAATCATACAGCACAAATCAGCTATTTACCAGATATTCCGAATACTCCGGCAAATAATAACCAGCTTTGCGATGAACCTAAGTATAATGCTTTTCTGCACCTCCCGCATGGTCTGACAGGCTACTTTGATTATCAACAGGCACTGTCATGCGCCAGGAAACTGAATAAACCGTTATTTATTGATTTTACCGGGCATGGATGCGTTAATTGCCGTGAAATGGAGCAAAATGTCTGGTCGCATCCGGATGTTCTGAAACGACTGGCCGAAAATTATGTGATTGTTGCACTTTATGTGGATGATAAGACGCAATTGCCTGAAAGTGAATGGAAAAAATCTGAAATAAGTGGAAAAATGTTAAAAACCATTGGTAAAATCAATGCCGATCTTCAGATTGCAAGATATGGTTCAAACTCACAACCAAATTATGTACTGCTCGATACTCACGAAAGATTGCTGGCACCTATGAGGGCACATAATCTAAATATTAAAGAATTTGTTCAGTTTCTCGATATGGGCTACAACGAATTTGTAAAGCGTTATCAGCACTCGAAGTGATTATTCAGATCGATTTTACCTCAATATCAAATATTTTTATAAATTCACGCCAATTAGTTCTTAAAGTAGTTGAAAAAGTACAATGGCAATAAAATACGATAAAAACACCGGCCTTGTAAATCGCGAGCTAAGCTGGCTTTCTTTTAACGAAAGGGTTTTGCAGGAAGCCATGGACCCTTCTGTGCCAATCATTCAGCGGTTAAGATTTCTTGGAATTTTTTCAAATAACCTGGATGATTTTTTCAGGGTGAGGGTGGCAACCATCAAACGAATGGTTTCTTATGGTAAAAAATCCGGTAGTATCGACCCGGTTAAAAAACCCCGTGAAATTCTTGATGATATTCACAAAACTGTCATCCGCCTCCAGGCAAAGTTTCAGGAAACTTTCGACCTGCTGATCAGTGAGCTTGAAGGCGAAAATATTTTTCTTGTTAATGAAAAGGAGCTCACTGACCAACAGGAAATCTATGTGCGTAATTTTTTTCAGCAAAAAGTCAGTCACCACCTGGTACCTATCATGCTGTTCCAGGCAAAGGAGTTTCCTTTCCTGCGCGATAAATCAGTTTATTTTGCTATTAAACTGAGCCATCGCGATCCGGATAAAAAAATACGATATGCACTAATGGAACTTCCTACTGATCTGGTTGGAAGATTCCTGGTACTTCCAACAGGTGATGATAAAAACCGTATTGATATCATTCTGCTGGATGATATCATCAGGCTTCATTTACAGGATATTTTTTATATATTTGAGTATGACTTCATTGAAGCCTACATGATCAAAATTACCCGTGATGCTGAGCTTGACATTGACGATGATATTTCTAAAAGTTTCCTCGAGAAAGTTGAACTCAGCCTTAAAAAGCGCCGTACCGGAGCGCCTGTAAGGTTAGTATATGATGATATGATTGCCAGCGACCTGTTTGAATATTTATCAAAGAGAATGAAATTTTCAAAATCAGACAATATCATTCCCGGTGGCAGATATCATAATTTTAAAGATTTCATTGATTTTCCCGATGTTGGTGGTAAGCATCTTGTCAATCCAAGATTTTTGCCTTTAGGACATAATCATCTTTTACCAAAAAAAAGTATTCTTAATACAGTAAAGCACCAGGATGTCATAGTGCATTACCCGTACCAGCCTTTCAGCCATTTCATCAACCTGCTGCGCGAAGCGGCAATTGATCCTAACGTAACCGCAATTAAAATAACACTTTATAGAGTAGCTAAAAACAGCCACATTATCAATGCTTTAATAAATGCTGCAAAAAATGGAAAAGAAGTATTGGTTGTTGTTGAACTTCAGGCGCGTTTCGACGAAAATGCCAATATCGAATGGTCAAACCGCTTGCACGACGAAGGGGTCAAAGTGTATCATGGTATTCCCGGGTTAAAAATTCATTCAAAACTAACTTTAATTACCCGCCGTGAGTATGGAAAAGAACAAAATTATGCTTATGTTGGTACTGGAAATTTCCATGAAGGAACAGCACGTATTTACTCTGACTGCGGGCTTTTTACCTTTGATACCCGAATTACCCGTGAAGTAGCCAAATTATTTGAATTTTTCAGGAATCCATATAAACGATTTACTTTCAGGCATTTATTAGTTTCTCCCTACAATATGCGCCTGCAATTGATTCAATTTATCAACGACGAGATTAAAAATGCCCAGCAGGGCTTCCCGGCTTATATCATATTGAAAGCGAATAGCCTGGTAGATATGGAAATGGTTAATAAACTATACGAAGCAAGTAAGGCTGGAGTGAAAATTAAATTGATTATCAGGGGAATATGCTCATTAGTGCCAGGGATTAAAGGTTTGAGTGATAATATTGAAGCCATAAGCATTGTCGATAAATTTCTGGAACACAAACGAATAATGATTTTTGCCAATGGCGGTGACGAAATTTTTTATATTATGTCATCGGACTGGATGACCCGTAATCTTGATTATCGCATTGAAATTGCCTGTCCGGTTTATGATAACGAAATTAAAAAGCAGCTTCGTGATTTTATTGATATACAGCTTCATGATAATGTAAAAGCCAGGTTTCTGAATCATCCGCTGGGTAATATTTATAAACGAAACGATGATCCTCCTGTAAGAGCACAGGATGCTTTTTATGAGTACCTGAAAAATATTGTTTCTTAAATGAATATACTTAAGATTGCTGCAATCGATATTGGTTCAAATGCTATTCGTCTGCTAATTCAGGATGCTGTCGAATTTCCTTCACGAACGGAATTTATTAAAATCTCTCTTATTCGTGTTCCTATCCGTTTAGGGCAGGATGTTTTTACCAGGCACTATATTTCTGAACATAGCGTTGAAAGGCTTATTTCAGCAATGCATGGATACCGCCATATGATGGATACTTTTGAGGTTGTCACTTACAGGGCTTGCGCTACCAGCGCCATGCGTGAAGCAAAAAACGGAAAAGAAGTAGTAAAGAAAATTTTCGACAAAACAGGGATTAAAATTGAAATCATTGATGGAGAGCAGGAAGCACAGATTATCTATTCAACACATATAGCCGAATTACTCAATCCTGATAAATCATATTTATATATTGATGTTGGTGGTGGCAGCACAGAAATTACCTTGTTTTCAAATAATTCATTTATCCTTTCACGCTCATTTCCAATAGGAACAGTCAGGTTACTTAATAACATGGTAAACGAGAAGAACTGGAAGGAAATGAAGAAATGGCTCAGGGATATCAGATCGCAATATCCTGAACTGGCTATCATTGGTTCGGGTGGAAATATTAATAAAATTTTCAGCCTTTCACGGAAAAAACCAGGAAAACCACTTAGCTATGATGAGTTGAACAAGATGTACCTTAAATTTAAAAAATTATCGCTTGAGGAAAGAATCAGATACGTAAGGTTGAATCCTCACAGGGCTGATGTTATTGTTCCTGCAGCCCAGATATTCAATTTTGCAATGAAAGAGAGTGGTTGCAGTAAAATCTATGTTCCGCAAATCGGGATGGCCGATGGAATTATTCACCAGCTGTATATCGATTATAAACGTCGTGAAATGCTATCGCTGGAATAAAATTACTGAGCCGTTTCGCGTTGATAAAGATATCTTTTGATTTTTAATGTTGGCGTTTTCTCAAAAGGTTTGGAATGTTCAATCACAAAATGTATTTGTGAAAATTTATTAACCCTTGAATTTATGTAAGCTTTTAAATCGGTAAGACATGATTTGGCAACTTCTCCGATGTGCTTATGGGTGTGGCCTTTAAACTCTTTATAATGTTTTTCAAGTGCTTCGTAGTTCAAATGAACCATAGCAACCAGTCTTCCTTTTTTCTCAACTACCAGCGATTCAAGCACAAACCAAAGACGGTTAATAATGGCTTCAATTTCTTCAGGATAAATATTTTCACCATTCGATGATAAAATCATCGTTTTTATGCGTCCTTTAATATATAGGTGATGGTCTTCATCAAAACATCCCAGATCGCCTGTTTTAAGCCATCCATCAGGTGTCAAAACCTGGCTTGTAAGTTCAGGGTCTTTGAAATATCCTTTCATTACACTGGCACTTCTGGCCCAAATCTCACCTTCACCAGTTCTTGCATCCGGATTTGAAATAATGATTTCGACTCCTTCCATGGCAGGGCCGGTTGAGCCTATCCTTACATGCTTAGGGCCTGTACCGGCTATTAAAGGAGATGATTCTGTCATCCCATAACCTATGGCATAGGGAAACCTGGCGTCTTTAAGAAAGCGTTCAACTTTTTCATCCAGTTTTGCTCCGCCAATTCCAAAAAATATGAGCCGTCCGCCAAACATTTTCATCATTTCCCGACCGGCTTTACGATATATCATTCTCCTGAAGAAAGGAACAGTTTGTGCAAATCTTAAAATAAATGAGGCATTCAGTTTCGGCGAAATGCGGTTTTTATATATTTTTTCAATAATAAGCGGAACTGTGAGCATGGTGGTAGGTCTCACTTTCTGTAATGCATCGATTAGCTGGGTTGGAGATGGAGTCCCTTCGAGGTAATATACGCTGGCACCCTGCATTATTGGAACAATCAGGCCTAATGTGTTTTCGTAGGTATGCGATAATGGGAGCACAGATAACATCACATCATTTTTGGCAACAGGTTGTATTGTCAGTACACCAATTGCATTTGAAACAATATTGCGGTGGGTAAGCATCACGCCTTTGGAGCGTCCTGTAGTACCACTGGTGTAAATGATGGCTGCAAGTTGTTCAGGATCAATTAAAATTTCATCAATACCCCGTTGCAGATTTCCAATCGGACCGAAAGGACAGGTGAGTGGTTCAAAATTCTCAAGAATGATCACCAGAATTTTTTCCCTGATTTCCGGATCAAGCTTATCCATCATAGCTTTTGAAATAAAAATCGCTTTTGATTCGGAATGCTCAAGAATATTGGTGATTTCAATATTACTGAATTCGGGTAAAATAGGGACACTTACCGAACCATAGGCGGTAATGGCAAAATAAGCGATAGCCCAGTTGGGCATATTACGGCTCAGGATGGCAACTTTATCATCTTTTTGAATTCCCAGTTGAAAAAGTAACCCTGCAATTTCTTCAACTTTAATTTGCAACTGATGGTACGATAAGGCATCACATCCCGCAAATCCAAGTGATGGGCGATCTGCATAGGCTGTAAAGCTTTGTTGCAGAACATTTTGAATTGTAAAAGGTATATTTTTTGCCATGTTAATATATTTATAACCTTCAAAACAACACTTTATATTTTGAATAAACAACTTTTGTTAACAAAAGTTTATTAAATTCCGGATATCAGGCATTTTTGTATTGCTAAATTTTATAAAATCAATTAGGTTTGCGTTCCTAAAAGTGAAGCAGATATGATGTTTGAAAATTTAACCGAAAAACTCGAACGTTCTTTTAAAATTCTTAAAGGACAAGGACGTATTACCGAAATCAATGTTGCTGAAACACTTAAAGAAGTCAGAAGAGCTTTACTTGATGCTGATGTCAATTATAAAATAGCAAAAAGCTTTACCGACATTGTTAAACAAAAAGCACTTGGTGCCAATGTGTTAAATGCCATTAAGCCTGGCGACCTGATGATTAAAATTGTTCACGACGAACTGATTGAGCTGATGGGCAGCCAGAAATCTGAAATTAACCTGAAGGGGAATCCTTCGATTATTTTGCTTGCCGGATTGCAGGGATCTGGAAAAACTACTTTCGCTGCCAAACTTGCATCCTATTTAAAAACAAAAAAAGGAAAAAATCCTGTCCTTGCTGCTTGCGATGTGTATCGCCCGGCTGCAATAGAACAGCTTAAAATTTTAGGGCAACAGATTGATATACCGGTTTATTCAGAAACCGATAATATTAAGCCTCTTGAAATTGCAAACCAGGCTATCAAATCAGCAAAGCTTAAAGGTTATGATATAGTAATTATTGATACTGCTGGCCGGCTGGCTATTGACGAAATGATGATGAATGAAATTTCATCGCTCAAAAATAACCTGCATCCAAACGAAATATTGTTTGTAGTCGATGCCATGACCGGGCAGGATGCTGTTAACACTGCGCGTGAATTTAACCTTAAACTCGATTTTGATGGTGTTGTCCTTACAAAACTTGATGGGGATACAAGAGGCGGTGCGGCAATTTCCATTAAAGCTGAAGTTAATAAGCCAATCAAATTTGTAAGTACGGGCGAAAAAATGGATGCACTCGACATTTTTTACCCCGATAGAATGGCCGACCGTATTCTTGGTATGGGTGACATTGTATCACTGGTCGAAAAGGCACAGGAACAATTTGACACTGAGCAAGCCAGGAAACTCCAGAAAAAAATTGCCCGCGATCAGTTCAATTTCAACGATTTTTTGTCACAGATTCAACAGATCAAAAAAATGGGCAATGTCAAAGACCTGGTAAGTATGATCCCTGGTGTTGGAAAAATGGTGAAAGATCTTGATATTGACGATAATGCTTTTAAAAGTATCGAAGCCATCATTCATTCAATGACTCCTGCCGAACGTGAAAATCCTGCCATTTTGAATGGAAGCCGGCGTAAAAGAATCGCCGATGGCAGCGGAACAAACATTCAGGAAGTAAATAAACTGATTAAGCAATTTGACGATACTCGTAAAATGATGAAAATGATGAGCGGTGGAAAAAACTTAGCTGGTTTAATGAACAAAACACAAGCTCGTCCCAGATAATCAATACCTTTAATTATGAATTTACTAGACGGAAAAAAAATTGCACAGGATATTAAATCCGAAATTGCACTGGAAATCAAAAATATTGTTCATAAGGGTGGAAAAATTCCACATCTTGCTGCTGTGCTGGTTGGAAATGATGGGGCAAGTGAAACTTATGTGGCCAGTAAAGTGAAAGCTTGCGGCGAGGTTGGAATGAAATCAACAGAAATCAGGCTTAAGGCTGATATTTCAGAATCTGAACTGATTCAAACCATTCAGAAATTAAATTCAGACAACGATATTGATGGTTTTATAGTTCAATTACCCCTTCCGTCTCATATTTCCGAATCCCGGATTATTGAAGCCATTAAACCTGAAAAAGATGTGGATGGTTTTCACCCGGTAAATGTTGGCCGAATGGTTATCGGACTTCCTGCGTTTGTTTCAGCAACTCCTTATGGAATTATGCAGTTGATAAAGAGAACCGGAATTATTACCTCCGGCAGGCATTGTGTTGTTCTCGGACGCAGCAATATTGTCGGAACACCCATGGCCATCCTGATGTCGCGCAAAGCCGAACCGGGAAATGCCACGGTTACGGTTTGTCATTCCCGAACCCCCGATATTGCCCATATCGCCCGTACGGCAGATATCCTGATTGCTGCTCTCGGACAACCTCATTTTGTTAAGGCCGATATGGTTAAGGAAGGGGCAGTGGTGATTGATGTTGGCATAACCCGTGTTTCTGCTAATGATACAAAATCAGGTTTTAAATTAATCGGTGATGTTAAATTTGATGAAGTTGCACCTAAATGCAGTTTTATAACTCCTGTTCCCGGCGGTGTTGGCCCAATGACCATTGTATCGTTGCTTTCAAATACATTGCTTGCTTCAAAAGGGATGGTTTATCCAAAATAAATTAGTTCAGAACACCACTAAATAAAAAAACCGCATCTTATTGATTTTTAAATTAGATGCGGGATAAATCTTTAAATGTAGTAATTATATTTTCAGCTTTTTTTCAAGCTCGGCAATATATCCTTTAAACCTTTTATCTGTTTCAATAAGATTGTTCACGGTCTTGCAGGCATGAAGTACGGTGGCATGATCTTTTCCGCCTATTTGTGAGCCAATAGAGGCAAGCGATGATTTTGTAAGGCTTTTGGCAAAATACATGGTTATCTGCCGTGCCTGGACAATCTCACGCTTTCTTGTTTTTGATGCAAGACTCTCAAGGGGCAGGTTAAAATAATCGCAAACAATCTGTTGAATATAATCTATGGAGATTTCGCGGCGGGTATTTTTAACAAGCCTGTCAATCATTTGTTTAGCAAGACCAAGATTGACTTCCTTTTTATTGAGTGTTGATTGGGCAAGCAATGAAATCAGGGCACCTTCAAGCTCACGGATGTTGGTGGTAACATGCATGGCAATATATTCAACCACATCTTCGGGAATATCAATGCCATCTTTATAGATTTTCTGCTTTAATATTGCAATGCGGGTTTCAAGGTCAGGTGGTTGAAGATCAGCCGAGAGCCCCCATTTAAAACGGCTTAATAGCCTTTGTTCAAGGCCCTGAAGTTCAACAGGTGGTTTATCGCTGGTGAGAATCAGTTGTTTGCCATTTTGATGCAGGTGATTAAATATGTGGAAAAAAGTATCCTGGGTTTTTTCTTTTCCGGCAAATTCATACACATCGTCAAGAATAAGTACATCTATCATCTGGTAAAAATGCACAAAATCATTCCTGGTATTATTGCGGGTAGCTTCAACAAACTGTGTCTGGAATTTACTGCTGCTTACGTATAAAACAGTTTTATCCGGAAATTTTTCTTTCACTTCAATGCCAATTGCCTGGGCCAGGTGTGTTTTCCCCAGACCTGATGCACCATAGATAAAAAGTGGATTAAACGCTGTTTTACCCGGATTTGCCGATACTGCATATCCTGCCGAACGTGCTAACCGGTTGCATTCTCCTTCTACAAAATTTCTGAATGAATATTCGGTGTTGAGTTGCGGATCTATCTGAATTTTTTGGATGCCCGGTATGATAAAGGGATTTTTGATAGTCTTCTCATCAGTATCCAAAGGAACATTCACCGGCTTATTCTTAATATCTACTTTATTCTGGGTAGGAAGTTTTACGGTATAAGGTTTCGACGCAGCAAAAAGATTATTATCCATCACCACACTGTATTCAAGCTTGGCTTCTGTTCCAAGTTCTTTTCGCAGGGTTTTTCTTAAAATATCGATATATTGCTCTTCCAGATATTCATAGAAAAACGGACTGGGAACTTGTATTGTAAGAATATGATTTTCAAGCTTTAATGGTATTATCGGCTCAAACCATGTGCGATAACTGATGGCAGGCACATTATCTTTTATGATATTCAAACAGCGGTTCCAGACTTCCTGACAACTTTTAGCCATTTATTTTCAATTAATTTATTATTTTTTTAACATTATTTTCACAAAGCAATTTTGTCGAAAAGATTATTAAAAAAAAATATCGTCAGGGTATTGATTTTTTCAAAAAAACGTTATGCATTTTATTTACAGAAAAATACATTTTAACAATTTTGACCAACGTCAAAGCATTGATTTGTTGATATTTACACGCAATATGCGATAGGTCAACTCATTGTAATTCTACCTTAAAATAGTTCAATTTTCTACCGGGGTAACAGGGTAAATTTTAATGATTTCTGCTTTTGGAAATTTTGCTTTTATTTCTTCCAACTTATCAATCAAGTAGTTTCCATCGGTCGACTTGCCGATGCAGATTAAATTGCTATCTCTGAAATTAATTGTTTGTATATCAATGTTTTGAAACGAATTTATTTTCATTTCTGAAGCCAGGCATTTATCAAGCATAATTGTGTAGTAGGAAGTTTCCTTATTTTTATTTTTTTTATCTTTTTTTCCAAATACTGAAAAATGGATATATCGTTTTGGGTTCTCACGCAGGTCAAAAACAAGTGCATTCAGATTTCGGGCAGTATTTTCAAGATTTTTATACAAACTATCGTTGTTGACAAGCATACCAAGGCTCCCTTGCCCCGAATTGATTTTTTCAAAAACAAGTTCAACATGTTTAAGGGCATCGTTGGCAGCAATCATGGTTTTTGAAATTTCGGCTTTTCTGAGGCTATCGCTTATGATTGAGAAGTTGGTAATGATATTCGATATTTTTTCATTATTTATCCTGATATTATTCGAGATGGACTCAATGTTGGCAAAAATCCTTTCCAGCCGTCCTTTTTGCGATGTAACAATGGTATCGAGTAAAAATGAAGAATGTTCTATTTTAATAATGGTGGTTTTAATACTGGCAAAACTTTTTTCAAGATTGTCGCGTGTGGTTTCATTGAAAACATATTTTATGGTGGCTATGGCTTCTTCCATATCTTTCATCAGTTTTTCAGCCTGGGTTTTTAAGGGTAGCATCTGCAGGCTCACCTGTTCCTGCAAACTGCCTTCAATCGATGGTAATAATGTATCGCCTGGAAAATGAAAGACATTCGTATTCCCATCAATTATTTCTATCGATTTTGAGCCCATCAGGTCGCTGCTGAAAATCTGTGCAATGGCATTTTTTTTCAGTTTAATCTGGTTGTCAATAAGCAATTTTACCATCAACCTGCCTGAGTTGTCGGTGTGAAATTTTATTTCCCTTACAACACCTACTTTAAATCCTCTTATCAAAACAGGGCTGGCAACCTGCAATCCATCTATTTTTTCATAAACAACATAATACGAGTCCTGATTTTTAAAATAATCATGACCTTTCAGGTAATTAATTCCCCATACAAGGCCTGTTATGGAAAGGGCTATTACTATTCCTATTTTAATGTATGAAGAGGTTTTCATAAATCATATATTTATTCAAAATTACATTTATTCTTTTAGCTTTTCAATAGCTTCGGCTAGTGGAATCCGTCGGTTATTTTCGATGGCAATGATAAAAGCATCGGGAAAATCACCCTGTATCTTTTTTTGAACTTTTTTAATTTCTTTCAAACTCAGTGATTTTCCATAAATATATTTATACATATTATCAGTGAAAATTTCAGTAACTGGCGATAAGCCTTTAAAATGCGGTGATTTTAATGGTGTAGGGTTTGATGATGAACTGATCTGGATGGTAAAATATATTTCCGAGGGTGAATTGTTATTGTTTTTAATATTTTGAACAGTTTCAACACTGTCTTTCTTTGTCAAATCAGGTATGATTGCGGCAGATTTATCGGTGTTGATAAAATATGTTTTCACTGCACGGTAGATTGCCGAAGCAAGATAATCCTGCCCGTTTTCCGAAATTAAAAAAGCTTCTTCTTCAGCATTGCTTATAAATCCTAATTCTACCAATACTCCCGGCATGCTGGTATTCCAAAGCACCAGAAAGCCGGCTTGTCTCACACCACGGTCGGTTCGTCCTGCGCGGTCAGAAAACTCTTTTTGAACCAAAGAGGCAAATTTGAGGCTTTGATCTAGATAAGTGTTTTGCATTAATGAAAAAATGATATATGATTCGGCCGAATTAGGGTCATAGCCTTCATATTTGGCCGAAAAATCGTCTTCAAGTGCAATAACGGCATTTTCTTTCAGTGCCACTTCAAGATTGTCATTTGTTTTATGAATCCCCATCGCATAAGTTTCGGCTCCTTTAATATTGATTTTTTTACTCGAATTAGCGTGAATCGAAATGAAAAGATCGGCATGGTACTTATTGGCTATGGCTGCCCTTTGGTTGAGTTCAATAAATTCATCGGTGTTCCGGGTATAAAAAACATCAATATCATTCAGATTTTCTTCAATCAAGGCACCTAATTTTAAAGCAACTTTCAATACAATATCTTTTTCCCATGCATGTTTTCCCCTTGCTCCCGAATCTTTTCCTCCGTGTCCGGGATCAATAACTACTATTTTTTTTCTGTTGGCTTGTTGAAAAGTAAACGAATTGAATGTTAATAATAGTATTATCAATCCGGTATAATTTAATGAACGCAGGAGTACGCCTAAAAATTTATTGGTAAAGTTGCCGTTCATTTATTTAGCAATTGGTTTTTTATTTAGTTTTGAAGTTTTAATAACCACAAAATTATAATTTAATTTGTTTTTTGCGTTGTACATCCGGCATTTTGTAGCCTTATTTATTTTTCTCCTGCCCTTGACTGTGCTTGCTGAACGTTCAATTTATGAACCCGATACAAACGCAAAAGCTATTTCCAAAGATACAGTATTTTATGCTATCTCACCCGATGCCCTCGATTTTCCGGTGTATTATACTGCTACTGATTCAACCATACTTGATGTGAAAAATCAGAAGGTTTTTCTCTATGGTAATGCCCAGGTAAAATATGCCGATATGACCCTGAAAGCACAATACATAGAGATAAACCTCAAAACAAATATTGTTTATGCCAAAGGGCTGCCTGATACTTCTGGTATTGTTGCCGGAAATCCTGAATTTGAAGATAAATCAGATAAATTCAAATCGGAAAGTATTACCTATAATATTAAGTCAAAAAAAGGAATCATTACCAATGTGTTTACCCAACAGGAAGATGGTTATCTGCACGGACAGAAAGTTAAAAAATTTGCTGATAATTCTATCACCATTAAAAATGGAAAATTTACGACCTGCGATCGTGAACATCCTCATTTTTATGTAGGCATGACCAAGGCAAAAGTGATTCCGAATGAAAAAATTATTTCAGGTCCTGCCTATCTGGTCATTGATGATGTTCCTCTGCCCATTGGCATTCCGTTTGGTTATTTTCCTAATACCAGGCGGCGTTCGGCAGGTATCCTGCTCCCGGAACCTGGAGAAGAAAATAAAAAAGGTTTTTTTCTGAAAAACGGGGGTTTCTATTTTGGCATTTCCGATTATGCCGATTTTAAAATCATGGGTGATATATATACCAAAGGAGGCTGGAGTGCCGGACTTGATGCAAATTATATCATCAGGTATAAATTTAGCGGAAATGTTAAAGTGCAATATTTTAAGATGATAATCAGTGAAAAAGGCCTGCCCGACTACCAAAATAAAGATCAGTACCGTATAAACTGGGTACACAGGCAGGATCCCAAAGCACATCCGTCAAGGCAATTTTCAGCTAATGTCCAGCTTAGTTCAGTGAATGAAAACCGTTATAATGCTTACAATCCAAAAGATTATCTTCAAAATACCTATTCGTCTTCGGTATATTACCGAAAAAAAATAACTGGTACTCCATTTAGTTATGATGTAAACCTAAGCCATTCTCAAAATAATACCGATAGTATTGTCAATCTGACCCTCCCGTCAATACAGCTAACGATGGAACGGATTTTTCCTTTTCAGCGGAAACAGGTGGTTGGTAAACCAGCCTGGTACGAAAGCATTGGTTTTGCTGTTTCAAGCCAATTCAGCAATAAAGTATCTGTTCATGATACCAGTCTATTTAAACAATCTACCCTCCATAGTTTTAAATCGGGGGTGAAACATACACTTCCATTAAGTACATCGGTTAAAATACTCAAATATTTTACTTTAGGTCCATCGGTAAATTATAATGAAAGATGGTATTTTGCCAAAGTTGAAAAACGCCTCGATACCACCATGGTAATTCATGGCAATGATACAATCCGTTCTCGCATTGTCAATGATTCTGTTCCAGGCTTTTACAGGGTTTATGATTACAACTGCGGGGCAAGCATCCGTACAACCTTGTATGGTTTTTACCAGTTTAAATCGGCTAAAATTACTACCATCAGGCATAAAGTCGATCCGGCAGTCAGTTTTTCATATACCCCCGATTTCAGTACTCCTGGATTTGGTTATTATGCGCAATATCCAAACGATAGCTCCCGAATGTATTCCTATTACGAATCGGCAGTTTATGGCACGGCTCCAAAAGGGAAAAACGGTTCAGTCGGTTTTAGTTTGTCGAATAATCTGGAAATGAAATATAAATCAACAACTGATACAAGTGGATTTGTTAAAGTGCCTATTTTTGAGGCGTTTAATTTGTCGACTTCTTACAATATTTTTGCCGATTCACTGAAATGGGCTCCGGTAAGTGTTAATATCCGCACACGGTTATTTAAAATGTTTGATATCAATGCAAATGCTTCATACAGTCTTTATCAGATCAATCAGGAAGGTAAACAGATTAACCGGTTTTATTATTCCGATATCCTGCACTTTGGCCGTCTTACCAGCTTTGGCTTCAGAACAGGCATGCGGTTAAATAACGATGTTTTTAAATCTACTCAAAAAAATGATAAAACTTCAAAACCTGTGATGTCTGATCAAGCTTATGATTATTTTTCGGTTCCCTGGAATATTACTTTTAATTATTCTTTTACTTATTCCCGCCCGGCTTATAAATCAAATATTGTTCAAACCCTTACTTTTAGTGGTGATTTCAGTCTTACAAAAAAATGGAAAACCGGTTTTACCTCGGGTTATGATATAAAAAACAAGGATTTTACCTATACTACCTTTAATATTTCACGCGATCTGCATTGCTGGATGATGACACTTTCTGTGTCGCCATTTGGCAATCATCAGTTTTATTCCTTTTTTATAGGTGTAAGATCGGGTGTGTTACAGGATCTGAAATATGAAAAAAAGAAGAGTGCTTATGATTACACCGATTTCTGAAAGTTTTATATATTTATAAAAAAATCCCTATGGCTGGTTTTAACTACTTCGACTATATTATTCTTCCGCTGCTTATTTTCGTTGCCCGTATTTGTGATGTATCAATTGGTACTATCAGAATTATCCTGGTTTCAAAAGGACAAAAAATGGTCGCTCCTTTCCTGGGTTTTTTCGAAGTGCTTATCTGGATCATTGCCATAAGCCGGATTATGCAGAATCTCGATAATATCATGTGTTACATTGGCTATGCTGCTGGTTTTGCAACCGGAAATTTTGTCGGGATGGTTATCGAAGAAAAGCTGGCAATCGGTACTTTAATTATCAGAATTATTTCTTCAAATGGCAAGGCTATTTCCGAACAGATTGCAAAGGAAGGATTTGGTGTTACCCGCCTTGAAGGTCATGGATCAATCGAAAAAGTAGATGTAGTGGTTTCTATCGTTAAACGTCAGGATTTGAAAAAAATCATTGATATCATTCAGAATATCGAACCTGGTGCTTTTTATAGCATCGAGGAAGCTAAAAACGTAAATAAAGGGATATTTCCGGGAAATCTGTCGTCCAACGAACGCTTTACTTTGTTCAACCCGTTTATCCGCTGGAGAAAAGGTAAATAATATGGAAATGAATGTTCAGCCTGGTTTTATTTATGATCTTAAAATTGTGAGTGCATCCCCACAGGGTTACTGGCTGGGCGATAATCAGAATCAGGTCTGGATGCCTAAGAGTTATG
Source organism: uncultured Bacteroidales bacterium (assembly GCA_964559985.1). Taxonomy (GTDB): domain Bacteria; phylum Bacteroidota; class Bacteroidia; order Bacteroidales; family CAZLJX01; genus CAZLJX01. The sequence continues at coordinate 117,649 of CAZLJX010000002.1, forward strand.
CACCTGCGATGCTTAAACCAGATAATACTGTCAGCGTATTTGTATTTCACGGGCATGACCTGCAACTTACTGCCACGCCGAAAAAGCCCTATGTCATGCTTAACGACTTTGGGTGCCTAAGGGTTAAATCAGTCGAAAAATCAGGGTATTTTCTTGATTGGGGCATTGAACGCGATTTATTTCTTCCTGCTGCCGAATCATTGGCACATTATAAAATTAATGATTATGTCCTGATTTATTTACTGATCGATAGTTTTAGTAATCGCTTAATGGCAAGTGCTAAAATCAATAAATTCATTGACCTCAAACCCAATCTTACCACTGGTGATGAAGCATTGGTATTAGTCGGAAATGCTTCACCGCTTGGTTATGAAGTAATTGCAAATAAACGTTTTAAAGGGATCATATATCATTCGCAGGTTTTTAAACCGGTTGTTCCGGGGACTTTAATTAAAGCCTGGGTAATGAAAGTCAGGGAAGATGGCCTGATCGATTTTTCATTACGTATGCCCGGTTTTTCTGAAATACAGATGGCTGCTGATAAAATTGAGGATGTTTTGGTTCAAAACTATGGTTTTCTCGAATTAAATGATAGTAGTGATCCCCAGTTAATATACAATACATTGGAAATGAGTAAAAAAGTTTTTAAAAAAGCAGTTGGCGTTCTTTACAAGCAGCATAAAATAATTTTTGAAGGTAATGGCATAAGACTCATCGGTGAGGATTAATTGAATTTTTGTATAATAAATAAATGAACAGCAATAAAGCCGTAATTATTTCAATTGGAGATGAATTGCTTATCGGACAGGTTGTCAATTCCAATGCTTCCTTCCTCGCTTCAGGTTTATGCAGTCTGGGTTTTCCTGTTTCTGAAATATTAACGGTTGGAGATGATGCCGGCCAGATTTTTAAGGCATTTCAATTGGCGGCTGCAACAGCTGATATTGTGGTTGTTACAGGTGGGCTAGGCCCTACAAAAGATGACATTACCAAAACTGTTATTTGCAACTTTTTTAATACCCATCTTGTTCCTGACCAGGCAACCCTGCAACATATTACTTCTTTGCTCAGTAAAAGAAACATAATAGTTTCAAAACTTAATCATGATCAAGCCCTTGTGCCGGAGGGTTGTACTGTGCTTGAGAATAAACTTGGTACGGCTCCCGGCTTGTTTCTTGAAAAAGACAGGGTGAAATTCTTTTTTCTTCCCGGGGTTCCTTTCGAAATGAACTATATTTTTAATAATCATGTTGTTAATTTTTTGAAAGGTAATTCAGATCATCAGATTATTCACCGGCATATGCTGGTAACCGATATTCCCGAATCCATCCTGGCCGAAACCATCTCAGGGTGGGAGAGTTCGCTGCCTGAAAATGTCAGGTTAGCTTATCTTCCTTCTCCGGGAGTTGTTAAATTGCGTTTGTCTGCCCATGGCTCATCTGAATCTGAAATGAATATTTTCCTTGATCAGAAAATTAAGGAGCTGAAGTTGTTGATTCCGGATTATTTGGTGAACGATTCGGGGATGTCAATCCAGGAAACCCTTGGCAATATAATGCTTTCAGGAAATTATACTTTATCGGTTGCCGAAAGTTGTACCGGGGGAAACATTGCGCATTTAATCACTTCTGTTCCGGGTTGTAGCCGGTATTTTGCCGGTTCGGTAGTTGCCTATGATAATCGAATTAAAAGTCGGGTTTTAAAAGTACCTGAATCTGAAATTCTTGAATTTGGGGCTGTCTCGAAACAAGTAGTTGAAATAATGGCTGTTAACATCCGTAAATTATTTAAATCAGATTTCTCAATAGCTACCAGTGGTATTGCAGGTCCCGATGGCGGAACTTCTGAAAAACCTGTCGGAACAACCTGGATTGCAGTTGCAGATAAAAATATTGTCAAATCACGTCTTTTCCGGCTGGGTGATGACAGGGAACGTAACATTACACGAGCCTCTGTAGCTGCTATGGATATGCTTATTAAACATCTCCTGCATGCTTAGTTTGATCTTAAGTGGTGTATCTTTTTCATGAACGATTCTATCCTTTTAGCATTTACGTTATGCTGCCATTTCCCATCATATTTAAACCATGATCCAACAATAAATGCATCAAAGAGAGGAAAATAGGTGGATATATTATCTTCTGTAATGCCTGAACCTGCTATCACTGGCAGACCGGTAGCATCTTTAACCTGCCTGGCTTCAGATATATCAATGGGACTTCCCGTCGAAATTCCTGAAATAATTATTCCATCGGAATTAAAAAATGAAACGGTTTCAGCTTCCTGTTTTATGCTTATATCGGCTGTTATAGCATGGCTGGCATGTTTTTTTTTAATGTCGGTAAAAATTTTAATATGTTCTGCACCTATCATCCTACGGTAACGTAGTAATTCTCCGGCACATCCGTCCATAAGACCTTCATCAGCAATGTGTGAAAAAACAAATCCTTCAGCCCTGATAAACTGAAGATCGCAGGCCAGTGCCACCGCCATTGCCTGAAGGTTGGCTCCGGCAAGAATCTGGATACCACAGGGCAATAAACATCTTCTTTTTATTTCGGTTGCAATTCGGGCCATGCAGGCAGTTATTTCATGTCCTGTCTGACGGTTAAGATATGGTACATCATGCATATTTTCAATACAAATTCCATCAATGCCGCATGATTTGTATATTTCAAGTTCTTCCACAGCACTTTCAGTGATCTCCTTCATGGTTTTGGTATTGAAAGGCGTGCCTGGCAATGCACCCACATGAATCATTCCTATAACAGGTTTTGTACATGGTTCAAATATATTCATTTTTATTTATTTTAATATTAATTAATTAGATTATTATATATAAAGTTATTATTTAAGTAATTATTTATTTATAATGAATATTATTTTATTTGAAAGTTATATAATTCTTAAATAAAATTAACTTTAACAGCATAATATTTTATCTACTCAAAAAATGTTTTTTATGAAAAAGCCTATCCTTTTATGCTGTATTTCAATGTTTTTATGTTTAATTGTACAAGCAGGTATTCAGCTCGATTCTGTACCCCAGCTAAAGGTAATAACTTATAAATTACCCAATGGGCTTACGGTTTTTCTGAATGAAGATCATACAGTTCATAAAGTATTTGGCGCTGTAGTGGTAAAAGCAGGTTCAAACAACGAATCGTATGATGCCACCGGGGTAGCGCATTATTTCGAGCACATTATGTTTAAAGGTACCGATAAAATAGGAACTATTAACTGGGATACTGAAAAAATATTCCTCGATAGTATTCAGGTGCTGTATGATTCTTTAGGTATTACTACCGATGATATTAAAAGAACTGAAATTCAAAAGCATATTAATAAAATATCGCAAAAAGCTTCTGATTATGCTATTCCAAATGAAGTTACAGGACTGTTAAAATACTTTGGAGGTACTGGTATTAATGCCTTCACTTCTTACGATCGTACCGCTTATATCAACTATTTTCCTTCAAACCAGATAGAAACATGGATGGATATTTATGCCGAACGATTTCGAAATCCTGTTTTCAGACTTTTCCAATCTGAACTTGAAACCGTATATGAAGAAAAAAATATGGGGAATGATGAACCTGGTACTTTGCTCTTTGAAGAAGTATTTAAACGCATTTTTGACGGGCATCCTGCTGGTCATCATTCCGTTATTGGTTTGACAGAACATCTTAAGAATCCAAGCATTACAAAAATGTATGATTTTTTTAATACGTATTATGTTGCCAACAATATGGCGCTTATTCTTACCGGCGATTTCTCTGCAGAAATGGTAAAACCCATGATAGAAGCAAAATTCGGACAATGGAAATCAAAAGACCTTCCGGAACAAAAAATATATCATGCACGCAATTTCAATGGTCGTGAAGTTTCTCAGGTAAAGATGCTTCCTGTTAAAGCAGCAATATTGGGTTTCAGAGGACTTCCCACTTCCCATCCCCAGGCTCATGTACTCGAACTCACAAATCAGCTTCTTTCAAATCAGTCAACAACTGGTCTGGTCGATAGATTAATCATGAATAACAAGCTGATGGCGGCTTTTGGAATGAATATCGCTTTTTCCGATGCTGGGGCCAATATTGTTATTATTATTCCAAAAATTTTAAGACAAAGTGTCGAAAATGCTGAATCATTGGTCCTTAATCAGATTCAACGTCTCAAAACCGGCGATTTTGATGACGATCTGCTGCAATCGCTTAAAATGGAAATGAGCCGTAACTTAATTAGCAGGCTCGAAAATCCCGAAAGCAGGGCAATGATACTGATGGATGCTTTTATTGAGGGAAATAACTGGGACGAAAAAATAAAAGAAATTGAATTAATCCGGTCTGTTTCAAAAGAGGATATTGTTAAAATGGCAAACCAGATTTTTATTTCTGATTATGTTATTATTAAAAATAAACCTGGGATGCCTAAAAAACAAAAGCTGCAAAAACCTCCCTATGAACCTTTGGTGCCTAAAAATACTGAAGTGGATTCTGATTTTGCCAAAATACTGAAAGAGAAAAAAGATACATTAATTCAACCTCATTTTATCAGATTTGGTAAGGATATAATTGAAAGTGATATCCGCGGAAAGGTACATTTATATTATACGCAGAATCCTGTCAACGATATTTTTACGCTAAACCTGGTATTCGGAAATGGCTATTATAACATTCCTGTGTTAAAACAGGCGGCTGGGTATTTGCATCTTATTGGTTCAAAACAGTTTGCATTTGACAGTCTTAAACTTGAATTACAAAAAATTGGTGCTACTTATAATATATATGCTGAAAAAGACAGGTTTTCGATTCAAATTAAAGGTTTTGATGACTATTTCATGCAGACCTTACACCTGGTTGATGCTTTATTATTTCAGCCCCGACCTGACGATAAACAGTTGCAAAAGTTTGTTGATGAAACAGTTATGAATTATAAATTTGAAACTGAAAGTATTGAAACAATGGGAGATGCCTTAAAGGAATTTGCATTATACGGACAGAAATCATGGTATCTTAACCGCCTTTCATTGAAAGAAGTCAAAAAACTGACTTCCAGTCAATTATTAAATGCCATCAGCGAGGTCACTCAATATGAAGTGGATATTCATTATGTCGGTACTTTATCCCAACAGCAGGTTAGCGCTGCTATTAATGCAGGGTTGTCTTTGCCGGAATCATTAAAACCTTCTGTTTATCCGTTATACACTGACCGAAAAGTGTTTGACCAGAACACTGTCATTATGGTGAATGATAAAAAGGCTATTCAGAGTAAAATTTATCTGATTCGCGATGGTAATCCTGTTAACGTGCAACAACATGCCGTAATGCATGCTTTTAACGATTATTTTGGCTCAGGGATGCACTCGCTTATATTCCAGGAAGTCCGTGAATTCAGATCTTTATCTTACCATGCCATGGGAACTTACAATGCATCGCTGCTGTTTCAGGACAAACCGGGATATTTGCTTGTTTATGCCGGTACTCAAAGTGATAAAACCAATGAGGCTATTGAAATATTATACCGGTTGACCGATTCAATGCCGTTGAAACCTGATCGGATTTTTGAAATCAAACAGGGTTTGATGCAGGCAATCGATGCAAATGACATGGGATTCCGGTACCGGTCAAAATGGGTGGCAGATATAAAGAAAGCCGGTTTTGATGATGATGTTCGTATAGATTTGTTTGATGGTTATAAAAAGCTTGTTTTTAATGATATTGTCAGTTTTTATCAGAATAATATTGCAGGTAAACCAACTTTATTGACAATTTACGGTGATAAATCAAAATTTAACATACAAAAGCTTAATAAATATGGCGCTGTAATTGAAATACCCAAAAAGTCAATCATTAAAAAATAAATGGATCATCTAATTAAAATTTTTGTGAACTGTGCGAATTCTTTTTCTTGTCAATCCAGTATCGGGGAATGGTAAATACCGCCTGTTTGAAAAAGCACTAAAAAAACAAGTGCCTTTTCTCAAAGATACAGCTTCATGGAATATACATTATACTATTTGCCAGGGCGATGCATGTAAAGTAGCATTTAACTCAAAAGATGATTATGATGTAATTGTGGCTGTAGGTGGCGATGGAACTGTAAACGAAGTCGCTTCTTCTATGATGAATTGTGATAAATTAATGGGAATTATTCCTGTTGGTTCCGGGAATGGGCTGGCACGTCATCTAAAAATACCCGTCAATATTAAAAAATCGATGGATATTATTCGCAACCGCAGATTTATTGAAATGGATGCTATTGAGGTAAATAGCAATTTTTGTTTCAACGTGTGTGGCGTGGGTTTCGATGCTCAGGTCGCACATAGGTTTGCAGGATCAGGAAAGAGAGGTTTTTTTAAATATATTGCACTTACAATCAGAGAATTTATTGCATATCGGCCAAAAAAGTGTTTTCTTGAAATAAATGGTTCACAAATTGAACTTAAGCCTTTTTTGATCAGTATTGCAAATTCTTCACAATATGGAAATAATGCATTTATTGCCCCCGGTGCCGACGTTTGCGATGGTAAACTCGATGTTTGTGTGCTTGAACGTTTTCCATGGTATGCATCCGTTATAATTGCCTTTCATTTGTTCAATGGGTCGCTCGAAAAATCGAAATATTTTAAAAAATGGCAAGCCGCTTATTGCAGACTTTCTTTTTTTGAAGATGTATATGGCCATATCGATGGAGAGCCCCATATTTTTCCATCCATTTCAGAATTCCGTATTCGAAAATCTGTCCTTCGTTTGATTATTCCCTGATTTATTCTCCGTTTTTAACACATGAGTGTTGTATTTTTCCAACACAGAATGGCTTGTCAAAAAAAAATGATAAATTTCAAAAATGTTATAGAGATTGTGATTTTTTCATCCAGCCTTGTCTATGGGTAAAAAGGAGTACATAACAATTTGCTTATTTTTAATACGCTGCAATATTATGGTGCAGTCTCTTTATGCACAATCCTCCGATACGGTTCATTTGTTTCATCCTCCGTATAATAGCATAAATTGTTTATTGAACCACAGTAAAAAGCTTGGTCAAAGTGTCTATAACTGGAAAAGCAGAGAATGGATTACTTTTGGTTCGTTTGCAACCGCTGGTTTGCTGATGTATTATTATGCCGATCAGCAGATTTTCAATATGAACGGCGATATTTCAAATTCTTATTCAAAAAAAATCTCGCCCTTCTTTGAATTTTCTTCAAGAGCTTATATCCCTGTAATTTTATACACCGGATTTTTTGCTTCAGGAAAGTTAATTAACAATGAATATCATTGCCAGACGGCTTTTATTGGATTGGAAGCCTTTATTATCAGTGGTTCAGTAACAAGCATGGCCAAAATACTTACTGGACGGGAGCGTCCTTATGTTAACAACAATAGTAAAAAATGGCATGGGCCGCATTTTAAAGTACCTGATTATACTTCTTTTTTTTCAGGCCATGCTACCGTGGCTTTTTCAATGGCTACAGTTGTTTCTGAGAGGTATAAAAAGATCAGGTATTTGCCTTGGGTTTGTTACTCTGTAGCTACATTGTCTTCGTTATCAAGGGTGCATGACCAGAAACACTGGTTGTCTGATGTTTTTACCGGTGCCGCTGCCGGATATTTTATTTCGAAATACATGGTAAAGCTTAATGAAAACCGTGTTTACATTACCGCCTATTATGAGTATAATTCCCAATATTTAACATATAATCAAGGAATAAAAATTACCAGATGTTTTTAAAAAAAGTCTTACAAATATTGGTTTTATTATTGCTAATCATCCAGAATATTTATGGGCAATATTTTCTGTCTGGTACCGATCATCCATCGCTCAGGTGGATGCAAATGCGCTCCAAAGTGGCTACTGTTATTTATCCTGTTGGTTTTGATAGCATTGCAAATGATATTAATATTAAATTATTGGAAAATATTTCAAAAATTGCATTCAGTTCGCGACCCAAACCACGTTCAGTCAAACTTATTCTGCATCCTTATTCTGTCATTGCCAACGGGTGGGTTGCATGGGCTCCGGCACGAACTGAATATATTCTTATTCCTCCTGCTGTTTCCTATCCACAGCCATGGGTTGACCAGCTTGTTATTCACGAAACACGTCATCACATTCAGATTGACAGGTTGCATTCTTTACTGAAACCATATACCTTGTTTTTTGGTGAGCAATTTACAGGTTTGATCCTTGGGCTTCAGATCCCGGTTTGGTTTCTCGAAGGCGATGCTGTCTGTTCCGAAACTGAATTATCGCAAAGTGGGAGAGGAAGATACGCAAATTTTCTCATACCGCTTAAAGCACAGCTTGTACAAAAAGGAAGATTTTCCTACCACAAAGCAATGTTTGGTTCTTATATTCATTTCGTACCCAATCATTATCAGTTTGGGTACGAAATCTGTGCCGCTTTGAAAGCCCGTAATTATTTATTACCTGAATCTATTATTCAGGATATTGGCAATAAACCATTTAATATCAGAGGTTTTTATAAATCAATAAAAACTCATTCCGGGAATAAATTCAAATATTGCTATCGCGAAATTCTGGACTCAATTCAGTTTAAGGAGCGCCAAAGATTAAACCTTGATTCCTTTTCTATAACTTCTCCTGTTTTCAATTCATCAGATGTTTACTATAATTATTCATTTCCTTATTGGTGTGACAGTTCAAATGGTTTTTATATCCTTAAACAATCGTTTATTGATATTCCTGTGATTGAGCAAATTGAAAATGGCCGCGCTGCTTGTATTATTCATCCTGGTTTTCAGGTCGATCCGCATTTTTCAGTGTCAGGCTCAATACTGGTTTGGAGCGAAATTCAGATTGGCAGGTTTGAACATCATCAATTTGCTGATATTTTTATCTATAATGTAAATTCACATAAAAAATCACGCATTACAAAAGGGAATAGGTATTATGCTCCATCGGTATCATGCAAGGCAAATATGATTGCTGCCATCAGGTATGATGATAAAATAATCGCACATATAGATTTTATCAGTCTTAATAATAATGTTGTCATTGATTCAAAATCATTCCCTGCTGGTGTGGAGATTAACCGGCCTTCATTTTCAAACGATGGTTCTTCAGTTGTTTTCATTAAAATAGATCAATCAGGTAAGTCATTGGTGCAATTCAATATCGCAACAGGTAAAGAAAAAATCTTACTGAATGCAGGTTATAATGATATTGATCAACCTGTTATGATCGACTCCCTTGTTTATTTCCTTGCCGACCATCATGAAAAGAAGGATTTATTTGCAATAGATACTGCTACCTTGATAGTATATCAGTTATCGAATGTGAAGTTTGGGGTGGGATCGTATAATGTCAATCAATCAAATAAAAAGATCATTATTTGCAATTATTCTTATCCGGGCTATTCTCCTGAATTTTTAGCTGATCCATTATGGAATAGGATCAGTGCGTTAGAAAATAATTATTTTGTTCCTGGCGTATCTGTAAAATCTGACACTTCAATGATCGTTCAGCCTTCAGCCGGTAATTTAGCAACAAAAAAGTATAGAAAAATACAACACCTTATTAACATTCATAGCTGGAATCCGGTATTTATTAATGTTGAAAATGATAAACCATCGTTTATAAAAGGAATAAAGTTGATTTCACAGAATGATTTATCAACCTGCATTTCTCAATTGTCAATCTATCAGCCAGATCAAAAACATGCAACCATTTCAGGTTCATTTGAATATGGTGGTTTTTACCCGATACTGGGTTCAGATTTCAATGTGGATTTATCCCGGAAAGATTCATCAACGGGTTTTTGTTTTAATAAGTTAATAAGCACATATATGGTGCTGCCGTTAATCTCAAACCGGAATGTTTATATTCAGAAATTACAATTCATAACTAAATTGGAAATAAGAAATGTAGATAAATTGAATCATAAAACAGATGATTTACTGTCAGCTGAATATGGTTTGCGGTTTTCTAATCAGCGTATGTCGTTTAAAAGTCAGATTGCCCCTAAGTGGGCTCAATATATGGGTTTTAGCGGTAAACACAATCTTAAAAACAATAAGGTTGCCGCTTTTTTCGCATATACAAATTTGTTCTTTCCCGGATTTGGCCATGCTCATGGTTTGAATTCGTGGATAAGCCTGTTCAAGGACTTTTGTGCCGATTCTGTGATTGATTTTCAGCAGGTAGTATTACCCCGTGGATTTTATGATACGAATATCAATAGCCTGATGTCGGCTTACTTCACTTATTTTATGCCCTTGATATATCCCGAAAAATCAATTTCCGGTCTTTTTTATCTAAAAAGAGTAAAAATGGCTTTATTTTATGACTGGGCAGTTGATTATCAGAATGCCGATAAAAAATACTGGGCGTCTTGCGGAACTGAATTAACAGCCGATTGTCATTTTTTTCACTGGCTGTTTCCTTTTGACATGGGATGGAGGTTTGGTTATAAGCCAATGGAAGATAAGTATTTCGGCAGTTTTATTTTTTCAATCAAAGTTGAAATTTAAAGGGATTTATCTATTGGTGAATTCCATTTCTTTAATTTATTTATTAATAGCATTATGTTAATAAAATAGACATTTATTGATAAATTTCTTATTTGCAACTAGTTGAATAACATTTTAATCGTAAAGATTCTATATCAGTAAATTGAATTTTTTTTAAAAATATTTTTTTAATTCAATATTATTCACGACTTTTGCACTCCGTTTTTATAATGATCATTGCATTAAAATTTTAATAAAATGTCGAGAATTTGTCAGATAACCGGTAAAAAAGTGATGGGCGGGAACAGCGTTTCTCATTCAAACCGGAAAACCAAAAGAAAATTTTATCCCAATTTGTTTACCAAAAAGTTTTTTTTGGCCGAAGAAAACCGATGGATAACCCTTAAAGTATCTGCTTCGGGTATGAGAACCATCAATAAACTGGGTTTGAAAAATGCACTTAAACGTGCCGAGGAGAAAGGTAATTTAACTACAATCTATTAAATTTAAATACCATGGCAAAGAAAGGAAACAGGGTCCAGGTTATTTTGGAATGTACCGAACATAAAGAGAGTGGGCTTCCAGGCACTTCGAGGTATATCACCACAAAAAACAAAAAAAATACACCAGCCCGAATTGAGAAAAGGAAATATAATCCTATTTTGAAAAAGGTTACACTTCATCGTGAAATAAAATAATACATTAAGATATGGCAAAGAAAGTAGTAGCAACGCTGAAAACAGGAAAAGGAAGCAGTTTTGCACGTGTAATAAAAATGGTTAAATCGCCCAAAACCGGTGCGTATTCATTTAAAGAAGAAATTGTTAACGTTGAGCACGTTAAAGATTTTTTCAACCGCAAAGATTAATTTTTTGAATGATTTATAAAAAGCCTCCGGTGACTGGGGGCTTTTTTTTTGATCTATGGTATTTTATTATTGTTTTTAGTTCATTTCATTTGTAGTGTTAAAAATTTCAAAATGGGTCTCTTTTCATCCAATAATAAAGCAAAACTCAACGCTGGTCTTGACAAGACCAAGGAAGGCATATTTAAACGTCTTGCAAGGGCTGTTATTGGCAAAACTGTGATTGATGATGATGTGCTCGATTCACTCGAGGAAACGCTTATCTCGGCCGATGTTGGCACTGAAACGACCATAAAAATCATAAACCATATCAACGACCGGATAAAAAGGGACCGCTATGTAAGTACTAATGAATTAAATATTATTCTTAAAGAAGAGATTTCTTCGTTGCTTGCTGCTATTCCTTCTGGACAGATAGCCGGTTTTAGTGATATTTTACCTTCAAAACCTTATGTTATTCTGGTTGTTGGTGTGAATGGTGTTGGAAAAACTACTACCATCGGTAAACTGGCTTATCAGTTTAAAAATAACGGGAAAAGCGTTATTCTCGGCGCTGCAGACACTTTCAGGGCTGCAGCCATCGATCAGATTAAAATCTGGGGACAACGGACCGATGTGCCGGTCATAGCCCAGAATATGGGTTCTGACCCCGCATCGGTAGCCTTCGATACTGTCAATATGGTTGTGAAAAAAGGAGCAGATATAGCCATTATTGATACCGCAGGTAGGTTGCATAATAAAACCAATTTAATGAACGAATTGTCTAAAATACATAAAGTTATTCAAAAAATTATACCTTCTGCTCCTCATGAGGTGCTTTTGGTCCTCGATGCAAGTACCGGGCAGAATGCTTTTGAACAAGCCCGCCAGTTTATTGCTGCAACTAAGGTTACTTCTGTTGCTCTCACCAAACTTGATGGTACAGCTAAGGGTGGGGTAATTATCGGGATAAGCGATCTTTTTAATATCCCGGTCAAATTCATCGGATTAGGTGAAAAACCTGATGATTTACAGATTTTTAATCATCAGGAATTTGTTGATTCCTTGTTTTTATAATATTAGTTCATTTTGGCGCCTTTAAAAATAAACCTAATATCGCTTGGCTGTTCAAAAAATACTGTCGATACAGAACAGCTTATGTTTCAGCTAAAAAAAAACCATGTTGCTGTAAGTTTTGAATCCTCCGGAAAACCCTTCGATGTGGTTGTTATCAATACATGTGGTTTTATTGGTGATGCTAAAGAAGAGTCAATCAATGAGATATTGAAGCAGATTGAATTTAAAAAACAGGGAGCTGTACGGAAAATTATAGTCTTTGGATGCCTTGCACAACGATATAAAAATGAGTTGGAAATTGAGATTCCAGAGGTCGATCTTTTTATTGGTACCGATAAAATTCCGCAAATACTCTCATTCCTTGGCTTAAATTATTTCGGGAATGACCTTACAAAAAGGATGCTTTCTTCCTCCAAAAATTATGCATATGTAAAAATATCGGAAGGATGTAACCGGAAATGTACTTTTTGTGCAATCCCGATTATGAGGGGTACTTACAAATCAAAACCGGTTGAAAGTATTGTCGCTGAAGTGAAATACCTTGCCTCCATGGGGGTTAAAGAAATTCTGTTAATTGCACAGGATTTGTCTTTTTATGGTATTGACTTGTACGCAAAAAGCCAGCTAAAGACGCTAATCGGAAAATTGAGTGCTATCGAAGGCATTGAATGGATCAGGCTTCATTATGCATTCCCGGAAGGTTTTCCATTAGAAGTTATTGATTGTATGAGAGATAATCCTAAAATCTGTAAGTACCTCGATATGCCATTTCAGCATATTTCTGACCGTATTCTTAAAAAGATGAACAGGAAGGTTACATCGGAGCAATCATACAGGCTTATTCAAACCATCAGGGATAAAGTGCCAGGTATTTGCCTTCGTACATCACTAATGGTGGGCTTCCCGGGTGAAACACTGAATGATTTTAATCAATTGATGCAATTTGTTTCTGATATTAAATTTGAACGTTTAGGTGTTTTTAAGTATTCTCATGAAGAGGGGACTATTGCTTTTAAAAGTTTTAAAGACAACATCTCCGATAAACTGAAAGAGAAAAGGATGGAAATAATAATGAATCAGCAATATGAAATAAGCTTGCGTCACAATTTAAAAATGGTCGGGTATACTTTTAAGGTTATGGTCGATCGTTTTGAAAACAACATGTTTATTGGACGTACAGAATTTGACTCTCCGGGAATTGATAATGAGGTACAGATTATTTCTAAGGGATTGATCATTGGCCGGTTTTATCCCATAACTATTTTATCTGCCGATCCTTATTCACTCAAAGGACATGTTATCCAATTGAATCATGAATGACACTTTATTTGCAGTTGATACTTTAAGATTGAATTTTTCCAGCCAATCGGTTTTTACCCTCAATTTGATTATTGCAGCCATTATGTTCGGGGTTGCACTTGAGATGAAACCAGCTAATTTTAAGGCATTAGTCAATAATCCTAAACCGGTTTTTGTTGGTTTTTTTTCTCAGTTTTTCATGCTTCCGCTTGTAACTTTTCTTTTGATATTGATTCTTGGCAATTTAATCTCCCAGCCAGTGGCAATAGGGTTGATTCTGGTATCGGTTTGCCCGGGAGGAAATATTTCAAATTTTTTCTCGGCCCTGGCTAAAGCCAATATTGAACTTTCTGTTTCATTAACATTTATATCTACTTTATTATCAGTAATATTAATCCCATTCAATTTCTATTTCTGGACAAATTTATACCGTCTTCAAAACCCGGTAAATGGTTTAATCAGTATCAACATGATGGAGGTTCTTATTAATGTCTTTATTATCATTGTAATACCATCAACTCTTGGAATGCTCTTTTCCTGGAAATTTCCACTGGTGTCAAAACGACTGGTGATTCTTGCTAAAATTATCTCATTGCTCGCTTTTTTCGGTTTTATAGTGATTGGAATATTCAATAATTTGGCAAATTTAAATCGCATTTTTATATTTATTTTTATTATTGTATTGATACATAATAGTTTAGCGCTATTTACGGGTTTTATTATGGCTAAACTTTTCAGAATGAATGAAAAAAATGTAAAAACCATAACGATCGAAACCGGTATTCAGAATTCGGGTCTGGGATTGTCGCTGATTTTAAATCCAAAAATTTTTCCTTCATCCTATCCTACAGCGGGAATGGTTTTTGTAGCAGCATGGTGGGGTGTCTGGCATATCATTTCCGGATTATTTTTATCACTTTTCTGGTTATTAAGGAAACAAAATTGATGTTGCAGGTTTATATTGCATATTTATTGATGTTACATATTGTCTGATTAATAATAATATGAGTAAAAAAGTATTTCAAAATTCATTGCGTTATTTTACTTTAAAAGTATATACATGGCTTTTTTTCAGGGTTTACTACCGTTCTATCCGCATAGTTGGAAATTATAAAAATGTTAAAGGCCATATCATTTATGCAATTAATCATCAGAATACGGCTATGGACGGACTCGCATTGCATTTTGCACGTCCGGGAATTATGGTTTTTCTTGCCAGGGCTGATATTTTTAAAAACAAGACAACAGCCCGGTTGTTATCGATTATGAAAATACTTCCAATTTACAGGATTCGTGATGGTTTTGACAGTTTACAGCAAAATTCTGAAATATTTAACATGGTTATCGAAACTGTAATCAATCATGTCCCGGTGGCCATTCTTCCCGAGGGGAGCCATGAAGGAAAACATATTCTACGACCTTTTAAAAAAGGCTTTGCCCGCATTGCTTTTGCCATTGCCCAAAATGAGAAAATCAGTGATAATGTCGCTATTGTCCCTGTTGGTGTTGATTACAGCGATTATTATCATTTCAGAAGTAAGTTGAGTATTACTTTTGGCAACCCTGTTTTTGTCAATGATTATATTCATATTTATGAGCATAATCAGGCCAAAGGAATAAATGAACTTACCAGACAGGTTTATAAAAATCTTACAGAAATAATTGTGTGCTTCGGAAATGATGAAAATTATGAATTTTATCAGGATTTATATCAGCATTTTATTTTAACCCCATATGATGATATTTCCAAAGGAGTAGCTTTCTCTACCCAGATGCAAAAATATAATGACATTACTGATATCCAGCGCATAAAAGATCTTCTTGATCAATACAAACACATGGCTGTTCATTATGGCCTTATACCTAATGTTCAGTATTCTTTGCAAAAGTCCCTCATCATTTTATTAGGTTTGCCTTTTTTCCTTCTGAGCGGGTTAATGATTATGCCTTTTCATTTTCTTCGTAAAAAAATCATGAAAAACGTGAAAGACAGGCAATTCAGAAGTGCCTTCACTTTTGTACTGGGTATTATTTATTTTTCTGTATTTTATCTATTGGTTTTTCTCGGCTGTTTATTAATGATTGGCTTTATAAATGCAATTATTGTAATTGCTGGTTTTACGTGTATCATTATAGCAGGACAGCAATTCAGAAGGTTGATATCCAATGCAATCAGTTCCCTGAAACTATTGTGGCTTAAAGTTATCAGTCCCGATAAAATAAATGTATATTTAAAAACAGGCCAGGTTATTCAGAATTGGGTTAATGGTTTTATCTTTAACAATGAATAACGCCGGAAAATATATCATTTTTAATACCCATATTCTTCCGGCAACTGAGTTTGATGATCAATTGCTCAGTGGTTTAGCTGTTTATGAAATTATCAGGGTAATTGATGGCATTCCGCTTTTTTTCGAGGATCATCTCAGCAGGCTTTTTACTTCGGTTAAAATTGCACGTAAAAAATTGCAGATTTCAAAAGAAGAGATAGAAAGTAAAATCATACAATTAATAAGGGTAAACGAAAAGGAAGTCGGAAATATTGAAATCATTTTCAGTTTCAAACCAAAAATTGACATTCCTGTTTTTATGGCCAGGTTTGTACCTCATTTTTATCCCGATATGGAAATGTATCAAAATGGAGTAAAAACCAGTTTTTTAAACTATATAAGGGAGAAACCCAATGCAAAGACAAAAAATTTAGGCCTGCGTGAAATGGCTGACTCTATTATTAAAAAGGAAAAAGTTTATGAGGTAATATTAATCGATAAAAATAATTGCGTTTTGGAAGGTTCGCGTTCAAATGTATTTTTTATCAGACAAAATAACCTTTTCACCGCTCCCGTCAACCATGTACTGGCAGGTATTACCCGTAAAAAAATATTTGAAATATGCCATCATTTAAACATAGAAATAATTGAAAATCAAATACCTGTTGAGAATCTTAAGCAATTTCAATCGATGTTTATTTCCGGAACATCGCCGTCTGTTTTACCGGTTAAAAAAGCAGGAAGTTATATTTTCGATGTTAATAACAGATTGCTCAGGCGATTAATGTTTGCTTATGCTGCCTTTCAAACAGAGTATATTGAAATGAAAAAAAGACAACTATAAGCCGGGTAGATCAACAGCCATTGTTCTTTAATATTATTTTTGCCTCCTGGTTGCCAAGTTTTTTCGATTTTTTCCAGTCGTCACAGGCTCCTTTCTGATTGCCAAGGAATTTTTTTGTATATCCTCTGTTGTTATAAGCTTCAGCATTTTCGGGGTCTAAATCAATGGCCTTATCAAAATCATTCAAAGCTTTATAATGTTCTTTTATTTTATTGTAAGCACTTCCCCTGTTAACCAAAGCCCAGACATTTTTTGGCTGTAATTCAAGTACACTGGAAAAGTTTTTGATCGCTTCCTGATATTTTTCAAGGATCATATTGCTGAATCCGCTTTGCAGATAGGCATTAATCATTTTTGGATTCAATTCAATGGCTTTTGCATAATTTTCCAGTGCCTGCTGGTATTTCTGTTCGCTAAAAAATTTTTCGCCAGTTTTATAAAATTCATCGGCAGTCTGGCTATAACATGAAAAAGAAAAAAGAAGGACTATAAAAAAATATAAAATCTTCATTGGATATAGTTTTTATAATTACATCCAAAATAAATCAATTTTATGGAATTTTAAAATTTGTTTGATTAACTTTTGCATTAATAGAGCAGGAGAGAGGAAGTACCCTAAATTCAATTCAGTTTATTTACCAGGATTTTTCACAGATAGGTATACTTTTATGGTCAAAATCCGGATTTTGTCAAAAAAAAGATAGCATCAACTTCATAATATAATTGTCAGTTAATCATTATCTTAATATATTTATATCAAATAAAACAATAAGGCCGATGATTAAAATATAATCAATATCCCAACCAATAGGTACATTTTTAAGTATAAATAATTAAAGTTCATTAAATTACAAGATTTATCTGATGAATATAATGAATATGGCAATAAACTAGAATAATTGGTTTAATTTAAATATTTACGCAAAAACGTAACCAATACATATAAAATGCATCAGACGGTAACAATTTTACACTAATAAATTTTGAGATTACATAAATAAACTATATTTGTAACTCAGTATAGTTATTTTTGTAAACATGAAAACACGTATAGCCCAACTAATAAGTTACAAATGTATCAGTGCATCTAAATTTGCCGATATGCTGAGCATTCAGCGATCCAGTATTTCACATATTCTGAGTGGAAGAAACAATCCCGGGCTGGATATTTTGCAGAAAATAATACACACTTTCCCTGAGATTAGTGCTGAATGGTTGTTGACTGGAAAGGGGGAAATGTTAAAAGACACATTAAAATCTACAAGCTTATTTACTAAGCCTGAAAGTGAAAACATTCAGCACGAGCCACTAAAGAATGAGCAAAATGTGATACACGATTCAGAAGACCCTGCCCTATATGGTAAGTTTACAAATGTAAACAATATTAAACATGTTAGGAAGATTATATTGGTGTATTATGATGACACTTTTAAAATATTAAATCCCAGGAAATCACTAGATTAATAGAAATAATCAAAATTTAGTACTGGTTTACTCTAATAGTCTTATTTTTGGAGTCTAATCCTTGTTTTATGTATAAATTCTTTATCCGGCCGATTTTGTTCCGCTTTAAACCAGAATTTGCGCATCAGACATTATTTTCATTTCTGAAAATAATGCCTTTTATTCCATTGCTGTCTTTACTTTTACGGAAAATATACCGCATTGATAACAAAAAATTACATCGTTATGTTATGGGTA
The DNA here is from genome assembly GCA_964559985.1 of uncultured Bacteroidales bacterium. Classification (GTDB taxonomy): domain Bacteria; phylum Bacteroidota; class Bacteroidia; order Bacteroidales; family CAZLJX01; genus CAZLJX01. The sequence continues at coordinate 136,156 of CAZLJX010000002.1, forward strand.
TCCATTTCGAAAATCCTGTCGGATTAGCTGCAGGCTTAGACAAAAATGCTTTGGTTTGTGATCGCTTTTATGATTTCGGATTTTCGTTTGTTGAAATTGGCACGGTAACGCCATTACCCCAGCCAGGAAATCCCAAACCCAGGCTTTTCAGGCTGGTCCGTGACAAGGCAATTATAAACAGGATGGGATTCAACAATGATGGCATCGAAACCGTCGTTGCCAGGTTAAAAATGCTGAATAAACGGATAATTATTGGGGCAAATATTGGTAAAAATACAGCGACTGATAATAAAGATGCTGATAAGGATTATTTAACCTGCTTACAAAAAGTATATCATCTGGTCGATTATATTGCTATTAATATAAGCTGTCCTAACATTAAAAATATGGAACAACTACAGGAAAATGAACACCTTGATAACATCCTGAAAATCTTGACCCAGTTCCGTATTCAACAGGAAATTTATAAGCCTTTTGCCCTTAAAATATCGCCTGATCTTGATTTTGCACAAATTGACAATACACTTGGATTAATTGCAAAATATAATATTGATGGAATTATTGCTACAAATACAACTATATCGCGTAATGGTCTTAAAGTTGATCAGAATTTTATTAACAAAACTGGATCAGGAGGACTAAGCGGTCTCCCATTAAGAGATAGATCTACCCAGGTTATCAGATATATTCATGAAAAAACGGATGGAAAGTTACCCATCATTGGAGTAGGCGGAATTCATTCACCTGATGATGCCATAGAGAAGCTTAATGCTGGTGCGGTATTGTTACAATTGTATACTGGAATTATTTATCAAGGCCCCGGGCTGGTTAAGAAAGTAAACAAACATATTTTGATTGAAACTTAATTTGTTTACAATTGTGCCATATATCAAAATACTGGAACTGATATTTTCAGTTAACTAATCCTGAATTAAATACAATATTAAATTTTCCAGAAAGAGTGCTCTTAAAAAAAATGATGTTATTACAAATTCAATATATCACTAATAGATTATTGATATATTTTACAATCCAGTTCTCCTTTTAGCACCAGTAAAGCATTAATAGCCAAAGCGTACATTTCATCTTCGCCCGGAAAAATATGAACAGGAGAAATAAAACTAACCAGATCTTTGATATAAGCACAAATCTCCTGGTTATGAGCAATCCCTCCTGTAATTAATATAGCATCTACCTGGCCTTTTAAAACGGCAGCCATTGACCCGATGTATTTTGAAACCTGGTATGCCATAGAATTTTGTAGTAAAATGGCTTGTTTCTCTCCCTGCTTTGCTCTCATTTCCACTTCATAAGCACTATTTGTTCCTAAATGAGCTACCAGACCTCCTTCGCCTGTGATCATTTTCAGGACTTCATCCAGTTGGTACTGCCTGCTATAACAAAGCCTGGCAAGGTCACCGGCTGGTAGTGTGCCACTTCGTTCTGGTGAAAAGGGCCCTTCTCCATCAAGCGCATTGTTTACATCTATGACTTTTCCTTTGCAGTGGGCTCCGACCGATATTCCTCCTCCAAGGTGGGCCACAATCAAATTTAATTCCTCATATTTACGGCCCTTTATTTTTGCATAAGCCCTGGCAATGGCTTTCTGATTTAAGGCATGAAAAATTGATTTTCTAACAAATTTGGGATGACCTGCTATTCTTGCCACTTCCTGCAGTTCATCAACTACTACCGGGTCAGCAATAAACGCTCGTAAGCCGGGTATTCCGCGTGCAATATCATAGGCAATCAAACCACCAAGATTACTGGCATGTTCACCCATAACTCCTGTAATCAGATCTTTTTTTAAGGTTTCGTTTACCTCATAAACACCACCTTCAACCGGTTTTATCAAGCCCCCTCTTCCGACAACTGCATGTAAACTATGAATATCTATCTGTGCATCTTCAAGCTCTTTTAATATAATTTGCTTCCGGAATTCGAACTGATCGGTTATTTTCCTGAAAGGCGACAGGTCTTCTTTAGTGTGCCTTAGTGTCTTAAGAAGTATATTTTTTTCAATTTCATAGACGGCTATTTTGGTTGATGTTGAACCGGGATTGATAGCCAGAATTCTTGTCATTTCCATGGTAATGATATTTATAAAGTTTTAAAAAAAAAGCAGCTTAATGCTGCTTCTGTTATTTAGCGAATATGGCCGCAAGGGCAATAGAATATAATTTTGATTTAACACTGTCACCTCGCGATGTCAGAACACAAGGTACTTTTGCCCCAACAACCATTGCTCCAAGTTCTCCTTTAGCTAATTTTGTACAGGTTTTAAAAAATACATTTCCAGATTCAATATTAGGAAATACAAGGCAATCTGCATCACCCGGAACAGTTCCTGTAAGTTTTTTAATTTCGGCTGCCTCTTTATCAATGGCGACATCCATAGCTAATGGTCCGTCAATATCAGCACCTTTTATCTGCCCCCTGTCGGCCATTTTTGAAATAATTCCTGCATCAACACATGCCTGCATACCTGGCAGCATTTGCTCAGTAGCAGCAATTAAAGCAACTTTGGGCTTGTCTATACCCAATGCCTGGGCAACTTTTATGACATAATTGGTAATTGCAATTTTCTGATCCAGATCAGGAGCAGGGATAATAGCTACATCACCAACAATTAATAATTTAGGATAGGTGGGCACTTCAACAACTGTAACATGGGTTAATACAGCTTTTGGAGGCATTAATCCGGTTTCTTTATTTAAAATCGCTCTCATATATTTATCAGAACTCACCAGACCTTTCATTAAAATATCTCCTTCACCTTTGTTTATTAACTCTACTGCTTTTGAAGCTGCTTTTGCTTCATCGCTTTCCTGAATAATCCGGAATTTTGAAGGGTTAATTTTTTCGGTTGCACAGACTTTTTTAATGGTTTCTTCATCCCCAACCAGAGTGGCGTCGATAATACCTGCATCAACAGCTAAACTGACAGCACCAATGGTATGAGAATCATTCGCATACGCAGCAACAAGCCGTTTTTTTGAACGTTTTACAACGGTTTCAATGATCTGATCCAATTTATTAATAGCCATAATTAGAAATTTTAATTATTTTTTAAAATGATATTTCTTGTATCGGTAGCAATTACAAGTTCTTCATTAGTAGGCACTACAATAACCTTAACCCTTGACGAAGGTTTACTGATGATCACTTCTTTTCCTCTTATTTTATCATTAGCCTTATCATCAAATTCAACACCAAGCTGTTCAAGTCCATCGCAAATGGCTTTCCGGGTTTCGGGTCCGTTTTCTCCAATACCTCCGGTAAATACCAGAATATCAACACCCCCGATTTCGGCAGCATATGCCCCAATATATCTTTTAACCCGGTGATAAAACATATCAAGCGCCAATTGTGCCCTTTCATTTCCTTTTTTCCATGCGGCATCTTCAATATCCCTCATATCCGATGAGACACCAGATATTCCAAGTAAACCACTTTTCTTATTCAAAATATTATTGGTTTGTTCAATCGTCAGTTTTTCCTTTTCCATAAGAAAGAGAACAGCTCCGACATCAAGATTGCCGACCCTGGTGCCCATTATCAATCCCTCAACCGGGGTGAAACCCATGGAAGTATCATGTGAAGCTCCATCTTTAATGGCACAAATAGAAGCACCGTTTCCTAAATGACAGGTAATAATTTTCTGATTGAAGAAATTGGCATTTAATATTTCGCACGCTCTTTTTGCTACATATTTATGGCTGGTGCCATGAAAGCCATACCTGCGTAGTTTATATTTTTCATAATATTCGTAGGGTAGTCCATATAAATATGCAGTTTTTGGCATGGTTTGATGAAAAGAAGTATCAAATACAGCTACCATAGGAACACCCGGGAGTAATGTTTCCATAGATTCAATTCCTTTAAGATTAGCCGGATTGTGCAATGGAGCCAATTCTATACATTTTTTTATTTCACTTTTTGTACGATCTGTTATTAAAGCACTTTCGGTAAATATTTCACCGCCATGTGCTACCCTGTGACCAACAGCAATAATTTCACCAATATCAGATATTACTCCATGTTCTTTATCGGTTAATGCTTTAAGAATTAAGTTAATACCTGTTGAATGGTCAGGAATGGCTTGTCTCAATTCAAATTTATCTTTTCCAGTGGCTTTATGTGTCAGCTCTCCATCGGGCAACCCAATCCGATCGACGATTCCTTTGGCCATTAAATGATGTTTATTATCATCAATCATATCTAGTAACTGATACTTCACTGAAGAGCTTCCGCAATTTAAAACTAAGATTATCATAGCTTGCTAATTAAAGTTATTATTAATTGATATATGTATTATTATCAAATAGATGTTGCACTAAAGGTTTCTCAAATGTACAATTAATAATGGCATTTTATATATATTTTTTCATGCTTTTTAGCATAATTTTCTAATTTTGGAAAAAAAATAGTTTAAATCCATGTCAAGGATATTCCAGCGTTTTATTGCTATTAGCAGTACCGTTATTATTTTGCTTTATTTATATCTTGCAGTTCCGGTTAAAACAAGCTCCTCAAACGCTCATAACGGTAATGATTCGATCTGGATTCAGTATTATCCGTATTTTTCAGAAATATTCCCTGATTCAAAGGCCGTCATTATTCAAGATAAAATAAAAACCATCATTAATAACAAAGGTGAGAAACTTGGCATCATATTAATATCAAATGAATGTAAAGCAAAAATTTATGGCTATGGTGGTGAAATTATCCTAATGCTGATCATTGATAAAACCAATATAATAAGGGCAGTTCATGTTCTCAGAAACGACGAAACTCCTGCATTTTACAATAAAGTGGTCCAGACTGGCTTGCTGAATTCATGGAATTTGATGCCAGTTGCTAATGCCAGAAATAGTAAAGTAGATGCAGTCTCCGGAGCAACAATAACTTCTGATGCTATTATTAATGCTTTTCACAGGACTGTTTCATGGTATCTAAATGATTTGAATATTACAACAAAAATCAACCGGAGTAAATTTTTTATTCACATATCGATCGGATTGGTTCTTATTTTTGCTTTATTGCATTATTACCAGCCTGGTTATTTCAAAAAAAGTCGTTGGTTGTTGCAAATAGCATCAATCATTATTATTGGTTTTCTTTCAGGTGGTTTTATATCGGCGGCTTTGCTATATGGTTGGTTAATTCATGGCATATCTTTTCAAATAATGCCTTTGATTGTCATTATTTTTGGTATATCTGTTTGTATACCATTGTTTTCCGGAAAAGCTTTTTATTGCAATTTTATTTGCCCTTATGGAGCATGCCAGGAACTGGCCGGGAAAATTTATTCAAAAAAAATTACCTTCAAACCTGTCATTAACAAAATATTAAGATATACAAGATCTGTTTTATTTTTTATCTTAGTGTTTGTTTTGATGATCTGGAGCAATTCTGTTGATTTGTCTTTAATAGAACCATTCATGGCGTTTATTATCAAATCGTTGACTTGGTATTCCCTGACAATGGCCGTAGTTTTTATCATCATTTCTGTTTTTATTAACCGGCCCTGGTGTAATTATTTCTGTATGACAGGTCAGTTTTTTGAAATGATGCGTAGACCCATATTAAATTTTTCGGATAATAAATATCTTAAGCGAAATATTCTTTTTGCCTTAGGGTTTCTTTTAACCGGATTTATTATTATTGTTTTGAAATACAAATTTTCCTGATTTTCCGATAACAGCGAAATTTTTAGAAATATAACCTGTAATTGACCATAGGAAAGATTCCTAACTGGTAAATGGTTTCAATTTGATGATTTTTTTTATTGTAGCTTTCCATCAGAGCGTTTTTATGGTCTGTTATATTTTCGATGTAAAGCTGCCATTCCTGTGAAACCCTGCGCCCGTTTAAACGGTAAGCGATTTTAAAATCAATTTTAAGATATGGGGCAAATTGCTGGCTATATGCTTCATTATCAAAATATGCAGTGTAAAATTGTGAGCCGGTATTTGATTTAACCGTATCAATTGGAGTTTTGCGTTGTCCGCCGGCAAATGTTCCTTTAATATCAAAACTAAGCGTTTGCCTTTCTTTGATTTTAATTTCTTTACCTGCCAGCAGATTAATAACATAATTATTGTTAAACATGGAGTTTCTCCATTGATTATCAGAAGCTTTATATTTTGATTCAAACAAGGAGGCAGTCAATAAATAATAATAGTTGGTTGAAAAGTATTTTTCAAGGGTTAATTCAATGCCATAATTTTTCCCTTTCCCTTTGTTTACCATACTATCTCTGTAATCAATACCCCATGTAGAACCTGAATTTATAGCAGAATAGGACGAGGGGCCTGGTTCAACCGGTATTTTAAAAAGATGCTGGTAATAGGTCTCTATTTTTAGTCTGACATTTTCAGCAACAAGGATATCATAACCAGCTATGATATGATGCGATTTTACGGATTTAACATTTGAATTTGTATAGTAATACTGACCGTTCTCAAAATCCCTGCTATAAAGCAATAAAATATGTGGTATTTGGGAATGTAAACCATAACCGATATTAAACTTTTGAAAATCAGTAATTTTCCAGACAAATCCAATTCTTGGTTCGGCTGATATTTCCTTTGTCTTATCTAAAAACTGAACATGTAAGCCCGGATGAATAGAGAGATAATCATTAAATTTATAAATCCATTGATTATAAATATTATAGCGTGTTATTCCTTGAGCAAGGCCAAGTTTATCGTCATAGTATGATTCAAAACGGCTGCTGTCGGGATTCCATCCTGTTGTTTTCATAGTAAAACCAAGCCTGTTGGCCGAAAAGCCATAACGCGTTGTAGTACGGTTATTTATTTTTTTATTTACAAATGTCGTAATAGTAGCCCTGTTTTCGATATGTGTACTTGTCATGAACCGGTGAGGTTTAAATTCATTATCAAGTGTATCCATATTGGTCCATAAATCCTGTGATGTTCCTGAAATAATAATTTTAGCATAGGCTTTATCACTCAGAAAATGAGAATAGGAAACTCCAAAAACCCCAAGCGTTGATCCATTGTATAAATCCATGTTGCTCGCTGAATAAAGATCGGCCTCATTTTTTTTACTATCAAGCATAGCAATATGGCTATAACCACCAAGTCCGAAAATATCAACAACGCCTTTTTTTACCGGACAATGTGCTTTAAAAGAAATATCCTGGTAATAAGGAACTCCTGCAGTTCCGACATTCATTCCGATTACTTCCATTAAACCAAGCGTTGAATACCTGTAATTAAACAAAAATGAGGCTTTTTTATTTCTTGAAAACGGACCTTCAGCGCCAAGTTCAAAACCATTGAAGCCCGATTGGAAAAGAAATTCGTATTTTTCGTTATTTCCGTTTCGCATTTTCAAATCAAACACTCCCGATAGTCCATTACCATATTGAGCAGCAAAAGCTCCGGTCATAAAATCGCTGTTGCTCAAGGTGTTATTATTAAGCATCCCGACCGGACCTCCGGTTGTTCCCTGAAATGCAAAGTGATTTGGATTGGCAATTTCAACATCTTCCAATATCCATAACAAACCTGAAGGTGAGTTCCCCCTGATTACTATATCATTACGTTGATCGTTGGCACCCGATACACCGGCAAAATTCATTGCCATTCTGCCTATATCTCCACGACTTCCGGCATATCGTTCAGTTTGCTCAACACTGAAAGCCCTGGCGCTGACAGAAACCATCTTATTTATAACTTCACCGTTATCTTTATTAGCTTTAACAACAATCTCTTCGGTGGTAATTACTTTTTCATCCATTTCGATATTCACAATCAGCTCTTTAGCTGATTGAACGATAAGATTATTTAATACAACAGCATGATAGCCAAGGTATGAAGCCTGAAGGCCAATTCGACCGACAGGTATATTTTCGAATCTGAATTCACCATTTTCATTCGTAACACAGCCAATTTGCGGATTAGTATTGATGATGATAACATTACATCCAGGCAAAGGTAGCTGTGTGTTCTTGTCAGTAATCCTTCCGCGAACAGTCTGTAAAGGAGCAACCTGTCCGAATATTGAAAAAGTAATGCAGATAATAATGTGTAATAATATAATTTTCTTCATGTTATATATTTTTTATAAAAATAATTTTCAAGATTTCACTTACAAATATAATTTGATTAATCTTTGCTTTTTATATTTTTTAAGTATTATTTTAACGTGAATATTAGATTTATGAATACAATCGGCAGAATTTTAAAACTTACAACTTTTGGTGAAAGTCATGGACCAGCAATCGGTGGTGTTATTGATGGAATTCCGGCAGGAATCAAAATCAATTTGTCAGAAATTGAAAAAGCCTTATTAAAACGTCGTCCAGGTCGTTTTAGATTTCAAAGCCAACGAAATGAAAATGATCAGGTTGAATTTCTTTCAGGTATGAATAACGATGTTACAACCGGGACGCCAATTGGTTTTATTATCCGTAATCTGGATATTAAATCAGATGACTATTATGAATTGAAAGACGTTTATAGACCATCTCATGCAGGTTATACATACGAGATGAAATATGGCATTTATGATTACAAGGGTGGGGGACGAGCCTCAGCGCGTGAAACAGTAGCCCGCGTCGTGGCAGGATCGATAGCAATGCAGGCCATGAAGGAAAGAGGGATTGATATTTTTGCATTTATCAGAAAAATTGGAGATATAGAGGCACAATTCTGTAAGCCCGATCATCAACTGATTGATCAATCTGTTTTATTCTGCCCTGATGCTGAAGCAACAGAAAAAATGTTAGCCCTGATTAATCAATGTATCATTGAAAAAGACAGCATTGGTGGGGAAGTACATTGTATTATTCAAGGTTTGCCGGCTGGTTTGGGCGAACCTGTATACGACAAACTCTCAGCACGTCTTGGGTATGCCATGATGAGTATTAACGGCGTAAAAGGCTTTGAAATCGGATCGGGTTTCAGGTGCGTAAGCATGAAAGGATCGGAACATAACGATCCGTTTGTTTATAAAAACAATCATATATCAACCTCAAAAAATGATGAGGGAGGCGTAGTTGCCGGAATTTCTACAGGAGAGGAGCTATCATTAAAAATTGCCTTTAAACCAGCTTCGGGCATTGGAAAGCACCAGAAAACCATTAAAAAAGACGGACAGGAAACGGAAATTGCAATTCAGGGCAGGCACGATGCATGTATTGCCGTTCGTGGAGTACCTGTGGTAGAAGCTATGGCAGCAATTACAATATTTGATTTTCTGCTTCTGAACAGATTATCAAAATGTTAACATATTATTATTCAATAAATTAATACACTTATAAATATTTTCAAATCAATATGCATAAAAAAATTACATTAATTAATTAAAAAATTTTTTTTATGTATATCTTTGCCAGCACGAAAAATTCGGGGTGTAGCGCAGCTGGCTAGCGTACCACGTTCGGGACGTGGGGGTCGGAAGTTCGAATCTTCTCACCCCGACAAAAGCAGGTTCATTGACCTGCTTTTGTTTTTAATTTTCTTTTTAGTTTCGAAAATTATTTATTTGCTTTTATAATTTAATTGTTACATAATTTATATTATGTTAAATAGAGTTATATTTAATAAAGGCGGCAATTTGCCGCCCCTATTTTTATTGCTTTAGCTCTTCAATTTTTGCTTTCACTGCATTGGCTTTGTCATATAATGCTAACCTTACATAAATTTCTTTTAAACTCAGCAAGGTATTCATTTCATTTGGGTCAAGTTCATTTGCTTTTTCAAGAAATGGCATGGCAAGTTTTAACTGCTCCTTTGCATTATTGATTGTTTCGTCATATCTCTTTTGTTCTTTTGCAGGAATATCGTTGGCGACTTTAATTAATTCAACAGCTTTATTATAGAATAAGGCACCAAGATTGTAATATGCATCAAAATAATCTTTGTTTAATTCAATGGATTTTTCATAAGAAATTTTTGCATTTTCAAAATCCTTCATTTTATCATATAAAGTACCACGGGCAAAATAATAGGAATAATTAGACGGATCGTTCTGAATGGCAAGGTTCAGATATTCAAGGGCCTCTCCTGTTTTATCAGCTTGTAAATAAAAGTTAATCAATTCAACCATTAATGTGGCATTATTCTCAGGAAAGCTTGCAATACCATCTTTTAATGTCTGAACGGCTTTAAGTGTATCACCTTTCTCTTTGTATATATTACCAATAAAAGTGTACACCTTTGGGCCTTCGTATTTATAAGAAGCAGCTAAAGAATAATATTTCAGTGCTTTATCATAATTTTTTGCTTTATCGGCAGCTACACCTGCGTTAAAAATTGTCATTGTATCAATTCGTGATAAATCAGGCAGGCTGTCAATTCTTAGCGAGTTTTCAAAATTTTCAAGTGCCAGCTCAAAACTTGATTGGTTGAAATCTTCTATGCCTTTATTTATTAAAAGAACTGACATTTGTGTTAATTGAAGAATAATTTCATTGTACAGACTCTTTTTTGAATCAAGCAACAGTGCTTTCAGATAGCTTTGCAGTGCAACGGTTAATGGTTTCGGATCAAGGTCTTTGAATTTCTGATCGGTTGTTACGGCAATGTCCTGATAAATAAGCCCCCTGTAATACCAGGTTTTTGGTTTCAGCATGGTTTTTTCATGGACAGAGGCTTCATCAATGGCCTGCTTAGCTTTATCAAGCTGATAATACTGTGGTTTCCTGTAGTTAAATGCACTCACAACTTTTGAGTCCTGCCCCATGGAAAAACTTACGGCAAACAATAACAACGCACTAATTATCAAATTTTTCATAATATAGAATTTAATATTTAACATTATCTGCATTCAAAATTATATTATTTTTTTTAAATAGCATGCAACTATTCATTTTCCTGAACAATATCTTCAATATTATTTTCAAGATCAGTTTCTTCCGATGCTTCAACATAAGCTACTGCAGCTATCTCATCCACTCCTTTCAGATTGATCAGTCTTACACCTTGTGTGTTACGACCCATAACTCTTATTTCGGAGATAGGCAGGCGAATAGTGATACCTGATTTTGTAATTATCATCAGGTCATCAGAATCAATCACACCTTTAAGGGCTATCATTTTGCCTGTTTTTTCTGTAATATTCATCGTCCGTACACCTTTTCCACCCCTGTTGGTTACCCTGTAATCGTCAATACTTGATCTTTTTCCATATCCTTTTTCTGAAACAACCATAACATTTTCAGAAGCATTTTCAACACAGATCATTCCAATGACTTCATCCCCTGATGAAAGTGTAATACCTTTAACACCAGCAGCGTTACGTCCAACAGTACGAACGGTTTTTTCAGGAAACCTGATTGCTTTTCCCGACATAACTCCGATAATTATTTCAGAAACCCCCTGTGTCAATTTAGCTTCAAGCAACTCATCCCCCTCACGGACATTAATGGCAACAATTCCTGATTGTCTTGGTCTTGAATATTCTTTGAGCCGGGTTTTTTTCACTACACCTTTTTTTGTACACATAATAATAAAATACTTTGAGGTGTGTTCAGGATCATTTAAGTTATGCACATTAATATATGCCTTAACCTTATCGTCATTTTCAATATTCAACACATTCTGAATGGCTCTTCCTTTTGAAATTTTACTTCCTTCAGGTATTTCATATACCTTGAGCCAGAAGCATTTACCTTTTAGAGTAAAAAGCAACATGGTATCATGCATACTGGCTATATACAAATGTTCAATAAAATCTTCGTCGCGGGTTGTACCTCCTTTTGAACCAACTCCTCCCCTGGCCTGGGTTCTGAATTCAGTCAGATTTGTGCGTTTAATGTAACCAAGATGAGAAATTGTAATCACTACATCTTCGTCAGCATAAAAATCTTCAGGGTTAAATTCCCCGGCATCGAGCACAACATCAGTCCTGCGTGGATCGTTATATTTGTTTTTTATTTCAATAAGCTCATCTTTAATAATTTTCATTCTTAAGCCTTCGTCACTTAAAACTTCTTTCAGGTAAGTGATCAGTTTCAGCAAATCATCATATTCATTCCTGATTTTTTCACGCTCAAGGCCAGTCAATCTTTGCAGGCGCATTTCGAGAATTGCTTTTGCCTGAATTTCACTTAGCTGGAACTGTGAAATAAGCCCGTTTTTAGCAGCATCGGGTGTTTCGTACGATTTAATTAGTTGAATTATTTCATCCAAATGATCAAGTGCTATTAATAACCCCAAAAGGATGTGGGCTCTTTTTTCGGCCTGTTCAAGGTCATAAGTGGTCCGGCGAACAACAATTTCGTGACGATGGTTAACAAAATTAACAATAAGGTCTTTTAAATTAAGTAGTTGTGGGCGGCCATCCACAAGAGCAATATTATTAACGCTGAAAGCCGATTGAAGCTGTGAATATTTGTAAAGATTATTAAGTACAACATTGGCGATGGCTTCCTTTTTGAGATCAATCACAATACGCATGCCTGTACGGTCAGATTCATCATTGATATTGCTGATGCCTTCTATCTTCTTTTCGTTGATCAGATCAGCAATTTTGGCAATCAATTCAGCTTTGTTAACCAGGTACGGTATCTCTGTAACTATGATTTTTTCTTTTCCGTCAGCAACTTCAATCTGGGTTTTTGCCCTTATAACAATTCTACCCCTTCCGGTCAGGTAAGCATCCCGAATACCTTGCAAACCATAAATGGTTCCTCCGGTAGGAAAATCAGGTGCTATAATACTTTTTGATAATTCTTCAATAGAAATTTCATTATTATCAATATATTGGATAATAGCATCGATAGCATTGCCAAGATTGTGCGGCGGCATATTGGTGGCCATTCCTACCGCAATACCTGATGCCCCATTTACCAGCAGATTTGGGATTCTTGTCGGGAGTATGGTTGGTTCTTCAAGCGTGTCATCAAAATTGAGCTGAAAATCAACAGTATTTTTATCAATATCAATGAGGGTTTCTTCAGCAATTTTATTGAGTCTGGCTTCGGTATATCGCATTGCTGCAGGGTTATCGCCATCAATTGAACCAAAATTACCCTGACCGTCGACCAGTGGATATCTTAATGACCATGGTTGCGCCATTCTAACCATTGCAAAATAGACAGATGAATCGCCATGGGGATGATATTTTCCAAGCACCTCACCTACAATTCTCGCCGATTTTTTATATGCCCTGTTTGAGGCCAGGCCAAGATCGGACATTCCGAATAAAACCCTTCGGTGCACCGGTTTTAAACCATCGCGTACATCAGGAAGTGCCCTTGAAACAATCACCGACATCGAATAATCGATGTAAGCACTCTTCATCTCCTGTTCAATGTTGATTTGAATAATTCTTTCTTTTTCAGCCATTTATATTATAATATTTTCAATATTTACATTAAATTTTTAAGGGAGTAAAATTAATATTATTTGCAGTTAAAATTTAAAAAGCACAGCCTTATTATCAACATTTATCAACAAAGTCATGTTTATATTTGTTAAATATAAGTTATATTTGAAAAACTCAAAATAATTAATTTAGCCGAAAAAAACATGGATTCCAAATTTTCGCAACGGATTAAAGATGTATTATCCTATAGTCGTGAAGAAGCTATCCGTTTAGGTAATGCTCAGATAGGAAGCGAGCACATTCTTTTAGGAATTATCAGAGATGGCGAAGGTTCGGCCATTGAGGCATTACAGCAAATTGATGCAGATATTGTCAAAATAAAGAAAGATATTGAAAAATCGATACGTGCTGACCATACATTGAAAGAATCGGATGAAATTCCATTGTTAAAATCAGCAGAAAGGGTATTAAAATTTATTTATCTTGAAGCAAGATCGATGAATTCTGACACCATAGATACCGGTCATCTGTTACTTGCAATCCTTAAGGACGAAAGCACCATTGCTGCATCGGTATTAATTCAGAATAACGTTCATTATCAAGAGATCAAAGAAATTCTTACAGGTAAAAAACTCGAAAACCGGTCGAACCCATTTGACGACAATGACGACGATTCGGGTGGTTTACCGCCAAATCCCAAAGGCAATCCATCAGGAAAAAGTAATTCTGATACACCAGTTATTGATAACTTTGGCATTGATCTGACTAAAGCCGCTGAAGAAAACAGGCTTGACCCGATTGTTGGACGAGAAACTGAAATTGAAAGACTTGCCCAAATTTTAAGCCGGCGCAAAAAAAACAATCCTGTGTTAATCGGAGAACCTGGTGTTGGTAAATCGGCTATTGCCGAAGGTCTTGCCTTACGGATTGTACAGAAAAAAGTTTCGCGTATCCTATTCGGAAAAAGGATCTTAAGTCTTGATCTTGCATCAATTGTTGCAGGTACAAAATACCGTGGACAGTTTGAAGAGAGAATGAAAGCGATTTTAAATGAATTGGTAAAATCGCCCAATATTATTCTTTTTATTGATGAAATACATACCATTGTCGGAGCCGGGGGAGCCACCGGTTCACTTGATGCTGCCAATATGCTGAAACCTGCGCTGGCCCGTGGTGAAATTCAATGCATTGGAGCAACTACCCTGGATGAATACCGTCAGTATATTGAAAAAGACGGTGCATTGGAAAGAAGATTTCAAAAGGTGATGGTTGACCCTACAACACCAGAAGAAACCCTTGAAATATTGAATAATATAAAAGAACGTTACGAAGACCATCATAATGTTACCTATCAACCTGAAGCATTAAAAGCCTGCGTAAAGCTAACCTCGCGTTACATTACCGACAGGCACCTGCCCGACAAAGCCATTGATGCAATGGATGAAGCTGGTTCGAGGGTCCATATTTCAAATATTCATGTTCCTGAGCAGATTCTAACTTTGGAAAAAAATATTGATGAGATAAGAAAAGAAAAAGTAAAAGCAGTTAAAAATCAAAATTTTGAACTTGCTGCACAACACAGGGATACAGAAAAGAAAATGCTTGACCGCCTGGAACAGGAAAAACAAAAATGGGAAAGTGAATTAATTAAGCACAGGCAGGTTGTTACTGAAGAGAATGTTGCTGAGGTAGTTGCAATGATGACAGGGGTTCCGGTAAAACGAATTGCCCAGGCAGAAGGCTTTAAACTGCTGAAAATGGCTGAAGAACTCAAAGAATCAGTAATTGGCCAACAGGAAGCCATTGAAAAGATTGTAAAGTCAATTCAGCGTAATCGGGCAGGATTGAAAGATCCGAATAAACCAATCGGAACATTTATATTTTTAGGTCCTACAGGTGTTGGTAAAACCCAGCTTGCAAAAATACTTGCCAGGTATTTGTTCGATAGTGATGATGCCCTGATACGAATTGATATGAGCGAATATATGGAGAAATTTTCGGTTTCACGATTGGTAGGTGCACCTCCCGGATATGTCGGATATGAGGAAGGTGGCCAGCTGACAGAAAAAGTCAGGCGTAAACCTTATTCTGTTATTTTGCTTGATGAAATAGAAAAAGCTCATCCTGATGTATTTCATATTTTATTGCAGGTTTTAGACGAAGGCAGACTTACCGATAGTTTAGGCCGTAGAATTGATTTCAGAAATTCCATTCTGATTATGACCAGTAATATAGGTACGCGTCAGTTGAAAGATTTTGGTACTGGCATAGGTTTTCAAACCAAGTCAAAACCGGAAGCTGCGAATGAATATGCCAAAGGAGTTATTCAGAATGCATTGAAAAAAGCCTTTGCCCCGGAATTTTTAAACCGCATTGACGATGTTGTCCTTTTCAATACGCTTAACAGGGATGATATGTATAAGATCATTGATATTGAATTAAAAGGACTTATTGACAGGATTAAGCAAATGGGATTCAATGTTGAGATTTCGCCCGAAGCCAAGGATTTTCTGGTTGATAAAGGGTATGATATTCAATTTGGCGCACGGCCACTTAAGCGTGCCATTCAAAAATACCTTGAAGATGCTCTTGCTGAAGTGATCCTTAAATCGCAGATCAAACAGGAAGACACTATTAAAGTTACTCATATCAAAGACCAGGATGAACTTAATATTTACGTTTAATTGGTAGATATTAATTATTTTGGATCGGAAAGGGAAACCGGGATAATTTTTCCATTTATAAGGCTACCACAATTTACAGTAAAATCTGCAATAAATTTGCCCATTTCAGAAGCAGATACAGGGGCTTTATAACCAGGAAAAGCCGTTTCAAGCATTTTTGTTTGAACCGCACCAAGCGAAAGAGCGTTTATATGAATATTTGAATCCGGCAATTCCGCGGCAAGGTACTCGGTCAGACAAGCAATTGCAGCTTTTGATGCCGAATAATGTGAAAGCCCCGAATATTTCTGACTTCCCTGTACCCCACCCATGCTTGAAATATTAACAATATGTGAAATTCCGGTCTGATCGAAGAATGGCAAAAGAAAGCGAATTAACTCTGAAGGAATAAAATAATTAACCTTGAACATCTCTTCGGCTTCATGAAGATTAAATTCCTTGAATGGTTTATGAATAAGTAAACCAGCATTATTAATTAAGTAATTGATTTTTAATTTTTCAGATGCAATTATATCAATAAGGGGTTCAAGTGGTAAATTAATGTTATATGCTATTGGTATTAGATAATCAGAAGGTAATAGATCGTTGAATTTTTCTATATGTCCTGAAATGGCAATTACCCTGATCTTATATTCTAAAATCAAAGCTTTTATGATCTCAAATCCAATTCCACCCGAAGCACCGGTAACGACAGCTACTTTCATTTAATATTAAAAAAACTTAGAAAAACAAATATTTCAAGCCGGCCAAAAAGCATATTAATCATAAAAACAATTTTTCCAAACTCATTAATACATGAATAGTTTCCTTGGGAGCCTACGTCACCAAACCCAGGTCCAACATTTCCGAGGGTTGCAACTGCTCCGGAAAAAGCATTGGTCAGATCAACTCCTGAGAAGCTAACCAATGCCGTTGATCCAAAAAGAATGAATAAATATAAGGAAATAAAAATCAAAGTTTGGGTAATAATTTCATCAGGTACTATTTTATGATTGATTTTCACGTGCAAGACAGCATTTGGATGTTTTATTTTACGGATACTTCGTGAGATGGATTTCCACAGTATTAAAAATCTATCAGCTTTAATCCCTGAAGCCGTTGATCCGGAACATGCGCAATGGATTGAAAAGAAAATAATAAGTAACTGGCTGAAAAATGTCCATCTGGTGGTATCGACAGTCGCAAATCCGGTTGTAGTTATTATAGAAACCGATTGAAAAGTACTGTGCCGAAGAGCCACGAAAAAATTATATTGCTGGTTGATACATAAATCAATGGTAATTAATGATATAAAGATCAGAGTTGCAAAGAAATAATATTTAACAACTTCTGATGCAAAAATATTGGTTCGTCTGAAAACTACCGTTGCAAATAAAAGTCCGAAATGAATTCCGGATAAAAACATAAAAATTACAATAATTAATTCGATGTAAACCTTGTCGAAATGAGCAATGCTTATATTTTTAGTGCTGAATCCACCGGTAGCAACTGTGGCAAAAGTATGGGAAATGGCATCGAACCAATCCATTCCAAAAATCATCAGTAAAATACACTCAGAAACGGTTAATCCCAAATATACCCATAACAGCACCTGTATGGCAGTTTTGGTGCGGTATTTAAAATTCTCTTTAGCAAGGCGTGACATTTCAGACTGAAATAAAACAAGGCCTTCCTGACCAATATTGGGAATGATGACCAGCACAAACAATACAATGCCCACACCCCCAAGCCAATGCGTCGCTGACCGCCAGAATAAAATGCTTTTCGGAAGGCTTTCAATATCAGTTAAAACAGAAGCGCCTGTGGTAGTATAACCGCTGACCGACTCAAACAAGGCATTGATAAAGGTAAATTCACCACCCCATAAAAAAAATGGCAGCGCTCCGATTATACAAGTTGAAAGCCAACAAGCCACAACTATCATGATGCCTTCTCTACCGGTGATATTTTGGGTGCGGGGAACAAAAATCAAAGGAAAAGACCCTAATAGAACTGTAATAACAGAAACGTACAAAAAAATAAACCTGGCAGCATCGTTATATAATACTGAAATCAGAAATGAAATAAACAGGAAAACTGCATTTAACAATAAGGCCAATCCGGTATATTTAATAACGACAGACGTGCGCATTTCATTATTTTTTCGATAAAATACTAATAAACGCAAAAATCTCCAAACGACCAAGCAGCATATCAATCGAATAAATTATTTTTGCAGCATCAGGAAGACCTCCGTAATTTGCCATCGAACTTACACTTCCGAATCCCGGGCCGACATTCCCCATGGTTGCAGCAGCTCCAGAAATAGCAGTCATTATATCAGTACCCATTGCTGCAACGCAAGCTGCTGAAAAAAAAACAATTATCACATAAAAAATGATATACATTAATGAACTTGAAATTACCTCCTCTTCAATTACCCGTTTTTCCAGTTTTACAAAAACGATGGCGTTTGGATGATTCGATTTTTTAATATGACGTTTAACAGATTTCCAGAACAACAGCACCCTGTCAATTTTGATCCCGCCTGCTGTTGAACCGGCACAGGCACATTGCATGGTAAAAAAGATCAGTAGAATTTTAGATAATGAAGGCCAGGAGGCCGAATCGGCAGAGGCAAACCCGGTTGTTGTTGATAATGAAAGCAGCTGAAATGATGCATATCGCAAAGAAGTCCAGAACGATTCAATGTTTGAGTTTACCAAATCAATGGTAATGAATAAAATACCTATGACAGATATTATAAAATAATAACGGACAACCTCAGAACGGAAAATATTAAAATGGCCAAAAAGAAGCGTAGAAAACAGCAATCCGAAATGAATTCCGGATAAAAACATAAAAATCATTATAATTATTTCGATTGAAATACTGTTATAATAAGCAATACTGAGGTTTTTGGTTGAGAACCCCCCCGTAGCTATTGTTGCAAATGAATGATTAATTGCATCAAAGTAATTCATGCCAAAAATCACTAAAAGTAAAGTTTCAAAGACAGTCAGTCCTATGTAAACCCAAAGCAGAATTTTTAAAGCAGTTTTTGTACGGTAGTGAAAATTATCTTTAGCAAGTGGTGACATTTCAGAATTGTAAAGAACCATCGTTGTTTTTCCCATATAGGGAACAATAACAAGTACAAATAAAACTATACCAACACCACCTATCCAGTGAGTTGATGATCTCCAGAAAAGAAGACCTTTTGGCAATGCTTCCACATCAGATAAAATGCTTGCTCCAGTAGTAGTAAAGCCTGACACACTTTCAAAAATGGCATTTATAAATTGGAATTCCCCTCCATACAAGAAATAAGGAAGTGAGCCAATAAGGCAGGTTCCAAGCCAAGAAATAACAACAATAAACAAGCCTTCGCGCGATGAAATGGTAGTAGCTGGTGGAACAAAAATCAAGGGAAAAACAGCAAACAGAAACGAAATTATAGCACAGAACAATAATTCAACTTCTGGTTTTGAATCATAAAAAACCGAGATAAAAAATGAAATCAGTAAAAATATGGAAGATAAAAGAATTACAAAACCAACATAGCGAAAAACAACACTTAATCTCATTTGTTTTTAGAACTTAATGAATGTGAAATAAATAAATTCTGAATGGAAGTAGCAAGAACCATCAGCTCATCTTTTGTTTCAATATTTATATTGAATTTTGATCCAAATTTCACAAAATGATCAACCCCTTCTGTTATCTTGATCAAAGGTTTTACAATGAACTGATTAATAAAAAAATTAAACATAAATGCAAAGATTAATGCCGAAATAATAGTTATAAGGCCTGGCATTACTGCTTTTTGCGATTTTTTTGTAACTTGCCCACCAATCTGATAGATTTTTGTATTATTAATGGCGGAAAGCTGATAAATATAATCCTTTAAACTGATAATTTTATTCTCTACCGAATCAAAGTAAAAATGCAGATTACCACTCTTTTCGAGTATCTGGCATGAATATAAAGATTTGGTATAAATGCTGTTATATAACGAATCTATAGCAAGAATAACTTTCGATTCGCCTGGTTCTGAAATATGAGCCCTTGCTAATTGCAGCCCGTTGATAAAAGTCAGGTGACTTTGGTTCAATGAATCAATGGCCTGTGTTTTATTACCTTTTAAGTAAATCACAAGGGCGTAGTCCTGCCTTTTTAAAGCCTGAAGCATGATTCGTGTCGCTTCAATGCTTGAATAATTATTCTGCAATACTGTTTTTACCGATTTTCCCATTTGGGTGATCTGAAAAATGGAAATGGTTACTGCAATTACCAGTAAAATAATTAATATTAAAAAGCCAAATAAAATTTTCAGTCGTATACTCATATTTTTTTTAAGCAAAATTATCTCCAATTTTGTTATTGCCACTATATTTTATCATAAAAAATATATATTATTGATAATTAATAAAATAAATTAATAGTTTTAATCCTTTACCGGCCATTATTATTTGAGAATAAATCTTAAATTTGAAAAAAATCAGTGAAATGAGGAGTATTCTTTTTGCTTTTATTTTATTACTGGTATTTGAACCTTTTAAAGGTAACTGTCAGATCGAAAAAAAATATAAACTCAATGACAGATTGGTGTTTGGGGGCAATTTTGGCTTCCAGTTTGGCTCAGTAACACAGGTTGATATATCGCCACTTGCCGGGTATAAAATTACTCCAAAATATATTGCCGGAATAGGATTAACATACCAATATTTTAAAGATAACCAGGGTACTTATGGTAACGTGGAAACAAATATTTACGGCGGACGCATATTTATGAAATATGCATTCATTCCACAGGCTTTTGTTCAATCAGAATATGAGGTGCTTAGCCTGGAAAGCAGGTATTTTGATATACTTAAAATACATGCAGATAAACAACGCTTTTTACTGCATAGTTTGCTCGTGGGAGGTGGCCTCAAACAAAGCATTGGAGAAAGATCGGCGGTGAACCTGACGATATTGTTCAACCTGATTGAAAGTGCAAATAATCCATATTCGAACCCGGTCATCAGAATTGGATTCGATTTTTAAGTCTGACAGGTAAAATGAAGAACTTTTTCCGCTGGTGTTTGTTTAAACAGTTTGAAAAGCATAAAATTATTATTTCATTTGCACCTTAATTTAAAAATCACAATAATGAAAGTATCAAATAACAGAATGGTTACTGTCACCTACGATCTCACGTATGATGATGCAAACGGCGAACTGATTGAACAAACTACAAAAAACAACCCATTATCATTTATTTATGGTATAGGCAATATGCTTCAACATTTTGAAGCTAATCTGAAGGAACTCGAAACCGGCGATAAATTTGAATTTACCCTTACAGCTGATAAAGCCTATGGCGAAATTGAAAAAGATGCAATTGTTGAACTACCACTTCATATTTTTGAAATAGATGGTAAAATTGATTATAATCTCTTAAAAACGGGAAATACTGTTCCAATGATGGATAACCAGGGAAACCGCCTCAATGGGATTGTACGAATGGTAAATGAAAAATTTGTATCCATGGATTTTAATCACCCGCTTGCTGGGGAAGATCTTCATTTCAAAGGCGAGATTATTGAAGTACGTGAAGCTACACAAAGTGAACTTGATGAAGCCTTGTCAGGTGGAAACTGTTCGACCGATGATTGCGGATCGTGTGGATGTGGTTGTCATTAAAAGCGATAGATATTACTTATTTAAGGTGTTTCTTTGCAGAAGCACCTTTTTTTTCCCATTTTCAGTAACAGATTAAAAAGCATTTGCCGGATTATGTCAAAATATCTAATTTGAGCGTAATTTGTATAAATCAATGATTATTATAATCATTTTATTATGAATGGTTTAAAAAATATTGCATCAGAAATTGAAGGTGATATTTATACTGACGAATTATGGCAAATTCTCTATTCAACCGATGCTTCTGCTTATAAAGAAAGACCAATTGCTGTAATCAGGCCCCGAAGTAAAAATGATATACAAAAAGTTATTGGTTATGCAACATCGCTTCAAATTCCAATTATATGCCGTACGGCAGGAACTTCCCTGGCCGGGCAAGTTGTCGGAAAAGGAATAATTCTTGATTTTTCAAAATATTTTAACCATATCATTGAAATCAATCCTGACGAGAGATGGGTCAAAGTTGAGCCAGGGGTTATTCCTGATGAGCTGAATAAAACATTAAAACCTTTTGGTTTATTTTTCGGGCCGAAAACATCCAGTTCAAACAGATGCATGCTTGGAGGAATGGTTGGTAACAATGCAAGTGGAGCCCATTCATTGATTTATGGGTCAACCCGGGATCATCTCCTGGAAATTAAAGCTATTTTGAGTGATGGAAGCGAAGTGCATTTCAAACCATTAAATAATCGCGAGTTTGACATTAAATTGCAAGGAAATACACTTGAAAATAAATTATATCAGAATATTAATCAACTGTTGCGTTCAGAAATAAATCAAAAAGCTATTAAGAAAGAATTTCCTGATGCAGACATAAAAAGAAGGAATACCGGGTATGCCATTGATATCCTTTTAGAAACTGATCCATTTGTAAACAATGGAGTTCCTTTTAATTTTTCAAAGCTCATTGCCGGTTCGGAAGGAACTTTAGCAATCATTACCGAAATTAAACTCAACCTTGTAACACTCCCTCCTCCGGTCAGCGGACTGCTTTGTGTTCATTTAAGAACCCTTGAAGAAGCGTTGACAGCCAATTTGATAGCCTTAAAACACCATCCTGATGCTTTGGAATTAATGGATAAGGCAATATTAGACTTAGCAAGGAAAAGCTTAGGCCTGAAAAAAAATTGTGCATTTATAAAGGATGATCCGGGCGCTATTTTGATCATTGAATTATCAGGCCATTCAAAAACCGAAATAGAAGAAAAAGCTAAAAACCTTGCCGATGAATTAATTATAAATAAATATGGCTTTCATTTTCCATTGGTTTTTGGAGAGGATATGAAAACTATTTGGGACTTACGTAAATCCGGATTGGGCGTACTTTCCAATCTTCCAGGCGATGCTAAACCTGTTTCTGTTATTGAGGATTCATGCGTGAGGCCAGAAGATTTACCGGCCTATATAGCTGATTTAAAATTACTTTTAAAAAAATATGACGTTGATTGTGTTTTTCATGCCCATATTGGTACTGGAGAGCTGCACCTGAGGCCGGTTTTAAACCTAAAAAAAAATGATGATGTTAAAAAATTCAGGGAAATTGCATTTGACTTTGCTAACCTGGTTAAAAGCTACCGGGGTTCGCTGAGCGGTGAACATGGGGATGGAAGGTTAAGAAGTGAATTTATCCCTATGATAATTGGTAAAGAAAATTATGATATAATCCGTTCTATCAAAAAAACATGGGATCCGGCTAATATCCTGAATCCAGGAAAAATCATCAATCCTGTATTGATGGATTCAGCATTGAGGTATTTTGCAGACCAGCCAATTAAAAATTTTATTACTTATTTCGAATATACCGAAGAACTGGGATTTATAAGGGCATTGGAAAAATGCAACGGTTCTGGCGACTGCCGCAAAACTGAAGTTACAGGAGGTGTCATGTGCCCAAGCTATATGGCAACAAGGGACGAAAACCATTCAACCCGTGGCAGGGCAAATATTTTACGTGAATTAATCAGCCATTCAATCAAGAAAAACCCTTTCAATCACCATGAAATCAGGGCGGTTCTTGATTTATGTCTGTCGTGTAAAGGATGTAAAACCGAGTGCCCTTCAGGGGTTGATATGACAAAATATAAAGCAGAATTTTATCAGCATTGGTTTTTAAGCCACCCGGTTCCGTTAAAAACCCTGGCGGTAGCTTACATGAATGAAATTTATAGCATTGCATCGTTGATCCCTGCTTTTTCAAACCGGATATTAAGTCATCCGCTCACTTCGGGGATATTAAAAAAAATTGCAGGATTTACTCATAAAAGACCCCTTCCGAAACTTTCTGAAAAATCATTAAAAAATTGGGCAGCTCATCATCCTGATGAACTCATTGCTAAAGGAATACCAATAGGTAAAGTTTTTTTATTTGCCGATGAATTTACCAATTACTCAGAATTACACCTTGGCATTAGTACAATCAAATTATTAACCACATTGGGTTATCATGTTGAAATACCCTTACATAAACAAAGCGGACGTGCAATGTTATCAAAAGGATTATTGGTTAAGGCTAGAAAGATTGCCGGCAAAAATATTGAATTGCTGGCCCCGCTTATTTCGGATGAAACGCCATTGCTCGGTATTGAACCATCGGCCATTTTATGTTTCAGGGACGAGTATCCGGCTCTTTTAAAAGGGCAAAGGAAAAAACTGGCAGAGCAGATAAAAAATCATTGCCTGATGATAGATGAATTTATTGATAGAGAAGTTTATAGAAATAAAGTTTCAAAGGACCAGTTTAAAGATACTGATGTTAAGATCAGACTTCATGGGCATTGCCATCAGCGAAGTATTGCTTCTATATCGCCAACTATCAATATGTTGAATTTAATCAAAGGAATTCAACTTGAAGTTATCCCTTCGGGATGTTGCGGAATGGCCGGAAGTTTTGGATATGAAAAAGAACACTATGATATATCGATGAAAATCGGAGAGCTTGTATTGTTTCCATCTGTAAGGCAGGCCGATGAAAATGAAATTATTATGGCCCCCGGAACCAGTTGTCGTGCACAAATATTACAAGGAACCGGCCGGCAAGCAATACATCCTGTCGAATTTATGGTGCAGATGCTAAAAAATGACAAGGTTTAAGCTATTTTATTTCGAAAGTGTCAGCATCTTTCCAAACTGGAAAAGTACTTCTGAATTGATGAAGAGCAATTATATCCAACTCAGCATAAATAATCATTTCAGTGTCCTGCAGCGCACAGGTCAAAATATTCCCTTTATAATCAATACACAATGAATCACCACAATGAGCGAGTTTGTTCCCATCAAACCCAATACGGTTCACTCCTACAACATAACACTGATTTTCGATAGCCCTTGCCTGTAATAATTTTAACCATACATTGCGCCTTGCTGCAGGCCAATTTGCAATATATATCAATAAATCATAATCATTAAGATTACGGCTCCAGACCGGAAAACGAAGATCGTAGCAAACCAGGGCATTTATTTTCCATCCCATATAATCAACAATAGCTCTTCTATTTCCTCTTGAAAAATAAAGGTGCTCCTCTCCCATTCTGAAAAGATGTCGTTTGTCATAACTGAACAGTTTTCCATCAGGCAATGCAATAACCAGCCGGTTATAATTCTGGTCATTTTCGTTAATGATCAAACTTCCGGCAATTGCGGCATTTTTAGCCTGGGCATTTTTCTGCATCCATCTGACAGTCATACCATCCATTGATTCAGCCGCTTCTTTAATATTCATGGTAAATCCCGTAGCAAACATTTCAGGTAATACAACCAGGTCGGTTTTATTGATCGCATTGAAAATAGTATCAAGGCGGCTGAGATTGAATAATTTATCTTCCCATTTAATATTATACTGAATCAGGCTTACTGTAATTTTTTCTTTACCAGTCATAAAACTATAGCAATTCAGAAATTTATTCTTCTAATGAAAATTTTTCAGGATGTCTTGGTTGAGGCGATAATTGTCTGTAATAATCTGTAATAGCTTTCATATCATCTATTTCGTTACCGGAAGGTATAAACCGCTTACCAAGGAGGAGTTGTTTTTTATTATAATCAATACTTCCAAGATATACAGGTACTTTGGCGTGACTGGCTATAAATAAGAAGCCATGTTTCCACCGTTTCATCCTTTTGCGTGTACCTTCCGGTGTTATCAGCAAAGCAAATTTTTTGCGTCGTTTAAACTGAATAATCATATTTTCGACCAGTGCAGCTGAATTGGACCTGTCAACCGGAATTCCTCCCAACGCTTTCAGAATTAAATTCATGGGAAAAAAAAACCATTCCTTTTTTATTAAAAAATGGACTTTTACACCACTTTTCAATATGCCAAGTTCTCCCAATAAAAAATCGAAATTACTGGTGTGTGGCACACTAATGACGATAAACTTTTTATCTTCAGGTGCTTTATCAGGCATATTCCAGCCTGCTAACTTTAGCCCGATCCATCCGATGGCTTTACGAATTAAAACCATAAAATATTGGAATTAATAAAAAAATTCAATTCAAATCCCCGAAATCATTTCAAAAAGATAACGGGGATCAGGAAATGCTATAAAACTATTGCGCCGAAGCCGGTGGTGTAAAAGTGCGTGTTTTTAATTCACGGTCAAGCATAAAAAGGCCGTTGCCCTTGCCATCGACCAGTCTTAACTGATCAAGTATTTGATTTACATTTGCTTCCTCTTCAACCTGTTCATCAACAAACCATTTAAGCATTGAAACCGAGGCATGATCTTTTTCTTCAATAGCCACGTCCATCAGATGGTTAATCAAACTGGTAACATGCTGTTCATGTTTGAGGGTTTCCTCAAAAACCTGAAGTGCATTATCCCATTTTACAGGCACTTCTGCAATGGGTTTTAAAATGGCATTACCACCCCTTCCAATAATATAATCAAAAAACTTGAGCGCATGAAATGTTTCTTCCTGGTACTGAATACGCATCCAGTTTGCAAAACCTGCCAGTCCCATATTTTGAAAATATGATGACATAGATAGGTAAAGATAAGCTGACCACATTTCGGCATTTACCTGTTTGTTATATTCTTCTTCAACTTTTTTGGTAAACATAATTCTATAATTTAAGGTTAATAATTAGTTTCGTATTTTAATAAACTCAGGAATCCTAAAAAAGTTTACAATTCAAGATTAAATTTTTGCTTGAGCCTGAGAAAATCAGGATATTTTTCAGAAAGAATATTAAGTTTCTCAGAGCTACTTAACAGATGGTTGTTGTTAATGGTTTCAATAAATTTCAGGTTAAATTCAATTTTACCCATGTTAAGATGTTCATCCAAGTACTTTTCAATTTCAGGTTTTATTTGATTAAACTCCTCTTCCTGCTGATGATTAGCAAAATGGACATCAATAACATTCCCACTTAAATTCGGTGAACTGTTGATAAGTAGATTATATAACCTGGTGTTTTCCTTATACCGTGAAGCAAAATTTTCTATAATTTTCTTTATCCCTTGATCAGATTTATCATTAAAAACCTCAAGCTTATTAATTGTTTCATTAGCAGTTACAAGTTGATTGTCCTTGCTGTTTGTCAAATATTCCGGTTTTTTCTGTTGGTTTTGGTCTGTTTCATTTAATAAAGCCTCTTTCACAGAAATTCCTGATATCTCATCACGTTTTACAACTGGTTTTGATTTAAACTGGACGGACGAAACTGCCTTTTTAGTTATAACCACCTGGTTATCTGAATCTTTATTTACTAATTCAGATTCTTTTTTTTTTAAAACATTACAAAGTTTTAAAAGTGCAAGTTCAACCAACAACCTCTGATTACGGCTATTTTTAAATGCAAGTTCAAACTGATTGGAGATCTCAAGGCACGAGAACAAGAAATCAGCTGAGCATAAAGAGGATTGCGTGAGATACTGATCTCCAATATTTGCACCTACTTCGAGTAATTTAACTGTACCGGGGAATTTACAAACCATCAGGTCGCGGAAGTGTTTACTTAAACCCGATAAAAAATGCTGGCCTTCAAAACCATTTGATAAAATCTCGTCATATAATAGTAAGGAAGCCTGATAATCCTCAGCCAGAAACGCGTTGGTTAATTTAAAGTAATAATCGTAATCGAGTATATTAAGATTTTCAATTACAATTTTATATGTAATTTCATTTCCTGAGAAGCTGACAATCTGGTCGAATGTTGATAAGGCATCGCGCATAGCACCGTCGGCTTTTTGGGCTATAATATTCAGGGCATCGGGTTCGGCTTTAATACCTTCGTTTTTTGCCACATAAGCAAGGTGATTAACAATATCGTCAATGCGGATACGGTTGAAATCAAAAATCTGGCACCGGCTTAGGATTGTCGGGATTATTTTATGTTTTTCAGTAGTAGCAAGGATAAAAATAGCATGAGCCGGAGGTTCTTCAAGCGTTTTGAGAAAAGCATTGAAGGCCTGAGAAGATAACATATGCACTTCATCGATGATGTATATATTATATTTGCCAAGTTGAGGGGGGATGCGTACTTTATCGACCAGGTTTCTGATATCATCGACAGAATTGTTTGATGCAGCATCAAGCTCATGGATATTCAGGGAGCGGTTATCGTTAAAAGATTTACATGATTCACATTGATTGCATGCTTCAAAATCAGATGTGATATTGAAGCAATTAATGGTTTTGGCTAAAATGCGTGCGCAGGTAGTTTTTCCGACCCCGCGTGGACCGCAAAACAAATAAGAATGAGCAATATGCCTTGTTTTGATGGCATTTTTTAAAGTTAGTGTAATAGAACTTTGACCGATTACCGAAGAGAATGTTGTTGGTCTGTATTTTCGTGCAGATACAATAAAATTTTCCATCCATCAAATTTATTTGTGGCAAATGTAGCGAAACTTTCAATCAGGTTATCATGGAATTTAAAACTGTTTTCAACAATAAAATCTGATTTCATCGATTTATTGCTATTTTATATTGGATATCAAAATGATATTTGATTTTGTTTTTTAATATTCGCTTTCATACAAGTAACAGAAATTAATTTTTAGTGTGGCCATTTTGCTGTAATTTCTTACCATCTACATTCTTTCAGGAGCTTCTATTCCAAGCAGGTTGAGCCCATACCGGATGGTTTGCCCTACTTTTAATGTTAACATCAGCCGTAAATTCCGGATATTGATATCTGGTTCTTTGAGAATGGAAAAATCGTGGTAAAACTGGTTGTATTCTTTAGCAAGGTCATAGGTGAAGCACGCAACAAGCGATGGGTCAAGCCTTTCGGCTGCCTCTGATAAAACCTGATGAAATTGCATTAATTCTTTTATAAGATTTAACTCTTTTTCATTCAATATAGTGGCATCATCGAATGGTATGTCATCCAGATGGATATTGTTATCAGAAGCTTTACGCAATACGGATTGTGTCCGTGCAAAAGTATATTGTACAAACGGGCCGGTATTTCCATTAAAATCGATTGATTCCTCAGGGTTGAACAACATATTTTTCTTTGGGTCAACTTTCAGAATGAAATACTTTAAAGCCCCCATAGCGAGCTGATGGAACAAGGTTTTGGTCTGGACATCTGAAAATCCATCGAGTTTTCCCAATTGCTCAGAGGTTTTCCGTGCTGTTTCAATCATTACCTGGATTAAATCATCAGCATCAACAACTTTTCCCTCTCTTGATTTCATCTTGCCAGTTGGAAGTTCAACCATACCATACGACAAGTGACATAATTGATCGTACCACAAATATCCAAGTTTTTTCATTATGATTTTCAGCACCTGAAAATGATAGTTTTGCTCGTTCCCTACAACATAAATCAGCTTATCCAGATCGTATTCTTCAAAACGCTTAACAGCAGTTCCTATATCCTGGGTAATATAAACCGAGGTTCCATCAGAACGCAAAAGCAATTTTTCATCCAGACCATCAGAAGTCAGGTCAATCCACACAGAACCATCTTCATGTTTTTTAAAAATGCCCATCTGCAAGCCACGATCCACAATTTCTTTACCCAGCAAATAGGTTTGAGATTCAAAATATATTTTATCAAATTCAATTCCTAAATTTTTGTATGTCAGTTCAAAACCGTTATAAACCCAGTTATTCATGGTGGTCCACAAGGCGCGGATATCATTATCGCCATCCTCCCATTTTTTAAGCATTTCGCGTGCCTGTTTCATTAAAACAGACTCTTTTTCAGCTTCTTCAGGCGATAAACCTTTGGCTGTCAGTAAGGCTAATTCCGATTTATATTCTCTATCAAATCTGACATATAAATCGCCTACAAATTTATCGCCTTTTTGTCCTGATTTAGCGGGTTCATCATCATTAAACCATTTAACCTTGGCCAACATGGATTTACAAATATGGATACCCCTGTCATTTATCAGGTTTACTTTTAAAACATTATGACCTACAGCTTTAAGAATACGGGAGATACTATCACCAATCAGATTATTTCTGATATGCCCCAGATGCAAAGGTTTGTTGGTATTGGGTGATGAAAATTCGATCATAATTTGTTTTGGAACTTCGCTCTTTGAAGGCGTTACCTGGAATTCTTTTAAAAAAATGATCCAGTTTCTATTTGATATTTCAATATTCAGAAAGCCCTTGATTACTTGGTAATTTTCAATCTCAGCCATCGTTTTTCTTAAAAAGTCTCCTATTTCTGAGGCTGTAACTTCAGGTGCTTTTCTTGAATACTTCGAAAAATTGAAAGTTGTTATGGTATAATCACCCTTGATATCTTTCCTTGTTTTCTGAATCTGGACAGGAATTTCTGAATTTTCAACCTGATATAGCTCAGATAATGCAATTTTTATATGCTGGATTATTTTATTTTCAATATCCTTCATCTATTAAAGTTATAAATTAGTTAAATGTATTATATAATTATATTTCAGTTATCTATATTATCTATACTTTCCTAATCAAATGATACAATTTAAACATATCAAAGAGCAATAACCGTGGTTTGGCTGACAGGAGGTTTTTTTGAATCATTTCAGAAAAAAGCGGGTATAATAAACTGATCAGTATAGTTAAACCATATTTTTTAAACTGATGATACCTTTTTGTTAAAGTTACATATTGTACGATAAATGGATTTATTTCCGGATTTTTATACAATCTGACAAGATTGGCAATGCCCTGTTTTGTTTTTTCCAAAAATGCAACATTCTCTTCAAGCCCTATATGAACCAAAGGGTTATCAATATGAAATATTGATATTTTTTTTCTATAGAGCTCAATACCAAACAATGTATCCTCATGGCCATAGCCGGTAATATTTTCATTAAAACCAACCCTATGAAAAACCCGGGCACTTATTAAAAAATTATTTGACATGAAAGATTTACAAGGATTTTCATTTCTGGCTGAAGCCGGAAATACTTCTCTTTTTGTACCGCAAAGCCATCTGAGTAATAACAACTGATTATCAGGAGGATTTTCTGTATAAATACGACCCCCGCAAACTACTCCATCAACCGGACAATACGAAAGATATTGATTGATATAATCATTTCCGGGAATTGCAGAATCGCAATCGACAAAGAGCAGGTTGGCATATTGTGCCTGGTTGGCTAAGAAATTCCTTATTTTTGCTCGTCCAAAATTATTTTCAAGCAAAATAACCCTTACCAGGGGAAGGCATTCAATTTCAGCAAGTAAGGCTTTATATTGAGGTATTGATGCATCATCGGCAATAATTATTTCATGTTCTTTTCCCGACTCAATAAGTTGTTTATGAAGTTCATAGACAAAATGCCTGACGTCAAAGTTATATACGGGTATTAATACAGATAACATACGAATCGATATTCAGGACAAATATAAGTATTTCGTCCTATACTTCAACCGTAGGTTAACTTGTTAAGATAATCAGCAACTTCAGACAGATCCTGAAAAGGAGCAAGACAAGAATGATGCTGGCAGACAATGATTTTATCAAAAGCTAAACCCTGATCGTACTTAATGAAAAAAGGTTTTGCCACAGAAAATAATTTTACCGGAATCTGATCGCAAAGATGAGGATTGATGTTTATTACAAAGGGTTTGACAAGAAAGGAAAACATAATTTTCAGCCAGTTGGAGTAATATTCAGGATAATCGAGTGCCTGCTGTGAAATATCGGTTAGTTGTCCTTCGAAAACCAGATATTTATTATCATTCGTTAATGCAAACAGACACATAAATGAATATGCCAGCGAAGAACCTGAAGATACCATTACCTGGTCATGAATATCCTCATGCGTTGCAAAAAGCAGATTATCAGATTTCTTCACTGTAATAAACTGTTTATATTGAGGATGAAGAAAATGATTCAAAACATAATCACCTATTAGAACAGCACTTTCTAAATATTTATAATCTGCAGTATATTGATATCCTTTCAGAAGTGCTTCAATAAAAAAGGCATAATCATCAAGAAATCCATCAATTTTGTTTTTTTCATCATAAAATATCCTTAAGATATTGCCATCGGGCGATAAACGACTATTAAGTATAACATCAAGTTTTTCAATGGCAAGGGACAGCCATTTATTATCGGCAGCAGTAAAATACAGGTCAAGCAAGCCTGTAATTGCAAGTGCATTCCAGGATGTAATGGTTTTATTATCAATCAAAGGAAGAGGTCTTTTAAGCCTTGCATTCAACAGTTTAATCCGACAGGCATTTAAAATATCCTGATCAGCCTGTTTTATGGTTTGATATATATCCGGATGAGTAAATAAAATGTTGACAGATTCCCAGTTTCCATGATCAGTGATTTGATAAACCTTACAAAACAGTTCGCTATGTTCATCAAGTATCTGATCGATATCAGGTTTACGCCAGGTATAATAATTCCCTTCTTTTCCTTCAGAATCGGCATCAATTGATGCCTTTAAAAGTTTGTCACTGTGTGAAAGATACCCAATCATAAAATCAGCCGTTTTAATGGCAATATCTTTGAAGAAATCAAGATGATACAGACGGGCAGCAAAGGCAAACAACGAGATAACCTGTGCATTGTCGTAGAGCATTTTCTCAAAATGTGGAATTGTCCATGCGGCAGTAACGGAATATCGGAAAAATCCGCCAGCCAGGTGATCATGTATTCCTCCGCAGGCAATAGCTTTTAATGTATCAATACAATGATTATTAACTTTTTCATCGTTAAAATATTTTCCCAACAGCATGACTGATGACCATAATGAGGGAATAATGAATTTAGGAGACCCTTTTAATCCTCCATTTTGAATATCGAACTGCATTTTAAGTTTTGCTGTTGCAGCCTTTATATTTTGTATTGAAAAATCAGAAGGGTTTCTGGAAATATGATTCAGTTTACTTACTGCATCAGTAATTTTACCAGCCATTTCAGTAATATCAGCCGACTGATGCTGATAAAGAAAATGAATTTGCCCAAGCAATGATAGCCAATCGTTAGCAGGTAAATAGGTACAGCCATAAAAAGGCCGGCCATCGGGTAAAAGGAAGCAGTTTAAAGGCCATCCGCCATTATGTGCAATAAAAAGAACAGCATCCATATAAACCTGGTCTATATCTGGTCGTTCTTCCCTATCGACTTTTATATTGATAAAATGGCTGTTCATGAAATTTCCGGTTTCTTCATCAGCAAAACACTCCTGTTCCATTACATGGCACCAATGGCAGGATGAATAACCAATACTTACAATAACCGGTTTGTTCTCTGCTCTGGCCCTTTCAAATGCTTCAGGGCACCATGGGTACCAATCAACCGTATTAAAGGCATGAAGACGAAGGTACTGGCTTTTTTCATGAATCAGCCTGTTGGGAACAGCAGATTTTTTCATTTGGAGAAGAAAAAAGGGAATTACATCTGATATTATTATTCCGGGAATTCCCTTATAAAATGGTCAAACAATAAGGCTTTTTTTATAAAAATCACTTTGCTTCATCATAATGTCAATATATTGGGCACGACGGAAAGCAAAAGGATCTTTTAAATTTATTTTAGCAAGTTTTCCTTTAAAATCATCAATGGATTTATAGTTTTTCATTTTCATCCAATCGGTTATCTCAGTGATCATTGCACCAATCTGCGACATACCGTTTCGATAAACCGAGCTTACAACCTGTACACAATCGGCACCGGCAAGCAACATCTTGACAACATCACGGCCACTATAGATTCCGGTATTGCTGCAAATACCTGCCTGGATGTTTTTATACAGCAAAGCTGCAAACCTTAAAGGTAGCCGGTTGTCGGCCTGGTTACTTAAAAGATAAGGATAAATGAGTGTTTCGTCCATAATATCGATATCTGGCTGGTATAGGTTATTAAACAACACGAATCCATCGGCACCCTTATCGTCCATTTGTTTAATAACATTGAGCGGATTTGAATAAAACGGGCTGAGTTTCGCTGCTACAGGAATTGAAAGGGATTTTTTTACCTTTTCAAAAATACTGACCTGTTGCGAAATTATTTCAGAAGCATTCATGTCAAATTTTCGTGGCACCGCATAAAAATTGAGTTCAATGGCATCGACCCCAGTTTCGGCAATGAGTTTTGAGTATGTAAGCCATGTGTCTTCATAAATGGCATTTAAGCTGGCAATTACCGGAATGCTTAACTTTTTCTTGGCGTTTTTTAATTTTTCCAGGTGTTCTTCCGGTCCGCCAAGTTCAATTTTAGGGAACAATGTAGTCATTTCGGCATGTCGGTCGTTGTATTCGGCCATTGATTCCTGCAATTCAAGGTTTTCAAGTTCGATCTGTTCTTCAAACAGGGATTTAAAAACAACGGCAGCAGCGCCATGTTCTTCAAGCTTAACAAGGCTTTCGAGGTCGGAAGTGAGATTTGAAGCACCGATTATAACCGGATTTTTTATTTCAATTCCCATGAATTTGGTTTTCAGGTCAGTCATAACAAAGGTTTTTAAAGTTTAATTCTTAAACGAATAAACGTATGTATTTGTTTAAAACAGATCTGACAATTTGATCAAACGGTCAAGAAAAAATTGAGTAAAAACTTTATCAGGTTAAAATATATTAACGGTTTTGATATTAACAAATTCGCGAATACCAAATTCCGAAAGTTCGCGTCCGTATCCCGAATCCTTCACTCCTCCAAAAGGTAGAGCAGGTTCTGATTTTACCATACCGTTAATGACAAGGGTACCGGCAAAAATTTCATGGCTCACCATGGCTGCCTTTTTTGCATCAGACGACCAAACTGCTGCTCCCAATCCGAATTGTGTATTATTTGCCAACCAAATGGCCTGATCGGTTGTTTTGAACGAAAAAAACGGAGCTACCGGGCCGAAAAGTTCTTCACAGGCAGCAGGGCTATCTAAAGGCACATCAGTAAGTACCACAGGGCTACAAAAACAATCCTGCCTGTCACAGGGACTCGTGCCGGTTATAATTTTTGCACCTTTATTTATACTCTGGATAACCTGTCTGTCAATTTCATCGACCAACTCGCGGCGCGCCATTGGGCCAATAAAAGTTTCGGGCAGACGTGGATCGCCCATGACCATTTCATTAACACGCTGGGTAAAAAGCGCAGTGAATTTTTCAAAAATATTTTCGTGAATGATAAACCTTTTTGCAGCAATACAACTCTGGCCGGCATTCAGATATCTTGAGAGAATTCCGGTATCGACCGCTTTTTCCACATCCGCATCCTCAAACACGATAAAGGGGTCACTCCCACCGAGTTCCATTACCATTTTTTTTATATGCTGGCCTGCCATGGAGGCAACTTTTGCTCCTGCAATATTACTTCCGGTAAGAGTAATGCCTTTAATATCAGGATTACGAATCAGATTTTCAGACTGGTAATAATTGATAAACAAATTCTGAAAAACACCCGACGGAAAACCAGCATCAAGCAATAATTTTTCGATGGCAAGCGCGCACATTGGCACATTGGAGGCATGCTTCAAAAGGCCAACATTACCGGCAATCAACGTTGGTGCAAGAAAACGAAATACCTGCCAGTAAGGGAAATTCCAAGGCATAATGGCATAAATTATACCCAGGGGCTCAAACCTGACAATACTTTTTAATGCAGATGAATCTATTTGCTTAGGCTCAAGAAATGACGGGAAATTATCGGCATAATATCTGCATACCCATGCACATTTTTCAACCTCAGCCAGGGACTGGGTAATAGGTTTGCCCATTTCAAGGGTAATTAATGATGCATGATGGTGTTTCTCCTTTTCAATTAGGCTGGCGAGTTGCCTGAATAGTTCTGAACGATAATGGAATTCTGATTTTTTCCAGGTATGGAAAGCTTTATTGGCAAGTCTTAAAGCCTTATTCAACTTGTTGTCTGTGAAATTTTCAAATGTTTCGACCAATGTTCCGGTCGATGGATCAATGGTTTGGTAGGCCATAATTCAGAATAATCAAAGTGAATAATTTTTGTTTTGCTCAATCAATACCATGGTTGCACCATAGCCATATTCTTTAAAAGAGGCATCGTTATAAATAAATTTCATCTGCTCAAGCACTTTCCTGATTTCCAGCTTAAGTTTTCCATTACCTAACCCATGAATAAATATTACCTTTTTGTATTTCATACGGATGGCTTCATCAAGTTTTGCTTTAAAATGATTCATTTGTATATCAATCATTTGTGTATTACTTAAGCCCCTGTTGTTTTCCAATAGTTCATTAATATGCAAGTCAACTTCCATTACTTCAGCATTTTCAGGCTTATTTTTAATAACCCTGGGTATTTCCTGAATGTCATCTTTTTGCATTATAATCCTTTGAATATCAGTCTTATCAATTTGTTCGATTTTTTCTTTAAAAGAATCATTATTTACAATTTCAAAAATAAGAGCATCGATGTCAAAAAAATCATTTTCCCTGAAGCTGGTTTCTTTATAATACTTTACAGGGTTAATTTCCATTTCAAAATGAATGGGTTTTTGTAAAAAATATTTTCCTTTTGCATAAAAAATAAACTGAAAAGCAATATCAATCAAATCATTTAATTGCTCTTTTGAATATTCGGCCAGCAAAACTTTTGTATCCGACTCCAGCACACCTGCAGCCTTTGATTCGACCCATTCTTCGCTTTTGACAATATAATTATACATTAAGGTATAAGGGCTATCATTAATCAGGTAGCAATTTAAGGGAGTAGCAGCCAGATCCTGACTGACAGGTACAAAAGCAAAATAAACATTGATATTATGTGAGCCTTTCAGGTCAAATTCTTCATCAGGATAAAATACCTGTTGCATATCAGTTATTTTTTTCAATTCATCATTGGGTATTCCGTCAGGTAAAATTGATTTATCATTTTCTATTTGGAAGGATGGTTTTTTATTCTGATTTTCAATTTTATTTTCAATATTTTGTGAATTGGATTTCAGCACATTATCGAAACCTACCAAAACCAGGTCTTTAATTTTATAGGGTATCTCAAAATCATACCCGGTCATTACAAGGGCTGTATCTTTATCAATCAAACCTATAACCACACCTTCACCCACTTCATTAAGGAACCTGACCTTATCTCCCTTTTTTAAAGAATTATTCATTTTTGTTTTTATTAATAAGATAGCAGCAAAATTAACGATTTTTATAATTTTGGCGCATGACAGACACAATAAAAAATATCCGCATTGAGGATTATTCGTACGTATTGCCCGATGACCGTATTGCGCAGTTCCCGGCCAGGAAACGTGATGATTCAAAATTACTGATTTATCAAAATGATCAAGTCAGTCATGATAATTTTCATACCATATCAAACTATATAACAAAACCGGCATTACTGGTATTTAATAACTCAAAAGTTATCAGTGCCCGACTGCAATTTAACAAACCCACCGGAGCATTGATTGAAATATTCTGCCTTGAGCCCTATGAACCATCCGGGTATACCCAGGCTTTTAGTGCTACAAACCACTGCCAATGGAAATGTTTGATAGGAAATGCAAAAAAATGGAAAGATGGGCCAATCTATTTGCTTCAGGATGGCAAAAATAAACACATAAATGTTAAAGCACATCTTGTTAAAAAAGAAACTGATTCGAATATAGTTGAATTTTTCTGGGATGATCAAGAACTATCATTTGGGGAAATTATCCGGCAATATGGACAGATTCCGCTTCCTCCTTATATTTCGCGCAATCCTGTCAATGATGACTATACGAGGTATCAGACTATTTTCAGTAAACCGGAGGGCTCAGTTGCTGCCCCAACGGCAGGTTTACATTTCAGTAAAGAAATCATGGAATCTTTTAAAAGAAAAGAAATTGAAACAGCTGAAATTACTTTGCATGTTGGTGCAGGCACTTTTAAACCTGTAAAATCTGAAACCATAGGAAATCATGAAATGCATACCGAGCATTTCAGTGTGGATATTCACACCCTGAAAAAAATTCTTTCAATGCACGAACATCTGGGGGTTGTTGGCACCACGAGTGTCAGGACACTTGAAAGCCTTTACTGGATGGGAGTTAAATTATTGACAGCAGATAAATCAGATTGTACATGCTACATCGATCAATGGGAACCATACTATTTGCAGCAGGATATTCCGGTTACCAATGCATTAACAGCTTTAATTGAATTCTGCGAAAAAAAACATTATGAATCATTTGATGCTTCAACCCGGATTATGATTGTTCCCGGATACAGATTCAGACTGACAAAAAAACTGGTCACCAATTTCCATCAACCAGGCTCTACCCTTCTGTTACTTGTTGCTGCACTGATTGGCCAAAAATGGAAAGAGGTTTACCAATATGCCCTTGATAATGAATTCAGATTTTTAAGTTATGGGGATTCAAGTTTGTTGATACCCTAAAGGAGGAAGCCGTATTTTAATCTTTATAATAATGCTCAATGAGCATTTTTTCCAATTCCTGGGGATCGATATCCGATTTTAATTTTCCATTAAAAGCATAACTGATTTTTCCCCGTTCTTCAGACACTATGATGACAATACCATCTGTCTCGCGCGACATACTCAACCCTGCCCTATGCCTAAGCCCCATATTATCAGGTAAATCAATTTCGTTCGAGACAGGCAGTACGCACTTGGCAGCCCTGATTTTATTTCCGTTAATAATCAATGCCCCGTCGTGGAGAGGATTATTTTTAAAAAAAACAGTTTCAATCAGCCTTGATGATATTTCACTATTAATTACCTCACCCGTTGCAATATACGACCTTAATTCAGTTTTTGTAGCCAGCACAATTAAAGCTCCGGTATGGCTTTTTGCCATGTTTGTACATGCTGTTACAATTGATTTGATATGATCTGGCGTAGTTGCTGACATTCCTGAAGCAAGGAAGTTGCGGAACGAAAACTTCTGGGCAAAAACCTCCTGGGTGCCGACAAGCAGCAAAAAACGCCTTAATTCAGGTTGAAATACAATGATAAGTGCAATGACTCCAACACCAATAAATTGCCCCAGCATTGTTGACAATAACTGCATTCTCAGGCTCCTGACAATGAGCCATAATAAATAGACAAGGAATATACCGGCAAAAATATTGATTGCAACCGAACCCCTGATAAGCATATATATTTCATATAATAACAAGGCAAACAGGAAAATATCAAGGATATCAAGAAATCGTATGGTTATAAACAGTTCAAACATTCCGTTTATGTTTAGAATCAGGCAAAAATAGGTTTTTTTAAATTAATGTATCTTAATGACAGGTTTTTTTTCATAATAATCTTTCCTCAAAATTCAGCTACTACCTGAATAAAATAGTGTTTCTATGAGATTTTTAGTGGTTATTCGTATTCAACGCCTTGAAAAGCTGGACAATTTCATATGTTTCAGCAACATCGTGCACCCTCAGAAAAGAAGCTCCATGCTGAAGTGCTGCCATGCCAAGTGCAACACTTCCGCACAAAGCTTCGGATGCCGTTTTGTTAATAACTTTCTGAATCATTGACTTACGCGATATACCAACCATTAAAGGTTTATTAAGAATTGCAAATGCCTGAAGATGAGCAAGTAATTTGTAGTTATGCTCCTGTGTTTTTCCAAAACCAAATCCCGGGTCAACGATAATGTCGCAAATTCCTGCCTGATGGCATGCATCTGTTTTTTCAGAAAAAAATTGAATAATATCAGAAATAACATTTTGATAAGCAGGATTTTTTTGCATAACCGCCGGAGTTCCCTGCATGTGCATGATAATATACGGAACTTTAAGTAATGCAATGGTTTTAATCATATTCTTATCCAGATTTCCGGCCGAAATATCATTGATCATTGAAGCGCCGTAAACTTCAACGGCTTCTCTTGCAATAGAGGATCTGTAAGTATCAACTGAAAAAAGAGCGGAAGAAAAATGTTTATTCAGCAGATGTAAAACAGGGAAAAGCCTCGCTTTTTCTTCCTCCAGCGATATTTCCTTTGCACCTGGCCGTGTAGAAACTGCCCCGACATCAATAATACCTGCTCCTGAAGAAATCATATGCTCCACATGCCTGACAATCTGATCTTCATTTTGATGCTTACCTCCATCAAAAAAACTGTCCGGAGTAATGTTGAGAATACCCATGACACAAGGTAAAGACAGGTCGACAAGCGCATCGTGACAACGAAATGTAATATTTCGGTTAAAATTTGTATTTTTAGCGGGCATAAATGCGTTTTTTTTTCAAAAGTATCATTTTCTTTACGCCTAACAAAAGGAATTATATGAGTTTTATCGTCATTGAAGGATTGGATGCTTCGGGTAAATCAACACAGGTTGCCAGGCTACTATCCTATCTTAAAAGCAACAACCTGGAATACAGGTATCTGCATTTCCCAAGGACAGGATCAGCTCTTTTCGGAAACCTGGTTGCAAAATTTCTCAGAGGTGAATTAGGCCCGCTGGATGAAGTTGACCCCTATGTGGTTGCTTCAATTTATGCCGGTGACAGGTTTGATGCCAGAAATACTTTGGTAAAATGGATTGAAGAAGGCAATTATGTAATCATTGATCGTTATGTATACTCAAACATGGCATTTCAATGCGCTAAAATTTACGATAAAACCAAAAAAAAAGAATTGCGTCAATGGATATCTGATCTTGAATTCGGGCTTTATAACCTGCCTGTTCCGGATATCAGTATATTCCTTGATGCACCTTTTGAGTTTACCAAAAGCCAGTTATCACAAAACCGGCAAGGTGATGATCGCGGTTATTTGCTTGGAAAAACAGACATACATGAAGCTGATATCAATTTTCAGCAAGTCGTAAAAGAAGAATATATATTAATGACCCAGCAGATTGATAATTTTTTCCTTATCGACTGCAGCGATCATCTGGGTAAAATGCTGGAAGAACAATTGATTTTTGAGAAAATTATCAATCTATTTCTTGAAAAAAGTATAATAAATATCTCAAAGGATTAAACGATTAGCAAAAATAACCTTCATACATGAAATTTACCCTGTTTATCATAAAACATTGATATTAAAAAACCAAATTGTATATTTCAATGAAACATCTTTTCATTTTTTCGCGTTATTTCCTCGGTGCAATATTTATGTTTTCCGGCTTTGTAAAAGCAGTTGATCCATTTGGAACGGCATTTAAATTTGATGACTATTTTTCTGCCTTTGGAATGGAGTGGTTTCAACAGGCTTCCATGTTTTTCTCGTTGTTACTCTCAACCAGTGAATTTATTATTGGCTGTAGCCTGTTTTTTAATTTTTTTGTCAAAACAGGCATAAAAGCTGCAAGCCTATTCATGATTTTTTTCACTTTGCTTACTTTTATCCTCGCTATTGCAAACCCTGTAAGCGATTGTGGCTGTTTTGGCGATGCAATAGTATTGACCAACTGGCAAACTTTCTTTAAAAATCTTGTGCTACTCATACCGGTGGCATTGCTTTATTATAATCTGCATCTTTCCGAAAAACATAAAAGTAAAGCATTATCATTCATTCAATTAACATTCTACCTGGTTTTTATCCTTGGGATATCGTATTACGGATATGCCAGACTTCCATTGCTTGATTTCAGGCCTTATAAAGTTGGAACGTATATTCCGGCATCGATGAAAATACCTGCTGATGCACCACGCGATATTTATACCACTACCGTTGTGTATAAAAAAAATAACGAGATAAAAGAATTCGCACTGAACAGCCTTCCGGATTCTTCATGGGAATGGGTTGAAACAAAAAATATTCTGGTAAAAAAGGGGTATGAACCTCCTATTCATGATTTTGCTATTGTTTCAACTATTGGTGAAGATGTAACTGATTTAATAATTGATTATGAGGGATATGTGTTTTTATTTATTTCTCCCGACCTTGAAAAAGCCGATTTGAAATATCTGAACAGAATCGCATATTTTTCAGGATTGGCATCACTAAACGGCC
The DNA here is from genome assembly GCA_964559985.1 of uncultured Bacteroidales bacterium. Lineage (GTDB taxonomy): Bacteria > Bacteroidota > Bacteroidia > Bacteroidales > CAZLJX01 > CAZLJX01. Next base: position 178,127 of record CAZLJX010000002.1, read on the forward strand.
ATAAATTCATTGGCCTTACCGCCTCAAATATTGATCAGATCAATGAATTTACTGCAAAATTCAATTTGTCTTTTAATTTTTATAATACCGATGAAACGACACTAAAAACTATTATCCGTTCCAATCCTGGAATTATGCTGTTGCACAGGGGGACTATTATTGCTAAATGGCCGGTTTCTGACCTTCCACCTGCAGAAAAACTATTCAGCAATATGGATAGCTATCTGGTAAATCGGGCAGAAAATCACAACAGGCATTTACTGATTGTTTTATTTGTTTTCAGCATTTTATTTATCAATAATTTGGTATACAAATTATTTAATTAACGAGATCTTGATCAGATATTTTTTCCATGCTGCAGGTCATAACCTGATTGTTTTAATAGGTGTTGTAAGTCTGGTTTTCTGCCTTTTCAATATCTTGCCATCCGACCCTGCACGGATGATGCTTGGTCAACGAAATGATGAAGCCAGCCTTGAAGCTATCAGAAAAGACCTGGGTTTAGACAAACCCGTGTATATACAATATTTTAAATACTTAAATGACATTAGCCCGGTTTCTATTCATTGTGTGAAAAACAGAAGCAGTTTTTTCTTTCTGGATAAAACCATTTATAAAAATACGATTCAAATTACACGTTTTAATAACTGGAATATATTCATTAAAGTACCATACCTGCTTCGTTCTTATCAATCCAAACAACCTGTTACTGAAATAATTTTCAGCACATTATCCAACACTTTTATCCTTGCATCAGCATCTATCATTTTTGGTTCGGTATTGGGAATATTTCTGGGGCTGATTGCCGGATTGAAAAAAAACAGCATTTACGACAAATTGGTATTAATCATTTCTGCTTTGGGGATGTCGGTTCCATCGTTTTTTGCAGCAATCCTTATAGCCTGGCTCTTTGGTTTTGTTCTTTCAGGCTATACAGGGCTTAATCTGACCGGAAATCTGTTTGTAATTGATGATTATGGCAATGGAATTAAGCTTGAATTAAAGAACCTGATCCTTCCTTCCATAACACTTGGTATAAGGCCATTGGCGGTAATTATGCAGTTGTCGCGCAGTTCGATGATAGAAGTAATGGAACAGGATTATATCCGAACAGCCTACTCAAAAGGGCTAAAGACCTGGCAGGTAATAAAAAATCATGCGCTCAGAAATGCGATGAACCCAGTTGTTACTTCTGTCAGTGGATGGTTTGCCTCGTTAATGTCGGGTGTGGTTTTCATTGAATATATTTTTGGATGGAAGGGAATCGGTTATGTCATTGTTGATGCATTAAATAATTATGATTTACCTGTTGTACTGGGTTGCGTCCTTGTTTTATCGGTCATTTTTGTATTTATTAATTTAATGGTTGATATCATTTATGCATGGCTTGATCCAAGAGTAAGAATTTAATTATTTTTGAATAAATTTAAAATTGTTATATTATGAGGAAATTTATTGTTGCAGGTAACTGGAAAATGAACAAAAACCTGCAGGAAGGTATTGAACTGGCACTGAACATTGAAGAACTACTAAAAAAAATGCCTAAAAAGAATGTAAAAGTAATTATCAGCCCGCCATACATTCATCTGACCGAAGTAAGAAAAGCATTAAAATCTGAGGAAATTTCAGTAGCTGCACAGAATTGTTCATCGGAGCCATCAGGTGCTTATACAGGTGAAGTATCGGCAGAAATGATATGGTCGGCAGGAGCAGATTACGTGATCATAGGTCATTCAGAACGACGCACTTATTTTCATGAAACCAATGAAATGCTGAATAAAAAAGTGAAACTTGCTGTTGAAAATACGCTTTTGCCGATTTTTTGTATTGGAGAAACCCTGGAAGAAAGAGATAAGAATATTCATTTCGATGTTATCAAAAAACAGCTTGACGAAGGTCTGTTTAACCTGCCTCTTGAAGATTTTAAAACAATTGTGATTGCTTACGAGCCGGTTTGGGCTATTGGAACCGGAAGAAATGCAACGCCTGAACAAGCCCAGGAAATGCATGCATGGATCAGAAAACTGATCGCTGAAAAGTATGGCCAGGATGTAGCTGCTTCTGTTTCAATTCTTTATGGTGGTAGTTGCAAACCCTCCAATGCAGCCGAACTGTTCAGACAACCCGATGTTGATGGTGGACTGATAGGCGGAGCATCATTGTCGGGAAATGATTTTATTCAGATAATTCAGGCTGCCCGCACCTAAACTATGACAAAATATATTGAATTACAAATTGAACTGAAACCGGATTCTGCTGAAGCACGCGAAATTTGCTGTGCTGTTCTGGGTGATGCTGGTTTTGAAGGATTTTTTGAAACCGATCAGGGAATTGCAGCTTATATTGATGAATCATACTGGGATATCATCAGTACAGAAAACCTGTTATCTGTGTTGAAGGGAATCAATACTGCTTTTCATCTTACTTTTAAAACCCTCGACCCCATAAACTGGAATAAAGAATGGGAAAAAAATTTCAACCCGGTATTCATTGATGATATTTGCTTTGTCAGGGCTCCTTTTCATGAACCTGACCCCAAAGCAAAATATGATATCGTAATAATGCCTAAAATGGCATTTGGCACTGGCCATCACCATACTACCTCCATGATGATTAAATATTTGCTTTCGACTTCCATGAAAGGGAAAAAAATTCTTGACATGGGCAGCGGGACAGGGATAATAGCTATTCTTGCTTCAAAATTGGGAGCCACACAAATAATAGCTGTCGACGTGGATGAATGGGCATACAGGAATTGCGTTGAAAATATTGAATTAAACGGGGTTGAAAATGTGAAAGTTATACAAGGATCGGTTGATGAGATTATGCATGAAAAGTTTGATTTAATTCTGGCAAATATAAACCGGAATATCCTTGATCAACAAATACCTGCATACAGCAAGGTATGCACCTGGGGCGGACAACTTATTATCAGTGGTTTTTATAGTGATGATCTTGTTTTTATACAGCAACGGGCCGGGCAATCAGGCTTTGTTTTCTGTGACATGAAAATCAGCGATAATTGGATTGCAGCTCGTTTTGAGAAAACATGAATTTATCTCCAGTTTTAAATCAGATACTCGTGGATTAAGATGAGGAAACAAAAACTGAAACTATTAATAATCCTGGTTTTAATAATGCCATTAATAGGTATTTCTCAGGAAATTAAAGAGTTTGATAAAAACCCTGAAGAATTTATCAAGCAGTTTTTTTCTTTTCTAACTTATGGATCAGATAAAGAAGAACGTATTTTTATTGAAACTTTCAAAAATGCATGGATTGCCGGAAATTATTCTGAAAATCAAAAGAATACAATCATTCAGATCAGCAACGATCTGCTGCAGAAAAAAGCCAGGAATTTTCCCCATTTTTATAACTATATTCAAATTCTTGAAAAATTAAAAGAAAATCAGGATGATACAAGTCAGCTGATTAATTTTTCTATGGGATTGAGCACTATGCTTACTGATAAAAAAGTATTGCTGGGTTCGGTTGGAGATTTTCTTGAAAATATTCACCTGCTTCTGAAAGATTCGGTAATATATCAAAGTGGCACCATGGTCTGGAAGACCAATACAACGCATTACCGGTTTCTTTTCGATTCCACCTTCAGGATCTCATTTCAAATGACTGATATGCAATGTTTTGTTGGAAAAAATTTTATATCAATATTAAACACCAAAGGGGTATATAATCCCATTGAGCTGAAGTGGCAGGGTAAAGGCGGTATTGTTCATTGGGACAGGGCTAACCTTGAACCCGAAAAAGTGTACGTTCAATTAAAAAATTATCTGATCGATCTGAAAAAACCTCACTACTCTGCAGATTCAGTGGTTTTTACAAATCGTTACTATTTTACCTTCACCATGGAAGGGTCATTTGAAGATAAAGTAATGAATTATACCAAAACCCAGGATATTGTTTATCCAAAATTTGCTTCCTATAAACAGGTTTATGAGATTAAAAACATTTTTGAAAAAATTGATTACAAAGGTGGGTTTACCATGCAGGGCGAAAAGTTTATCGGTTCAGGAACGGTCTCCGAACCTGCGACCTTAAATATATACAGAAAAGTTGAAGTTAGCAGAGAAAATGAAATAACACTCGAAGATCGACTATTTATTAACTGTAAATCAATGTATTTTGCTTTCCGCGAAAATAACATTACCGGTAAAAACACCATGATCACTTTATATCTCGATACAGATTCTATTTATCATCCCGGCCTCTTATTCAGGTATTTTGATCAAAATAAAGAAGTTAATCTCATCAGGAATGATGATCCCGAAACTTTGTCAAAAAGAAAATATTACGATTCATACCACCGACTTGACCTTGAATTTGAGCTTCTTTCATGGAAACTTAATGAACCAATGGTGTATTTTACCATGCAAAAAGGTTCAACCATCAATATGGCTGTTTTTTCATCCGAAAATTATTTCAATTATAACAGTTTTATAAAAATTCAGGGGATCAGCGATGTTCACCCCTATGCAGTAATGCGGTCTTTTATCAGGAAGATAGACCGGAATGATTTTACTTGCGAGGAATATGCTTCCTATATAAAAGCCTCATATTCACAAACACGATCTATTCTGATTGGTTTGTTTTACCAGGGAGTAATTGATTTTAACCTAAATACCGATGAAGGGATCGTGAAGCAAAGGTTGTTCGATATGCTGCAATTCAATGTTGGACAAAAGGATTATGATCAGATTGATTTCATCTCAACCGTTGATGCCCCAAAGTATAATGCAGAATTAAATCTTAAAACCTTTGATCTTCAGATCAATGGAGTGCCAAAAATACAGGTAAGTGATTCGCAGAATGTTATTATTTTTCCTACCGGGCAACAGATCAATATGAGCCGGAACCGGAATTTTGTTTTTGCCGGGACAGTGCAAACAGGATTATTTACTTTTTACGGGCAAAAATTCAGGTTTGTTTACGATAGTTTTAAAATTGTATTGGGTACTGTAGATTCTTTAAAACTAAAAGTTAAAGTTGGTTTAGATGACTGGGGAAGGAAAAAGGCTAAAAAAGTAACATCCCTTATAGAAGATATTTCGGGAGAAGTATATATTGATGATCCATCCAATAAATCGGGAGTTAAACGATTTTCACAATATCCGGTCTTCGAAAGCAAGCAACCATCTTATGTTTATTACGACAAATCATCTAAATATAAAAACATCTATAAACGGGCAAATTTTTATTTTAAAATTGCTCCATATACCATCGATAGTCTTAATAGTTTTTCAATTGAAGGTTTTGGCTATAAGGGAACACTTTTTTCGGCATCTATTTTAGAACCACTTGAAGAAACCCTGATTCTCCAGAAAGATTATTCACTTGGAATGACACATCAGACAGGAGATAAAGGGATGGACGTTTATAAAAAAAACGGGAAATTTTACAAAACCATCTCACTCTCCAACCAGGGTTTAATAGGCGATGGCAAACTTATTTATATTAATTCAACCACCGAAAGTCGCGAATTGGTTTTTTTTCCTGATTCGGCCAATGCCATAGCGACCAGTTACCTTATAACCGAAAAATGGGAAAACAAAGCTTTTCCTAAGGTTACCGGGAGCAAGAACCTGATCAGATGGAAACCTTACCAGAAGTATATGTTGGCTCAGAAAAAAGAACAACCTTTTGAAATGTATGGCAATTCAACATTTCATGGTTCATTAAGGCATGAGCCATTATCATTGACCGGGCAAGGAAGGCTTGAATATAAGAATGCAGATTTTTCTTCAGCCTCATTTGTTTTTGATGCTAATAAATTTAATTCAGAGTTAACTCATTTTGTGCTTCGCAACCAGGATAGAAAAGAAATGGTTTATGAATTATATAATGTCGATGCCCAGCACAGTTATTTGCTTCATAAAGCCGAATTTATCAACAAAAAACAGTTATCGCTGATGTTTTTCTATCCTAACCAGTATAAAGCTTATGGCGAACAGGTTATCTGGTATGAAGATAAACAGGAATTGGGACTATCTACCCTCTCCTATGCCCAGTCGTTTGATAATTTTGAACACAAAGTAGTTCCTGCAGCTCAAAAAGGCGAAATGCTTTCAGGCTCATTGTTCATTTCAACCCATAAAAAACAGGATTCATTGAATTTTATTTCTCCTGTTGCTTTGTACAATATAAATAATTATATCCTGAGCTGTTCAGATGTAAAATTGGTTTATGTGGCCGATGCAACCATTTATCCATCAGACAATAAAATAATTATTAACCCACAGGGTAAAATGCAAACCCTGAAAAACGCAGTTATACTGGCCGATCGTAACACATCATACCATCGTTTTTATGAAACAAACACTTACATCATGGGCCGGTTAAGTTACACTTCTGAAGGTTATTACGATTATAAAGATGAAAATGGGGCAATTCAAAAAATCCACTTCACTACCATTGGAGTTGATTCTTTGACAAGAACTTATGCTTCCGGAAAAATCATTGAAAGTGATAATTTTTCGCTGAGCCTGGCTTTTAAATATATGGGTAAAGTCTACCTCTCAGCTCCAGAAAAATATCTCCGTTTTACTGGTAGTGCAAAACTCAACCATGAATGTTCTCTTACTAAATGCTGGTTTCAATTTGATACGGTGATCGATCCGAACAACATTATCATTCCTTTACCTGAAAAACCCAGGGATATAAACAATAATCTGATATATAGTGGTGTATATATGAGCAACGATTCCATTCACCTTTTTCCTGCGTTCCTGTCATATATCCGTAATTATGCCGATAAACCAGTTATTACAGCAAAAGGCGTTATTGTTTATAGTAAAAAGTTAGGTAAATACCTTATAGGCTCATCGGAAAAAGTTGCAGATCCTACAAAACCAGGGAATTTACTGAGCCTGCATGGAAAAATCTGTAATCTTGCCGGTGAAGGGATTATTGAACCCGGATTGAATACCAGGCAGGTTAAATATACTTATACAGGCAACACCAATTACGATATAAATAAAAAGGATTTTGATTGTCAGGGAATTATGATGATTGATTTTTTCTTTAATGATAAATGTCTTAAAATGATGGCAGATACATTTCTTACAGCATCAGGATTACAAGGGATTAATATCGGAAGCAATATATACCAGAATGCCATTCAGGAAATTCTAGGGCCAGATCAGGCCATTGATTTTTTTAAAGAACTCAGAACATTTGGCACCATTAAAAAACTACCTGAACCATTACAGCATACCCTTGTTTTATCTGATCTGAGCCTAAAGTGGAATGATGAGACAAACTCCTACAAATCACAGGGAAAAATTGGTGTAGGTTCAATACTGGACGTTAGTATCAACCGCATGGTCGATGGTTATGTTGAACTGGTGAGAAAAAGAAGCGGAGATATACTTGCTATTTACCTTGAAATCGACAAAAAACACTGGTTCTTTTTCCATTATCAGCGTGGGCTGATGCAGAGCTTATCCTCGGGGAGTAACTTTAACCAGATACTTATGAACCAGAAAGCATCTGAAAGACAAATCAAAGCAAATAAACCTGAAGATGAATACCTTTATTTTTTAGCAGTAGAACGCAAAAAGAATGATTTTATCAAGCAATTTCTCAAAACAGGTCAGGCAGAAGAAGAGCCCGAAAATGATAATAATCTGAATAAAGATCAGGAGGATGAAAATCAAGAATAAAAAGAACTAAAGCGTATTTCTGTCAATTTCATAAATATCCAAATCTGAAATAACGCCATTAGAAATCTTAAGCCTGACAGCAGTTATTACATGATGAAACCCACTTCTCCCTCCAGCACCCGGATTGATATATAATAACTTAAATTTTTGGTCGAACATGACCTTTAAAATGTGCGAATGTCCGCAAACCAGCATACCAGGTTTCTTTTCTATTATCAATGCTTTTAATTCATTGTTATATTTTCCGGGTTTTCCGGCTATATGAGTCAGTAACACCGTCAGGTTTTCTATAACGAACAATTCCGTTTTATGCAACTCTGTCCGTAACGGCATGCCATCGATATTCCCAAAAACTGCTCTTACAGGTTTGTATTGCAGTAGCAGCTTATATAGCGTTTCATCACCAATGTCGCCTGCATGCCATATTTCATCCACATCTTTAAAAAAATCAAGAATCCCCGGATGTATAAAGCCATGCGTATCAGATACTATACCAATTTTTACCATTACCAACCTGTTTAATTTTTTCAGAAAAATACAAAAACAGAGACAAATTAGGCCAAACTATCAAGTATTATAAAAATAAAACGTAAAGATGATGCGTTTATGTGGATAAATATTATCGAAATTTCTATAGGATAACCAATTCATATCAATTGAATAAAAAAAATCCGTAAAAATGAAAGATATATTTAAATTTACGACAAATTTTATTGAAAAGTGCATTATTTCTTTGCTCCTGATATTGAAAATAAAAACTATATATTGCCTGATGAGGAAGCCTATCATGCTATTCATGTACTAAGGGTTGCCGGTGGGGCACAAATTGGACTCCTTGATGGAAATGGAAATATTTATCATGCAGTTATTAAATCTGTTAAAAAACAAGTTATAACTGAAATAACTGAAAAACAACCTGTAACCATTCGAACTACATATAAACACATTGCCATTGCCCCTACAAAACAAATTGATCGTTTCGAATGGTTTGTGGAAAAAGCTACTGAACTAGGTATTGATCGGATTACGCCCATTTTAACGCATTTTTCCGAGAGGAGGGTATTAAATACGGCCCGCTTGAAAAAAATAGCCATTGCAGCCATTAAACAGTCTGTAAACCCATTCCTGCCGGTCATTGATGAACTTATTCCTGTAGAAAAATTTTACAACCAGGAATTTAAAAATTTTAAATGCATTGCAGTTTGTCAACAAATAGATAAATCAGAATTTTCAGAAATAGCAAAAAGGAATCAAAAAATTACGATCATGATAGGCCCTGAAGGAGATTTTTCTGAAAAAGAAATAAATTTTGCTATTAACAGCGGCTTTGTTCCTGTTTCAATCGGCAACTACAGGTACCGTACAGAAACTGCCGGAATTATTGCCTGTCATACTATTAACCTGATGAATCTATGATAAAAAAGCTTTTTCTTTTTATATGGTTTTCCAGTATGATTTACTGTTCATCCGGCCAGGAAACTACCGTTAAAATTGGATTATTGAAATATAAGGGAGGAGGTGACTGGTATGCCAACCCTTCCTCACTGCCAAACCTGATAAAATTTTGCAATGCATATATTAAAACCAGCATACATGCTGCTGCAGTTGAAATAGAACCCTCATCGCCCGATATTTTTCTGTTACCTTTTATTCACATGACCGGACATGGTAATGTTGTTTTTACCCAGAATGATGCTGATAATCTTAGGAATTACCTCATGGCTGGTGGTTTTCTTCATATCGATGACAATTATGGACTTGATCCTTTTGTACGCCGCGAAATGAAAAAAGTCTTTCCTGAACTCGATTTTATTGAATTGCCTTTTTCCCATCCCATCTATCATCAGTATTTTAATTTTAATAATGGGTTACCAAAAATTCATGAGCACGATAACAAACCACCTCAGGGATTTGGAATTATATATAAAGGACGCCTGGTATGTTTTTATACTTATGAATGTGACCTGGGTGACGGTTGGGAAGACCCTGAAGTACACAACGACTCAGAGGAAACCCGGCTTAAAGCCCTGCAAATGGGAAGCAATATTATTAGTTTTGTATTTACACAATAGCTTATAATAATATGTTAAAGTGATATCAATTGGCTTAACTGCTTCTAAACTGAAAATTGAAGTGATGAATCATTTTTAAATAAATCACATTGAATCTGGAATTTGCGTTAAAAAAAGTGACAATTTATGCAGGATTTAAAAATCGGGTTTGATGCCAAAAGATTATTCCTGAATTTCACCGGACTGGGAAATTACAGCCGCTCACTAGTAAGCGGTTTGAGTAATTTTTACCCTGAAAATCAATATTATCTTTTTTCACCTAAAATTAAAGTCAACCAGGATACTAAGGAGTTTTTAAATCAGCCCTTCTTTATAGAGCAACCCCTTTATATCCCAGGGAACTTATGGAGAATGGCCGGATGTACTTTCAGAATAAAAAAATTAAAACTGGACATTTATCATGGATTATCACATGAATTACCCTTAGGGATAAAAAAGACGAAGGTTAAATCTGTTGTTACAATTCATGATCTGATTTATAAAACATTCCCGGATGATTTTAGTGTTATTGACAGAAAAATTTATGATTTTAAATTCAGGTATGCTTGTGAAAATGCAGATAGAATTATTGCAGTGAGCGAAAGTACAAAAAAGGATCTGATAAGGCTTTATCACCTGCCAGCTGAGAAAATAAAAGTTATTTATCAAAGCTGCCATAATAATTTTAAGATTAACCTAAGTAAGGAGCAAATTGATAAAACACTTTCTCATTACGGATTACCTGAAAAATTTATGTTATATGTGGGCTCAGTCATTGAGCGGAAAAATCTTCTTACGTTGGTAAAGGCAATTGACAAAGTCAGGGATCAGCTTAATATACCCTTGGTTGTGGTGGGGAAAGGGAAAACCTATTTGTTAAAAGTGAAAGCATATGTAGATTCAAAAAAATTACAGAAATATATATTATTTGCTCCTGCAGTTGCTTTTCATGACCTTCCGGCCTTGTATCAAAAGGCAAGTTTATTTATATATCCTTCTCTTTACGAAGGTTTTGGCATTCCTGTCATTGAGGCATTATGGAGTAAAACTCCTGTAATTACGTCGGATGTTTCATCCCTCCCTGAGGCAGCGGGTCCAGGAGCATATTATTGTAATCCCAATGATTATAATTTAATAGCAGAGGGTTTGTTAAAAATAATACATAATGATGCCTATGCAAAAAAACTAGCTGACGATGGGTACAATTACGTTCAGCGTTTTAACCCTGAACCTATATCCCGCTCGCTGAAAGAACTTTATATAGATCTAATCAAATAAAATATTGATATGATAGATCCTTTGATTCATTTATATAATAAAACAGGATATAAAAAATCACTGATAAAAAGTTTTCATACCGGTGAAAAATATGCCATTATTGAAATGAATAATGGTTGGTATGGTGTCTGTGCCCTGACCGAGAAATGTGAAATTTCAGAAATACCTGAAATCATTAATTTAGGTCAATATTCCGATCGGGTATTTTACCAGTGTTATCTGAATGCGATTTTCAATTTTGCTTATCAAGACCTTCCTTCTTCTTCAGCTTTGGATAATCTGCCTTTTCATCAATATAAAAATATTGTCATGATTGGGATGTTCAGGCCTTTACTAAAAAGGTACCACGAGAATGGAATTTTTCCAGTTGTTTTTGATATGCATGTCAACGAACCTGGAGTCACACCTAATGAAGAAATGCCAGATTGGTTAAAAAAATCTGATCTTGTAATAATTACTGCCACTTCTATTACCAATAAAACCTTTACAGGAATTTCAGAACTTCTCAGCCACAGACCAAAGTGTATATTAGCCGGACCTTCAACCATATTACATCCGGATTTATTTTTATACATTCCCAATGGCATTTTATCAGGAATGCAATTTTCTCCATCGCAACCAGAATTGATCAATACTATTAAAGAAGGATTTGGAACCCAGGAATTTAAAAAATACGGAAAAAAAGTTGACATTTATCCGGATTTGATCATGAATAGTCCCGTGAAGAAAAAATAACATTTCTATGTTTGTCAATAGCCACTTACATAAAACCAGATCAATACTTTTATGGCATTAATGGAGCAGTGCCCATTTTTTAAAATCAGGAGAAGCCCGAAAGAAACTCTCAAAATGTTTGAATATTTATTGCAAATAATTTTATAATAGTTATCTGGAATTTTCAATAATCCGGCTGGTTTGAGCAAAAAGGGATTGCTATTGATTGTTGAACAACATATTCCTTTAAAATCCAAGTTTTGGCGTTACCATATTTTGTATGATGATTCCCAGACAATTACCGCATTCATTTTTAATAGTATCAATATTGTCAGGAACTTTGACGACAATTTGTAACTCCTGCGATTCAATCACCGAAAATTCAAAATGAGAAATGAATTTTTCCATTGAATTGTCGAAAATGATTTCATTATTTTCAGTAAGTATCTGGAAAATGATGGAGCTATTGGAAAATGCATCTGTGCATACCGATACATAATAGTCCATTCCTGCTTTTACCTCCATATTGATCTTTACATTTTCTCCTTTTGATACTTTCAGATTTCTTGATAATTCGTTCATGGTATAACCCTGAAAAGAACTTTTATCACAATTTTTCAGGTTAAAACCGTTACATTCCTGCGAAAAGCTAAACCATGAAATACAAGAAAGACAAACTACCAGGATGATTTTCATGCTAAAAACCTTTAAATGGGGTAATCATATATTCAACCAATAGACCAACACAGCCCATTTTATTATCTTTCCGCACAATGCCAAATTTTCCGTCTTCACCACTTTTGCTTTTCGGCACATTAAAAGGTACAGTGATTACTATAAAAATACTTCTGGTTTCAGTAACCGTAAATTCAAATTCCTGGGCCATATTATCTTTTGCATTATCATAAAGAACAGTGTTCTCGTACCGGTCGACCAACTGAAAACGGACTCCCGTGGCAAATATAGAATCAATGCAGAACGATATCCGGTAGTCACGTCCATTGGTGATGTCAAGAGCCACTTTGGAAGTTTGTCCCTGCACATATAATGCACTACGTGAAGCTTCATTCACTTTATAGTAAACATTCTCAGAGGTCGGGCATTCATACTTATAATATTCCAGGCATCGGGGTTTGGAATAATCATTGGTTTGTGCCAGCACAGGACATGCATAAATGCAAAGGAAATATAAGAAAGAAAAAAAGATTTTCATATGTTATCAATCAATAAATGAAATTTTTACAACATTATATGCCGGGTTAAAAGTTTTTCCAAATTTATTAAAAAGCACAATATTTTTAAGGTAAACAAATTTATATTTTTGCTGGCCCCCTTTTATCACTGTTTTCATTTGTGGTGTAATTAATGAAGATGTTGAATGCAATTCAAAGCTTTTTCCCAATGTAAATGACGCTAATGTAAAACTGGCCACAGATAAGCTATTTATATTAGTCCTCAGCGAATCACAATAAAATAACGAATCCCGGCATAAGGATATTTTATTCCGGTCTATCAGTTTTGTATTTATTAAGATAAGTGTGTCTTTATCAGCATTATATTTAACCAATTGCCTGTTATGCTGAGCTGTACTTACATTATAAATCAATAAAATTGACATTATTAACGATAATTTCATCGTATTTTTTATTTGGTATTTTTCAGTTTTATTTCAAAAAGCAGAGGCCATAATTTTCCGGTAACCAACAATTTATTTTTATCATCTTTGAATGCAATACCATTCAGGACATCAACCTTTAAACCTGAAAAACGATTTGCCAAAGCAGCGCAATCAATTTCCTCCAATACAGATCCTGTAATGGTATCAATGGTTACAATTACATTTTCATGGTAAATATTTGCATAAAGTTTTCCATCGATTAATTCAAGTTCATTGAGATATTTAACAGGCCCGTCGTTATTATAAACCTGCAACTGCCGGCGACATTCAAAATTATCAATGTTCAGAAAATAAAGTGATTCACTGCCATCACTCATTATTAATGCATTATCTGTCGAAGTAAGCCCCCATCCTTCTGTCGGAAATGAAAATTCTGATATCTTTTTAAATGATTCCATTTCATAAACAAACCCGATATTGGTTTCCCATGTCAATTGATAAATCTTATTGCCAGCCATCGCAATTCCTTCGCAGAAATAACGGGAATCTATGTTTTGCTGCATAACTATTCTGCCTGAAGTTAATTCCACCTTGCGGAGAGACGAAGCACCATTTTTTCCGGTGCTCTCGTATAAATATCCGTTAAAAAAAAATAATCCCTGTGTATATGCATCTGGATCGTGAGGATATTGGCCAACAATTTCATAAGATATTTTTTCGGGTTTTTTATCGGGTTTGGCAAGATATATTTTTCGGATATTCTGTACAGCTATTCCCTTGATAAAGAACTGAAAATAAATTTCATTTTCACCACAAAACCAAAGACCTGGATTTAATAACAAAGAATCTGTTTTTGCCGGATAAACTTTTCGGTATTCTGATGTTGAAACTATAAGCGAATCGAATTCCTGCCTGGTTTTAATTGAAATATTTATCGTGCTGTTTATCAGGCCATTTTCAGGAATCAGGACATGGATCAATTCCATTTCCGGTTTCTTTTTGTTTTCATGGTGCTGACACGCTATACCAATAATTATTATAAAAAAATACAGAAGAATCTTCATATATTTGGGATAAAGATCAGTAGATTTTTTCTGCAAATATATGCAGCAATTTAAATTATTTCACGTCATAAAGTAAATTCATTGTGGATACAATAATACATATTCATGAAAAGATTATCGAACAATGTAAAAAAGGCAACCGCAAAGCTCAGGGAGAACTTTATGAATTATACTGTAAAGAAATTTTTAATACGTGTTACAGATTGCTTTTAAACAAACAGGAAGCTGAAGATATGATGCAGAATACTTTTATAACCGCATTCGAAAAAATAAAGCAATTAAAAGAAATTTCACATTTCAGGCCTTGGCTCAAGCGAATTGCCGCAAATAAATGCATTGATTATTTCAGGAACAAAAAAATCGTTTTTTGCGAACCCATTGATTATCAAATGGAATCAGAAGCCCTCAACGACGATATTTATAATGAAGACGACGAAAACCTACTGTTGAAAGTGAAAGACTCCATTGCACATTTACCTGAAGGATACCGGTTGATCATTGACCTTCATCTTTTTGAAGATCTAGATTTTACTGCCATTGCACAAATGCTTCACATCCAGGAATCAACAGTACGTTCACAGTATTGCAGGGCCAAAGAGAAAATAAGGACAACAGTTACAAACTTTAAAGCAAATTCTTTATGAGTTTTGAAGCTTATATTAAAAAACACAGGGAATTCTTCGAAAATGA
This sequence comes from uncultured Bacteroidales bacterium, assembly GCA_964559985.1. Taxonomy (GTDB): domain Bacteria; phylum Bacteroidota; class Bacteroidia; order Bacteroidales; family CAZLJX01; genus CAZLJX01. The sequence continues at coordinate 193,221 of CAZLJX010000002.1, forward strand.
AGAAATTAACCCTGGTCACATCCGGAGATTTCACAACAAGTTTAACCGGAACCGAAGAAAAAAATCTTTATACATGGCCATCAGGATTGCAGCTTTATTAGTCCTGTTGGTTGGAATACCCATTTTATTCTTCCACCAGGATATTGCTGCCAGTTTATCGTCAAATGTTTTGCCAGGTGATGTTTCAGAAGCCAGGGTATATTACTCAAAACTTGTTGATGACCGGATGGATGAACTTTCAAAATTACACGTTGAGGATGATCTGGGAAAAAACATCCGGACTGAATTGAAATCCATTGATAACTCACTTAATAACCTGCGTGATGATTTGAAAACAAATCCCTCCGATGAGCGCGTTCAGGATGCGATGATAATGCTTTACCAGACAAAAGTTGATTTTCTTGATTATGTAATTTCAAAGACTAAAAATTTATAACCCGTTAAAACCACCAGCCATGAAACTCAGATTAATCATTCTAGCTACCATTTGCCAGCTAAACCTTACCTTACAGGCGTATGCAGTTTTTTTTAAAAGCGATGAAGACTTTAAAAAAGTTATCAATAAAAATTTCCCGGCCGATAAAAACACCCAGTTGCAGATTTCAAACAAAATGGGTGATATTAAGTTGGATAACTGGCAAAAAAATGAAGTTGCCATTGAAGTAACAATTACTGTAAAGGAAGATAATAAAGAAAAAGCCGATAAAATTTTTAATAAGATTGAAATAACTTTTAAAAATGAAGGGAATAATATACAATGCAATACAGAAATAACGGATAAAATAAATAATGCCGATTTTAGTATTGATTACAAAGTTACAGCACCGGCCTTTATCAATGTTGACTTGTCTAACAAATTCGGAAATATTATCATTAACGAAATCAACGGTAAAGCAAAAATATCAGTCAAATACGGGACACTTGAAGTGCTGAAAATTACCGACCAGACAAAACCTTACCCGGAAATTAATTTAGGATATTGCAATTCATCGAAAATAAAAGAGATAAACACGGCCAACCTTAATATCAAATATTCGAAATTGAAAGTTGAAAAAAGTCAGGATTTAATTGTTTCGAGTAAATATTCTTCACTTAAAGTCGAAAATGCTTCAAGCATAATCGCCGAAGCCGGTTATGATAATTATAAAATCGGGGAAGTACAGAATATTGTTATTAATGGCAAATATTCTGACTTTGAAATTGAAAAATTAACGAAAAAAGGAGAATTTGATATGGTATATGGAAGTTGCATTATTGAAAACCTGATCCAAAACTTTGAAGAAATTAATGGTATCCTCAAATACAATAAAATAAAAATAGGTATTGAAAAGAATGCAAGTCTATATATCGACACCGAGGCAGGTTATGCAGGGATAACACATCCAGAGGGAGAACTCAATGTTGTTAATAATCCGTTTTCGGAAAAAGTTTTCGGGTGGATAGGAAAGGATAAAAACTCAAAATCGAAAATAAAAATCAAATCGGAATATGGGGATATAAAAATACATTTTATTGAGTAATATATTAAAAAACAATTAGATATAAGGTTAGATCAACCTATAAAACCGGAAAGCAGATTTATATAGCCCTAAAATTTCAGAAAGCAGTTCAAATAAGTATATTTGAAGTCTGAAAAAAACAGATGGGTAATGAAACACATTGGCGCTTTTATCGTTTTGATATTATGGATTTTTGCAACTTCCGGTCAGGAAAATCCATATCTTCAATACTCACAAAAAACCACTATACAAGGAAAAACTTTTTTTCTGTACAACGTACAGAAAGGTGTAACACTATACTCATTAAGTAAGGCATTTGGAACCAGTATGGATTCCATTTTTAAATATAATCCTGCAATATCGGCTGGTTTAAAAACAGGTATGGAAATAAAAATCCCGGTTATTTCGGCCAATAGCCCAAAAGTTGCTATTCAGAATACGGGTTACATGGTATTCCATATAATTAAGCAGGGCGAAACCATTTACAGTATAGGAAAAATATATAAAACAGAAAGTGAACGTATTTTTGAATGGAATCCGGGGCTTAAAAATCAGGTCAATCCCGGCGATATTATTAAAATATTGATTTCAGATCCAGGAATTCTTCCCGAACTACCAGAATATCACTACCATATTGTTGAAAAAGGACAGACACTATATTCAATTTCAAATATTTACCAGGTAAAAGTCAAACAAATCGTAAAAAGTAATCCCCATCTTGAAAAGCAGGAATTAACAACATCTGAAATTATTAAAATTCCAAAATCAAAATCAAAGATAGACCTTGAAATTGCAACCGATATGGACGACACCTATTATTATCATGAGGTTGATAAAAAGCAAACATTATATGCCATTTCAAATATTTACCATATCGGGTTAGATCTAATAATCAATGCCAACCCTCATTTAAAAGACCAGCCACTCAGGGAGGGTGAAATTATTAAAATACCAAAAAAAATAGCAGAAAACATTCCTGATCAGCATATTCCTGATGTTGAAAAAAACCTGCCCATCATCCAGCCAATGACTGAAGAACTTAAGGTATCTCAGGATAGCTGTGTTCAAGCAAAAGTACTTGCCCCCTGCCCGGAAACATTTAGTTTGCCTAACCGTCCCGTTTCGTTCAGTATTCTGCTCCCCCTTTACACTTCCATAAATGACACCCTCAATTTATTTTTGAATGAAAATAAAACCCAAAATCAAAATGCTCCACAGGCAGAAAAAATTTACCCAAGGTCAGAAATGGGTATTGAAATGTACGAAGGAGTTTTACTGGCCCTTGAAGAATTAAAAAACAGGAAAGTTGAAACCATACTAAATACTTTTGATACAGAATCAGACCAGATGCCTATATCGCAGGTTATCAATCAAATAAGAACCAATAAATCTGATTTTGTGATTTGTCCCAACTGCCAGCCAGGCCATGCATTATATACCGCCCTTGAAGATACTTCCTGTCATTTTATTGTTCCATTTATAGGAAATGATAACTTCAACGCAACCGGAAGTTTTGCATTTTTAGTCCCTTCTGAGAAATACCAGGCTGAATGTATGCTGGATTTACTCAAAACCAATCAGGTTGATACCCTGATTTTTATTTATGACAGTACCAGCAATGAGAACTTTATTCGCCTGATAAAAAATATTTTATATAAAGAAAACAAAATTTTTATTAAAGAATTATATATCATCAGCAATCAGGATACTATTCCTGACACCATCTTCAATAGCAATAAGACAAACTTTGTAATTGTTCCTTCTGAAGATCAGGCTTTTGTAACAGATATTATTGGAAAATTAAATGCTTTTGCCGATAAATTTACTTTAGAATTATATGGACGCCCAAAATGGAGCAGATTTGAAAACATAGATATTGAGTATTTTTTCCGGATGCACACTTATCTGATCAGTTTTTCGCCGGTTGATTATAAAAACGAGCAGGTTAAGAAATTTGTTAAATCTTTCAGGCAGACCTTCTGTTATGAGCCTGACAAATACGCATTTGCCGGTTATGATGTAATGATGCTTTTCAACGAATTGCTTCAATACAAGGGATTTTATTATCCACTTTGTCTTGATGGATTTAAACCATCCAGCACCCTGAATAACTATCATTTAGTGCTAACTTCAAGAGGGATTGAAAACCAATTGATACATGTTTTAAAATTTGATTCTGATTTTCAGATCAGAACTTGTAAAGTATATCCCCAGCCGTAAATCACTTGCAGAAATTTTTTTCAGAAAATTGCACTAATATTATTTTTTCCTGATAAATCTACTCCTAATAGCATGTGATGCATTAATAATTAAAAGATTTCACTTCATTTCAATAATTTATTTTAAAATATCTGTTTAGTGCCCATAGCTTATGGAAATTATATCCAATTGTCATCATTCAATTATTACTACACTTTGCAAATAAAATAATAGTGCATCCTCCACATTATGCTGCTTTGAATAATAAATAGTTTAATTTTGCTTTTTTAACGGAAAATATGGTAACATTATTGATTTGCATAGGATTACTGGTTGCCGGATATTTTATTTATGGAAATATAACCGCGAAAATTTTTGGTGCCAGCAATAAAATAGATACACCTGCCATCAGAATAAAAGATGGTGTTGATTTCGTTGTAATACCACGATGGAAAATTTTCATGATTCAATTTCTGAATATTGCCGGACTTGGTCCTATTTTCGGTGCAATATTAGGAGCAATGTATGGTCCGGCCTGCTATATCTGGATTGTATTTGGATGTATCTTTTTAGGTGCAGTACATGATTATTATTCAGGAATGCTTTCGGTAAGGCATAATGGTGCAAGTTTGCCAGAAATGGTGGGAGAATATTTAGGAATTAAACCCCGCGTTTTTTTACGATTTTTCACACTTATACTTCTCATATTGGTTGGTGTTGCTTTTGTCAGCGGTCCTGCCGGGCTGCTGTCGGATATGACCGGGAATATTACCATTTTGGGGCATGAGTACAAAACATTGTTCTTCTGGTCAGCAATTATTTTTTTATATTATATTTTTGCAACCTTGCTGCCTATTGACAAGATTATCGGGCGTATTTACCCTGTTTTTGGTGCTTTTTTAATTTTTATGGCCACCGGTATTTTAAGTGTAATGTTAATACATTATTTCACAGGCCATTTGCAAATGGTTGAACTTTCAATGCATAATTTAAAAAACTGGCATTCCGATCCGGAGACGAATTTTTTATTTCCGATGATGTTTGTCATTATTTCATGCGGAGCAATTTCGGGGTTCCATGCCACACAATCACCTTTAATGGCCCGTTGCCTGAAAAATGAATCGGACGGGAAACAGATTTTTTACGGAGCAATGATTGCTGAAGGGATTGTGACACTGATTTGGGCAACAGCTGCCATTAATTATTTTGGAGGACCTGACCAGTTAAACCAGGTTTTAGCACTACATAATCCGGCATGGGTAGTCAATGAGATATGCCAATCGTGGCTAGGAAAAACCGGGGCAATTATAGCTATTATAGGAGTCATAGCTTGCCCTGTAACGACTGGTGATACTGCATTCAGAAGCGCACGCCTGACCATTGCCGACATGATGCATTATTCACAGGCAAAATTGTCAAAACGGTTGGTTATTGTTGTTCCGCTTTTCCTGATAGCATTTATAATTTCAGGAATCAGATTTGAAACAATATGGAAATATGTAGGTTTATCAAATCAGATGCTGGCCATGGTTGTTTTATGGACGGCATCGGTATATCTTGCACGCAAGCATAAATTTCACTGGCACTTATCGTTACCCGCAACATTTATCACCATCGTTTGTATTACCTACTTACTTGTCTCACCGCATAATACAGGAGGGTTTCAAATTGATCTTCGTTGGGGATATTGGTCAGGAATTTTATCAGGATTGATATGTCTGGCAATTTTTATACTGTATAACAGAAGAATAAAAATAGAGCAAAAATAATACCGGGTTGTTTGTCACCGAAAAAATCATATTTTTGCGCACTAAATTATCCAAAATCATGAAAAATATTCATTACCTTATCCATGGGATACTTTCACTGGCAGTAATTATACTGTTTGTGCTGCATTTCTCAAATTCATCAAAAACGCCTGCCAATCGCGAAAATATTTATCAGATGCAAAGCGGTCAACCTGGTGAAATTGCTTATGTTAATCTTGACAGTCTATTGATTCATTATGAATATTCCCGCGAACTGAACGAACAGTTTACCGGAAAGCAGACAAAATATAAAAATGAACTGAAACGCAAAGCAGATACTTTTGAAAAAGAAGCAGCTGAGTTTCAGGAAAAAGTGCAGCGTGGTGCTTTTTTATCACAGCAAAGAGCTGAAAGCGAGCAGGAAAGACTTTTAATGGAGCAACAAAAACTGCAGCAACTCGAATACGAAATCTCAAATAACCTGGTTGCCGAGCAGCAGGAACTGAATATAAGGCTTTACGACAGCATTTCAAATTTTTTGAAAGAGTATCAGAAAAAAAATCCTTACCGACTAGTAATCAGTTATACATATGGAGGCCCGATATTGTATGCTGACAAAAAAATGGATATAACCAATGATATCCTGACGGCTTTAAATAAGAGATATAAAAAATAAGGGCAAAAAGCCTCACTGAACATTCACCATGGGCTTTGCCGATTATTATCTGGACAATAGTGCATTATATCAGCCACTTATTGAAAATGAGCCTGAAACAGATCTGGAAATAATAATTTGTATTCCTGCTTATAATGAAGAAACTCTTACAATTTGTTTTAAAGCACTATATGATTGCGAATTACCCCCCTGCAAAGTTGAAATAATTGCCCTGATCAATGCTCCGAAAGATATTCCGGATGAAGTAGTAAGCAGAAATTTAGCCTGTTTAAAGGAAGGTTTTCAATGGATTGAAAATAACCAACGGGAAGGAATCAGATTTTATGTATTATATGTTCCCGACCTACCTCCAAAACATGCAGGGGTAGGCCTTGCAAGAAAGATTTTGCTTGATGAAGCAGTCAGCCGTTTTAATAAAATACACAAACCCAGTGGTATCATGGGCTGTTTTGATGCTGATGCCACCTGCGACAAAAATTATTTAACCGATTTATTTTCAGCTTTTCACAATAATGAAAAAATAAATGCTGCATCGGTTTATTTCGAACACCCTTTATCGGGAATTGCTTTTAATGAAACTGTTTATGATGGAATTGCGCAGTATGAACTTCATTTACGGTATTATAATCAGGCTTTACGATACACGGGGTTTCCATATGCTTATCATACCGTTGGTTCGGCTATGGCAATGAGAGCCAGTGTTTATTGCAGACAGGGAGGAATGAACCAGCGTAAAGCAGGAGAAGACTTTTACTTACTGCAGAAAATCATCCCGCTGGGTAATTTTACCGAAATAAATACCACAAGGGTTATTCCATCGCCACGCATTTCTGATCGGGTACCCTTCGGCACCGGGGCAAGTATGGAGAAATTTTGCCGGGAAAATTCAGGATACATTTTGACTTATAACTTTTTAACCTTTTGTCAGCTGAAAATATTGTTTGATAATTACGAAAAATTTTATAAAAATAATTTAAGAAATAGTGAAAAAATCGTTGAAAAGCTGCCCGAATGCCTGAAACAGTTTTGCATGGATAGTTGCATATTTGAAAAAATAGATGAAATAAATTCTCACTGTGCTTCTCAACACACATTCAATAAGCGCTTTTTCAATTGGTTTAATGCATTTAAAGTAATGAAATTTCTGAATTTCGCCCGGGAAAAGTTTCATGAATCTCAGAAAGTTACTGAAGCAGCCAACCTGCTGTTGCAATCATTAAATTTAACATCTCAGAAAACAACAGAAGACTTGCTGAAAGTTTTCCGTGCGTTGGATAAAAACGGGTCAGGGCTCGAAAAGATGATTAAAATATAATTAAATGGCTTAATTTTATTCTTCTACAACAAAAATTTCCTCATTTGGCTTTTTCATTAGGTACTGTTCACGTGCAAATTTTTCAAGGCTCTCGTCATCAGTCATTAATTCCTTCATTTTTTGCCTGTCATTTTTTATTTTTTCTTCGTAGTATGTTTTATCTGCTTTAAGTTTGTTCAGGTTACGTATCATTGAGAACCTGTTAATAAGGTTATTATTATCAAAAAATACAATCCAGACCAGAAATAAAGAGCCAGCAAGTGTATACTTATTCTGGAACAAAGGAATGATGAAATTCCAGAATTTCTGCATATATACATTAAATCTGTTCATTCTGCAAAAATAATACAAACCGGTCTAAACTGAATAACCCGCCATGGGTGTTTTTAAATAATTTATTAACTGAAAAATGAACAAGACATATAATCGATACAAGCTGAAAATCTGTATTTTGTACTGATGTGACTATGGATTAACAATTAAAACCGGGTTTTAATTGGATTTAAAATCATTATTACCCGATAAAAAAATAGTGTTAATTAATCTATTAAAGACTTTATTCACAGCCATAGATACGACAAGTATTATCGTTATAACATGATGGTTTTTCAAATTAATTATTTAATATATAGCTATATATCAAACCTTCATTGAAGTAATCGCGAACTTTACAGTGAAAAATTTTTTGTTCTGGTGCAACTTTGTTAAATTCGGTATTTTAATAAATCATAACGCTATGAAAAGGATTTGTCTTTTGATAAATTGCCTGTTGTTGTATCATGTGGGAAATAGCCAGGAAAACCTGGTTGTCAATCCAGGTTTTGAGATGTATGAAATTTGTCCCGAATCAACCACCGACGGAATGGATCATAAACTCATTCAGGGTTGGACATACCCTACCCTTACTCACCCTGATTATTTTAACCGTTGCAGTAAGGGGATTGTTAAGGTTCCTGGAAATTTTGCCGGACAGGCAGAACCTCATTCAGGCAATGGTTATATGGGTGCCATTCTGAGTGGAAGCGACCTCAACTACCGTGAATATGTTCAAGGAGAACTGACCGCAGGGATGGAAGCAGGTAAAAAATATTGTATTAGTTTTTATTACAGACTGGCCTCATATTCACGTTTTGCAGTTGACCAGATGAGTGTTTATTTTACTGAAAACAAAATTGTTGACGATAAAAACAAAACTTTTCTCAGCCTTGAACCCCATTATAACAACCTTCCGGGACTTTTTCTTGATAACAGTGACCGGTGGAACGAAATGTGTTTTATTTATGAAGCTCGTGGCGGCGAAAAGTTCTTTATTGTAGGCAATTTTAAAAACTATGAAAACACCAACTATGTAGTGACCGATAAAAATATTGTAAATGACCGTAATAAAAGTTACGCATATTATTATTACGATGATTTTTCAATCAGGAAACTTTCGGACTGCTCGCTTTGCAACTGTGTCAAACACGATTTACAGACGGTGATTCTCGATACTTTTTATACCGGAGGGCTGGATCCTGTTTCAAAGCAATTTAAAGGTGAAAAAAACGATGGTTTGATAAAATTGTCGGTTTCAGGTGGTACCCAACCTTACATAATTGAATGGTCAAACGGGGCTTCCTCATTTTTTATCAAAGATTTACCTTATGGCACTTATACCTATAAAATCACCGATGCTGCCAATTGTATAAATACAGGGTCTGTGACCTTTAAAAAGCCAGTTATTCCCCCTGATCCTTTTGCCGAAGATCTGCAAAACCTGGAGGAAGGATCGGCCATCATTCTAAAAAACATTTTTTTCGAAACAGGCAAGGCTACATTGCTGCCAAAATCATTTGAAGAACTCGACAAAGTGGTCAGTTTTATGAAAACATTTGAAATTGATCAGATTGAAATTTCAGGACATACCGATAGTGACGGATCGGATCAGGCTAACCAGGTTTTGTCAGAAAACAGGGCAAAAGCAGTTGCAGCTTATCTTGTTTCGCAAGGCATTGCTCCTGAAAGCCTTATAGCTATTGGATATGGAGAAAGCCGCCCTGTGGACACCAACGCCACCCCTGAAGGCCGTTCACAAAACCGGAGGGTCGAATTTAAACTACTGAAAAAATAATTGCGGTAAAAAAAACAGTATATGAAACTTACGTCAACAATCATTGGATTAATTATTGCTGTTGCTGCCAATTGTCAGCCATTTGCCAAAGCACTGGAACAGATACAGGCTACAGCCAAATTGAAGAAACCCGCTGAAAAAGTTGAATTTTACGACAAAGCTGAGCAGATTTTACTGAAAGCTTACCAGAAAGATTCACTTCATCCTTTGTTAAACTATTCCATGTCAATATTATACGGCATGGATGATTTTAGCCGGAAAGACTATTTCAGATCGTGGAAATATTTTGTTCAGGCCAGCAATGCCCTCGATAAAATTAAGCCTGATGAATATGAATGGATTAAAGCCTACTACCAGGTAATGAATTCGCGCCGCCGTAACAAAACGCCGGAAGAGAACTTTGAAATTGAAAAGGCCGAACTGGAAGATAAACTTATCAGATTTGTCAGGGAAGAAAACAACTACGATATGGCAGTACGGTTTCTGAACGAATTCCCGGGCTCGAAGTTCACGCAAAATGTAATACATATACGCAATTATCTTGCATTCAGAAATGTTGAAAAATCGGCTTCGGTTGAGCAGTATAACCAATTTATCAAAACTTACCCCGATGCCGCACAGATTCCACAAGCCATCAAGCAGCGCGACGAAATTGCCTATAAACAGGCACAAAGCCTAAATACATTTGATGCTTTTAATGAATTTATTCATCTTTATAAAGGATCGGTTTTTGAGAATGAAGCCATAAAAAAACGGGACTTTCTGGCATTTGAAAAAGCCCGTACATTAAATACCCTCGAAGCCATGGATGATTTTCTTATTCAATATCCTGAAGCTGCCGATGTACCCAATGCACGTAAAATAAAGCGGAACCTGATGTTTGAAAGAGCAAAAAAAATAAACAGCATTGAAGCTTTCAACGATTTTATTTCGAAATATCCCGATGGAGAGCAATATGTTGACGTGTTTAACCTGAAAGCTACTGCAGTTGGAAACAATTTTTCGAACAAGGTTGAAAATTTGCAGCCCCTATGGTTTAAAGGTTTCGATAACGGATCGGATATTGATGCAGCTAAAGGGCTTTTAGTGCTTCAGAATCATATACTTGTTGCCGGAAAATCGTATCGCGACGATAAACTTAAAACCGATGCCTGGCTCATATGGTTGGACTTCAGCGGAAAGATGATACAAAATCGTTTTTTGGGTGAAACAGGGTTTGATACTCCACTTGATATGATTTTTGCCGGAGACGAAAATATAATACTTTGCGGACAATTGGGAGCCAGTTCTGACAGTATTTTTGATGGAAAAGCATGGATGTTATCGTTGAAAGAAGATGGAAAAATTAACTGGAGCCGCACGTTCAAAGTTAATATGCTTGACCACATCGGATATGCTGCGTCTTTTTTATATGCAGGTGGTTATATTTCAGACACTTCCGGATTGATTTATCCCTACATTGTAAAAACCAACAGCGATGGAAAGAAAATATGGGACCGTTCTTATACCAAACAAGGCAGAATAAATGCCTTATCAGCAACCGCAAACGGATCAACGGTTTTTACAACCGGTTCATGGATTGCTATGATTAACCCCGATGGGTACCTGGTATGGGAAAAAATGTTTGCCGATTCGATCAACTGTACCATGATCAGACCAAATGTATCAGGCAATTTGGTTTTTGGTGGTTATACCAATTCAGGACAGTTTTATTACCTTGAAACTGATATCACCGGAAAACCGGTTAAAGAACAATTTTATTATTTACCTGCTGGCCAAACGGTTGATCAAATGATGTTTAATGAGCAAGTAATAACCATCATCACTTCAGACCAACAAGGCGAAATGTATTTCAATGAATTATCAGACGATAAGTTAATGGTAAAATCAACCATTCATACGCTTTCAGGAAGAAATACGATGAAAAGGATTATTCCGGCAAAGGATGGGAAATATATTCTGTTCGGCGACAAAGACCTTATTGTTATTAAAGTAAAATAGCCATATTTTAAATATAGAGGTATAAAAATATTTCTGGTAATACCTATTCAACCATAAAACCTTTTATATTTGCAGGCCTGAAAAGCCACTTTAGCTCAGTCGGTAGAGCAGCGCATTCGTAATGCGCGGGTCGCGGGTTCGAGTCCCGTGAGTGGCTCTTGGTAGAAATGAAAATTATGATTAATTTTGCATCCATCAGGCGGGAGTAGCTCAGTTGGTAGAGCATCAGCTTCCCAAGCTGAGGGTCGCGGGTTCGAGTC
>CAZLJX010000003.1:0-201328 GCA_964559985.1 uncultured Bacteroidales bacterium
TTATGTAAGTTATTAACAATCAATATTTTATATATTTTTTGTCGTGTACAAAGAAAACTTTGTAAAAAAAAATTTAAGGATAGAGGCAATAATTCATCCATTTTAATACTTAAAATTTTTATCAAAAGGTAGAAATTTTTTTTGATAAAAGGGAAATTGAATTTTAACTCCTTTAAAACATAAAGCAAAAATTAATTCAAAAGGTTGAAAATTTGAAAGCATTACAATAAGAAAATCAATATCATGCTGATGAGAATTAAGCGAAATCTGAAAAAATCTGTACCTATGCTATGCAATTTTACCGATAGAATTGAGTTTATAAATTGTTGCATAAAATAATTCATTAAATTTACGCCAAACAGGAATAATATGTTTTACATCCGGAATCTTGCTTTTCTGATATTCTTTTTACCGGCGTTTTATTCACTGGGCCAATCAACAGCCAAATACAGCAATGAATTTTTATCGATTGGCGTTGGTGGCCGTTCGCTTGCCATGTCGAATTCGGTGATTGCAAGTTCGGCCAATGCATCGGCCGGATACTGGAACCCGGCTAACCTGGCAGGAATTTCTTCACACATGCAGTTTGGCCTGATGCATGCCGAATATTTTGCGGGTATTGCCAAATACGATTTTGGTGGGGTGGCTTACCGTATCAACAACGAAAGCTCGTTTGGTGTTTCACTTATCCGCTTTGGGGTTGACAATATCCCCAATACCCTTGAACTGATTGATGCTGAAGGGAACCTGCGTTACGACCGTATCAAATCATTTTCGGTGGCCGATTATGCATTCATTTTTTCCTATGGGACAAAAATTCCGGTAAAAGGATTCAGGGTTGGCGGAAATGTTAAAATCATCCGTCGCATAGCCGGTGAATTTGCCAGTGCTGTGGGTTTTGGCCTTGATGCTTCAGCCACCTACAACAAAGATAATTTCAAAGCAGCGATTGTATTACGCGATATCACCACCACTTTCAATGCCTGGAAATTTGAAACCGATAAACTGAGGGAAGCATTTATCCTTACCGGGAACGAAATTCCGGAAAACAGCACTGAAATCACATTACCCAGGATAATACTGGGAACCGGTTATCTGTTTAACCTTGCAAAAGATTTTTCGGTATATCCCGAATTAAATATCGATATTACCACCGACCGCAAGCGCAACGTGTTGATTAAAAGCAATCCGGTATCCATTGATCCACATGCAGGGCTTGAATTTTCGTACAAAAAAATTATTTACCTGCGTGGCGGTATCGGAAATATTCAGAAAGAAACAGGTGCAGGAAATAAAACCACTACCTCGTTTCAACCCAACATGGGAGCCGGCGTGCGTATCCGCAATTTTACCATCGATTATGCACTTACCGATATTGGCAACCAATCGATTGCGCCCTATTCAAACATCTTCAGCCTGACACTGACCATTGACCGGAAAAAAACACCGGGCATGTAGTTTTGTATGAGGTAAATCAGGCAGGAAAGCACAGAAATATCAAGCAGAACAATAAGCCCTTCAAGCTGAACTATTACATTTTCATCGGGAAAAATCAGGCCGAACTATTTGTGCTGAAGAAAAATATAGCCATATTTACAGAAACTATTTTTCGCAACCGCATTGAAACGCATTTTATACATTGTTCCTCATCGGTTAGGACGTTCACCCGGCCAGAGATTCAGGTGTGAACAATACCTTGAAATACTACGCAGCGAAGGGTTTTCCATAACCTACTCCAACATCATCAGTAAAACCGATGACAAATATTTCTATAGTTATGGTCATTATTTGCGTAAAATACTGATTGTTTTCAAAGCCATACTCATACGGTTGTTTGATGCAATCAGGGCTCACCGGTACGATATTATATTCATATACCGCGAAGCCTTTATGATGGGAACAACCCTGTTTGAGCACCTGCTCAAATGGAGCGGAAAACCCATTGTTTTTGATTTTGACGATGCTATCTGGCTGAATGATATTTCGGATGGAAACAAAAACCTTGGCTGGCTCAAAAATCCTTCAAAAACCGACCGCATCATCCAATACAGTTCATTAGTGCTTGCAGGCAATGCTTATCTTGCCCAACATGCAAAAATATTCAACCCGCATGTTGAAATAATCCCGACAACCATCGACACCTCTTATCATAAAAAAACAAAAACCAATTTTAATAGCCAAAAACCGGTATGTATCGGATGGACAGGAACTGCCACTACGCTGAAACATTTTCAGACAGCTTTGCCTGTTCTGATGAAACTTAAAAATAAATACCGGGACAAAATATTTTTTAAAATTATTGTGGATGTACCCTTTGAAGTGCCTCAACTTAATCTTGTAGCCACAATCTGGGAAAAAGAAAAAGAAATTGAGCAACTGGAGGATTTTCAGATCGGTATTATGCCCCTGCCCGATGACGACTGGAGTAAAGGCAAATGTGGTTTTAAAGGTTTGCAGTATATGTCGCTCGAAATACCTACGGTGGTTTCGCCGGTTGGTGTTAATACCGAAATTGTCCGTGATGGTGAAAACGGTTTCCTTGCATCGGGCCCTTACGAATGGATGGAAAAACTATCGGCCCTTATTGACAACCCGGAATTGAGGGAAAGGATTGGAAAAAACGGACGTAATACTGTTTTACAGCGATATTCAGTTATTTCGCAACAGAACAGGTACATTGAGCTTATGAAAAAAACTGCCCAGAAAACAAAATAAATCAATTTTAGTAACTACCTCAGAAAAATCAATCAGCCATGTTGATAAAAACCTTCGGATCAGCTGTATATGGTGTAAATGCTACCACCATTACCATTGAAGTTAACATTACCGATGGTATCAACTTTTTCCTGGTAGGGCTGCCCGACAGTGCCGTAAAAGAAAGCCAGCAACGCATTGTTTCTGCATTGCAGACAAACAATTTCCGGTTTCCTGGCAAACGTATCATTATCAATATGGCACCGGCCGATATACGTAAAGAAGGTTCGGCTTATGATCTTCCCTTAGCTATTGGCATCCTGGCAGCATCGGAGCAAATAAACAACGATATGCTGGCCGATTATGTGATCATGGGTGAATTATCGCTCGACGGCAGTATTCACCCGATAAAAGGGGCATTACCCATTGCCATACAGGCACGGCAGGAAGGTTATAAAGGATTGATTGTTCCAAAGCACAATGTCAGGGAAGCCGCTGTTGTCAACAACCTGGACGTTTATGGCGTAGAAAATATTATGCAGGTGATTAATTTTTTGAATGGTAACGGACAGATTGAGCCCACGGTGATCAATACCCGTGAAGAATTTTATGCTACATTGGTTCAGACCGATTTTGATTTTGCCGATGTCAAAGGGCAGGAAAGTGTGAAACGTGCTCTTGAAGTTGCAGCTGCCGGCGGCCATAACCTGGTTATGATAGGCCCTCCCGGTGCAGGGAAAACCATGCTTGCCAAACGCATTCCGACTATCCTTCCACCCCTGACCCTTCACGAAGCACTTGAGACTACCAAAATACACTCGGTAGCCGGAAAAATAGACAAAGATACCTCGCTGATAAACCGCAGGCCATTCCGATCGCCTCATCATACTATCAGCGACGTTGCACTTGTTGGGGGCGGCCAATACCCTCAACCCGGTGAAATATCGCTGGCCCACAACGGGGTTTTATTCCTCGATGAGTTGCCTGAATTTAAACGCACCGTACTGGAAGTGATGCGGCAACCTCTCGAAGACCGGATGATTACCATTTCCCGAGCAAAATTCTCTATTGAATACCCGGCAAGTTTTATGCTGGTGGCCAGCATGAACCCCTGCCCCTGCGGATTTTACAACCATCCCGACAAAGAATGTGTCTGTTCACCAGGCATCAGGCAGCGTTACCTGAATAAAATTTCAGGACCTTTGCTCGACCGTATTGATATTCACCTTGAAGTAGTTCCCGTTCCGTTTGAAAAGCTTTCGGATATGAAACCCGGAGAATCGAGTGCTGATATCAGGGAAAGGGTCATCAATGCCCGTAAGATACAGGAAAACAGGTTTGAAGGAATAAAAGGCACCCATTGCAACGCCCAGATGAATTCAAAAATGCTCCGTAAATATGCCCAACCCGATGAAGCAGGAATGAAACTGCTGAAAAATGCCATGGAAAAAATGCGGCTGTCGGCACGTGCTTATGACCGGATACTGAAAGTTTCGCGCACCATTGCTGATCTTGAAGCCAGCGAGCCCATTCAGCCTCACCATCTTGCCGAAGCCATCCAATACCGTAGCCTCGACAGGGAAACATGGGCTGGCTAATTTCTTAAATCATTGTTTTACCATTAAATTAATTATTTCGCTGCTGTACCTTTTAAAACAATATCAGTCATTGAGGGGTCTGATGGCAGCCGGTAGCCCTTTTATTCTGTAGGCTTTACTTTTTATCAATTTGTATTTTTCTGAAAAACATACAGGAAATAGATATATTTTTCGTCTGCTATCTGTTTATATGTTTCTGATCCGGCAACACCGGCAAAATCGAAAGCCACCTGGTGCAGAAAGAAAGGAGCAAGTTTTTTAACCAGTTCAATGCGGCGCGGGGTATCTTTGTTCAATGCCATAAGCACATTGCGGTTTATATTTTGCTTTTCAATCTCTTTAAAACCAAGTGATTGGAACATTTTTTCCAGCTCGGGCATTTCGTAGGGATACCTGAAATCAGTTATTAAAAAATATCCTTGTGGTTTGAGAATACGGTTTACTTCTGATAAGAACTGTTTCATATCGGGGTAACGATGCGACGATTCAACATTCAGCACAACGTCAAATGACTGATCATCAAGTGGAAGACTCTGAGCATCGCCCTGCCTGAAGCTTAATTGCGGCAGATTGTAAAATTTGTTGGCAAATTGAACGGCACGCGAATCCAGATCAATGCCTAAGGCAGTCAGCGGTGAATGTTTCTTTGTAAGATATGCTAATCCCCCTCCTCTTCCACTTCCTATTTCAATGATGTTTTTACCTTTTAAATCAACAGCACCAGCCAGGTGGTGATACAGCTGAATCGGGTACCGGTTTATCTCATCTTCTTCATCAAGCGGCAATTGCATATCAGGATCGTGATATCCGTAATTCATAAATTTTACTTCGGCATTTTTGTCTATTTTACTGATATACCAGTACCATATTCTGAAAATCCACTGGCGAAAGTTGTTTTTCATTTTTTATTCATTAAAGTTGATTTCTTTTTCCGATGTTCCCATCCTGTAAACATATTCCCTCACTTTTTGTGCCCAGTAAGCCGATGTATTTGATTTACCGAATTGTGAGGGTAAAATTGGTTTCCCGATTTTTACCCTGATGGTTTTACCTTTTTTTCGCAGCATCTCGCCAGGCAGGAGCATCAATTCAAGATTGGCTTTTATTCCGAAGCATTTCCTTACAAATTCGAGCATATAAAATCCTGAAGAATTCCGGCCATAAAAATAAAATGGCACAACAGGCCGGTTGGTGGCAATGGCTTTAGTAATAAAACTTTTTTGCCATTCACAATCCTGAATTTTCCAATGGTACATTCTTGACACACTGCCTGCAGGAAAATGCGTAACGGGAGTTTCCGATCTGTATAATTCATCGAGGGCAGCAATGGTGTTTTTTGGATTCTGTCCGTATACGTTGACAGCAGCAATCAGCGGCCTCAGGTTTGGCACCAGCATAAAAGCATCGTTACCAATGGCTTTTAAGGTTCCATATTTTTGAGCCACAATATGTGTAAGGATTAACCCGTCGATGATACCAAAAGGATGGTTGGCCACAAAAATACATCTGCCACTTTCAGGTAAATTGTCCGGATTTTCAACCACAATCTCTAAATTGAATTCTTTTAAAATTTCGGGCAAAAACGATACACCGATTGATTGTGAATACTTGTTTAAAATCCGGTTCATCTCCTTTTGCCTGATGATGCCGGTTAAAATTTTTACGACAAAACGCGGCATCCTCTTCAAAACCGGAGAGTCCAGGTCTTTAATAATATTTTCCAGATCGATATATTTAACCATTTGTCAAACAGATAAATATTTCAAAAAAAACATTCATAATTCTACATAAAAAATATAGCTACACCAACAACGGCAAGACAAGCACCAATTATTTCTTTAAAAGTAACTTTTTCTTTATAAATAAAAACCGATGGCACAATAATCAGCACAGGCATAATGGACATAATGGTGCTGGCAATACCACTTGATGTATATTTTACGGCAAGCAACGAAAATGCTACCCCAAGAAAAGGTCCGAAAGTGGTGCCGAGTAAAACATATTTCATTGCTATTTTATCGGTAAGTGCAGGTTTCAGTTGTGACCATCGTCCAAGCATGGAATAGATAAAAGCAAAACCAATCACACCGGTAATAATCCGGATTTGCGTTGACGCAAAAGCATCGTACTGTTGCATACCATATTTGCTCATCACGAGTCCGACACCCTGCCCAACAGCACCACCAAGGGCAAATAAAAGGCCTGAAACCGGGTATGAAAATTTAACTTTTTTATTTCCTGCAGCAGTATCCTGATTTCCGTTTCTGCGTTGCAACACCACAATAGCAATACCCAACAGGGTGAGCGACATTCCAAAAAGGTGCATCCACGACATGGTTTCACCCATCATGAGCCAACCGGTGAAAGCAGCCACAGGCGGTGCCAGCGACATGATAAGCAGTGAAATACGTGCACCCACCGAAACATAGGCTTTGAAAAGAAATAAATCGCCCAGCACAAATCCAACCAGCCCGGAAAGTGATAACCAAAACCATTGGTGAGCTGTTGCATCGGCAGGGATGAACATACCACGGGTAATCAAGGTGTAGAATCCAATAATAACAAACGCCAGGGTAAGCCTCATCACGTTAACAGTGAGCGAACCAATTCGTTTTCCGGCTTGTTCAAAGGACAATCCGGTAACTGACCAGAAAATTGCTGTCAGCAATGCGGCAAATTCGCCAAGATGGCTCTGAATCATTCAGTTGATATTTCTATGGATTTACAGGTATTCCTTTCATTTCAACTTCGAGATACGTAGGCTGAAAAGAAAAAGAATACAGTTTAAAAGTAAATGTATTGATTGATTTGGTACGGGTAAGTTTTTCAAAACTATTGGCATTGGCAAACCGGTCGCCCATTTTTTCAATCATTGAATTTACTGTTTGTGATAAGGCCATCATCTGGTTGAGTGTTGATTTATAAAACTCACGCCACAGGCCTCCGGTCAGATAAGATTTTTCAAGATTACTCACATCGGTTCCACCGGTAACATATACAAAAGGATAACGAAAGCCTTTCATTTCTGTACCATCCATAAAGCTCGACACATCATAATCTTTATCGTATTCCGTCGAGATATAATTCATGATGGTATCCCCTTTAACATTTAACACCGTAAAGCGACAATGGTCGTTGTGCTCGGCCCTGTCGAAATATTGCACTTCGCCTTTGTAAAGGTCGGTGTAAATTCTAAGCTGCTCGCCCCATACCGGATCGGTTTGAGCAAAGCTGTTGAATTTGAGAACAACAACAGCTTCGTTGAAATTGGAAAATTCAAGCCTTGCAACTTCATATCTGGGAATTTTAGCTACAGCCTCAGCGCTGCTGAAATATTCATACATTTCGGTATTCACATTTTCCAGTTCGTTTGAATAGTAATCGGTCAGATTTTTAATTTTTGATTTCTGCATAATCAGGTAAAGCGCAATAGCTCTAAGTTTGGCCTGTTTTACTGCATCGGCTGAGTCGAGTCCCGGATCGCTGATACCAATCATATATCCCAGCGAGTCGCCAATGTTGTGAAATGGATTCATCCAGCGGGGAACAGTCCATGGAGTGGCAAAAAGAAAAGGCCTTTTATTTTCAGGTTCGGTATACCGGCTTTGGGCAGCGGTTTTATCGGCATGAAAGGTTTTGGCAAACTGTTGTTTTGCTGTATTCTGACCATCAACTTGCACCATTGACAAAACAAATAAAATAGCCATAATGATTCCACCATTTCTTTGTTTCTGCAGCATCGTTCGTTTCAATTGGTTGATTAATCGTCTCATTTTTATAAATTTATAACCTTCCATTTTACATTTACCGACAAATCCGATTGTATGTCAATGCCAGAAAAGTGATATAATGCGGGTATAAAAATACAATTAATAAGTTAATTTTTTGATTTTTTTACAGCAAGA
This sequence comes from uncultured Bacteroidales bacterium, assembly GCA_964559985.1. Taxonomy (GTDB): domain Bacteria; phylum Bacteroidota; class Bacteroidia; order Bacteroidales; family CAZLJX01; genus CAZLJX01. The sequence continues at coordinate 8,198 of CAZLJX010000003.1, forward strand.
AAAATCTGAAAGCCGAATATAGTAAGTGCATAAAAAACGGATAACATTCATAAATTTCAGCACATGAATAATTATTAAAAAAAAATGGTGGAACAAAAAAATAAAAAAAGTCAATATTCAATTCAATTTTCCACAGCCGGAATTTATTCAGGATGGGAATTTACCATCGATAATGCCATCATTGCAATGAAGAAAAGACAAATTTGATAATATGATTGGCTTATAAATCTTTAATCCCTTTGGCTTTCAGGTGTGTTCCAATTTTAACATCGGCCTGGGCAATGTGATTGATGAGCCAGTCGCGCATAAAAACGGCCACCTCTTCGGTAAAATCAAGATTTCCGTCGTCAATTTTTTTGTGATATTCGTACATCTTGAGGTAAAACTGCCTGTGAAACTCGCGGTGCTTTGCATAATCTGAATATCCGAAAGTTACCATCAACTTTTCTTCGGTTGAAAAATGGTACTTTACATAATCGTCCAATTCCTGTAATAAATCTTTCACCTGTATGGTACTATATCCACTTGCTTTTGCATCGTACAGTTTATTAATCAGTTCAAAAAATTTTTTGTGCTGATTGTCAATTTCATTTACTCCAACCGAAAAGGCAGAGGTCCAACCAATAAATCCCATAATTTCGTTATTTTAATTGATTAATATATTTTGCCATATTCTTATCTACCTCGGTGATATGATGATAGAGCCAGTCTTTTAAAAAATAAAAAATTTCAATACTCATATTTGTTTTCAGGGTATCGAATTCTTTCCTGAATTTTATAACCTTTTCAATAAACAGTGCATGTTCAGCTTTATGTTCTGCCATGAGTGGGTATGATTTTTCTTTCATCAGTGCTTCTTCGGTGCTGAAATGATAAATAATGTAATCAGATAATTCATCAAGGGTGGGTTGCAGAATTTCTTTCCCTTTTTGCTCCGACATAAATTGAAACAAACGGTTGATAATTTTTACCAGTTCCTGGTGCTGCCTGTCAATTTCAGGAATATCAACGGCATAAACTCCTGACCATTGTATCAGTTCCATAGGATTATTGTTTTATTGATTTTACATACAATTCTGAAATCCATTGTAAAGTATCATCCAGGTTTCTGAACTGAATACCCAAATCCAAAGCCTTGGCATTTGAGTATTGACTATTCGACCATGCCGAACGGGCTGTATCACGGGTAATTAAAGGTTCATTTTTCATTACCTGGCTTTTTATTTTTTCAGCCAGTACAGCCAGTTTTAAAATCCATGGCCATGCCTTAAAACGTGGCGGACTGACATGCAATGATGCTGCTATATATGTAAACAATTGCTGGTACGAAATGTTTGCAGCGTTTAAAATCACTCTTTCACCGCCAATTTTATTTGACGAAAGCTGAATCATAGCCATTACCACATCCCTGACATCGACAAAACCTGTAGAACCCCCGGTATAATATTTAAATCCCTGGTATATCTTTCTGAAAGCTGCAGAGGCACCTGATTCCCAGTTTCCCGGCCCCAGCACCACCGATGGATTTACGATGACTGCATGCAACCCTTCCTGCATTCCTCTCCAGACTTCCATTTCTGACAGGTACTTGCTCAAAGCATATGCGCTTTTTCCTTTGTTATCAATCCATTTACAATTTTCATCGGTTAAATTGCCTTTTTCGGTCATCCCCAAAGCAGCAATGCTGCTGACATGGCAAAAAAACAAATTTTCTTTTCCAAGACAGGCATTTACAAGATTAGCAGTGCTTTGTATATTAAAATGCAACATTTCCTGCTGCCGTTCTGGGTTAAACGAAACAACAGCAGCACAATGAAAAACCGTTTCTGCCCCGTTTATCACATCAGCCAATCCATCGGGTTGATCCATCTCAAAGTCAATCCATTGCAGTTTTCCGGGCAAAGTTTGAAGTTTTACGCCGTAATAACTGCACACCTTATCTAATACTGTGATGTCTGATGAAGGCCGCTTTATTGCTGTAACCTGCCTGTTCTGCTTCAGCAGTTCAACAATCAGGTGAGAACCAATTAAACCAGTACCACCGGTTACAAGAATCATAAAATTTACTTTGCTGCAAATTATAAAACATTTTTTAATTGGCAATTTCTATCTTCGCAGGATGAATCAGTATGATAAATTCAACCGGTGTTTGCGTACAGTTTTTGTGGCAGTTTATACCTGTTTGCCGGTTTTTTGCTTATCGCAGCCTGCGTTTATCACATCCGAGCCTTTTATACGCCAGAAATTTGAAATGGCCATTGCACAGAAAGATACTTTTCCTCATTTTGTTTATCCGGTTTTTGACAGCACCAAATTAAAACAGAACCTATGCCATAGCAATACATGCAAAAGAAAAGATGCAAGATATTTCGAAGTTTTAGCAATACCTCATTTGGGGGCAGGCGGTTTATTGCCTGAACAGGATTTAAAATGGCAGGCCGGCGCTGGTTTGGTAGCACAATTTGTATCGGAAAAACTGGTTGTGAGTATTGCCGGAATGTGGGTTTGGGATAATGCTTCTTTGCCGGTTTTTGCTGATTCGGCAGGATTATACCCGGGATGGAACATAAATTATTCCCGTCATCCAAACCGCTTTACTGCTACCGATTTCAGAATACTTTACAAACCTGTCTCATGGTTTACGGCCGAAGCAGGTTATTCAAAACATTTTCTGGGTTATGGCATACAATCGTTATGGTTGTCAGACAATGCTGCTCCTTATCCGTTTGTCAAACTCAGCGCCAATGTGTGGAAATTTGAATACCAGCAATTATATACCATGCTTCGTGATTTTAATTATCCGGTTTCCTATCAATTACAAAACAAATATGCATCTACTCATTTCCTGATATATCGCCCGACAAAACATTTTGATATACAGCTTTTTGAATCAGTTGTCTGGCGTTCATCCGACTCCCTGGTTTACCGGAATTTCGATGTCAACTATATTAACCCGGTTATTTTTTTCAGGCCTGTTGAATACCAGCTCAGCGATCCATCACCCGACAATGTGCTAATGGGAGCAGGTTGTTCATACCGTTTCCATAATAATTTCATGCTTTATTCGCAGCTGATGATGGATGAATTTAATCTGAATGAATTGAGGTCAGGGAAACAGTGGTGGGCAAACAAACAGGCATTACAGGCTGGTTTGAAATGGTATTTTCCGTTCGGAAATAAAAACTGGATGGTACAAACGGAGTATAATTATGTCAGGCCATATACCTATTCGCACGACAACTCATTAAAAAATTACGGTCATCAGGGTTTGCCACTGGCTCATCCCGAAGGGGCAAATTTCAGGGAGCTGATAATAAAAACCACCTGGCAAAAGGGAAAATTGGGTATTATGGCATCGTGGAGTTATATATCAACCGGTACCGATACTTCGGCCGCCAGTTTTGGAAAAGATATTTACAAACCCTATACTTTAAGAGTATCTGATTATCACATAAAAACTTCACAGGGAAATAGTTTAAAGTTGATGTTTTTTTATATAGAAACCGACTACCGGTTATCAGACCATAACAACATCTCTCTTTTCAGCAGGTATGAGTGGTCGTACGGCCGGCAAAAACATGTAAATGAATTTACTCATTTTGTTTTTTTAGGCATCACAGGTCGTTTCTTCCCGATGAAGTATCCCAGATAAGTTTTTTACCAAATCCAAGGGTATTATCGGTGTATTTCAAATATTTAAGTTCAATACACCATAATTCGGCAAGCATGAATCGTGCATACGGAAAGCGTTTGAGGTATCTTTTCCGGACTTTCTCCAGCAATTCGCCTTCGGGCCTGAACATGTGCCCTGTAAGCTGTAATCCCTGTATCCGTCCTACAATCCGGGTTTCGAGCACTATACTACCCGAAACTTCATGATTGGCCAATGCTTCAGCAACATGGCGTGTATTTTCCTCTGAGGTAAAAACAAGCAGGTTGCCGGTTTCATAAAAAGCATAAAAACAGTTGCAGCACCAGGGCTTATTATCACTGCATGTAGCCAGTGTAAGTACATGATGTTTTTTAATAAAATCAATGATTTTTGCCGTTGATGGTGTATTCATATTCACTTTTAAAATTCAAATCTAATCACATCGTATTGAAAATAAAAATAACACATGCAAATAAAGACGGGTGGCATAAAATAAACCTTTATTAATGAAACAATAGACTCTTCAGAAAAGTTAGATTAGGAAAAAACTTTATAAAAATGTCATTCCCATGACGAGCACATCATCAATTTGCCGGATTTCACCTTTCCAAACTTCAAATTTTTGGTAAAGCATTTCTTTTTGGTTTTACATTTGGAATGAATAAGGTATAATGTTATATGCTTCCAAAATACCAATTGGAGTTATCACAAAAAGTTAAAAATCAGGTCATAAATATAGCAAAAAATGTAATTACCTAATAATAAATGCATTTATTCTTCAGACATAGGATGATAATACCTGATACATTCATCAAGCAGTTGTTGTTTATCGACAGGAACAACGCCAACTTTTTCACAAACCAACCCGCCGGCAAGGTTGGCAATGATGGCGATATCGGCAATTTCCAGCCCCGATGCCAGGCATAGCGCGGCAACACTGATCACTGTATCGCCGGCACCCGAAACATCAGCAATATCTCTAACCACAGCCGGGAAATGATGAAACCGGTTTCTGTCGCTGATAAAAATCCCATTCTCAGAAAGGGTAACCATGGTATAACGGTTCTGCAGCCTGGATTCAAGCATTTGTGCAGCTTTTACAACAGACTGGATATCAGATTTTGAAACCTCGGTTTTCAGCCCTTCAGCCAGTTCTTTCAGATTGGGTTTAAATAGACTTACCCCTTTATATTCCAAAAAGTTACGTTTTTTAGGATCGACCAGCGTTGGAATGTTTTTTGATGATGCCAGTTTTACCACATGGCTTATTAATTCAGGCGTAATACATCCTTTATCATAATCCTCGAAAACAATGGCATGAAATTGCCGGGTATCAAGTAATATTCCGATCCGTTCTATAAAAGCTGCCTCATTTGAAAGGTCGAGGCAATGATCGTTCTCCTCATCTACCCTTAGCAGGTGCTGCCCCTGGCTGATAATACGGAATTTTACAGTAGTTTTCCGGTTTTCATCGACCAGTAATCCGGAGGTTTCCAATCCGGCATCCTTCATAAGTGAGATAAACAGGTTTCCTTTTTCATCGTTGCCGGTCACAGAGCACAACACCGGTTTTGCACCCAATGCCCTGATATTGAGCCCGACGTTTGCAGCACCACCCAGCCGGTTTTCACGGCGGGTAACCGATACAACAGGAACAGGCGCTTCGGGTGAAATTCGTTCGACTTTTCCCCATAAATATGAATCGACCATCACATCGCCTATCACCAGGATATTCATCTGGTCAAACGAGCGGAACAATTGTTTTAATGCATCATTATTCACTTCAATCTGCTTTAAAATTTTTACATAGGATCAACGTCGAAAATAACCTGAACACTCTGGAAATATTTATCCTGCATCAGTTCATGGGTATCCTGGATCAACAAACTGCGAATTTTATCAATTGCCAGGTTTTTATCAATTTTTAACAGGATATTTTTGATATATTTATTGTTGATGCGTGAAACAGGCGGTGATTCGGGCCCCAGCACCATTTTTCCCAGCCTGCTGTGCAGTTTTTCGGCCATTTGTTTTGCAAAATGGTCAGTTTTACGGTAATCGGTATGTTTTATGCTTATACGGATGAGGCGTGTAAAAGGCGGATAGCCAAATTTTTCCCTTTCGGCGACCTCGATGGAATAGAATTTTTTAAAATCATTTTCTTTTACCAGTTCAAAAAACGGATGATCGGGCTGTGAGGTTTGAATAATCACGGTTCCCTGCTTATTTTTACGTCCTGCCCTGCCGCCCACCTGTGCCATGAGCTGAAAAGATTTTTCCATCGCCCTGAAATCGGGAAAGCGCATCAGGGTATCGGCATTCATGATGCCAACCACGCTCACATGATCGAAGTCAAGGCCTTTTGTAACCATTTGTGTTCCAACCAGTATATCGAGATTGCGGTGGGCAAAATTATCGATAATCTGCTGATAGCTGTATTTTCCGCGTGTTGAATCAAGATCGAGGCGTGCGGTACGTGCCAGAGGCCACCTGTTTTGTACTTCATCCTCAATCTGTTCGGTTCCCATTCCCCGTGTTTCAACATGCGTTCCTCCACATTTCTGGCATTGCGACCAGGTTGTTTCGGTATATCCGCAGTAATGACAGGTAAGCTGGTTGAGTTTACGATGATAGGTAAGGCTGACATCGCAGTTTTTACATTCCGGTACCCATCCACAGTCGGCACATTCAAGAAAAGGTGCAAATCCACGACGGTTTTGAAAAAGGATAATCTGCTCCTGTTGGCTGAGGGCATTTTCAATATAAGCGGTAAGCTCGGTACTAAAAATATTTTTGGGTTTATTTTTTGCATTTTTACGACGCAGGTCGCTGATAAGCATTTGAGGCATAAGCATATTGCCATATCGCTCCTTTAATTCAACCAGCCCGTATTTACCGGTAACAGCATTACGGTAGGTCTCAAACGATGGGGTGGCAGTGCCAAGAAGAACACTGGCATTATGAATGGTGGCAAGATAAATGGCAGCATCGCGGGCATGATAGCGGGGAGCAGGATCGGCCTGTTTAAAAGTATTTTCATGTTCCTCATCAATAATCACGAGTCCCAGGTCGGAAAAGGGAAGAAAAATGGCCGACCTGACGCCCAATACCAGCGGGCAGGTATTTTCACTTTCAACATCGAGCACCCTTTTCCATACACCCAGTTTTTGAATATCGGCATGACGTGAATGATAAACGCCCATCTGGCTTCCAAAAATACCGGAAAGCCTTTGAATAATCTGTGTGGTAAGGGCTATTTCGGGCAGCAGGTACAGCACCTGTTTTCCGCTTTCGATGGTTTCCCTGATAAGCCGGATATAAATTTCGGTTTTTCCGCTCGAGGTTACGCCATGCAATAAAACAACCCGATGTTTTTCAAAGCTTTGTTTTATTTTGTTGATCGCTTCATTTTGCTGAGGTTCCAGTTCTTTCATTTCTGTTTTAACGGTTTCTTCAACCGACAGGGGAACAGGCTTTTGATAGATTACAAAAATATTATTCTTTACCAGGGTTTTTAATATGGAATCGGAAGCACCTGATTTTTGCAACAGTTCTTTTTTTGAAACCGGTTGTAGTGGAAATCCCGAAAAAGCTTTTGATAATGAAAGCCATGTCATTAAAATATGCAGTTGTTTTTCGCGCCTGGCCAGCGTTTTAAATAATTCATTCACTGCCGGTTCATTTTCAAGAAAATGATCTGCCATGGTCACCATGGCTATTTGCCGGGGGACAGCCTGTTTTTCAAGTTCTTCGCCAGCAACCACGATTTTGTAATCGATAAGCCGGGCCAAAGATTTATGCGATTCTTTACCGCAACGGTTTTTAATATCGTTGATGGTAATTCGATGGTTGTTCTGCACCAGTTCAAGAATTGACTCTTCGGTAGTGCTAAGCTCAGGGAGATTGTCCACTTCGGGATTAAGCCGGATGCAGGTTTCGCTTTCGAGTTTCATTCCCGACGGCAAAGCAGCTTTCATCACTTCGCCAAGGGTGCACATGTAATAACGCGAAATCCATTCCCAGAAATCGTATTGCCTGTTGCTCAATACCGGTTGATTATCGAGTACACTCATGATATCTTTTACCGGGTAATCGGGCGGTTCGCCGGTAAAAACGGTTTTTACCAGGGCTGTATAAATTTTCTTTTTTCCAAACTGCACCACTACCCTTCTTCCCGGTTCCACATCGGCAATCATAGTGTCAGGAATCCGGTAGGTATAAAGTCCCTGAAGCGAAAACGGCAGAATCACTTCGGCATACCTTTTTGACAGGCTCATGGTGTTTTTTTGTTAAAACAATTCTCTGGCGAAGTTACATTTTCGTTACCGAAAATAAAACCGAAAGTTGTTAACACCACTATAAAACAGGTAACAGGTCTATCAATTATATCCTGCTTGTATTATTCCACCATCCCTTTTCTGTATTATATAACCAGAATATCTGCAATTCGAAGTAAATCCTGATTAATTGGCTTTTCGTTTTTAATGGCCTTGTTGAAAGGGACATGGACAATCTGGTTATTTACAATTCCTACCATAATGCTTTTCTGATCGTCGATCAGGGCTTCGACAGCAGCTACTCCAAGCCGGCTGGCCGTAACACGGTCAAAGCAGGAAGGAGGTCCGCCACGCTGTATATGGCCAAGTACCGTCACTTTTACTTCATAGTCTTTGTATTCTTCTTCAAATTTCCGGGCAATTTCATACGCGCCGCCACCATCGCCCTCGGCAACAATCACCAAACCGCTGGTTTTCTTGCGCTTATTACCGGTTGCGAGGTATTCCCTTAATTTTTCGACAGAAGTTTTAACTTCGGGAATCACAATGGCTTCGGCACCACTGGCAATACCCGAGCGTAAGGCAATAAAACCGGCATCACGTCCCATCACTTCTATAAAAAACAAACGATTATGAGCACTGGCGGTATCGCGGATTTTATCAACGGCTTCAACCACTGTGTTTAATGCGGTATCATATCCAATGGTACAATCGGTACCATACAAATCGTTGTCAATGGTTCCTGGTACTCCTATAATGGAAACACCGTGTTCTTCACTCAGCAGGCGGGCACCGGTAAAAGTTCCGTCACCTCCGATCGCTACGAGTGCATCAATTTCAGCCTTTTTCAGCTGTTCGTATGCTTTTTTCCGCCCCTCAGGGGTTCTGAATTCCGTGCTTCTGGCAGTTTTCAGGATAGTGCCTCCACGCTGTATAATATTGCTGACATGGTGCGACTTCATAATCTGAAATTGTCCGTTTATCATCCCGTGATATCCATGGCGGATACCAATGACTTCCAGTTCATTATAAATCCCGGCCCTGACAACTGCCCTGATGGCAGCGTTCATTCCGGGGGCATCACCACCGGAGGTAAATACTCCAATGCGTTTAATTTTTCCCATATATTCTGATTTTTTACAAGTTTCTGATTCTTTCGGCAACCTCGTCCATTACCCAATGAGGTGTTGATGTTGCTCCACAAATACCGGCTTTTTCTTTTCCGGAAAACCATCTTTCATTTATTTCTGAAACATCCGAAACATGATAAGTGTTCGCATTTTTGCCTTTACAAATTTCAAACAATAATTTTCCGTTCGAACTGTTTTTACCACTTACAAAAACTATCACATCATATTTGGCTACAAATTCAAGCAATTGCGGAATGCGGTTTGAAACCTGCCGGCAAATGGTATCATGAATTTTTAACCATGCCTTTGACTTCTTTTTTATTTCTTCGGCAATCAGGTAAAAACTATCAATGCTCTGGGTTGTTTGTGAAAACAGTTCAACAGGCCTTTCAAAATCAATTGAATCCAGATCATTTATATTTTCGATTAATAAACCTGTGTACGCTGTTTGTCCTAAAAGCCCTTCCACTTCGGCATGTCCTTTTTTTCCGTAAATCACAACCTGGCCGTTTATTTTCTTCATGGCTTCATATGCCTGTTTAATCCGTTGCTGAATCTTAAGCACTACCGGGCAGGTGGCATCAATCAGGCCGATGTGATATTTTTCTGCGATTTCATATGTTTCGGGAGGTTCGCCATGAGCCCTGATGAGGATAGTTTTCCCGGGGTAATGCTGCATATCGTGCCTTTCAACAGTAACTAACCCTTTTTGCTTAAGCCTGTTTACCTCGGCCTGGTTATGTACAATTTCGCCAATACAATAAAGGTTATTTTCTTTTCCAAGCTGTTCTTCAGCTTTGTGGATGGCTGAGGTGACGCCAAAACAAAAACCCGAACCCGGATCAATCTCTACTATCATGAAAATTAAAAATGGTCACAAATAAATGCGCGGCAAAAATAATACAATTTTTTGTTTTTATGACCCAATAATTGCTTTTGCCTTCTCCAAAACCCACTCCAGTTGTTGCTTTTGCGTAAGGTAACTGTTGTCTAAAACGATTGCATCGGAAGCCTGAACCAGGGGTGAAATTTTCCGGTTCGTATCAATAAAATCTCTTTGTTTCAGGTTTTCGAGTACCTTTTCAAGGCTGACAAGGTCTCCCTTAAGTTTTATTTCGTCAAACCTTCGTTGTGCTCTGACCATCGGATCGGCAGTCATAAAGATTTTCAGTTCGGCCTGTGGAAAAACCACCGTACCAATATCACGGCCATCCATCACAATGCCCTTATTTAATCCCATTTCCTGTTGCAGGGCTACCAGTTTTTCTCTAACAAATCCCAGTTCACTGATGCGGCTCACATGCGAAGATACTTCAAGCGAACGGATCGGTTTTTCTACATTTTCACCATTCAGGTAAGTATCAGTGCCGGCAGTGGTATGGTTCACAGTAAAATGAATTTTAATCAATCCGATTTGTCTTCGGAGTGAGTCAGTATCAATTTCAGAATTTTTTATTAGCTGATGCTTCAGCGCATATAACGTCACTGCCCGGTACATGGCTCCGCTGTCGATATAAATATAATGAAGTTCCTTTGCAAGGTCTTTGGCCAATGTGCTTTTTCCACACGACGAGTATCCATCGATGGCAATAATGATTTTTTTCATCCTTATGTTTTTCTGTAAAAATAGTAAAAATCAGCAGTCCGTCAATTAAACTTCAGTAGTTCTGGCAACTTGCTTTTTAATCAGTGTGTTCAGATTAATGCTGAATGAAAACTGGTGGGTCGATCCGGCAATATGATATTTTGAATTGGAATAACTCAACGACATTTTTTTCAGGTTTAAGGCCATGCCCCATGAGAAACCTGTGCTGCCCTTTAATTCTTCAACCATCATCTGCTGCCTGCGCTGGTAATTGTATCCAAGGTTCACAGAAAAAGTTTTCACTGGTACAAACTCAACGCCCAAAATAATGTGCCGCATTATACCGTCAAAAAGGCCGGTTCCGGCAAATTTTCCTGCCTGTCCTGACGTTTCGTCAGGCAAACCGGGCTGTTCCGTTTTTCTGTAGTTCAGATCGGGCATTTCAATATGACGTACTGCCAAAGAGAACCTGAAGGGCGCATGAAGCAGCTTTTTTGAAATACCGGCCTGCACTTCAAAAGGCAGGTTTTCTCTTGAAGTTCCATAGAAAGGCTGAAGCTGGTAACCCGCATTTTTTATAACCAGCGAAACAGCCAGTAGCTGATGGGGGTTAAAGTAGGTGATGCCTGCATCGGCAGCAATGGCCGACGAAGCATAGTTCTCGTAGTTGGCAATAATGGGTTTAAGGGTAACCCCGAATTGAAACATACTGTCAATGGGGTATGACCAGGCCATATTCAGTGCCGTTTCGCCGGCTGTAAAATTACCGTCGCTATTGCCATATTCATCGGTCTGGGTAAATGATCCGTAACCCACATGAAATATGCCGGCTGCAAAAGAACCGTATTTGCCATAATCGCGTGTAAATGAAAAAAATGTCTGGTTTATTCCGGCATAATAATGGTTGTATGAAAAAGTAGCAATATTATGATTTTCGGGTCTTAACAACGACGGGTTTTGAAATGAAAGCCCTGCATCATCACCGGGTACAGCAACCGATGTGCCACCCAGTGCAGCAACTTTTGATGTGTACGGAAGGTTAAGGAAATTAAATACCGCTGTTCCACCGACCTGTGAAAATCCTTCCTGAGAAAATATAAACACAGCGGTTACCGAAATGACGATGGTTTTTATAGTTTGCATTGAATAATATTAACCGGTTTGGCAAAATAACGAAATATTTCTGAAAATAGTATTTTCCCCCCTTTAACAGCATGACAGCCATAAAAATAAATTGATGACAACAGAAATGATAAGAAGAAAAATGAATTATTTATTAAAATTTTCGAGTCACTATCTACCTTAAGGCAAGTTGAGGAGTTATCCCAATTCATTCATTTCACCAAGTTTATCCATTATTGCTGAAACGGCCGGACATATTGCTGCATCTTTCAGCATCACATCAAGCACGGCTCTGATATTAGATCTTGAAGTATGCGGATAATCGCGGCAGGCAGATGGCCTTTGCTGATAAACGCTGCAATAATTATCGTCACCAATAAACGGACAGGGCATAGCCCGGAAAATATAATCGTTATCTTCGTCAATTTTCAGGTAAGTCTCAGTAAAAACCGAAGGTTTCATGCGAAGAAAACCTGAAAGGCGCGCTACATCGCGATCGGTAAGCCGCGGGCCCAGCACACGGCAGCAACGGGCGCACGTAAGGCAATCGGTGACTTCAAACACCTGCAGGTGAAATTGGTGAATCAGTTCATCGATTGGAAAACCCGGTCGTTTTTTTATCTTCATCACCAGTTTTCTATAGTGATCCGGCTTATTTCCGGATGACCTGTTCTCATTATTTTTCCCTTGCATCATCATTCGGGTTTGTTATGGCCGGGTCATGGTTTTCAAACCAATGATGGGTGTATGAAGAAAAATATTCAGGAATATTTTCGGTATCATCTTCACTATCTTCATCCGGTTCATCGTCTTCGGGTTTACGGATAACATATTCACTTTTAAACCACACTGAAAGAGCCATCCCCGATAATGCACCTGCCAGGTGCGATTCCCATGAAACCTCGCCCGGTTGTGGAAAAACGCCCCACACCATGCTTCCGTAAAAGAAAATGATCAGCAGCGATAAAACTGACAGCCGTGTATTTTTTGAAATAATACCGCTTACCACCAGGAAAAATGCCATCGAATATAAAAGTCCGCTGGCCCCGATGTGATAAGATGGCCGGGCAAAAAGCCAAACCAACAGGTGGGTGATTATCCATCCGGAAAAAAGTACCCGGAATGCCAGCCTGGGATAGAAAAAGAAAAGTGCTGTGGTCATCATCAGCAGCGCTGCCGTATTATTAATAATGTGACTGAGGTTGGAATGGATAAAAGGAGCAAAAAAAATTCCCTGTAATCCTGACAGATTTCTTGGATTGATACCAAATTCCGCAAAACTGGTATGACTTCCCTTTTCAAAGATAAAAACCATCCATATAAGAGCCGTCAGCATAGCGGCAATAAAAAGGCTGATGCTGAATCTTCTTTTGTCAGTATTTTGATCTTCAATATTTTGCATTAGAATTCGGAAGTAAAATAAAATTTAATTTTCGGAAAGTTTTGCTGCGACATAGCCAGTTCATATTCCGATTCGGCCAGGAATACATCGCGGCCATGTTTATCGGTGGCGATGTTTTTATATTTCCGTTTTTTAAAATCGTCGAGCTGGGTTTCATTATCTGATTGTATCCAACAGGCTTTATGCAGGTTAATGGGTTCGTAGCGGCACGAAGCACCGTATTCGTGCAATAACCTGAATTGAATGACTTCAAACTGCAGCGCACCTACTGTTCCTATAATTTTACGGTTATTGAATGTATTTGTAAATAATTGGGCTACACCTTCATCCATTAACTGATCAATTCCTTTTGCCAGCTGTTTCGATTTCATGGGGTCTGCATTTTCGATGTACCTGAAAAGTTCAGGGCTGAAACTCGGAATGCCCTTAAAATGAAGCGGTTCTCCTTCGGTAAGGCTATCGCCAATTTTAAAATTTCCGGTATCGTGCACCCCTACAATATCTCCAGGGAAAGCAAAATCAATCACCGATTTTTTATCGGCCATAAAAGATGTTGGGTTCGAAAACTTGAAATACCTGCCATGGCGTACATGCAGATAATTTTTATTACGTTCGAAAATTCCCGAACAGATTTTCACAAAAGCAATACGGTCGCGGTGATTAGGATCCATATTGGCATGGATTTTAAAAACAAAACCTGTAAATTTCTGCTCGTCAGGTTTAATCTGGCGTTCGTGGGTTTCTACCGGCCTTGGCGATGGGGCAATGCGGATAAATGTATCGAGCAATTCCTTGACTCCGAAATTATACAAAGCACTTCCAAAAAACACAGGTGCAATGCTGGCCTGCAAATAAGGTGATATATCGAAAGCCGGGTAAACCCCTTCAATCAGTTCAGCATTATCACGCAGCAACGACGCATGTTTTGGACCAATAATTTCAGGTAATTCCGGATCGTATATGCTAATTTTCAACGGATCTTCTGCTTTGGTGCGGTCGGAACCGGTAAAAAAATAAATGGTCTGATCGAGCAGGCTGTAAATACCTTTAAGATCGCGGCCTTCGCCAATTGGCCATGTAAGAGGCCGTACCTTTATATGCAGCAGGTTTTCAATTTCGTCGAGCAGGTCGAACGGGTCACGGCATTCGCGATCGAGTTTATTGATAAAAACAATCACCGGAGTATTTCGCATCCGGCACACCTGCATCAGTTTTTTGGTCTGACTTTCAACACCTTTTGCAGCATCAATCACCACGATGACACTATCCACTGCGGTAAGGGTACGAAAGGTATCTTCGGCAAAATCTTCATGTCCGGGGGTATCAAGTATATTGATTTTGATGTCGTTATAATCAAAGCCCATGACAGAAGTAGCCACCGAAATGCCACGCTGGCGTTCAATTTCCATAAAATCGGAAGTGGCAGTTTTCTTTATCTTGTTCGATTTTACAGCACCGGCAACATGAATGGCACCGCCAAACAGCAGCAATTTCTCGGTAAGGGTTGTTTTTCCTGCATCGGGATGACTCACAATGGCAAACGTACGGCGACGCAGTATTTCCTGGTTTAATGACATCATAACATCTGAAAAAGAGCACAAAAATACAACAGTTATGCCAATTACGGCCTTTTGACCCAATTATTTTTCAAAACAAAAAATCGTGACTCCTTTTTCCCTATTAAAAGCTGATGCAAATACTTATCACATGGCTGTCAATGTTTCATGCTCCCTGTAGCCGGCGAATAAATTCACAAATAAAGCAATTCATGTTTCAGATATGTAATAGACCCACCGTAATAGTATATCAATGAATCATAAAAAAAATATGAAATAAGCAGTATGATAATACATAAAAAAATCAGGCTTTATAAAACATCAAAATAATTGATAAAACTTCATGTTTTGCCATTTTTTTTACGTATAATTACGAAACTTTTTGTCATTAAAGAGA
Organism: uncultured Bacteroidales bacterium; assembly: GCA_964559985.1. GTDB lineage: Bacteria > Bacteroidota > Bacteroidia > Bacteroidales > CAZLJX01 > CAZLJX01. Next base: position 23,319 of record CAZLJX010000003.1, read on the forward strand.
ATGAAATAAAACATAGTAATCATTAATTTTTAAACCTATGAAAAAACTTTTACTCACAATGGCCAGCCTGCTTAGCCTTGGAATGTTGATGGCACAAACCGATCTGTTTATTTCTGAATATGTTGAAGGATCGGGCAACAGTAAAGCAATTGAAATTTATAACCCTACTGCTAACGCCATCAGTCTGACGAATTATTACGTTGCCCGTTTCAGCAATGGTTCAACCGGTTATTCCGGAGGTGGAATTACCCAGCTTTCAGGTACTATTCAGCCATACTCCGTTTTTATATTGGTAAACGGGCAAACCACTTCAACTTCAACCTCACCTGCCTGCAGCCCTGTATTGCAAGGCCTTATCGTCCCCAATGGCGGTTCTATTCCCGGCATGATGGATATTCCTTATCCTTCACCAACCTATATGAATGGAAATGACGCCATTGCCATTATGAAAGATATTAATGGTGACGGTACACCTGAGCTTCCTGTTGACCTTTTCGGACAAACAGGATTGCTTGGCACCATTGAAGCCGAAACAGGATGGTCAAACATTAAAGACACCCTGGTTACCTATTATGTCAAAGTGATTAACGGAACCGATACCACCTGGGTTGAAGTGCAAAGCACCATTGCCAATTATATTGTCAAAGCCAAGGACAATACCGGGCAATATTACGGGCCATTCTGGATGTGCTGGACAAAAGACCATACCTTGAAACGCAAACCAAATGTTGTTGACGGGGTTAAAACTAACCCGACTGCTGGTTTTTCTGTTTCTGTGCAGTGGGATACTTTACCGGGTGGCGAAGATATCTGGACCGACCTTGGACACCACGATTGTGTAGCTGATCCCAATTACCACAGCGTTGCCACGATAAAAAATACCTTTATTTCGGTTTATCCCAACCCGGCACAGGATGTAATTAATCTTGTTTCGAACTACCCGGTTGAAAAAATCGAAATTTTAAATATTACCGGACAGGTTATCAGGCAGATAAGCGATGTATCGGGCAATATTATCTCTATCAGTGACAACAACCTGAAACCAGGCGTTTACCTCGTAAAGGTTTATACCAATAACCATCAGACAGCCATTCAGAAGTTGCTGATTGAGTAAATCTTAACAAAAGATATCCAGGTATCCGGATAAATTCCGGATGCCTTTTTTTATCTTCAGATAAAACAAACATGTATATGAATATTTTGAATAAATAAAAAGGCAATGAAAAGATTTTTCCTGTTATTTATAGGTATTTTGATGGTTTATGCTGCTTTTTCGCAAAAAACAACCATCTCGGGTGTGGTCAGGGATGGCCAGACCATGGAAACCCTGATCGGGGCAAATGTCATCGTGGGTGCCGGTGTAGGTACTATTACCGATTTTGACGGCCGGTTTATGCTTGAAGTTTCACCGGGCGAATATGAACTGAAAGTTTCGTATGTGGGATACCTTGAGTATTCAAAGAAAGTTACGGTTGGAAATAAATCGCTGACCTTTGATATCAAACTCGAAACCCTTGTGCTCGATGAGGTTAGTGTGGTTGCTGATGTGGCCCGTGCCCGGCAGACACCCATTGCATTTACCAATGTATTGCCCGCAAAAATTGAAGAACAACTGGCCGGACAGGACATTCCGATGGTGCTTAACTCCACCCCCGGAGTTTATGCTACCCAGCAGGGCGGCGGCGATGGTGATGCACGAATTACTATCCGTGGTTTTGATCAACGCAATGTTGGTGTTTTACTTGACGGTGTTCCGGTTAATGATATGGAAAACGGTTGGGTTTACTGGTCAAACTGGTTTGGCCTCGATGCGGTAACACGCTCCATGCAGGTACAACGGGGATTAGGAGCTTCAAAACTGGCTTTGCCTTCGGTAGGAGGAACGGTAAATATAATCACCAAAGGGTTTGATACCAAACGTGAAGCAAAAATATCGGAAGAAATAGACTGGGAAGGAAAAACAAAAACTACAATCGGTTTTAACAGCGGCAAACTTAAACATGGTTTTGCATTTACCGGAGCAGGTTCATATAAAAGAGGAAATACCTATATTGAACAAACCCGGAGCGAAGGATGGTTTTATTACCTGAAACTTGATAAGCGCACCGGAAATCATATTACCAGTATCATGGCCATGGGAGCACCACAATGGCACGACCAGCGAAGTTATAAAAAGCCAATCGCTACTTATTCGGCTCAAATGGCTAAAGACCTGGATGTTGTGCTTACCGGAAAAAGAAATGCCTCAAGCCCTGAAAGAAATATTTACCCCATTTATGATATGGGAATTGATTACAATCAGCACTGGGGATATGTTAAACGCGATAAAGAAGTCTGGAATGCCGATACTACAGCAAGAATTCTTGATGCAAATGCCGACAGGGAAGTTTTAAACGAAACACGAAATTTTTACCATAAGCCACAGTATAGCATCCGAGATTTCTGGAATGTAAACGATAAACTGGCAATATCAAACGTTTTATACATGTCAAAAGGGAATGGCGGTGGAACAGGACTTGGTGTTTCATTAAAAGATTATGTTCATGTCAGTGACTGGGTGCTGGACACAACAAAAGATGATTATGGCCAGATCAACTGGCAATACTTTTATAATTTGAATATTCTGGGAGGCGGACCTTTCAGCCCCCCGCCCCACAACCACCATCCCAAACTGCTCGAAGCTGTCAATTATGTAATGAGCAGCAACAACGAACATATCTGGTATGGTTATGTAGGAACAGCTACTTATAAATTAAACCCGAACTATACTTTTTCTGGCGGGTTGGATTTGAGGTCATATAAAGGAATTCATTACAGGCAAATTATTGATTTACTGGGTGCCGATTTTGTATGGGATCAGAATGACAACCGTGTGCCGGATAATGACCCTTCGAATATGAAAAAAGTTGGTGATAAAGTTGATTATTATTACGATGGCCTTGTCAGATGGGGAGGCGCTTTTGGGCAACTTGAATATTCTGGGGGTTTGTTTTCTGCATTTGTGAATATCACCGGCGCCATCAGTAAATATAAACTGGTGCATTATTTTCAGGACAAATCCACCCCATGGAAATCTATTCCCGGAGGAACAATAAAAGGAGGAGTCAATTATAATTTATCGGAAAAAATGAATCTTTTCTGCAACCTGGGATATTTATCCAAAGCCCGTGATTTCAGGTATATTTTCCCGAATTACAATCCTAAATTCAGTAATAATCTTGATAATGAAAGGGTAAAAGCTTTAGAAGTAGGCTATACCTATACTTCTCAGATTTTCTCAGCCAATTTAAATACTTATATTACAAGGTGGGAAAATAAACCATCTCTTTCTGTAAGGTATGGTGATGAAGGTACCGGCGAAATTCCTGGCATGGATGCATTGCACAAAGGGATTGAACTCGATTGTATTTATAAACCCTTACGCAACCTCGAAATTCAGGGTTTGGTTTCTTTGGGTGATTGGAAATGGGATAAAAAAGTGGATGATGTAATTATTTATTCCGTTGCCAACAGTTCCGTTATCCTTGATACAATAAGTATAGATGCCCGTGATATTCATGTCAGTATGGCAGCACAAACCCAATTTGGCGGTTCGGTACGTTATGAGATTATAAAAGACCTCTATGTGATGGGAAAAGTTACTTATTTCAGTAAGAATTTCTCTGAATTTTCACCCGAACAAACCATTGACCCTGCTACAGGGAAATCACGCGATTCATGGGAAATGCCTGCTTATACCATTTTCGACTTCCATGCAGGGTATAAATGGAGTTTCAAGCATTTTGAAAAAACCAGGTTTAGTTTTAAAATCAATGTGCTGAATATATTTGATAAAATCTATATCGTTGATGGCAAAAATAATGATTCATACCATCCTGCAGCCGGATATATTACCAGTAAAGGCGTAATAGGCAGCACTTTTGATGCCAATTCGGCTACCGTTTTCTTTGGTCCTCCCAGAAGGATTACCACCAGTTTTGAAATAACATTTTAAATGAATTAATTTATGAAAAATCTTATCACTTTCATTGCCCTTGCTGTATTCACCACAGGCCTTAATGCCCAGACCCGCACTACCATTGCCCAGGCGCGTGCCATGGCAACCGGCACGGTGGTTACAGTAAGTGGTATTGTTACGAATGGATCCGAGCTTGGAAACTCCATTCGTTATATGCAGGATCAAACTGCAGGCATAGCCGCTTACAGCAGCACCCTGAGCGGAGTGCTGCGGGGTGATAGCATCACCGTAACCGGGACACTGAAACTCTATAACCAATTGCTCGAACTTGACCCGGTAGCCAGTTTTACCGTTCACAGCAGCAACAACACGCTGCCTGTACCACAGGTGATTACTCCTTCGCAGATTGCAGAAGCCTACGAAGCCGAACTCATTCAGATCAACGGTGTAACATTTCAGAATGGTGGAACAGCTTTTGCCGGTAACACCAATTATAATTTTACTGCCAGTGGTCAGACAGGGGTAGTACGTATGAACAACGGCAACCCTTTGATCGGAACCATGGTTCCCACTTCAACAGTCACTATGATTGCTATTTGTTCGCAATACAGTTACTCAAGCGCCACTACAGGTTACCAGCTACTGATACGCGACCAGAACGACCTGATAAGCCAGGCTGCCATAAGTTTCACCACTTCATTATCGGTTGCATCTATCACTCAGAACAGCTTTCAGTTAAGCTGGCAAACCGATGTTGCAGGTACTTCCGAAGCATATTATGGCTATACACAAGCATTGGAACTTGGCCAGATACCTTCAACGGGAACCGGAACCGACCATACTTTAAATATTACCGGCCTTGACCCGGGAAAAATTGTTTTTGTCAACGCATTTTCAGTCCTTTCGGGCGATACAGCTTTTTCTTCTATCCGCCCGTTTGTTACCCAGTCGGCATCAAGTGGCAACACAAAGATTTATTTCACCACCCCGGTTGATAACAACTTTGCTACTACCACCAATGCAAAATTCCTGGACGATCTGGCCGATGATACCCTTTGTGCCTATATCAACCGCACAAAATATACGCTCGATATGTGTTTTTACAACATTAATCTCAATGTTTTCACCAATGTGCTTAATGCTTTAAATAATGCAGCCACCAGGGGTGTTCAGGTCAGATTTATTTCCGATGGCGGATCAAACAATTTGGGAATCACGAATCTTGTTTCATCTATTAAAAGACTTACCAGTCCAACCACTTCCGAATATACCATTATGCACAACAAGTTTGTGATTATGGATGCCAATTCTGCCGACCCGAATGATCCGCTTGTATGGACCGGTTCGACCAACCTGACCGAAGACCAGATCAATCTCGATGCCAACAATGTCATCATCATTCAGGACCAGTCGCTTGCAAAGGTTTATCAGCTTGAATTTGAAGAAATGTGGGGATCCTCTACAGCCAATCCCAATGCCACATTGGCAAAATTTGGCAAGTTTAAAGCCGATAACACCCCGCACGAACTCATTATCGGAGGCAATCGTGTTGAATGTTATTTCAGCCCATCGGACAATACAAACACAAAAATTATCAACACCATTAATTCAGCCAATAGCAATTTAAGCATTGCTACCATGCTGGTTACACGCACCGACCTTGCTTATGCAATACGCGATAAATCCCAGGCTGGTGTTGCTACAAACCTTATTGTTAATAGTTTTGGCGAATGTGGCGATGCTGTTCCACCTATTTTACAACCTGTTCTTGGAACCCATTTTGTACAGGACGATGTTGCTCCCGGAACCATGCATAGTAAGTATGTAGTGGTTGATCACAATTCCCCCGGTTCAGACCCTATGCTTTTAACCGGATCGCACAACTGGAGCAATAATGGCAACAATTCAAACGACGAAAATACGGTAATTATTCACAAAGCAGATATTGCCAACCAGTATTTCCAGCATTTTGCCTATCGTTTTGTACAAAACAACGGCGTATTCGGCGAATTGACCGATCCGCCGGTTGCCAATATGGACACCGCCTCATGCCTGAAAAACCAGGTTGCCATCGTTGATGTTCTTGCAAACGATAATTACCAGGCTGCCGTAACGCTTGAAGTTACCGGACATGGTTTGCATGGTTTTGCCGATTTGAGTTTTGTTGGTCAAACTATTACCTATACCCCTGTAACAGATTTTGTTGGATTTGATACCATTGTGTATAAAATCTCTTATACTGCAAATACACAATTATTTGATACTGCCCTGCTGGTGATTGAAGTGAAAAACGGGTCGGCTGTTCAAAGCCTGCCTGCCACAAAATCATGGATATATCCTAATCCTTCCAATGGAACTGTTATGTTACTGAATTATACCGAAATCGCAAGCATTGAAATTTATGCAGTCAATGGCGTTAAACTTATCAGCAGGAATGTTGAATCATCTGTAATGGCTACCGGGCTGCAGCCGGGTGTTTATATGGCCAGAATGAAAATGAAAAACGGAAAGGAATTGATTCAGAAACTTCTGGTGAAATAGTTATAAAAAAAATGCACTTTTAAAAGGCCGGTTACCCGGCCTTTTTTTTATCCTTGTTATTGCTTTGAAAAATTAAAAAAAATTCAATTTTCACACATCAGTTATCTTAATATATCTAAACCTTTTGTATTTTTGCCATTTATTTTAAATTGAATTTCATTGGTTTTGAATAACTTAATCATTAAATTTTTTATAGCATTTTTTAAATATGAAAAGTAAGGACGAAATAGCTGCAAAATATGATCCCGCTGCAACCGAAGATAAATGGTACAGCTTCTGGATGGAAAATGGTTTTTTTAATGCTGTACCCGATCACCGCGAACCCTATACCATTGTTATACCACCACCCAATGTCACAGGGGTACTTCACATGGGGCATATGCTCAATAATACCATACAGGATATTCTTGTAAGGCGTGCACGGATGCAGGGAAAAAATGCCTGCTGGGTTCCTGGCACCGATCATGCCTCAATTGCTACCGAAGCCAAGGTAGTAGCAAAGCTAAGGGAACAGGGAATAGAAAAATCGCAGCTTACGAGGGATGAATTTCTGAAACATGCATGGGAATGGAAAGAAAAACATGGCGGAATTATACTCGAGCAACTTAAAAAACTCGGTGCTTCGTGCGACTGGAACCGTACCTGTTTTACCATGGACAAACAGCGAAGCGAGAGTGTTATCAGGGTTTTTACCGATTTATACAAAAAAGGATATATCTACCGCGGTGTACGGATGGTTAACTGGGATCCGCAGGCGCTGACAGCTGTTTCGGATGAAGAAGTCATTTACCGCGAAGTTAATTCAAAACTGTATTATGTCATTTATAAGGTTGAAGATAATGATAATGAATTTATTACAATAGCTACTACCCGCCCCGAAACCATTCTCGGCGATACAGCAGTTTGTGTCAACCCGGCCGACCCCCGGTATACAACATTGATCGGGAAAAAAGTAGTTGTACCATTGATAAACCGTGTTGTACCTGTCATTGCCGATGAATATGTTGACATGGAATTTGGAACCGGAGCCCTTAAAATAACCCCGGCTCACGATATAAACGATTACCGCATAGGACAGAAATATAACCTCCCGTCGGTTGATATTTTCAATCCCGATGGCACTTTAAGCCCCGCAGCACAAATTCTTACCGGAACCGACCGTTTTGCTGCCCGCGAAAAAATTATCCCTATGCTTCAGCAAGCCGGATTGCTGGTAAAAACCGAAAATTACGTCAATAAAGTTGGCTTTTCTGAACGTACCGATGCTGTCATTGAACCACGCCTGTCGATGCAGTGGTTTTGCCGCATGAAAGACCTGGGAACTCCTGCACTCGAAAATGTTATGAATGACAACATTACTTTTTTCCCGGCAAAAATGAAAAATACTTATCGTCACTGGATGGAAAATATACAGGATTGGTGTATATCCAGACAGTTATGGTGGGGACACCGTATTCCGGCATGGTACCTGCCCGATAATGATTTTGTAGTAGCCGAGAACGAAGAAGAAGCATTGCAGCTTGCCCGTGAAAAAACCGGAAATAATAACCTGCAAATCAGTGACCTGAAGCAGGACGAAGATGTACTTGACACCTGGTTCAGCTCGTGGCTGTGGCCTTTATCGGTATTCAACGGCATTATAGAACCCGACAACAAAGACATTACGTATTACTATCCGACCAACGACCTGGTAACAGCACCCGAAATCATGTTTTTCTGGGTTGCCCGCATGATTATTGCCGGTTATGAATATCGCAACGATAAACCTTTTCAGAATGTTTATTTTACAGGCATTGTCCGCGATAAACAAGGAAGGAAAATGTCAAAATCGCTCGGCAATTCTCCCGACCCGATTGAACTGATGAAAAGCTATGGCGCTGACGGCGTGAGGGTTGGTATGCTTTTATGTTCTCCCGCAGGAAACGACCTGCTGTTTGACGAAAACCTTACAGAACAGGGACGCAACTTCGGAAACAAAATTTGGAATGCATTCAGGCTGGTTTCATCATGGCAGGTAAGTCAACAAGCAGCTCAGCCATTATCGGCTTGTGAAGCAATAAGTTGGTTCGATGCACGCCTTCATCAGGCCATAGAAAACATTGACGATCATTTTTTAAAATACCGCCTCAGCGATGCGCTGATGGAAATTTATAAACTGTTCTGGGACGATTTTTCTTCCTGGTATCTCGAAGTGATTAAACCACAGTTCGGATCACCGGTCGATGAAAAAACTTACCATGCCACTGTCACATTTTTTGAGGCGCTTCTGAAATTATTACATCCCTTCATGCCTTTTATCACCGAAGAAATCTGGGACCATTTAGGCAATCGCTCAAAATTGGACCGGATCATTGTTGCCCCTTGGCCAAAGAGCCAGTCTGCTGATACAAGCCTGATCAAAAAATTTGAAGATGTGAAAGAAATTGTTGCACAGATCAGAAATATCAGAAAAGAAAAAAATATTCCATTCCGCGACCCTTGTCTCTTAATGATAAAAACCAATAAACACGCTTATAACAAAAGTTTTGACAATCTGCTGGCAAAGCTCTGCAACCTGTCATCCATTGAAATGGCCGACAATAAAGTAGGTAACAGTGCATCGTTTGTGATTAAATCCATCGAATTTTTTGTTCCCTTAACGGGAAATATTGATCATTCATCAGAAATGGATAAGATAAAGGAAGAGCTTGATTATACGCGGGGTTTTCTCGAAAGCGTGATGAAAAAACTCGGAAATGAAAAATTTGTGGGTAATGCACCGGCACAGGTTGTTGAAATTGAACGCCGTAAATTAGCCGATGCAGAGGCAAAAATCAAAGTACTGGAAGAAAAACTGAAACATCTGAAAAACTAACCCCATGAAAAAATCACTGTCCGGTTGGTTGCCCGTGCTTACCTTTATATTTGCCGGTTGCAGTGTAATGAAAGTTTCACAACGCGATCCTGCCGATATAAAAGATCTTTATCTGGTTCATCCTGTTTCGGAAATAGAATATGTAACCAAAGGGAACCGGATGCAATACAGCAGAAACTTTTCCGATAGCTGCACGCGCATCATGGCTGTCGAATTGCCTGTTTTGCTGCCCGATCGCAATGTCCGGCACATGGAATATGATATAGACACCACCCGAATGCTTGAACAAGAAGTTGCCAGATTATTTCAGTACATCGGGGACAGAAAAGAAATTGCAAATTTATGCATCAACCGTACGATTGATGAAATTCTTGCCAGCCGTAATATTGATTATGCCATGTTTTTATGGGCTACCGGCTATACCCGCACAAACAGCAATTTTGCCGGACAAATTGCTTTAGGAGTAGCTGTTGCTATTATTTCTGTCGGAAGTGTTTATTACGCCCCGGTAAAATCAGTTGTCAACCTTAAAGTAATCATCATTGACAGGCAGAATAAGAATATTGCCATGTATAACCATCAATACCTGCAAAATTATGATCCGCTCAAACCCCGCGATATGCGCATTGCCCTGAAAAATCTTACACATCGCTATTTTTATAAAAACAGGTAGTAATCCCTTGCTCTTTCCGCAGGCACAATCAACAACATATAACAAAATTATACCGGAAGTCAGGATATCGCAATCAATGCGGATTACATCCATCCATTTTTCCTACTCGGTTGTATATCATTCATTCATGAATTATTTATGTGGATTCGGAATTCACCTTTTTTTTATACCTTTATTCAATATTTAAACCGGAACTATTATGGAAAACCTAATGATTGACTTAAAAGGTCTCTTTCCGTTCATTACTGAGGAAGAGATAAAAAAAATGATGCCGCTGGTTAAAAAACAAACCGAAACTGTATATGCAAAAACCGGGAAAGGGAATGAATTTCTCGGGTGGGTCACTTTGCCCGGTGAAATAACCCAACCACTGCTGGATGATATTAATGCAACAGCTTATGAACTTCAAAAAAATTCACAGATTGTTGTAGTAGTGGGTATAGGAGGCTCTTATCTGGGCGCCAAAGCAGTGATGGAAGCCCTGGGGCATTCACTCGGACATTTGCTCCCGCAGAAAAAGCATCCGGTGGTTTTGTTTGCCGGACACCAGATTAGCCAGGACTATCATGCCGAACTGATGGCTTTGCTGAAACAGTTTGATTATTCTGTTATTGTTATTTCCAAATCGGGAACTACTACCGAACCGGCCATTGCTTTCAGATTGCTGAAAAACGATCTTGAAGCCAGATACGGGAAACAGGGCGCTCAAAAGCGTATTGTTGCCATCACCGATAAATCAAAAGGTGCTTTACGCGATCTGGCAGGTAGAGAAGGTTATAAAACCTATGTCATCCCCGATGATGTCGGTGGGCGCTATTCGGTACTTACACCGGTAGGTCTGCTACCTGTGGCTGTTGCAGGTTTTGATATACAACAACTGGCAGCAGGTGCTGTTTCCATGTCAAAACTTACTGCCCCTGAAGTGGAATTCTTCAAAAATCCGGCCGCCGTTTATGCAACCATAAGAAACCTGTTGCTGCAAAAAGGAAAAACCATCGAATTACTGGTCAATTACAATCCGAAATTGCATTATATGGCTGAATGGTGGAAACAACTGTATGGCGAAAGTGAAGGTAAAGAGCACAAAGGGATTTTCCCTGCCAGTGTCGATTTCACTTCAGACCTGCATTCCATGGGGCAATACATCCAGGACGGGCCTCGAAATATGTTTGAAACAGTCATTTCTGTTCAGAAATCGCAGCAAAACCTCATAATTCCTTTTGATGACAGCAACCTCGACAAACTTAACTTCCTTTCAGGGCAATCGTTTGACCAGGTAAATCAGATGGCAGAACTGGGAACCATGATTGCCCATGTCGATGGCGGGGTTCCGGTTATCCGTATTCAGATACCCCAGATCAATGCTTTTTCTATCGGACAACTTATTTATTTCTTCGAAATGGGATGTGCCATCAGTGGTTATATGCTGGGAGTAAATCCTTTTGATCAACCCGGAGTGGAAGCGTATAAAAACAACATGTTTGCTTTGCTGCGTAAACCCGGATTTGAAGATGCAACCAAAAAAATCAACCAACGGCTGAATTTATAATGTGTTTTATTTTTTTATCATAGATTATTTAACAACATTAAAAACAACCTCTTATGGAAAAATTACCCGTTCATTACCGTTTGGAGGGAAAAAACCTGTTTCAGTTATTCCTCCTTATCTACCTGTTTATGATCCCGTATTTCTATGCAGCTTTTCAGTTGCAGAAACTGGCACTCACTGGCGATAACAGTCAGCTGGTCTGGATTGTACCCGTTTTACTGATTTGCCTTATTGGCCTCATCTGGTACTCATATATGTTTAAAGGATTGTTTATTTCTGGGTTTTCAGTCGATGGTATCAATATTGATTTTACACCCAAGCCATGGTCTTTTCTCGGAAAAATTATTGGTGGTTTAATCCTCACAGTTATTACCATCTGCATATATTTTCCGTGGTATATCAGGGACCTCACTGCAGCTTTTGCCGGCAGGGTTTCGGCCAACAATACTTTTTGCAGGTTTGAAGGAAAAGGGGGCCGTCTTTTTGTCATTTTTATCCTTTCCATGTTATTGCCGGTCATTGTATTTGCCCTCATTTTTTCACGGGTGGTCGATATTAAATCTATGAATTTTTTTGAGCAGTGGGTTTACCAGTTGATCATTCTGCTGATCATAACCCCATTTATGTATCTGATGTACAAATGGATGATAGATTATACCTACAACCAGTTACACATTCGCTGGATAACCAGTTTCTGGCCATCGGTAATGAAACTGGCTGCTGAAATGGCATTAACTGTCATTACATTGGGAATTTATTTCCCGGCAGCTGTCGTTAAGCTTTACAACTATTTCATTTCGCAAACCATTGCCGGAAACCCCGGAGAAAATTTCAAATACCGGCTTCATGGTGAAGTTGACGTTACGAAAGGATTTCTGCTGATTTGGGGACAAGTCCTGCTTTCGTTGATTACACTAGGGTTGTATGCTCCATGGGCCATGGTAAAATGTACCAATTTTTTCCTTGAAAAAACCTGGATTGAAAAACAGATATAATATTAATTATTAAAATGTTAATAAGGTGGACAAACCATAATTGTTCACCTTTTTTTCTGTGATATTTTTTTCTGCTTTGGTTTTTTATCGGCCGAAAAACCGAATTTCCCGATTTGTTTTCCGAGTGCATAATAATTTCCGTGAGCATAACATAACAACCCGTTTCCGGTAAGTTTGTACTGGCTGATGTTTTTGTCGTAAAGTTCTTCATTGCCATGAATGGCTTTCACCTCGGCCATAAACATGTGGTGCGACCCCAGTGGTATAATATCAGTTACAGCACATTCGATATTCAGGGGCGACTGAAGAATAAGCGGGGCATTGACTACCGATGCAGGTACAGGAGTCAGGCCGGTTACGCTGAATTTATCAATATCCCTTCCCGATTTGATGCCGCAGAAATCAGTTTCATCAACCATATCGGGTGTGGTCAGATTGATAACAAATGCCCTTGTACGGCTGATAATATCGAATGAATAACGCTCCGGCCGCAATGAAATATAACACATTGGCGGACTGGTGCATAAGGTTCCTGTCCATGCTACAGTGACCAGATTATATTCTTCCTCATTTTCGCCACAACTTACCAGAACTGCCGGTAACGGATAAATCATGGTGCCGGCTTTTAACAAAATTTTTCCCATTTTACCTGCATTTTGTTACTATTTTGATTTTTACAAAGTAAATATACATTTTTTTTCTTTTTTGCAGAAGGAAAATTACAGCCGGCATATTGACTTTGGCATTTAAAATGTTGTATATTTGTATCGGTTCCACGGGGTGTGAAAATACCTCAAGAACCCCCTCCCAAGGCTACTGGTCTTGGGTTTTTTTATTTCCAATTCAGTAATTCATCAATAATTCCTTCGTTATAATCACGCTTTGTTATTAAGACAACATTATTGTTTTTGATTATCATCAACCCATATAGATCATTGCTCTTCCGGAAAGATTCTTTCACACCATCAACTACGTTTCCCAAATTCATACTATCGCAATTGACGCAATAGAACCTTGCCTGACTTTCATCCCTGATATTATTGTAAAGGGTGTTTTTGGTATTCCCTTCAGTAGTTTTAATATCAAAGACGACATCATTAATGTAGCAATCAGGGTTTTTGGTTCTCTCAATTTCCTTCTTTGTTTTATCGTCAACTGCTTTAGCCTTGAACCTAACCCTTTCGCCATTATTAACAAGTTTTTGGGCAGCAATTAATTCTTTTTTATTTAACGAAACATCCTTCTCTTTTAAACAGTATCCACCGGATTTATTATTAAAAGGAATAACAACCTCATGAACTCCTTTTTCGAAGAAGCGCAAAAAATTAATCAACAATAAGCTTTTTAATACGCTCAATCTGAAGTTGTTTGTTCACCTCACGCAGGTTGTTGGCAGTGCGTGTAAAATACTGATGATTCGAAATAAATTTTACCTGTATTTTATTCCAGTCATTGATGTTGGTAATCTTATTCTGTGCCTTCAATTCTTCAAATAAGGTATTTGAAACCGGTATGAAATCACTTCGTCCAAGATAGTCGAGATCAGAATCACACATAATTTTTTCAAGCGTATTTTTTGGTACAGGTGGCAGTTTGGTAGCCATTATCAACTGGCAGATTTTTTCAATCTGTTCATCGGTATATTTATATTTTGGTAAGAATTCTTTCGCAATTTCGGTACCAAAAAATTCATGATTGTCATATCCTTTGATATGGCCAGCATCGTGAAATAAAGCGGCTGTTTTCAGCAATAAAATTTCTTCTTCGCTGACTCCTTCACCCAGTCCTATAAGTTCAACCTGATTGACAACATCAATGGTATGCTTAAAATTATGATACAATAAAAACCTGGGTAATTCTTTTTCAAGCATATCGAGAATAATTTCCTGCAGATCGGCAAACTGGCGAAGCAGGTATTTAATAATATAGGCATGATTTGGCAGATGCGAAAATCCATCGGCGCACAGGTGGGGTTTTATTCCCGTAACATTATACATTTCAATGTCGCCAATATATTTTACAGGCATTTTTCCGCAATATTCACATATAAAATATTCACTTACCAGCTCATAAGTCATAAGTGAAATGGTGATATTGCCAAATTTACCGGATGATTGCAACCGGCTGGCAATGTTTACTGTATCGCCCTTGATATTGTATGCCACTTTTTTCCGTCCGAAAGTGGAGACTGTAACCGGCCCGGTATGAATACCAATGCGCAGATCCCAGACATTTTCGCCGTTTTCGAGCGTGCGGTTGGCTTTGCGGTATAAAAGGTAATGCATCTCCAGGGCTGCCTGTACCACATCGAGCGGGTTGGTGATGTTTTTTACCGGAATACCTCCGGTGCACATATATGTATCGCCAATGGTTTTAATTTTCTCAATTTTATACTTCGATACAATGTTATCAAACTGGATAAACATCCCGTCAAGTTCATCAATGATGTCGTGTGATAATTCAAGATCAGAAATTTTTGTAAATCCCTGTATATCAGCAAAAAGAACAGTGGCCATTTTGAATTTGCTGATCCGTTCTTCATCAGCACTCTGTCCTGATTGTGTGCTGATCTGCTGGGCAACCTTTATCTGCTCGTCCAGCTTTTTCTGAAGTTCTTCGTTCTTTGCTGTCAGCTCTTTCACCAAACCGGTAAGTTCCTGGTTATGTTTTATCAACATAGCGATACGTTTGACCAGGTCTTTTTCATTCGGTTTGTTCATGACAATAAAATATCTTTTCTATTTCGTCTTTTCAAACATAAACTGTTCATTGACCAACATCCGGTTGGTCTGGGACATTTTCAGTTATTATATGGTTTTTATCGGATGTAAAAATTATTACAGGTTCAGGTTTGCATACCGGGATAATATCGCTGTGGATGTGAAAATATTGTATTATTTTTATCATTTTCATAATCACGGGTATGTGATTAAAAGCAGGAATTAACTTTTTGAACTAAAATTACATAAAAAAATTCAAATGTTATCACCCAAACAACAAAATATTATCGAAAAAATCATACATCTTACCATAAATCAAAACCTTCATGCCGATAAAGCCATTCAACATCTTTTTGATGCTGAAAATATAGAGGCTTCCGGAGAAAAACAAACCATTGCCAAGATTGCTTATGACATAATCAGGTGGTACCGTTTGCTGGTTTACCTGCAGGCCTTGCATGGTGATAAAAATATTTTTCATACCTATTTCAAACAAATCGGCTATATTGAGAAACCAGTAATGTCAGGCAGCTTGAACCTATCAAGGGCAATGCGTTACGCTATACCCGACTGGCTTGATGATCTGGCATACAAAGAACTTGGAGAAGAATGGGAAAAAGAGCTTTGCTTTCTCCAAACAGCTGCCCCTGTTTATCTAAGGGTCAATACACTGAAAAACAGTCCTGAAGAATTAACTGAATTACTCGATTCGGAAGGAGTCGTGGTTAAAAAGCTTAAAAATCATCCCTATGCGCTGGTAATCAATGAATATGCCAACGTTTTTAATACCAAGGCTTTTCAAAAAGGTCTTTTTGAAGTTCAGGATGCAGGTTCTCAGCTTATTGCCCCTATGCTTGACGTCAGTCCCGGCATGCGTGTGATTGACGGTTGTGCCGGAAACGGTGGAAAAACTTTACATTTAGCTGATTTAATGAAAAATAAAGGTAAAATTATTGCCCTCGATATTTCCGAAGCAAAGCTAAAAACCATCCAGATAAGGGCCTCCCGTGCCGGTATCAATATCATTGAACCAAGGCTGATTACATCTACCAAAGTAGTAAAAAGGTTAAACAGCTCGGCACAACGTGTATTGCTCGATGTTCCATGCTCCGGTCTTGGCGTATTGAGGCGTAACCCCGATATTAAATACCATCTGACACCAACCATACTTGAAGAAATTAAAAACAAACAATATGACCTGCTAAAACGCTATTCCCTGATGGTAAAACCCGGAGGCAGACTATTGTATTCTACCTGTAGTATTCTGCCATCGGAGAATCAACAACAGGTGCAGCATTTCCTTTCAGAAAGTTCTTGTTTTAAGCTGGTTGAAGAAAAAAATATTCTTCCCTCTCAAACCGGATACGATGGGTTTTATATGGCATTGATGCTCAGGGAAGAATAATTTTTCAGTAAACAAAAAACCTTTTAAGTTTACAATTTTTCGAGGTGGTCAACCTGAAATAATAAATCCCGGGATTTAACCCCGCGGTATTAAAATATTCGATATATTTTCCGGTAGTCATACTGTTATTAGTAAGAATTTCAGCCACAATACGACCCATGTTATCCAACACAGCGAGGTTAACTACCTCAGGCCGGCGCAGTTTGAATGAATAATAAACTTTTTCAATGGCCGGGTTAGGAAATACATTCATTTCATAAACCTCATGCTGAAAGGGGCTTTCGATGGGTGTCTGATTCATATCAACCAAAGCAGTCCATATACTGAGTTGCGTGTTATCGAGCCTTGTCCAGATTGGCCTTACAATATCGTTATGAGCAGTAATGTTGTTGTAATCGCCAAAAAACACGTACGAAACAGGGAGGAAAGGAGATTCGCTGATACAAAAATTTTCAAAACTGGTTCCTCCGTCACGCGAAACAGCTAAAAAAACATCGGTATTATTATCATTGTAATAACGCCGGTCGTAAAATACAAAATAGAGGTAACCATTGGTCTGATCGATGGTCATCCATGTAAAAAACTGGTGGGTGGCCGTATTGTCATCATTTACCCTGACAGGCTGACTCCAGGTGTTTCCCCCATCGGTTGATTCTGAAAGCCAGACATCGGTATCATCTTCTCCGTTACGCTGATCGGTCCAGTTTACATATATAGTTCCCCTGTAAGGGCTGTTGCTGGTATCGCATGCAGTTACAGGAAGTCCGTTGCACCTGTATATTCCCGGGACATTGTAATCCCATCCACCCGGCTGGTCAGCAATAAAAATATCATTTTCGAGCCATGTTTCTCCCATATCGGTTGAACGATCGAACATAATGCCCACCGGTCCCGACCATGCCACATAAACCTCGCCGTTGGGGCCAACGGCCGGTACAGCACCTTCCACGGTATTGTCAGAATCAATGCAATCGCCTCCTTGCTGGCTTATGCGGCGTACAGTATTCCAGGTAATGCCGGCATCTTCTGACCGTGCAAATAAAATCAATGAACTGTCAGATGAAAGGCCGCTTCCGTAGCTATCGAACTGTGTCCATGTAACATAAATATTGTTGTTTCTACGGTCAACCACAGCCCATTCTTTATCCTGTTCCTTGTTGCCATTGAGAAAAGTAAATGACCCGTTATTCCATGTAACACCATGATTGATAGATTTTTGACAAACAATCCGATCAATCCAGTTTCCCTGAAGCGGGTTGGATAAATGAAAAAAATAGAAGGCTCCGGAAGTATCGGTAATAATACATGGATCGCCCCATACACCGTAGGATGATGATAAATTCCCTTTTGTCCACGTGCGGCCTGTATCAGACGAATAAAAAAACATGTTGATATTGGCTGCAGCAACCATATAAGTAGGGTTTTTCGGATCGATGCAAATACCGGGTTCTTCAGGGTTCCCGGTATTGGTTATCATGATATTGCTGTATTGACCCTTAACCTGCAGCATGGCAAGCATTATTATAAACAGTATGAAAAGAGACCACCTCATCGAATATAATTTTAAGTGAATTGCCCTATAAAGTTAAGCTATTTTAATCTGAAAACACAATATTATAGCCCGTTTTTCCGGTTACTGAATACCAATTTACGAATGAAAGAAGGTTAAATATATCTCTTTAATAACTTCAAAAATTATAATGAAGACCTATCGTTTTCAAATCAGGCTTATTATCTAAAAGCAAAGCTGGTAATCAATAAATTATTGTCTTTCATATTTTTATTTTCGGTAAAAAAAGATATATTTGTTTAACATTTGGCCTTAGCAAATCAACCTGTTCTAAAAAAAAGTCACATGAAAAAAATATTTTACACAGGAATAGCCATTATTTTACTGGCAGGCATAAACAGCTGTAAAAAAGATGATAATACGATTAACCCCGGTGATGTGGTTATTTCTGACAAGGTAAAAGTGATCGATGATCAGGCCTGGAACAATAATTTTGTGTCGTTTGACACGGCAAACAATATTATTGTATTGAATGAAGCCATTAGTACCGTAAAATCCTTTAAAACCGGCGATATTATTCTTTCATCCGCAGGAGAAGGATTATTGAAAAAGGTTAAAAACATCAGTCAGAGTGATGGCCAGCTTATAATAGAAACCGATTCGGCATGCCTGACAGAGGTTATACAACAGGGATTGATTGAATTTGAAGTGCCACTGACCTCCACCATGATAAAAAGCATTGATTACCATTATCCCGGGATGGTGTTAAAAAACACAGACCTGAAAAGTACAGACCAGACCATGTTAGCATGGGATATAAATATTGTGCTTTATGATTATGATGGCAACCAGGCAACCACAGGCGACCAGATAAAACTTCTAGGTAATTTAAACTGTAACTGGACGATATCCACAAAAATTGATATTGGATTTTTTGAGGGCTTAAAAGAGGTAAAATTTGGTTTTGAATCGGGTGAAAACATGGATTTGCAACTGGTTGCCGGATTGCAATATAGTTTTGAGAAAAAATTTACCCTTGCCACTGTTAATTTTGCGCCTATTACCATCATGGTTGGGCCGGTACCTGTCGTATTTACACCGCAATTTAAAATTGTTGCAGGTGTCGACGGGTATGCCAATGCATCGGTAACTTCAGAAGTCGGGCAGAGTATTTCGTTTAACGCAGGGATAAGATATCTGAAAAACCAGGGATGGGCACCCTACCAGTCTTTTACAAAAAGCCTAACTTTTGACCCGCCTCAGTTGAACATGAATGCAGGTGCAGGTGCTTATGTCAAACCTGAAATGAGTGTGAAATTATATAGCGTTGCCGGTCCTTTTGCAAACCTTAAAATTTATGGTAAACTGAATGCAAACCTCCTTGAATCGCCATGGTGGAAGCTTTATGGAGGGATGACCATGAACGCCGGTGTAAAAATGGAAATTTTTAACAGGTTTCAGTTAGATTTTACCGTCAGCGATCTTATTAAGTACGAAATAGTATTAAGTCAGGCAACTACGCCACCTGTAACCATACCCTCAGTTACAACCACCTCAATTACAGATATATTCCAGTCAGGAGCCACCGGAGGTGGAAATGTAACTTCATCCGGAAATGGTACGGTAACGGCAAGAGGTATATGCTGGAATACCTCTCAAAATCCTGTTGTTACAAACAACCACACTTCCGATGGTACCGGGACCGGGAGTTTTACCAGTAATATTACAGGGTTAACAGCCAATACAACCTACTTTGTCAGGGCTTATGCTACCAACAGTGCCGGTACCGCTTATGGTAACCAGGTAAATTTTACCACTTCTCCCGTTCTGCAAATACCGGTAGTGGTTACCGGTAATGCCTCCAATATAACAAGTATAAGCGCTACTGTGGGTGGCGCAGTAACTTCCGATGGCAATGCTTCTGTTTCAGAAAGAGGGATTTACTGGGGTAGTCAGGCTAACCCTGTAAGCACCGGAACCAAATTGCCAATTGGATCAGGAACAGGTTCCTTTTCAGCGCAACTTACTGATTTAATTTCTTCTACAACCTATTATTATGTAGCCTATGCAATCAACAGTGTTGGTGAAGCACGAGGCAGTGAATTAATTTTTACCACTGCTTACCAGGGGCAACCCGGCACAGTTACAGATATAGAAGGTAATATTTATAATACGGTCATCATTGGTTCACAGGAGTGGATGGCTGAAAACCTGAGAACCGGCAAATACAATAATGGCAATGATATTCCAAAAATAACCGATAATAATACCTGGGTCAACCTCTCCGGTTCAGGTTACTGCTGGTATAATAATGATAGTACTGCTTATGCGCTGATATACGGAGCATTATATAACTGGTACACCATTGAAACAGGCAATCTCTGCCCCACCGGCTGGCATGTTCCATCAGATGCCGAGTGGAGTACTATGGTTGATTTTGCAGGTGGAGCATCAATAGCCGGAGGGAAACTGAAAGCTACCAGCGGTTGGTCCAACAACGGTAACGGAACAGATGATTACGGCTACACAGCCATGCCCGGCGGCTATCGTAACTACGACGGAACATTCGGGTATATCACCAACTTTGGTATGTGGTGGAGTGCCACCGAAAACAATAATAATAACGCATGGTTAAGAAGTATGTATTACAACAACAACAGCGTGGGAAGAAACCAGAATGCCAAACGTTATGGATTTTCAGTCCGTTGCATTAAAAATTAAAATATTGCATTGGTTACCGGTTTGTATTGAGAAGCCTGAAAATTATTTTTATTATTTTCTTGTCAATGCTGCTTAATTCAGATGATAGCAGCCAGGCTGTACGAATGTCATAATAAAAAAAAACGACAAATAATTCCTGTAATTTGAATTTTATAACAGAAAAATATTATTTTCAAAGCTTGATATAAAACCATAATTTAATTAAAATCTGCATTTTATAAATGATAGTCGGAATTTCTTATGATTTAAAGGATGATTACCTGGCAATGGGTTTTTCGGAGGAAGAAGCTGCCGAGTTTGATAAACCCGAAACCATTGAAGGTATTGAAAATGCACTGAACGAGCTGGGCTACATGACCGAGCGTATAGGCAACCTGATGCAGCTTGTACCAATGCTGGCAAAGGGAAAAAGATGGGATATCGTATTTAACATCTGCGAAGGATTTTATGGCATAGGACGCGAAGCCCAGGTGCCTGCATTGCTCGATGCCTTCAATATTCCGTATGTTTTCAGCGATGTACTGGTACTTTCACTGACATTGCATAAAGGAATGACAAAAACCATTGTCCGTCATGCCGGAATACCTACGGCCGACTTTATGGTGGTTGAATCAACACAGGATATTAAAAAAGTAAAGCTTCCCTTTCCGCTTTTTGCAAAACCCGTAGCCGAAGGAACCGGAAAAGGCATTGGACAGACTTCAAAAATAAAAGATCAAACTTCATTGAAACAGGTATGTAATGAATTACTTGCCCGTTTCAGGCAACCGGTTCTGGTTGAAACATTTCTTCCGGGACGCGAATTTACCGTTGGCATTGTTGGAACCGGAAAGGATGCACATGTCATTGGTGTGATGGAAATTGAACTGCTGCATACCGCTGAAAAAGAGGTTTATTCATATTTTAATAAAGAAAATTATATCGGGCGTGTACAATATTCGCTGGCCAGTGATCCTACAGCTGTTCTGGCCGGGAAAACAGCTGTTGACGCCTATCGTGTTCTGGGATGCCGCGATGGTGGCCGTATTGATATGAGATGCGATGCTGCCGGCATTCCAAATTTTATTGAAGTTAATCCTCTCGCAGGACTTAATTATGTGCACTCCGATCTTCCTATCCTGGCTTATAAAGCCGGATACTCCTTTACCCAACTGATTGAAATGATTATGAATTCAGCCTTAAAACGTTTAAAAAATGGAAAATAATCTGCTTGCTATTGCCTATAACCAGGTTATGCCCAATGCCAAACCCGACGAACTGGATGTACTCGATGAAGTGAAACTGGTGAGAGAAACCGCCGAAAAAATGGGATATCGCGTTGCCGAAGTGCCAGTTTCGATGAATCTTCGCGAAGCCCGTGACTTATTGGTATCGCTGAAACCTTTTTTAATTTTTAACATTGTTGAATCAATTGAAAACATTGGCGATCTTATCTTTTTTGCACCTGCTTTGTTCAGCTCGCTCGGAATTCCTTATACAGGCACAAAGCTTGAAAGTATGTTCATTACATCCAATAAAGTACTGGCTAAAAAAGAAATGCTGGCCAACAAACTCCCTACTGCAGCTTGGTTTGAACCACAGCAGGTGCATCGGGTCAGGCCGGATCGGAGATATATTTTAAAACCCATATGGGAAGAAGGTTCGCTTGGCCTTGATGAAGAAAATGTTTTTTGGGGGAATAACGATGCTATGAAGCATAAAATAAGCAAGTTGAGCCGCGATAAATTTTTTGTGGAGGAATATATTCATGGCCGCGAATTTAATGTTTCGATGCTTGCCGGTGAAAACGGGCCTGAAGTGATGCCCCCGGCCGAAATGCAATTTATCGGTTTCCCTGATGATAAACCAAAAGTAATGGGATATACGGCCAAATGGGTCGAAAATTCTTTTGAATATCACAACACTCGACGCACTTTTGACATGAAACCAGAGGATGAAAAACTCAAAGGAATTATTAACCAGATTTGCCTTGATTGCTGGAAAATTTTTGATTTACGCGGCCATGTCAGGGTTGATATGCGGTTTGATGAAAATACCCAGCCTTATATCCTCGAAATCAATACCAATCCATGTATCACCCCCGGAAGCGGTTTTTATACGGCCACCGAATATGCAGGGTATTCTTTTGAAAAAGTATTAGAACGAATTATTAAAAACGCTATACAATAATATGATAAATAAAATTTCTTTCCGTACAGATCCCCGCAGCGAGGATATAGGGAATATCAGGGATATTGTTGCCTCAACAGGTTTTTTTCACGATTACGAAATTCCTGTTGCTGTCGAACTTGTTGAAGAAAGATTGAAAACAGGCGAATCAACCGGTTATTTTTTTGTATTTGCTATGGATGGCGAGAAAACAATCGCCTACGCCTGCTATGGTGAAATTCCATGTACAAGTGGCAGTTATGATCTTTACTGGATAGCAACCCACAACGATTATCGCGGAAAAGGTATTGGTCGCCTCCTGCTTGCCGAAACCGAAAAAGAAATTCTGAAAAGAGGCGGCAGGGGTATTTATGTCGAAACATCATCGCAAAGCAAATACCTGCCTACACAGAAATTTTACGAAAACAATCAATATATTCTGGAAGCGCGAATCAGGGACTTTTATGAGCCAGGCGACGACAAACTACTCTATGTCAAACGCTTATAATATTTTTTATCCTGTTAACTGAAACC
Source organism: uncultured Bacteroidales bacterium (assembly GCA_964559985.1). Lineage (GTDB taxonomy): Bacteria > Bacteroidota > Bacteroidia > Bacteroidales > CAZLJX01 > CAZLJX01. Next base: position 46,927 of record CAZLJX010000003.1, read on the forward strand.
TGAGGCTAAATCCGAAATTGGCTTTTGTGGTGCGGTATGCGGTTGAAAGCCTTGGATTATCTAGGTTATAATCAAAAAATACCCGTAAAGTGAAGTTATCCGATACCTGGTAATCAGCCGATGATTTCAAAGCTGTGGTGCGCGAACCACTTGCAGGCTGATCAATTTCTTCAACCAGTCTTCGTGTAAAGGTTACATTATCGCGGATAGAAAAATCGAGTCTGACATTCAGATCGCTCTGTGCATTGGTATTACCGATTTTCACCTTTATCTGGTTGAAACGGTAGCCGGCACCAATTACAAATTCCGTATTCCTTGATTCGTTCAACTGATTGTTTGCCATGCTGAATGCGAGATTGCGCGACCGTTTTATCTCAAAGCGGGTCGTCATACTGTTGACCCATGTCACATCGGCAGCAATAAGTGGCGAAAATTGCTCATTAATGGTAATATTGCTGATATCATAAGCGGGTATGAAATTATTCACCCTGTCTCTCACTTCGCTGAATCCATCACCGTTGGGATCGGCAAACCGGTTATTTGAAATAAAACTGCCAATAGAAAAGGTTGACAGGTATCCATGGCTCATATTGACCGACCGGGCATATTTTTTCACGGTTTCAATTTTACCCAGTCCGTCGTAAGTAATTCTCCAATTGGGTTTTATTGCCAGATATGAAGGGAAAGTTTCAAGGCTGACCCTTGAGGGCGATGTTTTGGTATAAGCGGCAATAAATGCAGGAATAATAACCTGTTGCGAAGTTGGTCCGTATCCCGAAGGGAAACCGGTTTCAGGGTCGGGTTCCAGATTTTGCCCGAAATGTTCACGTTCAAGCCGGCGTGCAATTTCGTAACGGTAATTACTCATACGCAAAAAAGCTTCCGATTGTTCGTTTTTATCAATCTTATCAAAAGCTGTACGCAGACTAAAAAACGAAATATTAAAATTTCCTGATACCTGTTGGCTTTGCGGGCTGTATAATCCATCGGGCCCGGTATGAAAATCTCCTGTTGAATCGATGATATAAAATTCCGAATACCTTTTTCCGTAAGTCCTTGTTCCTGTTACATCTATTTTGAAACCGGGGAGTGGTTCAATGGATGAGCGAATTGAAATATTCTCAGAATAGGTCATGGCAAAAGGGGTATTTAAAGCAGGATCTTTGCTGAGCCAGCCATTTCTGATGGCTTCGATGGGAAAATCTCTGTCCTGTATCCCCGAAATAAAAGCCCAACCTGGAGCCATGGCATCTTCTGAAAAAACAGAACCCAGGTATTCTGTATTTCTCATGTAACCCGGAAGTATACTTCCATTGGTCTCATTCACAGTAATGGAAATATTTTTAACACCCATCAGGAACAGCAAAGTACGCTCAAAAACAATGATAACCGGATTTTCGGTCACTTCACGCTTTCCGGTGACGATAATATTTACATTTTCGTAGTTTTTATCCGCAATAATAGTAATCCTGTTTTCATTCACCAGGTTAAATTTGATCTGAATCTGTGTAGAGTCAATCATCGCTTTTACCTGAATGTCTTCGGTGCCCAGATTGTGAAGAATTATCCGTGGCTCGTTTGCTTTGAGCGAAATACCGGATTTTGTATATGTTACGGTTTCGGTCTGCTTTTGTGCCTGACGTTGCTTAGCCGGCTTTTTATATTTTTTATCAAGTCTGTCGAAATATTTCACCTTTGAATACAAACCCTGAAGGGTGAAAGTAGTAGTTAATGATTTATTGTTTGAATTTTTTATAGTATTGCCAAGGTCATGTCCCAGTGTTGGTTCAGGCCCTTTTTCCCAGTTGTATGTACCACCATAGCGCAGGTTGGCCGAAACCCAGCTCAGGAATTTAATCTTGTTAATGGGTGGTGTATAGGTAAGGCTGAAACGATGTTCGTAACCGGTGGTTGTGCCAAGCCCTTTTATTTCGCGCATTATTGAATCACGCCGGGCCTCATAACTTTCGTCTTCCCTGTCAATCCTTCCATAAGGCTCGTCGATACGGGCATCATTGTCTGCTGCAAATTCAAATTTTAACGCCCGTGTTATATCATATTTAAGGTCATATTCGCGTTTCCACATCCACTCCTTATTGAAAGTGGGTTCAAACGACTGGTTGGTGTTATATAAATTTCTAAGCAATACTTCATTATATTTCCGGTTCATGTTGGTTCTGAAACCAAGCTGACGTGGGGCATAAAAGAAATTGAAATCACGGATCAGTCCTATTTTATTAATTACTTTAATACTTTTAAAAGGGATAACCGGTTTAGGATTGCTGTTGAAAATATAATTAATGCTTCCCGAATAATTACGTAAGGTGTTATATTCTGTATTTATATTTCGGGAAAAAACTTCGTTATAGGAGTATGATGCACTCCAGTTCGAAATGCTGTAAAAATGCGTTTCTCCCTGCGGCTGTATGCCTATATTTGTAAAATTAAGTGCCCTGCGCCTCGTATAATCCTGTACCTTATGTTTAATATCGCGCTTTTCACCTTCATCAAGGTTTGGGTTGTTGAGCGTCACTTTTAAAGGAATATCCGGATCGACCGGGTTGTACTGCGGATTTGAAAACGATTCGGAATAACCGGCATACATGGGTATTTTTACACGTGCTTTTTCAGGGAAAAATTTCCCAAGTTCCACATTTCCGGAAGCATCGTACTGATATATTTCGGCTTTACTGCGTTCGCTGACTTTCTTTTCAATACTTCCAAATCCGGGCTGCACTGTGCTGCCGGTAACATTGATCGTGGCAAAATCGGCAAGTTTTGCCGATACACGGGCATTGGCAGCCCATCCGCCATCTTCCACAAAATCAGAAAGCCTGAGCTCATTCACCCATATTTCAGCCGATTTTGATCTGCCATCATCCGCTGCATCGCCAAAAGGCTGTTTCGGATTACGTATCCCGATCATCAATGAGCGTACATCAGCCAGATTGGGATTTCCCTTAATCCTGATAATATTATTGCCTGTTGACTGTGCATAAACCGTATTCATCCTGACATTGGTGCCTTGCATACGCATGGCATCATTACGTTGTTGTTTCAGCGCCAGCAACTCTTCAAAAGCAAAATCGAAACGGTTTTCTGAAGGCCATACCGAATTTGGAGAGTGGTTACCCCATGGCGAAACCTGAAGCGGAATTTCATATTCATAATAATTATCCTGGTTGTCAGATCCAAGGCGGATAAAAATATGCAGGTCGTTGTCGCGAAGCGCCGTTTCATCGTGTCGTGCTTCGGCATGGACTTCCATTTTCAATCTTTTATACTGACGGCAGTCAATCCTCACATTACGAAAAACAGCTTTTGAAAACCCGTCATTTAACGAATCGACACGAAGAGCGAGCGATTGTTCGTTTTTCAATATTTCCTGCTGTGTCGAAATATCACGCTCACGTGTTATGCCCGGAGGCAACATATAATGGATGGGGGTACGGCGAGAATCTTCTTCAATATTCACCGAGCTTACATCAAACGGACTGGCCGACAAGTCGTTATCTTCAACCAGACTTTCGCTCTCATCCTTCATCACCAGGTTATATTTACGCCATTCGCCACGCACAAGGGCAAATTTAGCCATACGGACTATCACACGGTTATCAAAACCATACATAAACAGTCGCATAAATCTTACCGAACGGAAATCTTCAATACCTCCATAAACCCTGTCAGGACTGTAAATAGGAATTTTGACATGGTACCAGCGGACTTCCTTTGTTTCATTATTGATTTTAATATTTTTTGTTATGATATTGACAATGTATTTGTTGTCAATATTGAGGTCCTCAGGCCTGAGTGGTATTTTATACTGAAAGTAGGCCTCTGTTTCATTCAGGGTATTGTCGTTGTTTATGTCTTCAATATCGGGAATAGAAGTGGCTGATTGCACTGTCTGGGTTCCAACAGCAGAGTTCCCGTCGGGGTTTGAGAACTGCTTGTACCGGTCAAGAATATTTAATCCCTGGTCATCATAATCGCCACCTTTGAAAAAATGAAAATTATCGCTCGAAGGGTCATTGACAAGCTGGTCATAAATTTGCTGTGGCACTTTTCCCTGCAGTGAATTCGGAAAATTATATTTTTCGTGGAAGAAGTTTTTTTCATCTTCACCTCCCAGACCATCAAAACCAACATCCTGATAGGTGCGTGCTCCCGATTCATTATCAAAACCAGGAGAGATAAACTGTTTTCGCGAGACCCTACCCCATGATGTTGTATCAACCAGGGTAACATTCGATGAATTGGGCAAGCCGTTTTCGAAGCTTTTACGGCCATCGCGCAGTATATCTTCCGAAATATCGCCAAGGTTAATGTACAGTGCCGGGTCATCATCGTTGCGCACAATTCCTGAGTCGGCATCTTCAAGGTAAGGGTCAAGCATATAAAACTCAAGGTATTCTATGTTGGCCAGCTCAAAATCATTGGTCGATATTTTCCGCATCATTCCACCCCAACGGTTTTTCGGGTTCGAAAAACTACCGGTTGCCGGGTCAATATGAGTGGTGTCGTAATTGTAAGGCCCACGTTCGCGTGGATAAAAACCCAGATCCAGGGTTGTTAAATAATTCTGTACCTGGCTTTGCAACTGTTTGTTGAATAAATCGTTCTGATTCCAACGCATCACATAAAGGCTCTTCCGCTGCGAACTCGATACCGGTGAGCCCGATTCGTAAAGGCTGGGTTCAATGGTGTACCATGTAAATTTTGCCCTGCCAAAGCCATACCTGATATCGTTGATAGTTCCTGCATTGGGAAATAGCTGTGGTTGTCCCTGTGGTACCGAAGCCAGCGACCAGCCCGAACGTTCCTGTATATTAATTTCAGACTTACTTGATTCAAAATCATCAATATACGATTCTCCTTTTTCGGTCAGTGCTTTTGAATGTCCGGGCCTCAGATAAGCATATTCACCCGAGAAAAGAATATTCGACATTTCCTTGGTCTCGATAAAAGGAATATAATCAACCATTTTTGTCAGAAACGGGACATCATGTTTATAGGATCCGTTAAATCCGTAAATGGTGTTCGATATGGGTTCATCGCCAATGTTTACTTTCTGGGTCAGTGGCTTTTCGTTAAGATTCAGTACCGTAGCACCCAGCACAAAGTCATCATTCAGTTTATAGTCAAGATGAACACCTGCCATCCGTTTACTCTGAATAGAAAACATAGAGTTGCTTTCGAGTGAAATTTTTATTGGTGTTCCCGATTCGAGCAGCCCTTTGTTTAAAATAGTAACTTTTCCCATGGTATAATCTACCATATAATCGGTGTTCTCATTCAGAATGACTCCTCCGGCAATTACCTTTACGGAACCTTGCGGTATATTCGGAGCATTAAGCATAATTTCTGAACCTCCGGCCGACATATATTGGCCCTGCAGCACAAATTTGTTTTTACTTGTAATTTGCCGGGCTACCGTAAGGGTTGAATCATAAAGCTCCGGAAATGCGTATTTTTTGGCTACCAACGAGTCGCGAGGGTTATTTCCCAGAATTTTTTTATACAGATATCGTCCGAAGGGTTCTCTGACAGGGAAAATAATCCGGCCGTTGGAAGGGACAATGGTATAACCTTCTATAAAATCAAAAACACCATCCCCGTTGGGAACAGGTTGTTGCTGCATGTTTAGCCGGTCAAACTGCATTACCCTGAGTAAACTGACACCCTTCACAGCACCTTCGTTAAGTTTATAAACATTTCCTGCCGAGTCGCTTTTGTAAAGAATATCGAGTACAAAATTTTCGGGATTGACCTGGTATGCATTGATAGAATAGATATTTTTCATCATCAGATCCCATGTCGGTTGCGATGGTGTAAGGCTGGTAGGTTTAAGTAGTTTAACAATCAGACACTCAGGAGCTGCAACCCCATCGGTCGATAATTCACCGACTTTGAAAGTTTTCCCTCCTGCTGTATATTCGAAGGCAACAGCAAGCACTTCATCGGCAGTAAGTGCATTATTCAGTGAGATATATCCCAGTTTCTGGTTTAAGCGATACTCGGTAGGCGCCAGTTTGCGTGCATTTTCAAGCTTATCGTAATCTTTCCCGCTGGCAAGGCCGAGTGAATTACTTAATATCTGGGTAGTCTGGTTGATATTTCTAACCCCAGTCTGCGATGTAATTGTCTGATACAGGGTATTCAGACTATCATACGGATAAAACCCCGCATTTGCTGTCCATCTCGGGTTTGAAATATTGGTTCCGCCGGCGAAACTGTATCCTTCGGCAAGATCGGTAAATGCAATGATATTCCTTGTATTTTCAGTTGTATTGCTGCGGTTTGTAATCCAGACTTCAATTTTATTGATGTTCACCGCTGAATTGATCACCGGCAGGGTCGACATAGCTGTATCATATACATCTTTGAAAAAATGACCTATAAAAAAATGCCGGTTGGCATCGTATTTGTCAATTTCAACATCAAAATTGTTTTTCTGGGCTCCCCCCTGAACTTCAATAACCTGTGTTTCACTTTCCTGTTGCGATAGTACAGTGGTAACCCTAAGCTTGCCAAATTTTAGCTCTGTCAGAATCCCGAAAAGACTCTGGCTTCCGGTGATAAGTGAGCCGGTCAGTGGCAATGAAACATTCCCTGCTTCAATGCGTTGAATAATATCGTCTTCCTTACCTTCGAACCGGAGTTTCATTTTATTCTCAAATTCAAAAGTCGCTTCGGTGTTATAATTAACCTGCATTTCAAGGTTTTCGCCAATTTTTCCGGTAACATTCATCTGAATTTTTTCCTTGAAATCGAAATTGGTGGTTTTCTGCAATTGCTCAGGCAGGGTCGGGTTGGCAGTTTTCTGGTAATTAAGGCCAAAAGTCAGCTCAGCCGAACCCTGGGGTTTAATATCAATGGTGTTTGAACCAAAAATGGTTTCAAAAATTTCACCTCCCACATGCAGTTGAGGTATCAACGAGGTCTGGTGCTGAAAACTTTCGCTTTTAAAACGCTGCCGCCAGTACGTACGTTCAGCCTTTTCAAAATTGTATTTACGGAAATCGTTGTAATCCATCGAATATGGAGTACGGTAATTCAGATTTCCAATCTTTGAGCGAAATTCATATTGATTGTTTTCAGGATTGTATTCAATCTCGTCTGTAACATTTTGTGGATCTTTCAGGTATAACGGTGATGATGGTTGTTCTTTTTCAAACGGAATTTCAGAACGGTCACGAAACGGAAAAGGCAATTTTGCAGTAGTATCACCAGTAATTACCGTATCTTTCCCGGTTTCAGGAAAAGCCGAAAAATGCAGCGAAGCTCCGCTTGTCAGAACAACCAGGGCTGTAACAACTGAAAATAATGTGATATAACGGATTAACGACTTCAAACGAGCAGGCGGAACAATAATGTTGAACTTGAATACGGCATTACAAATGCTTTAATGATAGTTTAATTAACTCTTCAACGGTAAGATTATTGTTTTGAGCCAACAAAGAATCAATGACTTTCTCGGTAGGTTGCCTTGAAAAACCAAGCATCACCAGGGCAGAAACTGCTTCTCCCCTGACCTGGGTGTTTAATCCCGGTATGCCAGTAATATCAATGCTTGCTGATTTACCCACTTTATCTTTCAGGTCAACAATGATACGTTGGGCAGTTTTTAAACCAATCCCCTTAATGCTCTTTAAAAGATTAACATTTCCTTCCATAATGGCCTTTGCCAGATCGGCTTGTGTCAGTGACGAAAGCATCATACGCGCCGTATTGGCGCCAATACCCGAAACAGAAATCAACAGGCGGAACATATCCCGCTCAGCCTTATCGTAAAAACCAAAAAGCAATTGTGCATCTTCACGGATAACCTGGTGAATATATAACTGAACATCGGTTTTTGCCGAAATATGTGTATAACAGTTCAGTGTTATCTGAATTAAGTATCCAACACCCGAAATGTCAATCACTGCATGGGTAGGAGAAATATCAGTAATTCTGCCTTTTATGTATTCGTACATAATACAATTTTATCGTTAAAATGGTCAAAAATAATGTTTTTTTTGTCTCCTGAAAAATGCACAAAGGATTTGTTATCGGGGTTTTTTCGTTGTATCGCAGATATGATTTAATTTTGCAGATCCTAAATCAGGAAAAGTATGGGTAAGTTTCTGTAATAAAAACGAAAAAATGAAAAACTGTAAAAACAATTTGCTTTGTTGTCCTGAGTTGATTATAAATTAAGAAAAATTCTATTGCAGTTACCTGATCGTCATTATTTTGATTTGGCCTTTGGATTGGCAAGGTATTTATCCATAATTACCAGCAACTTACTGATATTAATTGGCTTAACAATATATTCGTCGCAGCCTGATTCTATACCTTTTTCTTTGCCAAATTCAATATTATAGGCCGTTTGAGCAATAACAGGAATTTTGTATTTACGTTTTATTTCGACCGTGGTGTCAAACCCGTTCATTTCAGGCATCCGGATATCCATCAGGATAAGGTCAATTTTTGAATTTCCCTGCAGGATGCTTAATACTTCTTTTCCATTGTGTGCCCTGATAATTGCTACATGGGTATCGGCCAGCACTTTTTCAAGAAATTTGAAATTAACATCCTCATCCTCAGCTATAAGGATTACTTTTCCGGGCCATTCAAAAACAATGGGGTCAATATTCATGGTTCACCTCGATTTTTGAGTTTTTAAATTTACATTTTTTTTTTAACCTAAAAAATAAAAATTTACCCTTTAGCTGTTTATTTTTTCAATATCAATCTCCGGCAATGGATTTGCTGTTGTTTCAAGAAATAATTTCCGGTTTTTAAAAATATCAATGGCAAGGTACAAGGCATTGCGGAACGAGTTGGGCGATGCCACGTTTTTTCCTGCTATTTCATAAGCCGTACCATGATCGGGCGAAGTACGGATAACCGGCAGGCCTGCCGTATAATTGACTCCCGAATCGAAAGCAAGTGCTTTAAAAGGTGCCAGTCCCTGGTCGTGATACATGGCCATAACAGCATCGAATTGCGAAAATACCCCGGCGCCGAAAAATCCATCGGCAGGGAAAGGGCCAATGGCTTTGATGCCTTCATCCCTTGCTTTTTCAATGGCTGGTATTATTATCTCAGTTTCTTCATTGCCGATTACCCCACCATCGCCATTATGCGGATTAAGCCCTAATACAGCAATTTTGGGAGATTTGATGGCAAAATCTTCGAGTAACGAACGTTGCAACAATCTAAGTTTTTTCAAAATCAGTTCAACAGTCAGGGTCGATGCAACATCTTTTAATGGAATGTGCCCTGTTATTACACCCAGTTTCATACTATCGCTCACCAATAACATCAATACTTCCCGGGTTGCTGTTTTCTCGCGCAGATATTCTGTATGCCCTGCAAACCGGAATTTATCGCTCTGAATATTATTTTTATTAATGGGGGCCGTAATAAGAATATCAATTTTTTTATTGATCAGGTCATTCACAGCCATTTCGAGCGAAATAAATGAAGCCTGCCCTGCAATTTCGGTAGATTTGCCAAGTTCAACCCTGACATTATCGTCTAGACAGTTGATGATATTTGCCCTTTTATGGTTTATTTCATTTGCATCTTTAACATTATTAAAGCTGAAATTATCTATGTTAAGGGCTTTACGGTGATAGGCCGATACTTTTGGTGATCCGTACACAACAGGGGTGCACATTTCAAGAATTCGGGGATCGAGCAGGGTTTTTATGATTATTTCATACCCGATGCCGTTGATATCCCCCTGCGAAATTCCTGCAACAATACGGTCGTTTTTCATATTTAAATATTTTGATGGTTTTTTAATTCGATATAATCATGTATAAATGCAGCAAGCAGCCTTACTCCCGAACCGGTGCCTCCTTTACCGCGATAAGAATCTGTTTTGGTAATGAAAGCAGTTCCGGCTATATCCAGATGAATAAAAGGCGAAGTAGCAAATTTTCCAAGAAATTTCCCAGCTGTAATTGCTCCGGCTTCTTTTCCACCTACATTTTTCAAATCAGCAATATCCGATTTGAGGTATTCCCCATATTCTTCCCAGAAAGGAAATTCAACAAGCCGCTCATGGGTTTTTTCGCCTGCTGCAAAAAGGGCATTTTTCCATATTTCTTCTATATTTCCCATAGCCGCAATAGCATGACTGCCTAATGCTGCTGCTGCCGAACCGGTTAGGGTTGACATTTCAATGATAAACTCAGGATGATATTTTGCAGCATAACTCAAAGCATCGGCAAGGATAAGCCTTCCCTCGGCATCGGTATTCAACACTTCAACAAACAGCCCGTTGTGCATTTTTATTACATCTCCCGGCACGTATGCTGTGCGGCCCGGCAAATTATCTGTTACGGGAATCAATCCGACAACATGTACCGGCAGGTTCATTGATGCGATATACAACAAAGTGCAGGCTACGGCAGCACCACCAGCCATATCGCTCTTCATACAATCCATACTGTCTTTCGTTGGTTTAAGGCTAAAGCCACCGCTGTCAAAAACAATGCCTTTGCCGACCAATACAACTGGTTGGTTGTTTATAGCTCCTTCCGGTTTCCATTCCATGATGGCAAAAGCCGGAGGTTGGCTGCTGCCACGGTTTACCGCAAGTAAACCATTCATGCCGTTTTCTTCAATCTGCGCTTTATCAAGAATTTCAATTTTAAGCCTGCATCGATCAGCATTTTTTTTCATTTCCCTGATAAACACCTCAGTACCAAAAGATGAATAAGGCTCGTTCACCCAGTTACGACATAAAAAAACCATATCCACAAGACAGCTGAGTTGTTTAATTTCATAATCAGTGATCTTTTCAGAAAATATTTCAATGGTACTAAGGGTATGGTTTTCTTTCTTAGCCTGGTAATTGATAAATTGATAGGCACTTAACGCAAGACCCTCGGTAAAAGCAATAAGTTGTTGGTTATTACAGGGGCATTGATCGCTGATCGCAATCATGGTTTGTTTATTATTCTGCAAATGCAGCGCAATTTTTGCAGCTGTTTTCCGCAGTTTTTCCAAAAAACCGGATGATAAGGACTTATCGGGGATCACTACAAAATATAAAAACCTGGTGTACTGATTAATAAACACAAAATCCTCTTCCTTTACAAAACATTCTGAAATATAGCTGATTTCTGGTTCACCCAACCCGAAAACAGAAAAACCGGTGGTTTCAGGAACGAGAAAAATGGTATTATTTTTCGCATTTATAACATCTATTTTGTTAATAGTCAATTTCATAAAAAAATAATTACCATTTGGGTAAAACGGGTAAATTTAACCTAAATTATGTAAACGCCAATAAATGATGCTGGAAACAAAGCTACTCGTATCGATTACTTACAAAAATTTTATCAAAATCAGGAAGAAAAATTGTTATATTTAGATGCCAGATATTAAAATATAATAATACCAACACACTAACAGATTAATATTTAAAACCTACTACCAGCATATCGTCAATTTGCGGGCTGGTGCCTTTCCAATTATCCATCCGTTGGACTATTTCGGCAAGCTGTTTATTCATAGGCATCTGATTTATTTCTTTGAAAACCTCAAGCAGCTGTTTTTTCAGAAATTTCCGGTCACTGTTGTGTTTAAACTGATCGACATAACCATCGGAAAACATATATACGCAATTGCCTTTTGACAGTTTAAAAGAAATTTCTGAAAATTCACTGTTTATCGGGTAATGCCCTACCGGCATGCGATCGCCTTTATATTCAATGGGATTCGACCCGCCATCAAGCACAATAAGCGGATGATAAGCTCCTGAATAGCGTGATTCGCCTGTTTTTATATTGATAAGGCAAAGGGCAATATTCATACCGTCTTTGGGCTCGTTGCCGGTTTGTCCTTTGTGCAAGGCTTCCAGCAGGTTTTCTCTCAGCCTGGTAAGAATGATATTAACCGGCAGTGTAGAATCAATGGTTGTAATTTCATTCAATAGTGTAACCCCCAGAATACTCATAAAAGCTCCAGGAACACCATGACCTGTACAATCGGCTACAGCCAGCAGGACAAAGTCCTCAAAACCCCGCAACCAGAAAAAATCGCCACTGACAATATCACGGGGCCGGTTATACACAAATGATTCAGGAAAGTATTCAGCCAGTGCATGTTCCGATGAAAGCAATGCTTTTTGTATGTTTTTTGCGTAATACAGGCTATCGGTGATATCTTTGTTTTTTTGTTCGAGTTCAAGGTTTTTTTGCTGCAGTAATTGGTTTTTCTCGTGAATTTCGCGGGTACGTTCTTCCACTTTTTTCTCCAGGCCGGCATTCAGTTCTTTAAGCTGGGCATTCTGAATTTCGAGCTGTTTGTCCTGGAAATAACTCCTTATGGCTTCGGTAACTGTCATTGCAAGATCGTTGGGTTCCCATGGTTTTGCAATATAACGGTACAGGTTGGCATTATTGATTGAATTGGTAACCCCTTCCATGGTTGCCTGTCCGGTAAGCAATATTTTTAAAGTTTTTGGTGATATCTGGTGTATATTACCCAACAGCTCATCACCTTTAATCAGTGGCATCACATAATCTGAAATTACTACCGGAACCTCGTCTTTTTCAGTCAGCAGATCGTTGATCAGGTCTAAAGCATCGGTCGCATTTTCGGCTGTTTCAATCCGGTATTCTTTGCCAAATTTGTCCTTCAGTTCTGTTTTCAGGCTGTCGAGAACCATTTTCTCGTCATCGACACATAAGATGTATGCTTTATTCATTATTCATTCATTTCAAGTATTACTAATCCGTTTTTAATGGTGTCAACGAGTTCATCTTCTGTCCAGGGTTTATGAAGACATCGAAGCAGATTGGCATTTTTTTCGGCACGTTCAATGGCTTCTTTATCGGCCTGACCGGTAAGCATAATTTTTACAATTCCCGGGTATTTTCTGTGCACTTCAATCAGAAACTCATCGCCTTTTATTTTAGGCATCAACCAGTCAGATACAATGATAATAATGGCTGAGCCCTGCTCTGCAAGCTCATCAATAATATCGAGAGCGTCGGTGGCATTTTCGGCAGTTTCGTAGCCGAACTGCGAGCCGAATTTATCTTTCAGTTGTGCTTTCAGGCTATCGAGAATCATTTTCTCATCGTCAACACATAAAATCACTTTATTGCTCATATTTTTTCAAATTCAATTGATTGGTAAAAAAATACTGAAAGTAGTTTTGCCGGGTTCACTTTCAACCTCAATTTTCCCGTTATGCTTATCAATAATGCGCTTTACAATATCAAGGCCAAGGCCGCTACCCTCTCCTGCCGGTTTGGTGGTAAAGAAAGGCTGGAAAATTTTTTCTTTAATTTCAGGAGGTATTCCACTTCCACTGTCGGTCATATCAATTCTTACATATCCGTTCTGCTGCGAAACACCTATAATAAGTTTCCCTTTGTGTTTCATGGCCTGAAGTGCGTTATGGATAATATTGGTCCAAACCTGGTTCAGTTCATCGGGGAAACATAAAATCTGTGGAATTTCGCTGAATTTGCGTGTAACATCAACACCTTGTTTTATCTGGTTGTGATACAGGGTTAAAACCGTTTCGATTCCATCAACAATATTGGCTTTGATCATTTCGCCCGATTGATCGATGTGAGCAAAATTTTTCAGTGCAAATACCACTTTCGAAGCCCTTTCGGTCGCTGTATTGATATTTTGTGTACTCCGCTGCATGCCGGTAAGTTTATATGCCATTTTCAGAATGGTTTCAGAGTTTGGATCGCGAAAAAGGGGCAAAAAAGGATCTAAACCAGCATAAATACCCATGTCAACCAACGTATCGGCAATGCTGTCGGTATTTTCTATTTGTTTATCTTCGAGGTAATTACGTATTTCACGTTTAATGCTTCTTTCTTCTTTTGAAGTAATGATATTCTGGTTAAGAAGTGCTGCATCAACAAGTTTAAAAAACAAAGACCGCTGATCTTCGGCAAGTGATTGTATAAACGGCGGTAAATCTGACATCAGCGGTTTTAAGGTATTGGCAATATTCCCGACCGATGACCTGATGGCACCCAGTGGCGTATTAATTTCATGCGCTACACCCGCTATCAACTGCCCGAGAGCAGCCATTTTCTCTGATTCAATGAGTTTTCCCTGAGTACGTTTCAGGTCATCAAGGGCATTGGTAAGTTCCACAGTACGTTGCGTCAGCGATGCTTCCCTGATTTGTATCTGCTCAAGCATGTAATTATATTCATCAACAAGGCTGCCTATTTCATCGTTGCCAATTTTATGCACCCTGACACCATAATTGGCATCTTTTGAAATCCGTTTGGTGGTTTCGGTCAGAAAAAGCAAAGGCCGCGACAATATCCGCTGCAAACGTAAAGCCAGGAAGTAAGTAGCAACCAAAACCCCGAGAACAATGATTAAAATGCTAACCACATAATTGGTAATTTTTTCTGTCAGCATTTCTGTTGACACCTTAAGATAGATGGATCCGATTACTTTATCCTCGTAATGGACAGGTTCAAACACATGCAAAAAACTACCTTCAAACCGGTAATATGTTTTTTCTGCAGGATGTGGTGCCAGGATTGTATCGTTGGGGTTTTTAAAATAACTCGAAAATACGGTATTATTTTCGGTATAAACCACTCCTGCAATCACAGTAGGAATTGCTTTAAGGTTTTTCAGCGTTTCATCGGCACTTTCCTGTGCATCAAAAGCAAGTGGTACACTACAGTTTTCGGCTACAAGCCTTGCATTTACCACCGCATTGTTGATCATTTCTTTCTTCAGATCGGAAATATCTTTGATAATCACAATGGTAATTGCCAACAGCAGCGAAAACAGCGATACGGCAAGAATAATCAGTATCAGCTTATATTTAATGGATAAATTTTTAAAAAAGCCCATAATCCCAGGATTAGAAATTATATGAAATACCTGTCATATAGATTGATCCGATATTATCGGCAAAGCCAAATTCGCGATGTTTCCCGAAAAGGTTCCGGGCCGACAGGTAAACCTGGAGTTTCGATCTGAACAGGTAAGTTATTTTTGTATTTAAAATAAAATAAGCATCAATTTTATGTGTAAAATGGCCATAATTACCGGTACGGTCAGCGGCAAAATTTTCATAGCTGAGCCCGGTATATACCTGCGAAGAATAATAATAACCATTGAGATTGAAATTCCACCTCTCGCCTGGGGCATAATTGATTTCGACACCTCCAAAACACGAAGGGGTTGATTTTGTACTATACTGTGTGGGATTAATCTTTACCCTTTCATACATATGCAAAATATGGTTAAGTGTATCGTTTACCAACAAACCTAATGACTCAAGGGTATCAAAATTGACTGATGTTTCACCTTTAAGAGTGGTTTTCTGAATTGTAGCGAATAATTTCATTTTCAAATTATTACCCAATTTAATACTGAATGTCGGTGTCAGGCCAAACTGAATGGCAGTAAGGTCGTAATTATCGAATACAATATTCACTTTTGCTGTGGCATCCTGGATAGAATCAATGGTAATACTTGGAAAAACACCGGTATATTTAACATTTGGATACAGGTCGCGGTATACCATAGTACCTATAAAATTTGTCAACCGATTTGCAAATGCCTCAACATCAATATCTGCGCTGGACGATAATTTACTTCTCCATCCAAGTTCAATGGTCTGATTGGTCAGGTATTTGATATTGGGTTCGGTGCCCCAGTTGGTATTGGCATATATATTGGTCACATCCTGATTACCAAACGCCGAAAAACTCAATGGCCAGATAATACGGCAGTTCATATTGGCATAGGTATCGAGCAGGAACGGAGCGCGGTTTGCCCTTGAATGCACAGCACGCAGCATGTTGTTTTTATTGAGGCGGTAAGTGGCTCCAATTTCGTAATTAAACGACAGGTTATCATTAATACTGAAAATATCAAATCTCAAACCTGAAATCAACCTGAGTTTCATGGTAGGTCTCCATTCGGCAAGCATTGATAATGCAGGCATAAACATTCCACGGGGCTTATCGCCATAACGGTCGCGAAACGACCCCATATATAACTGCCTGTCTTTCATCAATCCTGAATTGTTGGCGTAGGTCTGGCGGATATTGAAGCCCGGCCTCAGCGAAAATTTTTCTTTCGAAAAATCGTATTCCATATTGACATCGGCAATATTGCACCTGTCAGAATGAAACGGGAATACTCCGTTACGCTCATCAAATGAGTACGAAAACTGAGAATAGAAATTACCTGTTTTAAATCGGGCATTTACATAATATCCCCATGAATCGAGCTGGGCAATTGAGGTAGAAAAAGCGGAGAAATAAGGTTTCTGGTTTAGCGTGGTTTGATAACCGGTTGAAACATTCAGGCTTGTTTTTTCCGAAATATTGTAATCTAAAAATGCATTTACACCAAAATGCTCCAGTGAAACATTTCTTTGTTTATAACCTCCATTAAATTCATCGAAAGTAACAAAAACCGGATCGAGCGAATCACGGTAAATACGCAACATCATGCTGATGGAGTCAAAATCGGTATATTTCATTTTGGCCCAGTCGTAATATTGCTCATCCCACCGTTCCCTGTGGCGGTAATTCCCCGTTACAGAGATTTTTATTTTATCCTCGTGGTTATACCCATACCCTGCATTGATGACAGTGGTATTATTGCTGCCATACTGCCCGTTAAATGAAACATTTGATCCGTATTCCTTGGCATGGGATGTGATAATATTTATTACCCCTGAAGCAGCATTTGGCCCATATAAAGCCGAAGCAGGCCCACGCACTACTTCTATCCGTTCCACATCGTCGATATCAACCGGAAAAGCTTCCCAATATGTTCCACCCGAGTAATAACTGTAAACAATGCGGTTATCAATCATTACCAGGATGATATTATTGTATGGCACAGCGATATAAGAATTTCTGAGTACATCATCAAACCCACGGATATGCACATCATAATTGCCGGGTGTCATTTCACGTACAATCAAACCGGGAGCCAGCCTGAGTGCTTCAGGGATACTGGTTGCCCCTGATTTAATAATTTCCTGCTTCTTGATGATGGTAACCGAAAGCGGAGCTTCAAACAAATCTTCAGGTTTTTTCGATGCAGAAACAATGACATCCACATCGAGCAATTCATCGAGCGACATTATATCATAAACGCTTTCCTGCGCCCAGGACCAACCTCCGAAAAGGAAAACAATCAGTATAAAAAGCAGCCGTTTATTCATTTCCTGGTTATTTATATACTTTGGCAATCCGGAGTATATCTGCTGCCAGAATGCGTTCTTCGGTTTTCAATGATGTCATATTGACAAATATTTTGGGTTTGTCGTTTTGCAGCCCGAATCCGATGGATACATCACCACTTTCGACATATTTTGATAATCCTGTAATAGTTAGTATTTTTCTTGCTTTAACAATGCTTACCGATGATTGTACGCCCGGCATAATATAGGCCAGATCACAACCATCAAGGTTACCTTCAAGTTCAGTTACCAGTACTGCACGAATCTTATAACTTGCCGGAAGTTGTGAAATGAGTTCGTTTTTAAAGATTTTGGTTTCATTATCATAAATGATCAGCATCACAATATCGGTGCGGTTACCAATGGCATTGTCAAATTTAATTACCTTTTGAATCAGGGCTGCCTGAATGGCAATTGGAACCTGCAACCCCTGCCCGGAAATTTGTCCAGGAATAATAAACAAAAAGGCAATGAATACCAGCCTTTGGCAATAATGCCGGCAAAATTCTGCAATATAACTGATATATTTGCCTTTTCTCATCTTATATGCCTGATAGCTCTATTTTGATCTTCTTATTTACGGTTAATATTTCCGGTTTAGGTTTAACAAAAATAACATTTTTTTTTTCTTTTCAATGAAAAATTGTGTTTGTATAAAAAATAAGATTATTCTCTGATCCTTTAAACATTGAATGTTTTTTCAGACTAAATACAATGATACAATTTACTAAACTTACAAAAGACAGAAACAAAATGAATGGTTTTTAAGTTAAAGAAATGGTTGCTGTTGAATGAAAAAAATGAAGTTCATTAAACTATTTTAAATTTACAGTATCAAATTAACAATTTATTTCAAAATAATATAGTTTTATCAACAAGATAATGTTTTTACAATGAAATGGAATTTTTTGATTTACATTGCTATTACCTTACTACTGATAATTAGTAATTTACCCGGATCATATTCACAGCCACAGGGAAAACAACAGGGCATGCCAGCCGAAGGTATCCTTTCGGGCATTGTAAAAGATAAAACCACGGGGCAGGGTATTGAATATGCCAGTGTAGCGCTTTATAAAATGAAAGACTCAAGCCTGGTAAACGGCACTATTTCAAACCAGAAAGGCGAATTCCGTTTCGAAAAACTACCTTACGGTATGTACAAAGTTCACGTAAAATTCTTAGGTTTCGAAGCGACAGATATTCCACGTGTGCTTGTATCGCCGAAAACTCCTGATGTAAATCTTGGAGAAATTATACTTCAGCCTGCCTCAAAATTGCTTGATGATGTAAACGTTACCGCAAAAAAGGAAATGATGACTTATAACCTCGATAAGAAGGTTTTTACTGTTGACCAGAATATTGCAGCACAAGGAGGAACCCTTGCCGATGTAATGCAGAATATTCCTTCGGTAAATGTTGATATTGACGGCAATGTCAGCCTCAGGGGCAGTGAAAACGTATCCATCCTGATTGACGGAAAACCTTCGCAGATAGGTAGTGTTGATGAGATACCGGCTTCATTGGTCGAAAGCGTTGAAATTGTTACAAATCCATCAGCCAAATACGATCCCGATGGTGTGTCGGGCATCATCAATATCGTCATGAAAAAGAAAAAAGAACCCGGCTATAATGCTATGTTGCAATTAAATGCCGGAACCGGAGACAAATACAACGGAAGCCTCAATTTCAACTACCGATACAACCGTTTAAACTTATATATCAACAGTGCATTCCGCCAGTTTGCCATGAAAGGGGCCAGTCTCACTGACCGTGAATCTGTTATCCGCGATACACTTTCCTATCTTTCCCAGGATGGCAGCTTCAGACGAAAAGGACAATTCGGCAACATTACCCCAGGTTTTGATTATTCTGTTACTGATAAAACCCGCATTTCGGGATCGGCAACTTTTGGCTTAAGAGGATTCGCAACCAATGAAAATACAAACTATCAGAATAAAAATTATTTATCGGAAAAAATTCTAGAAACCCAAAGATATTCAGATATTCAGATGAGCAGCCATAATATGGAATATAGCCTTGGATTCAAACACAGCTTTGAAGAAAAAAAACATGAGCTTAGCGCAGATATTTTTTATTCGTCAGATGAAGGAGAGAACACCAATGATCTATCAACCGATTTACTATTCCCGATTTACCACAATAGTGACCAGCTGCAAAAAACCAAAAACCTGATGAATTCAGATGTACTGACCCTGCAAACCGATTATTTACGCCCAATTGGCAATGGCGGCCGGCTCGAAACCGGTCTGAAAGCCACATGGAGGCAAACCGATTATGACTATTCTTTCAGTAATTTTGACAGCATTGTGCAGCAGTGGGTAGCCGATGCAAATTATACCAATCATTTTGTTTATGCTACTGCTGTTTATGCCGGTTATGCCATGTATGCAGGATTTTCAGGTGCTTTTTCGTACCAGGCAGGGCTAAGGTTAGAGCAAGCTTATACCCATGGCAATCAAAAAACGTCTGATATGCAGTTCGATAAACCCTACTTCAGCCTTTTTCCCACCTTATCGCTCAAATATGACATCAGTGAAACACAAGCGTTGCAGGCAAACTATTCGCGAAGGGTCAACCGTCCGGGATTTATGCATGTCAATCCGTTTAAAAATTTCTCCGATCCTTATAATATTTCAGCCGGGAACCCAAGACTTGATCCGGAGTATGCCAACACAGCAGAATTAAGCCACCAGGCAAGATTTGGTATGACAAACCTGACAACAACATTATTTATCAGGCAAACCGACAATATGATTACCCGAATTACCACCATGGATACTACAGGCATTGCACTTACTACATTTCAGAATATCAATAAAAACAGGAACATGGGTGCAGAAATAGTAGTGATGCAACCCCTTGCCAGGTGGTGGAAAATAACCGGAAATTTCAGCTATTTCAAAGCACAGTTATCCGGATCGGGCATTTCGGCAAAAAGCTTAGAGAGTAACAGTTGGACAGCCAGACTGGTATCGAATATGAATCTGCCCTATGGTATAGATTTTCAGATTATGGCCAATTACCGCTCACCTGTGGTTTCAACCGGTGCGGGAGGAGGACCCGGCAGGATGTTCGAAATGGGAAGTATAGGCAAAACAAAAGAAACCTATTCGGTCGATCTGGGCATGAAAAAAGAAATCGTCAAAGGAAAAGCCTCCCTTACCCTTAGGGTGAGCGATGTTTTTAAAACTTCAAAATACAGAAATACCTCCTGGGGTGATAATTTTACCCTTAATACAACACGAACCCGTGAAAGCCGTATCGTTTTTATAGGTTTCAGTTACAAAATCAACGAATACCGCAGGCCTAAAGAAACCAGACGCTCTGAAGACCAGATGCAGGAAGAATATGAATAAACTTTTAAAGTTCAACATACCTTAACAAATCCAAAAATATTTTATTTTTTCGGAAATCGTTATAATCAACTTAATCATTGCTTAAGGCTAAATGCTTGTTTTTCTTTCAGCATTTATGCTTCAGGGTTTCATGCAATTAAATTTCGACAAATATTTGCTCCGTGCTTTTTTAGGATCCATGCCCTGGGCAATATAAATTTTTGTTCTTGAATCAATTACAACTTCAATCATTTTTTTCATATCGGGTGATTTAAAAGCACTTGTCCTTTTATCGTACATTTATTTTTTCCTTTCAATTTATAAACAGTTTCTATATTTCACATGCTGAATTTTTATCGACAAAAATTTGAAAAATCATTTATGGTGACTAAAAAAAATGCACCGATAATAAACAATTAATGCAAGGTCTGAAGAATTTCCCCAGAATGTTTAAAAAATTTCCTGATTTTACAGTTGGTATTTATCAAAACCAGAATGTTTGTAATATAACGCTTAATTATGAGAATAGTTTGTAATGAGTAAAATATTCATCAATATTTTAATTTTATACTGATTTAATGCATATAGGATTGTCGGAGTATATTTTTAAATGCCAGTTTAATTTTTTAGAATAAAGTAACTTTCTTTTTGAAAATACGAACCGATGTTATAAAAAACCTGTAACTGATAAAGGGATTCTATGGCTGGAAAAACCGATTGAAACATAAGAACCGGAATTTAAGGAAAAAAAGTTGAAAAATATTTCAACAGAAGTATCTGCAATCCTGACAGATTTTTTATATTTATGCACGGATAATATTGATTTAAAAGGTAAAAAATATGTCACTCAAATGCGTTTTAGGATTTCATCAATGGGATGGTTGCACCTGCACCATTTGTGGAAAAATAAGAAATGAGCAACACATACTGAACGAGGATTGTGAAAAATGCTCAAAATGTGGTTCGGCTATTCCAAATCAACACAACTGGTCAACAGATTGTCAGAAATGCTCAAAATGTGGCAAAACACGCGATGTTGAACACCATTGGATTAAAAATTGTGAAAAATGTTCGAAATGTGGTAAAACCCGGACCGATCAGCACCATATGGTGGATGGAATTTGCCAGGTTTGTGGAAACGGCATTTTTACCGACGAAACCAACGGGCTTGGATATAAAATCGTTAAAATTGGTACACAGATTATTATGGCTGAAAATTTTGCCCGGATTCCGGCATCCGGTCATTACTGGGCCTATGACGGGGAAAAGAAAAATGTTGTGAAAAACGGATATCTGTACGATTGGGAAACCGCAAGGTCAATTGTCCCGAAAGGATGGCATCTTCCTTCAAAAGAAGAATGGGAAACTTTAATGAAATTCTTAGGTGGAAAAGACAAAGAGGTTTATGAACAAATGAAACCGGGCGGAGAAAGCGGATTTGAAGGATTATTCAGCGGCTGGCGGTTTGTACGTGGCGCTTTTAACAGCCTTGGGGCAAGTGGTTATTACTGGACTGCCACCGAAGAGAGTGATAAAAAAGCCTGGTTTGTCAAAATGAGTGCCTATAAAAACCGCGTGGAAATAGATAAAGGAGACAAAGGATTAGGCCTGAGTGTGAGACTTTTCCGCGATTAAAGCTATTTTTCCTGTCCGGTACAATATCCAGACAATTTAAAATCAAGCATCAAATTGATAATTGACCGGAAATTTATTTTTTCCCCGGGTTAAAAACCTGCATCATAAAATCATCTATCCATCCGTTAGGAGAATTAAGCCATTTTCTGCGGCAGCCCGCTGTTTCAAAACCGATTTTACGAAACAGGTTGAGGCTTGGTACATTATCTGATGGTATATTGCAATAAACCTGTAAACAACCCAGGGTCTTAAAACAATAATCCAGCATAAGCCTGATGGCTTCAGCGGCATACCCTTTCCGTCTGTATTTCGTGTCGGCAATTAAAATTCCTATGCCACATCGAAGGTGGTACGGATCAAAATCAAAAATATCAATGGTGCCGATGGTGGGGTATTTCTCATCAGGTGTATCGGTGGCTTCAATCATCATTCGTAGCTGGCAGGTCTGATATATATCAAGGTGGGCCATTTCGAGGTATTTTTTCAGCACAAATTTCGAAAACGGAGCATGGGTATCGCTTATCATCCAGACTTCAGGGTTGTTTTCCCAGTCATATATCAGGTCGATATCTGTTATTTCCGGGGGCCTCAACCGTACTTTATTACTGGTAAACATGTCAATATTAGTTTTTATACCTGTTCAGTGGCATAATAAATGCATCGGGAAAGCCTTTTGCTGCAATTTCGGTTTTAAACTGTTTTGCCTCTTTTAGTCCTTTTATCTGTCCGACATAATAGCGGAAAATGCCATCATTCCCTTTATATTCATTCACTCCATCAATGCTGTTGAAAAATTTCAGATCAACGGGATTGCGCAATGCAATCAATTGTATGGTATACAAATCCGATTCGGCCATTTTAGGTTTATGCTGAATCAGTTTTTTCCGGGCGATAGCCTGGGTTTGCATTACCTGCAAATCATCGGAAGTGATAATGACAGCATTGCTGAATCCTGCATCAATGGCATGGTTAAGAATAGATAAAGCCCTGCTTTTTGATTTAAACTGCCCCACAGCATAGATATAATTGTCAGTAGTCTGGTAAAGCCAAACATTTGGAATACTGTCTTTGGCATATTTGGTAAAATAACCCGGTGACAATGGTTTTGGCGATTGCATCAGCATGACGGTATAGTACAATGGTTTTACCAATCTCAGGCGTTCAGGAACAACAGGCGGTTCAATGCTGATTTTATCGTTGTTTGACC
Source organism: uncultured Bacteroidales bacterium (assembly GCA_964559985.1). Classification (GTDB taxonomy): domain Bacteria; phylum Bacteroidota; class Bacteroidia; order Bacteroidales; family CAZLJX01; genus CAZLJX01. Next base: position 70,343 of record CAZLJX010000003.1, read on the forward strand.
GGAGTATTTTAATATCGGCACGCCGGTTATAACTGCGTCCCTCAGGATTGTCGGTGCCATCCGGATTAGTATTGATAGCAACATTCATGGAATTACCAAGTCCTTTAGCTACAAAACGCATGGGGTCAATTCCTTTTTCGGACAGATAATTCACCACACTGGCAGCCCTGCGTTCTGAAATTGTTTTATTCCCCAGTTCACTTCCTTTTGAATCGGCATGTCCGGTAACTTCAACATACAGGGAGGGGTTTTCATTCATCAGCCGGTAAAGTTTTTCAATCTCAACCTGGCCATCGCGACTTATTTCACTGCTGCAATAATCAAAAAAGATGCTTTTGATAGAATAATATTCACCACTGGCAACAGAAAGCGGATCGAGCCTCAGATTCAATTCCAGTTCGGGCCGGTTATAACTTTCCGGAATTGTCAGGTTAGCAGAAGCATTATAATAACCTACTCCCTCAGCTTCAATTTTATAACGACCCGGTGGCAGCAAAATGCTAAACTTGCCGGAATAGTTTTCATAAGTCATTGATCCTTTATATAAACCTGCTTCGGTAACTTTTACCCTGAAATTGTCATCGGCGATATTGTTATCAGTCAGGGTTATGGAGGCTACGACTTTAATCTGTTGAATAACTGGTGCAGCAGGTTCAGAATTTACAATTTCAGTGGTACTGGTTTCATTAACCTGGTTATTCTGGCTAACAGCAGGTTGTTCAGTAACAACAGGCTGTTCGGTGTTGGTCTGAGGCACATTATTTACTTCAGATTGTGTAATTTCAGGCTGAATAACTTCTGGCTGCGATTGCACAGCCGTGTCGGTTTTTGTTTCAGCCAATACTGGTGAAGTATCGGGTAAAGGCAATTCGGGTTCTTCAGGAATCGGAAAGATCAGCTCATACAGATCTGACCTGCCTTCGCCTGAAAATTTTGTGTAAGGCATTATTGCCCGCGATTTGCCCCTGAAAGGAACAAAAAACCAGTCATCATCAAGGGTGTTTACCGGATAACCTAAATTTACCGGTGCCGACCATTGTGTTTTACCCACTTTTTCGCTTTGACAAACATCGAATCCACCCATGCTGTTGTGCCCTTCGCTGCTGAAAAACAAGGTATTGCCATCAGTAGTCAGGAACGGCGTTTCTTCATCAAACTGCGTATTGATGGTCATGCCAAGGTTTACCGGTTCGCTCCATTTACCTTTTTCATCGGTTTCGGTATACCAGATATCTTTTCCTCCGATTCCCCCGGAACGATCGCTGATAAAATAAAGTCCTTTTCCGTCGGGTGTAAAACAGGCATGTGTCTCATTACTTTTTGTGTTGATTGGCCGGGGAAAAGGTTTTAAAGGTGACCAGCGGTTATTTTCGTTTTCGGTATAAAATAAATTCCCATTGCCAAATTCTGAGATATATAAGACAAGGGTTTTGCCATCGGACGATAGGCTTGACGTATAAAAATTACCGTCGGAACCCAGTTTTTGCGTCATTTCTTTAGGTTTTGCCCAGTTTCCATTATCGTTTGACACCGAAAAAAGCAGTGCAAACGGAAGGTATTCACCATAATCTTTATCGTAAACCATTTGTACAGAAGTATAGTAAAGTAATTTCCCATCATGGCTGATAACCGGGCAATATTCATTATCAGACGAATTGATGGATTGGGGTAAAGGATTTATTGAAACTTCTACAGGCTGCTGCATCATCTGTTTGGCATTGTTGCAGGTAGCCACCTGCTGGGCAATGTAATCATGATTGTACGTATCTTTTACACTTAAAAATGACTTATAAAGCAAATATTTGGGAATAGCTTCGTCAAACCTGCCCGACAGTCGGTATGCCTTGGCCAGGTAATAAACTGCATCGATAGGAGCATGGACTTCTTTAACCGATCCTTCTTTAAAATCGGGAGAAACATTATCGGCAGCCTTTTCAAGGTAAAATATGGCATTTTCCATTTCGCCGGGAGTCATCAAATAAGAAAAACCCAGGTTAAAATAGATATGCGAATTACCCATTCCTTTTGAAATCATGTTTAAATATACCGGTATGGCTTTGTCGTAACTATCATTCATGAAAAATTCGCCGGCTTCGACAAAATATTTCTTGTACAATTTGTCCTGGGCATTTACTCCCGTAACCGTAAAGAGCACTATCAGAAAAAATATGTATCGCCCCATTTTCTGGTCAGATTATTGTGTTTCAATATTATATAAAGCTTTTCAATCCCTTTCTGACAAATATATAATTTTATTATTTTTTTTATACCAATAAGTTATTCACAAAAACAGGTGAATTTCTGTTGTTTCGGGAGTTGTATATTTGAAATTTACTGATATACAGTATATTACATTTAAATAGCTTTCGATTAAGATATTTGATAAATTAGTTCAGAAAAAATGTTGATTAAGAGCCGGCTGACAAAATCATGCAGAATAATTTACTGATTGACACCCTCTGACAGGAAATGCCATTTATTATTAACGCTCACCAAAAAAAACCTCAAATTTCCTGGTTCCAAAAAAAATCAAATTTATACCTGCTTCTCTTGAGCTTCCCGAAAATAAATTAAACCCTTGAAAATGAATTTTCTTAATCTGAAGTATCAAAGTTTTTCAGGTAGTAAATTATCCGGTTGAGAAACTGTCCGGCCAGCATTCCGTCAATAATGCGATGATCGTATGAAAGAGACAGAATTACTGTATAACCGATTCCCACAAAATCGCCTTGCTGGGTTTCAACTACAATGGGACTTTTGGTGATACTTCCAATCCCAAGCACTGCTGCTTCGGGCTGGTTAATGATGGGTGTTCCGGCCATTGTTCCAGCACTTCCAAGGTTGGTAATGGTAAAAGTCCCCCCATGTATATCATCGGGGGACAGTTTTCCTGCACGGGCTTTGAGTGCCAGTTCGTTGATTGAACGTGCCAATCCCCTGAAATTTTTTATCGCTGCATCTTTTACCACCGGTACAATAAGGTTCCCATCGGGCAGAGCAGTTGCCATACCAATATGAATCGCCTTTTTTATAAGAATGTTATCATTGTCGACTGATACGTTAATCCGCGGAAAATCGATCAAAGCTTTTGACACTGCTTCAAAAAAAACCGGCGTATAGGTCAGTTTAAAACCCTCGCGTTTTTCAAAAGAATTCTTTACACGGTTGCGCCATTCAACAATATGGCTCACATTGGTTTCGGCAAATGAAGTGACATGGGGCGATATTTGTTTTGACCTGACCATATGGGCTGCAATCAGCTTTCTTACCCGATCCATTTCAACAATTTCAACCTGATCATCAGCGATGGTTTTATGGGCAGCAACAGGAGCAATAACAGTATTGATCTGAGGATCAGTCATTGCCGGCTGATCTAAAGAAATGGTTTTTTCATTTTTACCCGCCAGGTGCAATATCACATCATTTTTGGTGATGCGGCCGTTAAGACCACTGCCTTGAATTTTCTCAATACTTTGCATATCAATTCCTTCACTTTGTATCATTTGACGAACCAGTGGTGAAAGAAATTTGCCGGAAATGGTATTTGAATGCTGACGTAGCTTTGTAGCATGAATCATTGAAATTTGCTTGGTTTGAAAATTTTTTTCCTCCAATTTTGTTTCTTTAATGGAGACCTGAGAATGACTTTCAGACTGTTCAGCAACTGTTCCGGTTGATAATATAGCAATCATTTGTCCAATTTTAGCTACTTCGCCTTGTTTTACCAATATTTCCGATAAAACTCCATTTCCCGGCGAAGGTATTTCCGAATCAACTTTATCGGTAGCTATCTCAACCAATGATTCATCCTCTTTTACAGGTTCACCTGCATTTTTAAGCCAGCGTGTAATGGTAGCCTCAATGATGCCTTCGCCCATCGCCGGAAGAAATATTTCAATCTTAGCCATAACATATGTTTTGTAATGAAACAACCCAGCAAATATTTTGTTTTGCCACATTAATCATATAAATATTTAATGGGTTGAAAAAATTTTGTATCTTTAAGCACCTTATAAATTAAGAAATTTTATATGAACCGGATTATTGTATTAGGAGCAGGCATGGTAGGCAGGGCAATTGCACTTGACCTTTCAAAAAAAAACCTGGTAACTGCTGTCGATATTGACGATAAAGCTCTATCGATGCTCACAAAACGTCAGAATATTACCACACAACACCTCGATATTTCAAATCCGAAAGCACTGGCAGTAGCCATCGCCGATTTTGACCTGGTTATATCGGCCGTACCTGGTTTTATAGGTTACCAGACTATTGTAACCACCCTTAAAAATAAAAAAAACCTGATTGATATTTCCTTTCTTCCCGAAGATGTTCTTCCGCTCGATCACCTGGCAAGACAAAACGGGGTTATTGCCATTACTGATTCTGGTGTTGCGCCCGGCATGCCCAACCTGATACTGGGTTATCACAACGAATTGATGAAGATCGAAAATTTTGAGTATTATGTAGGTGGTTTACCTAGAATGCGCAGTTTCCCGTTTGAATACAAGGCCCCTTTTTCTCCCTGCGATGTGATTGAAGAATACATCAGGCCTGCAAGATTTGTCGAAAACGGGAATGTAATCACCAGCCCCGCCATGAGTGATCCGGAAATAGTTGAATTTAAACAGATCGGATCACTTGAAGCATTTAATACCGATGGCCTGCGATCGTTGATTTATACCATGTCACATATTCCGAACATGAAAGAAAAAACATTGCGTTATCCGGGTCATATCAGGATGATACAGGCACTTAAAGCGGCCGGTTTTTTTGAAAAAGAGCCCATTGAAATGAATCATGCATCTGTTTCACCCTTTGAATATACCTCGAAAATACTTTTTAAAGCATGGAAACTCGACCCCGATGAGGAAGAATTTACCATTATGCGCATCATTATTGAAGGGACTGATAAAGGAAAACAGCGAAAAATTATATACGAACTTTTTGATGAATTCGACAATATAAGAATGATGTCATCCATGGCACGTACAACTGGATTTACCGCTACTGCAGCTGCACAGATGATCATTGACGGAGTTTTTACCCAGCAGGGTCTGTTTACCCCCGAATTGCTGGGAAAATACCCGTCGTGCTTTGATTACATCATAAACTACCAGCGCGAAAGAGGAGTTATTTACCACAAAACCGAAGAATAACAAATTGTTCTGCAATAAAAATACATTGTATTAAATTTTACCGTTGTCATATACAAGCATAAAAATATAACAAGATGACCCGAGAAGATTTTCAAAAAGCTATATTACAGGGAATTCCCGATGTAATGCCGGAGTTGAAACCTTACGATACTGCTGTAAACCATGCACCAAAACGGAAAGAAATTCTTACACCCGATGAAAAAAAACTGGCCGTTGCCAATGCACTTCGCTATTTTCATCCCAAACATCATGCGGTATTAGCTCCCGAATTTGCCGGAGAACTTAAAAGATACGGCCGTATTTACATGTACAGGTTTAAACCCGGGTACAAAATTTTTGCCCGCCCCATTGATGATTATCCGCACCGCTCAAAACAGGCAGCTGCCATCATGCTGATGATCAGCAATAACCTTGATGATGCCGTTGCACAGCATCCTCACGAACTGATTACCTACGGAGGAAATGGTGCAGTTTTTCAAAACTGGGCACAATACCTGCTCACCATGCAATACCTGGCCAATATGACGGACGAACAAACACTGGTGATGTATTCAGGGCACCCCATGGGGTTATTTCCTTCACATAAAGAAGCCCCGAGGGTTGTAGTTACCAATGGTATGATGATTCCGAACTATTCATCAAAAGATGACTGGGAAAGATATAATGCTTTGGGTGTTACCCAATATGGACAGATGACTGCCGGATCGTATATGTATATCGGGCCTCAAGGGATTGTGCATGGCACCACCATTACCATACTCAACGCAGGACGTATGATTGATCAGGACAGGAAAAGTAACGAAATGAAACTTTTTGTTTCGAGTGGTCTTGGAGGGATGTCTGGCGCACAACCCAAAGCTGCTGTAATTGCAGGAGTAATCGGTGTAATTGCCGAAATAAACCCGAAAGCTGTCAAAACACGCCATGAACAGGGATGGGTTGATGAAGTGTTTACCGACCTTAATACCCTTGTTGCCCGGATAAGAAAAGCAAAAACGGAGAAACAAAGCGTTTCTCTGGCATTCCAGGGCAATGTAGTTGATTTATGGGAAAAATTCATTGCCGAAGATTTGCAGGTTGACCTGGGTTCGGACCAGACCTCGCTGCATAACCCATGGGCGGGAGGTTATTATCCGGCCGGTCTGAGTTTTGAAGAATCGGTAAAAATGATGGCCGACCATCCCGACGAATTCCGTAATAAAGTACAGGAATCGCTTCGCAGGCATGTTGCTGCCATTAATACACTGGCAAAAAAAGGAATGTATTTTTTTGATTACGGCAATGCTTTTCTTCTCGAGGCAGGAAGAGCCGGTGCTGATATTTATAATGCAAACGGGCAATTTCGTTATCCTTCATATGTTCAAGACATTATGGGTCCCATGTGTTTCGATTACGGATTTGGCCCATTCCGATGGGTTTGCACTTCTTCAAAGCCAGAAGATCTTGACACGACCGACCATATCGCTATGACTGTACTGGAGGAAATGATGAAAGATTCACCAACCGAAATTACTCAGCAGATGAATGATAACATCAGCTGGATAAAAGGCGCCAAAAAAAACAAACTGGTGGTTGGCTCCCAGGCCCGAATCCTTTATGCCGATGCCGAAGGGCGTATCCGTATTGCCCTTGCGTTTAACAAAGCCATCAGGGAAGGAAAAATTTCAGCTCCCATCGTTCTTGGCCGTGACCATCATGATGTATCGGGTACCGATTCTCCATTCAGAGAAACATCAAACATTTACGACGGATCACGTTTTACAGCCGATATGGCAGTTCAGAACTGTATTGGCGACAGTTTCAGGGGTGCAACATGGGTTTCGATTCACAATGGGGGTGGAGTTGGATGGGGCGAAGTGATTAACGGCGGCTTTGGCATGTTGCTCGATGGCAGCCCCGAATGCGACAGGCGCATCAGAATGATGCTCCACTGGGATGTCAATAATGGTATTTCACGGCGCAGCTGGGCCAGAAACACCGGGGCTATCAGCACCATTCAAAGGGCCATGAAAGCAGAACCACTTTTAAAAGTTACCTTGCCAAATCCGGTTGACGAAAAACTTTTAAATTCCATCCCATAATGTCTACTTTAACATATTCAATATTAATGAAATATAAGTTATTACTTTGTATTACTTTTTTCCTGACCAGTTTTTTTTCATGCGAAAAAGACCTGAATACTTATCCTAAAGGCACTTTCAAAGGAACATGGAATGTGGAAGAAAATGGTTCACTGAGCGGAATCAGACGCTACCAGGCTGTTATAAGCCAGTCGGGTATCAATGACCGGGTTTACCTTGTGAATAATTTTTATAAAACAGGAATGGAAACAGAGTTGTATTTTTCCTATGCTGCAACCGATAGTTCATTTACTGTGGATGGTCAGGTAATAGGTAGTTATTTTATCAACGGTACCGGAAAATTTCACAGCGACCAGCTGCTCGAATGGCATTTTTATGTCAATCAGTCAGGTGGAAATATCAATGAAGTGGAAGCTGTTTTCCGCCGTTAATCTGTTTTATAAATCAGACAAACTGCATACGCCGATACCCCTTCACCACGACCAACATATCCCAGTTTTTCAGTTGTGGTTGCTTTTACAGAAATCTGTTGAACATCAATCCTGAGAACATCGGCCAGGATTTGCTGCATCCGGGGTATATCATCTTTTATTTTAGGTTGCTGCAGGCACAATGTACAATCAATATTACCAATTGCATAGCCCTCGGTTTGTAATAATCCCGCAACACGGGCCAATAAAATTTTACTGTCAATTCCTTTGTATTCAGAAGCATTATCAGGAAATTGTACTCCAATGTCGCGTAAAGCGGCAGCCCCAAGCAAAGCATCACAAATGGCATGTATCAGTACATCGGCATCGGAATGGCCAACGGTTCCTTTACTGAAAGGGACGATGATACCTCCCAGGTTAAGTGTTTCACCTTCAGCAAGCCGGTGAACATCAAAACCAAATCCAACCCTGAAATTCATCCGCTTATTGTTTGTTGCCGACGGCATCAAGATCAAATAAAATGGTAAAACGTAAAGTTTCGGCTAATGGATTCTGCGCAAGATTGTTGGTCGGTACCAGATAAGAAAAATCAAGACCAAATACATTCAGTTTCAAACCTAAACCCGCAGTAAAATATTTACGGTTTCCTTTGATGCGGTTTTCGTAAAAATAACCTGCCCTGATAGCAAACTGTTTTGCATACCAGTATTCTGCACCGACAGAAATCATAATTTCTTTCAGTTCTTCTTCAAAACCATAGGGGGCGTCATAAAAAGACTGAAACATTCCGGCAGGAACTGATACATTTGGATCTCTGCCTTTAACGATGCTATCGTTAGCGGCATCCCTGACGGGAGGAGACGGAACAAGCAGTTTATTCAGGTCGGCAGTAACCATGAGCGAATTATATTTGTCGAGTTCCATTTTCAATGCACTGCCCAACCGCAGATTTATCGGAAGAAAATATTTTTTATCTTCGGTATATTTAATTTTTGAACCAACATTTGAAAATAAAAGTCCAAAAGATAAATTGCTCTCTTTTCCATTAATTTTCATTTTATCGGTGTAAAAAACCCCGACATCCATGGCAAAAGTCCGACCTGGCCTGGCATTTTCGTTATTGATACCCCCGGTAAGATTGGAGTTGATAAAACGCCCGGCAAGGCTGCCTGATATGTTATCGTAAAATTTGCGTGAATATGCCAGATCGACCGAAAATTCGCGGGGATTGAAATTAATCAGCGGATTACCTGTCTGATCGGTAAACTGAATACTTCCCAGGTCGAAGTACAGCAAAGACCCTGCAACTACCTGGTTTTCATCAAGACGGTAATACCCTGCAAGGTAGCCAAGATTTATATCATCGACCAGCTTACGTAACCACGGAGTATACGAAATGGCAACACCGGCATTGTTTTGAATAAATGCATATTTAGCAGGATTCCAGTGCATTGAATTGGCATCGGGCGTAGTAGCAACCCCGGCATCGCCCATAGCACTAGCCCTCGAATCGGGAGCAATCACCAGAAAAGGAACAGCTGTCCAGATACTCCTGATGTCCTGACCGATATAATTTACTGAATCGATATATTGTGCTTTCACCGGAATTGCTGCCAGTAAAACAACTGTAACAATAAAACAGATATTTTTTAACATAAAAAAACCGTTAGTCTTAACTAATTTCCTGAAAATATTTTCGCTACAAAAAAAATCAGTAAAAAATCACTGAAAAATGTTGCAAATATATATGAAACAATCGAAACTGAAATTTATTATTTTAAAATGACCAATTTTTCATATTTTTCGACAGACTGGCCTGTTGTACTTTTAATTTTCAGACGGTATACATAAACACCTCTGCCAAGCCGGTCGCCGTATTCATCAAATCCATCCCATGGAATAGGCCCGCAACGAAAACCCGAAGCCGGTATTACCTGGCTGAATGTTTTAATAATCCTGCCAGTAACTGTAAATATTTCCAGCACCACTTCAAGATCCTGGTTGGCCATATTATGCTCAAAATAAAATTCGGTATGTGTGGTAAAAGGATTGGGGTAATTGAGCAAATGTCTGATAAGTGGTTCTGAAGCTTCGGTTACCACAAAATCGAGACTCTTTTCAGAAGATATATTATTAATATCCCAGACTTTAAAATTCACCCTGTGCTCGCCGGTCTCCATTTCAGGCAGTTTATACACTACTTTACCTTGCTGATAGTTATCCTGACCTGCCTGATAATAATCATTTAATACCAGCACCTGTTGACGATTATTGTCAATGATGGCAGTAATATCATGGCCTATGGCATTGCCGGTAGTATTAATACCCGATGAATCGGACAATACGGCAAGAAGTACCGGAGACTGGTCTGTGGTTCCTCCGTTGACAAATTTTTCATCGTTCATATATAATTTAATCTCCGGACCCTCCTGGTCATCGAGCTCCTCACCTGAAAACCCTCCGATCACCAGGTCAAAATTACTTCCTTTGGCATCGGTAGTGCCATTTTCGGCATAACATGATATTTTGCCGTTACCATAGTTATATTGAATATCTTTTGGAACAATAAAACTAAATGAAAAATTTCCGTTAATGACTGTTGCCAGCCCTTTATAAAGAATGCTGTTTTGCACCTGGTAAGTGAGCGGGCTACTACCATCGTTTGAAAGGGTTTTACGATTAAATGACTTATCGTAAATGGTTGGATAAATCCTGCCATTGAAATTATTGGTTCTGTTCCCATAAACATCAGCAATATAACCAGTTACAGTAATTTTTGATAATGCTTTCAGGGTATCGCAACCGCTCTGTATCAGTTGTCCGTTGATTGATTCAGGCACGATATTTAATTCAGGAATTCCGATTTTTAAGGCAGGATCACCAAGAAGGCAGAAATTTCGTTTATTCATATTGCCAGCTCCTCCCGAATTTATTTTTGCCAGCCTTACCACATCACCAAGCCTTAGTGCCTGCCCGTTTAAATCACGCGAAACAACCAATCCGCAAAAATTATCATTGAGATTGAAGTTGCTACCCGAATAAACCAGCCTGGTGGTCGAAAACAAAGCAACCGCGCCACCATTGCCATGAAGCAGGAAATGTTCGCCAAGCGAAACACGGCTGAAATCATCAAAACGGCTTACTTCGCAGGAAGCAGTAACAAACAGGGTAAGTTTATTGATATTGGTGAAAGAGGAAATATCTTTTACCGTCAGGACAGCTTCATGGGTTATCTGTTCAGGATTGCCATGACCGGTATAATTCAGCATGACGGTTCCACGGTTTACACGGCTTATCAATGCCTGTGTCACCGCAGGGTACCTTTCGCCCGATGAGGTAGAAACCTGCGGAAACTGGTCAAGATAAATTTTTTCAATATTGATATCCGGGGCTACCGATGCTACCTTGTTGGCAAGCAAATCGGTATAGACCATATGTTCGGTTTCGTTATTATCGGCATCATCGGCAAGAAAACATACTACGTTGCGCCAGTCGCCAAATGTCTGGCTGCTGCAATACGACAATATTTTATTTACCATCAAAGCTGCTTCTGCCGCATTATTTACCGGGAATCTGCCAACACCGATATCCTCAAAGCCGGTTACTGCATATTCCGTATCATCGAGCATGGCATAAAAATCATCCGAAACAAATGAAGATGTTTCTGATAATGAAGATTCTGACTGGTAGGTTGGCAACAGGTTTGCATTTGAACTGATGATACCTTTGTTATCGTAAGTGCCATCGCCAAACAGCAGCAGGTAACGTGGCTTGTCAAAATCGTACGGAGCACGGTCATAAAGCATTTTCATCAACAACCTGATGGCCATCGGATCGGGTTTTCCCGATGAAAACTCATTGTAAATCTGTTCAGGTTTAACCACCATGGTTCTTAATCCGCTTTTTGTACGATGAAAATCAGCAAGTTGCTCAGCATAAGTGATATAAGCCTGCGAAGCAACAATCACATAATCACAAACACCCGAAGCATGTATGTTTTGATTTTCAACACTCCCCGTCCCTTCACCTTTTAAATCCGGTTTATAAAATTCTGATTTATCAAAACACACAAATTCGCGCAAGGAATCGGCAGTTGCTTTAAATGTCAAAATTCCACCGGATATAGCAGCCTGAATGATCAGCGGATTATACGGGTCTGTAATATCAATAACGCTGCATGATGCCGGCACATTTGAAATTTTATACCCGGCAACGGCTCCCGAATCAACTGTGGAGATATCCCGGAACATAAACTGCCCCGGTTGGTATTCCAGTTTTTTCCTGGTATTGATGCAGATATAATCAAGCCATCCTTTTGCCGATATATAACCCGAATTATATCGCAACGCAAGCTGTACATTGTCATCGCTGGTTATTAAGGTGGCTTTATTGGTTGCATCGTAAGCAAAAAGATAATAAACACTGAAATTGATTCCCGAAACACTGATTTGCTGAATCGGGTTATTTTTTTCGAGCAGGGTGAAATAAGAATTCGGGTAGTTATGAGGCGAACGGGCAGCAACATGGGTATATATTTCAATGGGTTCGCCCGGAACCCTCCCTTCGAGCCTGAAAGTGAAATTGTGTTCGGTTCCAGGTGCAAAACTTTCGCCAAACCAGGTACGCCCCGTTTTTAAAAGGTTCTGTGCATCGTTATCGTGAAAAACAAAATCATCATTAGCTGTAACCTCAACGGTTGCAGCCGAACTGACCTGTACAGCGTTTTCCATAAGCTTTCCCGGACCGTAAGCGGTTGTCAGGAAATAATACGTATCGTCATTATAAGCGTGTTTTGAGTGCAGAAACATTTGCCTGTTGCTGTCGTATCGCCATTTTACACTGCCTGCAGCATAAAACACAATATAATCGCCGCTGTTGAAAATCCCGTCCGATCCTTTTTCCATCATAATGGGATTTTCAATGAGGTCATCCGGATGAAAATTACTGTTGGCCGATGATAACTGAATGCCTCCGTTGCCATATACCCTAATGTTTTCTGGCTGACTGAAACCCATTGATTTCAATTCATCAAATGTGAGCGAATAAAGTCCTGTTTTGTCAACCTTTATTTTATACCAGTATCCGTTTGCCAATACAGATTGCCGGGCAAAAGCGGTCATGGCCTTTTTAACTTTTCTGACTTTTAATTCAACTTCCAGTGTCCCCGAAACCAGTTTTTCAGCTAATCCTGATCCATTAAAACGCAAAGGGATAAAACTGACAGATACCATCGGAACACCACGACTTTCGGAACTCCAGCACTGAAAATTGAAATCTGTGTTTTTTTTATCAAGCTGATTGGCAACAATCATGTCTTCACTGCTGAGTGATTCATACCGGGCATTGACAATGCGGCAACTAACCACTTCCATCAACCGGCTGGTTTCAAAATTTATATGATAAAACGGAATGCCCGGAAAACGGTTATCATAAACTGCACCGGTAAAAAGCAAAAATCTTACACCATCGGTTTCAAATGAAGGTTTCCATTCAGGCAATACCTCAAAATTTTTGGAAAAAGCTTTAAAATCAAAACAAAATACAAGTGTTACAATAAAAAAGATGACAATTTTCCTGAACATTTCCGGTAAAATTTAGGTTAATCTATTCATTACAAATTAACAGAGAATAATGTTTATTATTGCATAAATAATATTTTTGACGTTATCTGGTTTATATTTATATTTTATATAACGCTGTCCAATAGTGATATTGAAAAAAATTTTACTCTTTCTGATTTTTTTTCTGTCTTGTTATCACATGATGGCACAGGATATTTCCTTTACACAGTTTTACGGCAACCTTATTTATCTTAATCCTGCATTTGCAGGTTCAGCAAAGCAATTGCGTGTTTCGGCAGGGTATCGCAACCAATGGGGTGGTTTCAACAGTTACACCTTTTCGGCCGATATGCCGGTTTCAGCAATCAGTTCGGCACTGGCTGCCCATTTTTTTTATGATGATATGGGTACCTTTTCCCAGCAAAATTATGCTTTTGTATATGCTTATAAAACAAAACTATCCAGACACTATACCCTGGTTAGTGCTATTAAACCGGTGTATACACGGTACCAGGTAAATGCAGTTTCTATCAGCGGCCTGACTCCCGAACAGGTCCAGGGTAGGCATAATGCAGGTTTTGACGCTGGTGCCGGATTTTTATTGTACGGCAGAGATACCTATGCAGGTTTTTCGGCTGACCATTTAATTTACCCGTTCAATCCGGATATAAATGCATCGGGAATGAAATTTACGCTTCACTACGGAGGATTCATTGATATCAAAAACAGCAAACGAAAAAACATTTTTACCATTTCACCCGCCATGCTCATTCAGAAACAAAATATTTACAACCAGGTAAATATAGGTATGTATTTCATTGTAGATGCATTTACCACAGGGTTATGGTTCAGGATGCATTATCCGGCGCATGTCAGTTCTGTAATTCTGACAGCAGGATATCACGGGCCTAATTACAGGATTGGGTACAGTTATGATTTCCCGGCCAATGTTTCAAATTTTTTGTATTTTCCTGCACATGAGATTACTGCAACATTTTATTTTGATTACTTTAATGAACGAAATAAAGAAAATAAACTATTATGCCCTGCGTTTTAAATAATTCTTGTATATTTCATTTCTTTTTAATTATATTTGTAGTATTCAATTTTTTTGTGTCTAAAACGTCTGTTTTATGAAATTCAAAGCCATCAGTTTTATAGCAGTTGTCATAGCAGGTGTAATGTTTACATCGTGCAAAGAAGCCAAATCGCCTGTTACAGGCTGGGAATACAACAACCCGGATTACGGCGGATTTCAATCACCTGTTGAATATGCCGGCCAGGATGCCGGCCCTGGTTTAGTGCTCATAGAAGGTGGTACTTTCTCCATGGGACGCACCGAGCAGGATGTACTTTACGACTGGAACAATGTTGAGCGCAGGGTTACTGTCTCTTCCTTTTATATGGATGAAACCGAAGTAAGTAATATCGATTACCGCGAATACCTTTACTGGATCCGCCGTGTATTTGTCGATTTTCCCGATGTATATAAAAAAGCATTGCCCGATACATTGGTATGGCGTGAAAGACTGGCCTACAATGAACCTTACCTGGAATATTATTTCCGTCATCCGGCTTATAAAGACTATCCGGTAGTTGGTATTAGCTGGCTTCAGGCCAACGATTTCTGTGCCTGGAGAACAGACAGGGTAAATGAAAAAATTCTCATTGATGCAGGCATATTACTTCCCGACCCCAGTCAGCAGGGTGAAGAAAATTTTAACACGGAAGCTTATCTGGCCGGTCAGTACGAAGGACGCGTTGGGCAGGATCTTGATGATCTCGACCCCAACAAAGATACCCGAAAAGTCCGCATCGAAGATGGTTATTTCCTTCCCAAATACAGGCTACCTACCGAAGCTGAATGGGAATATGCTGCCCTGGCTTATGTTGGTAACTCAGTGGACGAACGGATTTTTGAACGTCGTCTTTACCCATGGAACGGACATACCCTCCGTAACCCTAAAAGCAGCAACATGGGTAAAATGATGGCCAACTTTGCCCGCGGACGTGGCGATATGATGGGTGTTGCCGCTAATCTGAACGATGCCGGCGATATCACCGTTCCTGTACGTTCATACTGGCCAAACGACTATGGACTTTATTGTATGGCAGGCAATGTTAACGAATGGGTAATGGATGTTTACCGCCCCTTATCATTTGAAGATTTCGATGAATATCGTCCCTTCCGTGGTAATGTATTTCAAACCCAGGTGCGTGATGAAGAAGGAAATATTGCCCAGAAAGATTCTTTAGGTCGTATCCAGTGGCGCGATGTAAAAGAAGAAGAATGCCTCGAACGCCGTAATTACCAGAAAGCCGACAATATCAATTTCCTCGATGGCGATTATGAATCGAGCCTTGATTACAGCAACGAAGATGCCAATAAAGGCCCTGGTTCGCAAAGAATGTATAATACCGGGAAAAATTTTAATGATAATAACATGACCTCAATGGTAAGCGATCATACAAGGGTTTACAAAGGTGGATCGTGGAAAGACCGTGCCTACTGGCTTGTCCCCGGAACCCGCCGCTTTCTCGATGAAAAACTTTCAGCCGACGACCTTGGCTTCCGCTGCGCCATGACACGGGTAGGTGCACCTACTGCAAACTAATATTTTCAAAAACCATATATCAGGGTTGTCCAGAATAAGGATGACCCTTTTTTATTGAAATTAACTGGTAAATACTCCCTGATGCTTTATTATCAATTATCGATAAAGTAATTCACTTTTTACCAAACTATTGATATAGGTTTTAATATTATCGTACTAATTCACCTGGAAAGCTGATTCGTCTAAAAAAAAAATCAACTTTCATTTTATAACTTTTTTTGATAAATATGTTTGGTATTTATATAAAAAATGCTAATATTGTAACAAATTATTTGCATTTCCATATTCAACCCATAAATTATGTTGAAAATGAAAAACACCCCGGTAAATGCTGAAATCGTTAGCCAGAAAATAGCCGAAAGCGGTCTGAGAGATTTAGGTAAAGCAACAATACGTGAAATCGTAAGCCTTGTTAATAATATACAGACTGCAAGCGGTGAGAAATTTATCCGGATGGAAATGGGTGTTCCGGGATTAAAACCCTCTGCCATTGGTGTAGAAGCAGAAATTGAAGCGCTAAGGCAGGGTGTTGCTGCCGATTATCCAATGCTTGACGGGATAAAGGAATTGAAAACCGAAACTTCGGCTTTCATTAAAAATTTTATGAATGTCGACCTTGCTCCTGAAGGATGTATTCCATCTGTCGGGAGTATGCAGGGGGGATATGCAGCTTTTATAGCATGTGGAAAAGCCAATCCGGATAAAGATACTGCACTTTTTATTGATCCGGGATTCCCAGTTCAGAAACAACAATATCAGGTGCTTGGGCAAAAATATTTATCGTTTGATGTATACAATTTCAGGGGTGATAAACTTTACGACAAACTGGAATCGTATCTGAAACAAGGCAATATCAACTGTATCATTTATTCAAACCCAAATAACCCTTCATGGATCTGCTTTACCGAAAAAGAACTTGAAATCATAGGTAAACTCGCTACACTTTACGATTGCATAGTGATAGAAGATCTTGCTTATTTTGCCATGGATTTCAGGCAGGACATGTCAGTCCCCGGGCAACCTCCTTTTCAGCCTACCGTAGCCCGGTATACCAATCATTATATTTTGCTTATCAGCAGTTCAAAAGTTTTCAGCTATGCCGGTCAGCGTATCGGAATGCTCTGTATCAGCAACGACCTGTATCATCGCAAATTCAGCGGACTTTTGAATACATTCGGCGCTGAGGAATTTGGCTACGTTGTGGTATTACGGATTATTTATGCATTGTCATCCGGGTGTTCTCACTCGGCACAATATGCTCTTGCTGCAATGTTCAGGGCAGCCAACCAGGGAAAATTTAACTTTGTAGCCGAGGTCAGGGAATATGGCGAAAGAGCTAAAATTATGAAAGAAATGTTTACACGGTATGGTTTTTATATTGTTTACGACAAAGACATTGATCTTCAGTTAGCCGATGGATTTTATTTCACGATTGCCTATCCCGGTATGGATAGTGGCACACTGCTTGAAAATCTTCTTTATTATGGAATCAGTGCCATCTCGCTTGCCGGAACAGGTAGCCAGCAGCAAGGATTAAGAGCTTGTGTATCGCAGGTTCAGCGCGGGCAATTACCCATTCTTGAACAAAGGCTGGCCAGTTTTAGTAATCACTTTCCAGCAAACGAAAAAAAATAAAAAATGTGCTAAAGATCATATAAATAAATTGAGGTTATTAAGTATGAATTTCTACATTTGTGAGTATGAAACCGGTTTTTATAATAAACTTATTCATTTAAAATATGGCAAAAATTAAAGGAGCAATTGTGGTAGATGTGGAACAATGCAAAGGATGCAGCTTATGTGTTGTTTCATGTCCTCAGAAGGTAATAGCACTCGCTGCCGAAGTAAACGGCAAAGGTTATAACTATGCATATATGGCACTTCCCGATGCCTGCATTGGTTGTGCAAACTGCGGACTGGTATGTCCCGACAGTGTTATCACTGTATACAAAATGAAAGTCAGTTAAATTTTAAATGTAAGATACGCATGGGTGAATTAAGATTAATGAAAGGCAACGAAGTGATAGCCGAAGCCGCTATACGCTGTGGTTGCGATGCATATTTCGGTTACCCCATCACACCCCAGTCAGAAGTGATGGAAACCCTTATGGCAAGGAAACCCTGGGAAGAAACCGGGATGGTAGTATTACAGGCCGAAAGTGAAGTTGCTGCCATCAATATGGTTTATGGGGGCGCTTCGTGTGGCAAAAAAGTAATGACCTCATCATCAAGCCCCGGCATAAGCCTTAAAATGGAAGGTATTTCCTATATTGCCGGAGCAGAACTTCCGTGCCTGGTAGTCAATGTTGTACGTGGTGGCCCCGGACTTGGCACCATACAACCTTCTCAGGCCGATTATAACCAGGCCTGCAAAGGAGGCGGCCATGGCGATTACCATCTTATTGTACTTGCACCAGCCTCGGTTCAGGAAATGAATGATTTTGTTGCCCTGGCTTTCAATCTCGCTTTCAAATACCGCAATCCTGCCATGATTCTCACCGATGGTGTTATTGGCCAAATGATGGAAAAAGTTGAACTCAGTGATTTTGTCCCCCGGATGACCGACGAAGAAATTGAACGTCTTTGTGGTTCGTGGGCAACCACCGGAAAAAAACCGAACCGTAAAAAAAATGTAATTACTTCGCTTGAGCTCGATTCTGCCATTATGGAAAAGCGTAATCTGCACCTCCTGGAAAAATATCATCAGCTGGAACAAAATGAAGTCCGCTACGAAGAATTCATGTGCAATGATGCCGAATACCTGCTTGTTGCTTTCGGTTCATCAGCCCGTATTTGTCAGAAAGCCGTTGATATTGCCAGACAGGCAGGTATTAAGGTTGGCTTATTGAGGCCCATTACCCTCTACCCGTTTCCAAAACAGATATTAAAAACTTTAAGTACCAAAGTAAAAGGTATTTTAACGGTCGAGATGAATGCAGGCCAGATGGTTGATGATGTCAAACTGGCGGTTGAATGTAAAATACCCGTTGAACATTTTGGCCGTTTTGGCGGAATTATACCTTCACCGGTTGAAGTGATTGATGCTTTGAAACAAAAATTAATAGGCAAATAAGTTATGTCAGAAATTCAGGAAATAATAAAACCCGAAAACCTGGTTTATTCAAAAACAAAATTATTGAACGATAATGTCATGCATTATTGTCCGGGTTGTAGCCATGGTGTTGTTCACAAACTCGTGGCTGAAGTCATTGATGAAATGGGAATACAGGAAAAAACCATTGGCGTCTCGCCTGTTGGTTGTTCGGTATTTGCCTACAACTATATTGATATTGACTGGCAGCAGGCTGCCCATGGAAGGGCACCGGCCGTTGCTACTGCTACCAAAAGGGTCAAACCCGATCACTTTGTGTTTACCTACCAGGGTGATGGCGACCTCGCTTCGATTGGTTGTGCCGAAATTATGCATGCATGCAACCGTGGTGAAAACATAACGGTAATTTTTATCAATAACGCTATTTATGGCATGACCGGTGGACAAATGGCTCCAACCACACTTGTCGGTATGAAAACTTCAACCACCCCGTATGGCCGTAATGTTGATATTAACGGATATCCGATGAAAATCACCGAATTAATTGCCCAGCTACCCGGTACCAGCTATGTAACAAGGCAATCGGTTCAAACTGCCGCAGCAGTACGTAAATGTAAAAAAGCATTGCTAAAAGCTTTTGAAAACCAGCGTGATAATAAAGGGACATCGTTTGTCGAAGTGGTGTCTACCTGCAACTCAGGATGGAAAGTATCACCCGTTGATGCCAATAAATGGATGGAGGAAAATATGTTTCCGCTTTATCCCTTAGGCGACCTGAAAGATTCGGTAAAAGGTTTATAAACCCCCTGTAAAAAAAATTAAAAGTATGACTGAAGAAATAATCATAGCCGGATTCGGAGGACAAGGAGTCCTTTCGATGGGAAAAATTTTAGCTTATTCAGGTGTGATGCAGAATCAGGAAGTAACCTGGATGCCTTCATACGGACCAGAAATGCGCGGTGGCACTGCCAACGTGACGGTCATTATCAGTGATTCACGCATCAGTTCACCAATTGTAAACGAATACGATACGGCCATTATCCTTAACCAGCAATCGATGGATAAATTTGAAAAAACCGTTAAAAAAGGAGGTATTCTGCTTTATGACCCAAATGGTATTACAAGGCACCCCGAACGTAAAGACATCCGGATTTTCAGAATCGATGGTGCTGAAGAAGCTGCACGCATGGGAAACCTTAAAACCTTCAATATGATCATTCTTGGGGCTTTTCTTAAAATCAAACCCGTGGTAAAAATCGAAAATGTTGAAAAAGGCCTCCAGAAATCGCTTCCTCCACGGCATCATAACCTGATACCACTTAATATCCAAGCTATTCAGCGTGGTATGGAAATCGTTAAACAAATGAATTAATAGGAATAAGTTAATTTGGATTGAAAAAATCATTGACAGCGAGTGGGATATCCCTTTCGCTGTTTTTTTTTTATTCAATTAAATCATCATTACTATCAGGAAATAAAATTTCTGTTGATAATATAGCATTTAAACGCCCAACTACCTGAGAGCGAAGGGTAACCATTTCAGCATACAGTGTGCTTATAAAAATACTTGCCTCGGTTTCATGTTTCGCAATTGTGGATAAAATCACCTGGCAGTCGTGCCATCTTCCAATATCGCGCTGAATCTGTACAAGATCATCGAAGTAAGTAGCAGGTAGCAGTGTTCCGTATCCGGCTTTTTCATTCATCTCGTGAATATAAACCATGCGTTTTACAAGAATTCTTATTTTATGCAGTATTTTATCTGATGCGCTGTCTTCCAATAAAAGACGGATTTTACTTTCCAGTTTTGAAATGAGTTCTTTAGTAAATCCGGTATGATTGACCAGCTGTATTTCGCGATTGATTTTTAATTCGGGAAGTTTCATCTTTTTTCTATGGCCATCAATCAATTTTATAAAAGCCTTCCGGTATTTTATCTGCCTTTTCTGCATCATTTTTTCCACCTTGATATCCGGCAATATCCCTTGCTGGCTGTATTTTTCAACAAACAGGTGGTAAATGTGAATTTCGCGCAACATGCCGGCATATCTGAATATTTCACGAAATTGCTTTAACCGGGTTATCTTTCCATGTTGTTTATATAAACCACTGATCCATTCATTGTATGCAAAAACCCGCTTTGCCAGTACCCTGAAACGGTGAACATTTGGCTCATCGGGCTGATTGGCAATCAATGCAAGAACATCTTTAATTTCACTTATCAGGTTTTGAAACAATTGGCTAAGATCGTTATGAGTTGTATATTTCATACCGTTTTTAAAATGGATTAACTGGCCCAAAACTTTAAAATTAAAAAAAATAATGATTTATATTAAATTAACACACCTTAAAAACAAATTTTATATTCTTGAAAAACAATGATTAAACTTTTTGAACAAAATAGTCAAAAACCGCTAAAAAAATAAAAACGAACGATTTATGAATTTTTTATCGATAATGATTATATTAGCATTGAATTATTAAAACAAAAAGATATGAGAAAAATATTACTTTCATTCTTGTTGGCAGGTTTCATGGTTTCACAGCTTTTTGCCGAAGGATACCAGGTTAATCTGCAGGGAACCAAACAGGTAGGCATGGGGCATGCAGGAACATCCATGGCATTTGGATCCAGCAGCATCCATTTCAATCCGGGAAGTTTGCCTTTTATGACCGGCAAATACAGTTTTGAAGGCGGTGTTCATCTGCTCAGATCCTTCAATACTTATGAAGCTAACGCACCGGAAAGGTATTCGGCGCACACCGAAAATCCCCTCGGAACACCTCTTTATTTATATGCAGCAGGTAAAATTACTGACAAACTTGTTGCTGGTATCGGAATTACCACTCCATATGGAAACAGCCTGAAATGGGAAGACGGATGGAAAGGCCGCTACCTGATTAAGGATATTACGATGAAAGCATTTATCATTCAACCCACAGTTGCATTTAAAATTATGGACCAGGTTAGCATAGGAGCCGGGTTTATGTATGCAATAAGTTCGGTTGAACTGAGCAAGGCACTTCCTTTTGAAGATGCTACCAGCGAAGGCAGCGTTACCCTTAAAGGAAAAACCACTTCGATGGGAGCAAATATTGGTGTTCATATCAGGCCAATGGAAAAACTGAACATCGGTATCAGCTATCGCACCAAAATGACAAACAAACTGAAAGATGGCGATGCCACTTTTAAAACCCCCGGTATATTAAGCATCTATTTTCCGGCCTCAAATAAATTTGATGCTGAACTCCCGTTCCCTTCAAATCTGAATATCGGCGCATCGTATATGGCTACCGATAAACTTACTGTTGCCGTTGATGTAAATTATGTCGGGTGGTCGGCTTATGATTCATTATGCTTTGATTTTAAAACCAATACAGTGAATCTTGCCGATTCGCGCAACCCAAGAAAATGGGAAAACACGCTCATTTACAGGCTTGGTGGACAATATATGGTCAATGAAAAAATCACTGTCAGGGCAGGTGCATATTTCGACAATACCCCCATTCAGGACGACCTGTTAAGCCCTGAAACCCCGGGTGCTGACAAAATAGGCCTTTCGTGCGGTGCTTCATTTGTACCCATAAAGAATTTAAGTGTCGATGTATCCCTGCTACATATCAGGGCACTTGAACGCAAGGCAGGTTATATTACGCCCGATGCCACACTGGAAGGTACCTATAACTCCAGGGCTTATATTTTCGGATTGGGTGTCAGTTATCAATTTTAATATTTAAAACTCAAAAGCTATGAAAATCAAAATTATATTCCTGTTTGTCGTCGCGTTGTTTGTATTTTCATGCGAACCGGAAGTCGAACTATTTTCCCCCTCGCACGGCGATGCCGATTTTACAAAATATATCGCCATGGGCAACAGCCTTACCGCTGGATATGCCGATGGCGATCTGTACCGTAACTCACAGCTGAATTCGTATCCGGCCATCATTGCTTCGCAAATGAAACTGGCAGGGTTGCAGGGTGATTTTAAAATTCCCCTTATGTTTGATGAACTGGGATTCGGAAAGAAAAAAATCCTTGATATTGTTACCGATTGTACAGGTAAACCAGGACTTTCTCCAAAAACAGCGTACGGAACACCCGACAGCCGCAATTTTACCCAGGCCGATGGAACCGGCCCTTTTCAGAACCTTGGTGTTCCGGGTGCTAAAGTATCACATTTACTGGCTGCTGGCTATGGTATGTTAAATCCTTATTACGGACGTTTTGCCACCAACCCTGCTACTTCAAGCCTTGTGCGTGAATACAAATCACAAAGTCCAACCTTTTTCTCATTGTGGATCGGCAACAACGATGTATTGGGCTACGCCATTTATGGTGGCGAAAACAACCCTGCCAATGAGGTGATTACTTCTTCGGTAGCATTCAATACCTATTTACACATGGTGCTTGATTCTCTTACTGCAGGAGGCGCAAAAGGAGTCATTGCCAATATACCCCCAATTACAGTTTGCCCGTTCTTTACAACCGTTTCTCCGAAAGGCCTGACGCTCACCGCTGAAAATGCTGCTGCTTTAAATGCTGCCTATGGAAATGGAGCTTTGGGAATTAGCTTTGCAGAAGGATCAAACTTCTGGGTTATTCAGGACCTGGCACGGCCTGCTCCTTACCAGTTCAGACAAATCAAAGCCAACGAAATTCTTTTGCTTACTACTCCGGGCGATTCATTAAAATGTGCAGGATGGGGAACCCAAAAACCCATTCCTCATTATTATGTGCTCGATACGGTTGAAATTGCCAATATTAACGCTGCCATTGTTGCCTTTAATACAATTATTGAAGATGCTGCCACAGATTACGACCTGGCTTTTGTTGATTTTCATTCCAGGCTGACCCAGATTGCTCAAAACGGCCTCCGGATTGACGGAAAAGGGTACAGTGTGAAATTTGTTACCGGCAATTTGTTCTCACTCGACGGGATTCACCTTACAGGACAGGGTTATGCCATTACGGCCAATTATTTTATCGAAGCCATTAATCAAAAATATAAATCATCCCTTCCGACTGTTAACCCCAATGAATATCCGGGTATAGTATTTCCATAAAAATATTCAACAGATTGCATAATAAGCTGTACCTTTTCCTGGTACAGCTTATTTTTTATATGAAACGACTACAGGTTATGTATAACAAATTCAACTTTTATAAATATTAGGGAACTCAAATATCGTTTTTCACTTCGTTGAACCCGACCTTAAAACCATCAAAAAAAAAATGGTATTTGATTATCAATTATTTATTTTTATTATATTGCATTAACTATTTTTAACAATTTACAAAACTTAAAATATACCACTATGTCGAAAGGATTGATTGAAATAATAGCAATACTTGCATTTGCATTGCCGATAGGGATTTTAATCATGCGCTACCTATTTAAAGGATCTATATTATACCTGATAGGAACCCTTACCATCAGTGCTTTTGTTTTTCTCGATGTAATTGTGAATCTCAAATATCAATACCCAAAAATTTTCCCTGCTTATATTACTACCCCGCTATTCATCATTTATGCATCAATCATTTACAAAATGATTTCTGATAAGGTAAGAAAACCTCTTGAAGAATATATAAATACCCTGCAAAAAATGAGCAAAGGCGATCTGACGATTAAAGTCAATGATAAGTTTATCCATGAGAACCATGAGATAGGAAGATTATCTAGCTCAATGATTGATCTAACGACTAAACTAAATGAAATGATTGATTCCATCGCACAGGCCTCGAAAGAGCTGGAATCATCGGGTTCTCAACTAAGTGCCAGTGCTATTAATCTTTCAGAAGTGACATCTGAACAAGCTTCATCACTTGAAGAAATCTCAAGTTCAATGGAAGAAATACTGGCAAGCATTCAGCAAAATGCAGACAACGCCAACCAGACCGAAAAAATTGCCGGATCAACCTCCCAAAATCTCGAAGATGGGGTAAAATACACCAATATTGCTTTGGATTCGCTGAATGAGATAACACAGAAAATTAACATTATCAACGATATTGCATTTCAGACCAACCTGCTTGCCCTTAACGCTGCCGTTGAAGCAGCCCGTGCCGGTGAACATGGCAAAGGTTTTGCGGTAGTGGCTGCAGAAGTACGCCGCCTTGCCGAACGAAGCAGCAATGCAGCCAACGATATTATATCCGTATCGGTTAACAGTTCAGAAATTTCGTCCAAAGCAAAAATCCTGATGAACCAGAATCTGGGTGAAATTATAAAAACAACCAACCTGATAAAGGAGATTTCATCAGCAACACTTGAGCAACGCTCAGGAACTGAGCAGATTAATTCTGCTGTTCAGCAACTTAACAATATAACACAGCAAAATGCTTCCCTGTCGGAAGAAGTGGCCTCAAATTCGGAAGAACTGAATGCGAGGGCACAGGCTCTGAGTGATGTGATCTCGTTCTTTAAAACCAAATAAGAATATAATAAAAATCAGAAAAAATTTCAGGCTTCAGAAACATATCGCAGAATTTCGCGATAGGAATTGAATATTTTCGATTTTGATACAAATCCCATGTATTTCCCGTTATCAACCACAGGTAAGTTCCACGACCCCGTACGTTCAAATTTTTCCATCACACTGTCCATAGACTCGTGCGAATGAATGGTTGCTAATGGTGAAACCATCAGTTCGCTGGCTTTTACTTTATCGTAGCGGTCACGCTGAAACATGATTTCGCGGATATCGTCGAGCAGAATTATTCCATACAGTACATTATCTTCATCAATGACCGGGAAAATATTACGTTTCGATTGTGAAACGATTTTTACCAGGTCGCGGAGGGTTTTATCAGGACCAATCGTTATGAGATCATTTTCAATAACATGCCCGCAGCGCATCAATGTCAGAACTGTTTTGTCCTTGTCGTGCGTTAGCAGTTCTCCCCTCTCGGCCAGCTTTTTATGATAAACCGAATGTGGCTCAAAATATCCGATAACAAGAAATGAAATGGTTGATACCACTATCAGCGGCACAAACAAATTATAACCTCCTGTTATTTCGGCAATAAGGAAAATAGCGGTCAGTGGAGCATGCATCACACCTGCCATGACACCAGCCATTCCCACAAGGGCAAAATTATTTTCAGTAATGTACAGAAAACCAGCATGCTTTAGCAGCAGAGCTACCATATATCCGGTAATTCCGCCCATAAAAAGCGAAGGGGCAAAAACACCTCCCACACCACCGGCGCTGGTAGTTGAACTCATGGCAATAACCTTGAAAAACAAAATGAATGCCATCATCAGAATAAAAAGGCTGAACTGGTTTTTCAAATCATAAAACATACTGTTATCGAGCAATATCGTACCATTT
Source organism: uncultured Bacteroidales bacterium (assembly GCA_964559985.1). Lineage (GTDB taxonomy): Bacteria > Bacteroidota > Bacteroidia > Bacteroidales > CAZLJX01 > CAZLJX01. The sequence continues at coordinate 96,577 of CAZLJX010000003.1, forward strand.
CCACTCAGTATTGCTTTCAGTGTATCGTAACCTTCACCATACAAGGATGGGAAAAAATAAATCAGCAGGCTTAAGATAATACCTCCTGATAATGAACGCAATAATGGATTTTTTATTTTCCCGTAAGCTTTTTCAACCCACATTGAACCCCGTGTAAAATAAACCGAAATGGCACCACATAAAATACCCAGTATCAGGTAAAACGGCAGATTACCGATTGAAAATGGCTCTATCACCGTAAAAGAAAAAACCACTTTGTCGCCCATCAGCAGGTAGGCTATGGTAGCACCTGAAGCAGCTGAAATAAGCAATGGTATCAATAACGACATGGTGAGGTCGAGCATCAGAACTTCGAGTGTAAAAACAATACCTGCAACCGGCGCTTTAAAAATGCCAGCTATGGCACCTGCTGCACCGCATCCGATCAGCAGGGTGATTTGTTTATAATCGAGCCTGAACAAACGGCCAATATTCGAACCGATAGCCGAACCGGTAAGAACAACCGGAGCCTCAGCCCCCACAGAGCCCCCTGAAGCAATGGTAATTGAACTGGCAACGATGGAACTATAGGTATGATGTTGCCGCAAATAACTTCTTTTCCGTGAAATAGCATATAAAATGCGACTTACACCATGTCCAAGGTTATCTTTGATAAAGTATTTTACAAAAAGAAAAACCAGCATAATTCCAACTACCGGATAGACCAGGTATAAAAAGTTTCCGCCCTGACGGTTGAAATGAGCTGTGAGAAAATCGTGTATATAAAATGTAGCCGATTTAAGTAAAAAAGCAGCAAATCCGGATGCAATGCCTACTACCAGACTCAATATCAATATAAATCTGCGCTCAGTAATATGCTGTATACGCCAGGCTTTCAGATATTCTAAACAACTTTTTAAGATGTTAATTCTTCGGTAATTCATTCTTTAACACATTGCATGCATTTTATACATAGGATGGTTTTACATACTTAAAAAGCTCAGAATAAAAGTAAAAACTAAAATAACAACAAGAAAAAGGTTGTATATAAAAATCAGCAAAAACCCTTTCAGGATTGTTTTTCGCCAACGGTAACCGTAGACCCTTCGGGCCGCCACGAAGAAATAACACGAAAGCCAGAGCAGGAATATCACCATTATCCATCCCGACAGCCATATTTCTGATAACAATAGCCAGACCGTAAAAATACAGAAAATAAAGCTATGAAGGTGAAGTGCCAAGATGAGATGATCAACATAATACAGCTCTTTTTTCATAAAAAAAAGAAAGGATAAAAAGGCAAAAAAAGGCATCAGGAAAAACATAGCTGTTGAAACATTCCGGATAAAAGACGAAATAATATCTCCAAGGGTAAGCTGTCCGGAAGCAAGTTTCAGATTTAACCTCAATACCTTACGATCCATCCATCCGGGATCTGGCACACCATTGCAACGATAGATAGAATCGATGATTTCATCTGTAAGCGGTTGGTATTTAAGCATATTTGTTAATTCAGCCTTGCTAAAAAAATGACTGCTTCCAAAACTGACTGAAAGATTATTTTCGCGGACAGAATCAGGAATCAGGGCATTCTCATCAGGTGTTCTGACCGAAACCTGATTGGTTATTCTGACAGATAAGCTAAGCACAAAGAAAAAAATAAAACTGGCAAAAAGATAAATTTTTGCCGGTGAAACATATTTCTGCCTCTGGTTATTAATGTAGGCCAGGGTGAGCTGCCCGGGTTTTAAAAATAAATACTGTAGGGTTTTATATAGCCTCGAATCGAGGTTATAATTATTTTCAACAAACTCAAATAATACTTTGCCAACCGGCAGTCGCGGATTATGATTTTCCTGTCCGCAGTAGCTGCAAAAATTATGATCGCCGGCAAGCGGGTTTCCGCAATTGGGGCAAATATCACTTTTGATACGTTTTTTAATCATTATTTACCAGATTTTCAATATATTCAAATTGCTGGTTGCGTTGCCTGGGAATAAAACCTGCAGCCCTTATTGCTTGTTGCATTGCCGCTGCATCGCATCGGTAATCAGCTCCGGCTGACGAAACTACATTTTCTTCAATCATCACCGATCCCATATCATTGGCACCAGCATGCAGGCACTGTTGCGCAACAGGTATACCAACGGTAAGCCATGAAGCCTGGATATTCGCAATATTCACCAGCATGAGGCGACTTATAGCTATAAACCGGATATAATCTTCATCAGTCATACAATTTGTAATGCCGATTTTTGTAGCCAGTTCAGTATTTTTATCCTGAAAAGGCCATGGAATAAATGACAGAAATCCGGGTACATCATGGGGTTTTTCAGCCTGTAAAGCTCTGATTTTCTCAAGGTGAACAAACCGTTCTTCAATGGTTTCGATATGCCCAAGCATCATGGTAGCAGAAGTTACAAGGCCTAAGGTATGTGCCTGCCGCATCACTTCAAGCCATTCGTCAGATTTACATTTTCCGGGCGATAATATTTTTCTTACCCGGTCAGACAGAATTTCTGCGCCGGCTCCCGGAAGGCTGTCGAGTCCTGCAGCAATAAGCCTTTCAAGGACTTTTCGATATGATAATTTTGATACATGTGAAAGGTGAACAATTTCAGGAGGCCCGAGGGCATGAAGTTTCAGCGCAGGAAATTCATGCTTCAACTCCCTGAATAAACCTTCATAAAATTCAAGCCCAAGTTTTGGATGCAATCCACCCTGTAATAAAAGCTGCCGTCCTCCCAAAGCAAAAAGTACAGATATCTTTTCGCGATATTGCTCCACAGAGGTAATATAGGCCTTTTGTGAAAGTGGTGTGCAATGAAAATTACAGAATTTACACCCTGATATACATACATTGGTGATATTCACATTACGGTCAATAATCCAGGTTACTTCCATGGCAGGATGCAATTTCATCCGTAAGTTATGGGCAGCAGATTTTAAGGCCTGCAGTGGAGCATAGTCCCACAATCCGATGGCTTCATCCACTGTTATATAATTGCCTGTCAATGCTTTATCAATAATTTTCTCTACCATTTCCTATCACTTCCACACAAACATAATGTTATTTTTTCAAAATACACCTGAAGCAGGCCTGAAGGTTCAAAATTATTCATTTTCAATGATGTAAATAATAAATTGGTTTTTTGATGATATACTTTAAATAAACGTTACCAAAAACTGTTTTTCAATAGGATAACAAATAAAAATATTTTATACCTTTGACCTATGCTGATGCGAAATAACACTTTTTGAAGTTTAAAAAGGAATGAGCCATGCCTTATAAAGAAAAAAAAATAGAAAAACTCTATTATTCGATTGGGGAAGTTGCCCGTATGTTTGATGTAAACACTTCACTAATAAGGTTCTGGGAGAAGGAATTTGATGTGATAAAACCACAAAAAAATAAAAAAGGCAACCGGCTCTTTACCCCACAGGATGTTGAAAATTTTCACCTGATTTTTCACCTGGTAAAAGAAAAAGGTATGACATTGAAAGGTGCCCAGCTTAAGCTAAAAGAAAACCGTGATGACACCATCAATAATTTCGAGGTTGTGAAGTCGCTGCAACAAATAAGGGAAATGCTGCTTGAAGTGAAAGAAATGCTGCCATAAACCAGCCTTTTATAGGCTTACTCTGTCCTATGCAGGGTAAAATATTCCTCAAATGTTATTTTCCGGTAAGATTTTGGAATTGAAAACTCCGACAAATTTTTAAGTTTTGCGATTTGCTGTACCCTTGTTACTGTTATTACATCATCGTTGTTGTCGATGGTTTGCATCGGGTATCCCGATTTCATTAATGCACGGAAATCAGCATTTTTTTCATAAGCTGAGAGATTATTACGGCCGTTCATGGTTTCCAGCATGGTATAAAAACCTTCAATATCAATGCTTGCGCTGACATTGATCACCGGGCATATCCAATATTCAAAACGTAGTACCGTGTTTATCCATAATTCATATTTGCGGGTATTGTACCCAAGAATTTTTTCGGTTTTCCCGGTTTTTACCACTTTAATAGAGATTGTATCAGGAAAAACAGAGTCGTTGCTTTCCCACGAGGCGATGTTACGGAGGTAATAGCTGGCAAATTCCGCTTTCCTGTCGGCCGGAACTGCTTTCAACGCATTATCCATTTCAGATTTCAACCACGAAATCATAGAACGGTTATATACTGCAGGGCTGTCAGTGGCAAATACTTTATCCAACGTATCAATACAAGTGATGGACTGCCTATTAAGGTCATAAATAACCTGCTCATTGCCTGATTTGGTTTTCAGGCGGTTTTTGGCGATGATAACCTGTTGAGAAATAGCACTACCTTTGTTGTCGGTTACCAATTCATCAATCACCCACTGCGGATGCACAATAAGGGGAGCCCATATAAACAAACAAAAAAACAGCCATCGTATCATTTTTATTCCTCGTAACGTGCAACAATCAGTTCATTCATATTACGTTTCGGGACATGGTGAACGCTATTATGATCACGCCAATAACGTATATCACCATCAGGTTTTACATCGTCAATCACTACGATTTCTTTCGGATATCCAAGGGCAATAACCAGTTCGACCGAAAATTCAGGTGGAATGTTAAGCAATGTTGCTAATAATTCCTTTTTTACCGACATAATCATACAACCGCCTAAATCGATTGATACAGCTCCAAGAAGTAGAGTCTGTGCAGCTATTCCTGTATCAGCCTGTACAGTTCCGATAAGTTTCTTATCATGCAAAACAATGATGTAAGCCGCAGGTCTTTCCCCTTTTTCAGGCCCTTCCCAACCGTTAAGATACGCTGCCCATGATAATGTTGAAAAAATTTTGTCATTTTCAGCACTTCGGTTTGAAATAATATACCTGAGTAATTGCATATTGCGACCCGACGGGACAAAACGTGTCAATGAAACCAACTGTTCCAGTACAGAGGCGGGAATTTTCCTGACTTCGTAAAACCGTCTGAAGCTACGGTTTTTTAAAACCAATTCGCTGAAATTCATTTTATTCCGGTTTTAAAATCTTTTAAAAAATCATCGTACGTTTTATACTGCCTGTATTTTTCTTCGGCAAAATAAACCAGGATGGGTTCCATTTTTTCGGGAGGAAGGTACCCTGGCACCACTGTCATAACCTGGAAATTTTCGTTCATTATTACCATTGATGGATACGACATCTGGCCACTGAGTAACATCTGTGCAAGCTGGTGGGTTGAACGCCGCCCAATATTAAGATTGATAAGATAAGTTCCGAAAAAACGGATGGTATCATGCGTTTCTGCATTCAGTTTTACCGGGTAAAAATGCTGCTGCAGGTAACCTGAAATATAAGGATGCGAAAAAGTATTGGAATCCATTACCTTACACCATGAACACCAGTCGGTATAGACATCAATGATGATTTTCCGCGGCATTTGCCGGTTCAGGGTGCCAGCCTGTTCAATGTTGTACCAGGTAATTTTCTGACAAAATCCCAAGAAAGGCAAAGCTATGAACATTAATAAAACGATGTTTCTCATCATGTTAATTTATATGGATTTTAACTTTTCACTTTACCAATATCCGGTAAAGTTAATGAATCTTTTACAGGTTTGAATATCTAAAAACACAGATACATTGCAAAACTCAGAATATTTTTGAGGATGGATGGGAAAGTCTTTATCATTAAAAACTGACTGAAGGAAAAAGCAGTCAGATCAAATGCAATGCAGTACCGCTGTAAATTCTGTTGTGTTAAATTTCTTGTATCAACAGGCTTAAATACATCGGCACTTTAGCACTTTGGCCCTATGATAAATCTTTTCGAGCATTTACAAAAAAAGGCTCCTTGCGGAGCCTTTTTTACATATCAAAAACTGATTTATTTTTTAATCAACCTGCGGGTTGAACTGTTTCCTGCATGGTCGGTTACGGTTACAAAGTAAATTCCGTTGGCAAGGTTGGCAATATTGATCACTGTTTTTCTTCCGGTGATTTCATTTTCAGCCAATTTAACACCAAGCACATTGGTAATGCTGACTTTCTGAGCATCGGCAATATCAATTACCACCATGTCATTAGCAGGGTTGGGATATAATCCAAACTGAACTTTTGATGGGTTATGGATTCCGGAAATAACATCATAATGTCCTACATAATAAACTGTGGTATCGATATCTGAAGCGCTAATCTGGAAAAATACCCTTACGCCTGCGGCCTGTCCAGGCACCATTGCTTTGTAAGAACCCGACATAACTTCAGTCATTTCAACTTCATTGGTTATGTTATCATCACTCAGACCCCAGAAGAAATGTTTTTCAATGATTTCAACATCATCCGTAATAGAGGCATAAACTCCTACTTCAACATTTTCATAAGGATCCGGGTAAACAAAAACACCCGAAATCACCGGTGGATTATTCACCACTGATTCAATAACTACGTCATTTGTATCACGAGGCTCAACTTTGAAATTATTCCAATCATAATTTACAATACCCGTAAAACTATATGAATTATTGAGTAATGGATTGAATGGATAAAGCATCATGGTATGAACCATTAATGTGTCAGGTTCTGAACCTCTTGTATAAAGTGAGTTATTATGTGCATCAAAATCAATATTTATACAGGTATAATTATGCAGATAGACAAGAACACCTTCAAACCTTTCACCAACCTCGGCAGCACTAATTTCAACCGGTGCCGGCAAAGGATTACCACTTGAAATAACAGTAAATGCAGTAACAGTGGTTAATTCGGTATAACCAAAATATTCTTTCACTTTTGCTGTAATTCTGATATCATCTCCCACTACGGGAGTTGGAACAACGGTTGATCCAATGGTATAAACATAAATTCCGTTCCATGCACCCGGAGCATTCTGAATGAAAAAGCCCTTGGTTGGAACAATAGCAGTAACAATACCTCTGGTAGTAACAATCTGATCTGCAAGTGATGATCCACCAATAGTTGCATTTGCATTGAGTGAATCGACAGTAAACTGGATGGTTTTGATAGGAGTAACAACAATCTGCTGAACTGTGACAGTAACACTCCAGTTAAGCACTGTAGTCTGGTCTTCAGCAGTAACAATATAGGTTACCGGGCCTGAAGAGAAGTCAACCATAGCACCTGAAGCAGGGTTAATGGTAGCCCCATAGGATACGGTAATAGTTGGAGTAAGTTGTGAAAGGTTAGTACCTTCAACTACCTGAGCAGTAACGGTATGGTTTGTAGTGTTTATCTCAGCAGGGCCGGTTTGCTGTGGCAGTACAAAGCTTAAAATATTGGCTTCGGTATTAACAGCGGCAACGGTTACAGTAACTGTCCAGTCTTTATATGTGGTACCGTTTTCGGCAGTAACGCGATAAACTTTTGGATTTGTAAAGTCGGTAGCTACACCTGAGGTTGGAGAAAGTTGTGCCCCTGGTGAAACTGTGATGGTAGGAACCAAAGCGGTAACATTGGTGCCATTTCCTACCTGTATCTGAACGGTTGCATTGGCACTGTTTATGTTAGCAGGTCCGGTCTGTTGCGGAAGTGTAAATGTAAGAATTTCAGCAGCCTGACTGGCACCATGGTATCCAATGAAATCAAAAGTATTGACAGGATACACAATCCATTCTGAATTATCAGCGTTGGTACCGGCTGAGGAAGCCCAGTCTGTATTACCGGAAGTTACGGAAATTTTCCTGACAAAAGTGTGATCTTTTCCAGCCTGCGGAACACCGGCACATGGAATGGTATCATTTAATGTCGGGTTACCAACGGCATCAACCAGGACACCGTCTTTAAACAAACCCATCGGGTCATTCCCGTTGAAATAAACAATTTTGCTTTGCCCTGTAGCTGTTCCATATTCAGCTGTCCAGTCTCCCTGTGTAACAATGGCATTGTCGGCACCCGTGGCATATAATACATATACATCGTGGGGAGCTAATGTTCCGGATAAAGCAAGGTTATATTCAGGCAATGTACTCCATCCGGTGGCATTATAAGCCTGTTTAACGGTATAAGCACTCATATCGACCGGTGCATTGTTCGGATTGTAAATCTCGATAGCTTTGTTGTTGGCTGAGCCTTCGATATACTCGCTGAAAAAGAGGTTAAGAGAAGCGGCTCCACCTGTTGTAGTGACATTGACCAGGGTAACTGAGGCCTGCACGTTGGGTGTGGCTTCATCATCCTGTGCTACCACGTACAGATCGTAAGAAGTATCAAGGGTAAGTCCTGTAACATCGGCAGTACAGGTAGTACTGGCAGCTGCCACGGCTATGGAAGTTCCGTTGGTGATTAATTCATTCACCGTAGGAGCTGTAGCACCATCGGCCAGCACCTGAAAATAAGCCGTTCCCGGCTCGTTCAGCTGAACAGCCACCTGGAATGAGGTATTGGTAACTGACTGTGCTTTTGGATATCCGGTAATAAATACCGGTGGGGTAACATCGCTGCCACTAATCTCAGTTCCTTTGATTTCAAGGTCTTCCTGTCGAGATGTTCCTGTACTTGCAACCGTTGAGCCATTGGTAGAAACGGTTGAAGTAACGAGATAGCGGATATAAACAGAAGCCTGATCGTTGCATCCGGCTGGTAATGCCAGGTCGGCAACAGCACCCAATACAAAATTATCGTTGGCGACTACCACTGTTCCTCCACTTACATCAGTCCATGTCCCGGCAGTTCCAATTTTATACTGAATTTTAAAATCTTTAGGGCCAGTATTTGAACTTTTCTGTTTTGAAGAAATAGTCAGGTTTTCGTAACCGGTAGCTACAAAATCGAACTGCCAGTATTTGGTATCAGCGCCATTATCCCATCCTGTCTCGCTTAGGCAATGAGTAGAATTTAACCCGGCGGGATAAGAAAAGTTTTGTGCAGTTCCTATAGCAGTAATGGCTTTTGCAGCATTGGCAGCTATCCCGGCATCGGCAACCAGGTTGTCGTCGTCAAAAGTCCATTTTACAAGTGTTACCTGTGCATTGGCGAAGAGAGCCAATATACTGAAACACAAAATCATTAGGTAATTTTTCATTCTCATAATTTATAAATTTTAATTTTTGGTTACAAAATACTAATATTTTCTCAAAATAGGTGATAAAAAAGGTAAAAGAAATCGTTAAAAAAATAAATAACCCCGGCCGTATAAAAACCGGGGTTATTTTATTGTTATTTTACTGATTAAAAGTGAATTCTGGCTGTATAAGTAAGCGAACCACTATGTACGGTAAGCAGCATCCATGAATCGCAAAGACCAAATTCTGCATCACTGGCGCCAGCGCCATAATTGCAGGTAAGTGAAACCTGGTCGTTCCCAGGGTTATCAATCAGTGTCATCACCCCTTCGGTAATACCGTACTGGCAAGCTACCACGTATTTCAGCGGAGTAGTAATTTCGACGGTGTAGGGACGGTTATTCTGGTTTATACCATTGGTAGTACCACCAATCAGATATTCATCATCGGCGTTATTAGAAAGTGTGGTATAACCAGCACTCCATGTAAAAGTACGTGTTCCGTTCCATTTGCTCACTTTAGTTCCTTCGGTAAGGGTAAGCCATGTATCAGTTGGCACATTGATGGAAAACTGAGGTGGGTTGTCACCGCCAATGCCGTGTACCATGGTAAGATTAAGCAATCCGGCAACAGCAATACCATTGTTTGAATAATTATTGAAAGTAATGGTTGCAGTAAGACCATCCATAGAATAGGTTGGATAAGCCTGGCTGAATTCAACCGTAATGGCTCCGCTTGCTCCCTGAACCTGTGAATAATCGAGGGTTAAAATGGTATGTTCGGTATTCCATTCCACACCAATTTCTCCGGTAAAGGCCGATTTTTTGCCTTCTTCGCTGATTCCATAACTGTTTACATTTTCAAAAACGCGTGAAACATTTAATTCAGCAGCAGAGTTGTCCTGTGCAGAGCGTGGGTCAACTTCATTGTTAGGAAGGTCAAGAATATTTTCGTCGCAGCTGATTACGATCAACGATAAAAATGCTACAACGGATAATAATTTTAAAAGGTTTGCTTTCATATGCAGGAATTTAAATTTTGTCAAAGTTACGTCATTTGTCAGGATAAATCAATCAGATACCTGAAGGTTTTAGACCAATCATCCTTTTTTATTGATTAATTGCTTATAATCATGCTTGAGCAGTTGGTCCGCCAAAATTCATAGGCAAAGGGGGCATTTCTCCACCTTCCGGAGATTTAACTTTCCCATGCACCGATTCATATTTCGAAAGGTTATCTTTCAAAGCAAACAAAAGCCTTTTGGCATGTTCGGGGGTAAGAATTATTCTTGATTTTACTTTGGCTTTCGGAACACCGGGCATCATCCTGATAAAATCGATGATAAATTCGGTAGGTGAATGGGTGATTACTGCCAGATTGCTGTATATGCCTCCGGCTACCTCTTCAGGAAGTTCTATGCTGATCTGATTTTTATTTTTTTCGTCCATGGTTTAAATTTTTTTAATTATTGATTAAAACCAAACAACCGTTGTAACTACAAAGAATTGATAAAATTACAACGGTTGTTTGATAGTAGATTTATTATTTTATGCTTCGCTGGCCGACATTTCGGGTTCCGGTCTTGAAAATAGTTCAAGATTATCTTTTGAGCCTACAATGAGCCTGTCATATTCCCTGACTCCTGTACCGGCAGGGATAAGATGTCCAACAATTACATTCTCCTTCAAACCTTCAAGGTAGTCAATTCTGCCTTCAATAGCGGCTTCGTTAAGTACTTTGGTGGTTTCCTGGAACGATGCTGCCGAAATGAAGCTGTAAGTCTGCAACGATGCCCTGGTGATACCCTGTAAAATCTGGTTCGATGTAGCCGGAACAGCATCGCGTGCCGATACGGGGCGAAGGTCTCTACGTTTAAGCAGCGAGTTCTCATCCCTGAGTTTCCGGGCTGTGATGATCTGACCTGCTTTAACGGTTTGTGAATCACCCGGATCAACAATTACTTTTTTCCCGTAAATAAAATCGTTTTCGTCCATAAATTCACGTTTATCAACCACTTCCTTTTCAAGGAAACGGGTGTCGCCCGGATCGTCAATCTGTACCTTACGCATCATTTGGCGTACAATAATTTCGAAGTGCTTATCGTTGATTTTCACACCCTGCAGACGGTAAACCTCCTGTACTTCATTTACAATATATTCCTGAACGTAAGTAGGCCCTTTGATAGCCAGCAGGTCGGATGGGGTAATCGCTCCGTCAGACAAAGGCATACCTGCCCTGATGTAATCGCTTTCCTGCACAAGAATCTGCTTTGACAGAGAAACAAGATATTTCTTTTCTTCATTGTAACGGGAGGTAATGATAATTTCGCGGTTGCCGCGTTTTATTTTACCGAATTTCACTTCTCCGTCAATCTCGGCCACTACAGCAGGATTAGATGGATTACGGGCTTCGAACAATTCGGTTACCCTTGGCAAGCCACCGGTGATATCACCAAGCTTACCCACTGCTCTCGGAATTTTAACAATTACCTGCCCTTGTACAATCTTTTCGTTATCGTTTACAGCAATGTGGGCTCCCACCGGAAGGTTATAGGTTCTTAGCGCTTCATCGCCTTTCATAATCTTTATTACCGGATTACGGGTTTTATCGCGCGCTTCAACAATCACCTTCTCACGGTAGCCTGTCTGTTCATCAGCCTCTTCGCGGAAAGTTATGCCTTCAATCACATTCTGAAACGATACTTTACCGGCTACTTCTGATATTATGACAGCATTATAGGCATCCCATTCGCAAATCATTTGTCCCCGGCTTACCATGTCGCCCGATTTGACATATAATTTTGAACCATACGGAATGCTTTGTGTAGTAAGTGCAATGCGGGTATTTTTGTCCAGGATCCTTATTTCAGCAAGACGGCCAATTACAATTTCTGATTTAACCCCTTTGTCATCAGTATATTCAACGGTTCGCAATTCATCAATTTCAGCAATACCATCGTATGCCGATTTTATATTCGATTCGGCAATAATGCTTGATGCGGTACCACCCACGTGGAAAGTACGCAGTGTAAGCTGTGTGCCGGGTTCACCAATTGACTGTGCTGCAATGACACCCACTGCTTCGCCGATCTGAACCATACGGCCGTTGGCAAGATTACGTCCATAGCAACGAGCACAAACCCCTTTTTTCGATTCACAGGTTAGCACCGAACGGATTTCGACCTGTTCTATCGGGCTATTTTCAATTTCGGCAGCAATTTCTTCGGTAAATTCTTCACCAGCAGCAATAATAAGTCCACCGGTATTGGGATGATAAACATCATGCACTGAGGTGCGCCCCAGGATACGGTCGTAGAGTGATTCTACCACCTGTTCATTATTTTTAAGTGCTGTAGCTACAAGCCCTCTGAGGGTGCCGCAGTCATCTTCGGTAATAATCACATCCTGTGCAACATCCACCAGACGGCGGGTTAGGTACCCAGCATCGGCTGTTTTAAGCGCAGTATCGGCCAAACCTTTACGTGCACCGTGGGTTGAGATAAAATATTCAAGTACCGATAATCCTTCTTTAAAATTCGAAAGAATTGGATTTTCAATAATTTCAGCACTGGTAGCTCCCGATTTCTGTGGTTTTGCCATCAGCCCCCTCATACCACAAAGCTGGCGTATCTGTTCTTTTGAACCACGCGCACCGGAATCAAGCATCATATAAACCGGGTTAAATCCCTGGTTATCTTTACTGAGTTTCTTCTGCAGAATAGTGGTTATATCAGAGTTGATGTGTGTCCAGATATCAATTACCTGGTTGTATCTTTCATTATTGGTAATAAATCCGTTATCGTAACTACCTTTAATGGCATCCACTTCTTTGAATCCTTTGTCAATGAGCTGGATTTTCTCTTCGGGAATAATCACATCATCAAGGTTGAATGATAATCCCCCCTGAAATGCCATTTTGTAACCCAGGTCTTTGATATCATCGAGAAAAGCCGATGTAGCTTGTGTGCCGCAGCGTTTATATATTTTGCTGATAATATCGCGGAGTGATTTTTTAGTTAACAGATCATTGATATAACCCATTTCGGCAGGCACAAACTGGTTAAAAAGTAACTTACCGATGGTAGTTTCAATCATTTTTACAACGGGTTGTCCGTTTTCAATATCATGGGTTTTAACTTTTACCTTTGCATGCAGGTCTACTTTATTTTCGTTATATGCAATAATTGCTTCTTCGGGAGAATAAAATTTTAATCCTTCACCGGTAACACCTTTACGTTCTTTTGTCATGTAGTAAAGTCCAAGCACCATGTCCTGTGAAGGAACAGTGATAGGTGCGCCATTTGCCGGGTTGAGGATGTTATGGCTACCGAGCATCAGCAGCTGGGCTTCAAGAATGGCAGCATTTCCCAGAGGGAGATGTACGGCCATCTGGTCACCGTCGAAGTCAGCATTAAAAGCAGTACATGATAAGGGGTGTAGTTGAATGGCTTTTCCTTCAATCAGTTTTGGCTGGAAAGCCTGAATACCCAGACGGTGCAATGTCGGAGCACGGTTGAGCAGTACCGGATGGCCTTTAAGTACATTTTCAAGAATATCCCAAACCGTCGCATCACGCCTATCGACTATTTTTTTAGCTGATTTTACAGTTTTAACAATGCCTCTTTCGATTAATTTACGGATAATGAACGGCTTGTAGAGCTCAGCGGCCATATCTTTTGGTAATCCACACTCGTGCATTTTCAGTTCAGGGCCAACCACAATAACCGAACGGGCTGAGTAATCAACACGTTTACCAAGCAGGTTCTGACGGAACCGGCCTTGTTTTCCTTTCAAACTATCGCTCAACGATTTAAGGGGCCTGTTGGAATCTGTTTTTATAGCATTGGCTTTCCGTGAGTTATCGAAAAGCGAGTCAACAGCTTCCTGAAGCATTCGTTTTTCATTGCGAAGAATCACTTCGGGGGCTTTAATTTCGATAAGCCTTTTAAGACGGTTGTTACGGATTATCACCCTGCGGTAAAGATCGTTAAGATCTGATGTGGCAAAACGTCCGCCATCAAGAGGAACCAAAGGACGCAATTCGGGCGGAATAACAGGTACAACTTTAATGACCATCCATTCCGGACGATTGGTGGTTTTTGAAACCCTGAAAGCTTCAACAACCTGTAACCTTTTTAATGCTTCATTTTTACGCTGTTGCGATGTTTCTTTACTGGCCTGATCACGCAGATTAAAAGATAAAGTGTCCAGGTCAAGATTCTGGAGGAGTTCATAAATGGCTTCAGCTCCCATTTTGGCAACAAACTTATTGGGATCTTTATCATCAAGATATTGATTTTCTTTCGGGAGCGATTCAACAATGTTGAGATACTCTTCCTCAGTCAGAAAATCAAACTGATGTACTCCTTCTTCGGCTTTTACCCCCGGATTTACTACAATATATCTTTCGTAATAAATGATAGAATCGAGTTTTTTTGTCGGAATTCCGAGCAAATATCCTATTTTGTTGGGTAAAGTCCTGAAATACCAGATATGGGCAACAGGAACGGTAAGGTTGATGTGTCCCATGCGTTCACGGCGGACTTTCTTTTCGGTTACTTCAACTCCGCATCGATCGCATACAATGCCCTTGTACCTGATACGTTTATACTTTCCGCAATGACATTCATAATCTTTCACCGGTCCGAAAATACGTTCACAGAACAATCCGTCACGTTCGGGTTTATAGGTACGGTAATTGATCGTTTCAGGCTTTAACACTTCACCACTCGACCTTTCAAGTATTTCTTCGGGCGATGCAAGGCTGATGGTTATTTTGGAAAATGAGCTTTTGACTTTTGTTTCCCTTCTGAAGGCCATATTATATATGTTTAAATTTTAAACCTGTAATTAAATTAATCAAGACTGATGTTGAGTCCAAGTCCTCTGAGTTCATGAAGCAAAACATTGAACGATTCCGGGATTCCGGGTATCGGCATAGCTTCGCCTTTAACGATTGATTCATACGCCTTTGCCCTGCCTACCACATCATCAGACTTAATGGTCAGGATTTCCTGCAGAATATTGGCAGCACCAAATGCTTCGAGTGCCCATACTTCCATTTCACCAAATCGTTGTCCACCAAACTGGGCTTTACCACCAAGTGGTTGCTGGGTGATGAGTGAATATGGTCCAATGGAGCGGGCATGCATTTTATCGTCAACCATATGGCCGAGTTTAAGCATATAAATCATGCCCACAGTAGCAGGTTGATGAAAACGTTCGCCGGTACCTCCATCGTATAAATATGTCTTACCGTACTTGGGCAATCCTGCCTTATCGGTATATTCGGTAATCTGTTCAAGGGTAGCACCGTCAAAAATGGGTGAAGCAAATTTTAACCCAAGGGTCTTTCCTGCCCATCCCAGAACAGTTTCGTAAATCTGTCCCAGGTTCATTCGGGATGGTACACCCAGTGGGTTTAAAACGATATCAACCGGTGTTCCGTCCTCAAGGAATGGCATGTCTTCAACACGTACAATTCGCGAGACTATCCCTTTATTACCATGGCGACCGGCCATTTTGTCGCCCACCTTGACTTTGCGTTTCTGGGCAATATATACTTTGGCAAGCTGAATAATGCCGTTAGGCAATTCATCTCCAATGGTAACGTTGAATTTTTTGCGCTTATAATCACCATCAATTTCTTTGAATTTGATCATATAATTACGCAGCAATTCTTTTATCAGGTTATTTTTATCTTTATCGGTAGTCCACTTATTGGGATTGACATTCAGATAATCTACTTCCTGAAGGATTTTCTGGGTGAATTTGTTGCCTTTTCCAATAATTTCATTCCCGAAATAATCGCTGACCCCCTGAGAAGTTTTACCATTCACCAGGATAAACAATTTATCGATAAGTTTTGATTTCAACTCATCGGTTTTGCGTTTAAAATCGTCTTCAATTTTTGTCAGGGCGGGTTTTTCGTTTACTTTTACTTTTTTATCTTTTACGGCACGTGAAAAGAGCTTTTTATCTATTACCACACCATTGAGCGATGGACCTGCTTTTAAGGAAGCATCTTTAACATCACCTGCTTTATCGCCGAAAATGGCACGTAGCAGTTTTTCTTCAGGGGAAGGATCGGTTTCACCTTTGGGTGTAATTTTTCCAATCAGGATATCACCTGGTTTTACTTCGGCTCCTATCCGGATAAGGCCATTTTCGTCGAGGTTTTTGGTAGCTTCTTCACTGACATTGGGAATATCGGATGTAAGTTCTTCCATACCTCTTTTGGTATCTCTTACTTCGAGAATATATTCATCAATGTGAATAGAGGTAAAAACATCATCACGAACAACGCGTTCTGAGATTACAATTGCATCCTCAAAATTATAGCCTTTCCAGGGCATGAATGCAACTTTCAGGTTTCGTCCAAGTGCCAGTTCGCCTTCAGCTGTACCGTATCCTTCGGTAATAACCTGCCCTTTAACCACTTTTTGACCTTTTCGGACAATAGGTTTTATATTTACTGTGGTATTCTGGTTGGTTTTTAAAAATTTCAATAGTTGATAATGAACAATATCATCATTAAAACTGACAAATTTTTCTTCGTCGCTGCGGCTGTACCTGATAACTATTTCATCAGCATCGACATATTCAACAATACCGTCGCCTTCGGCCAGGATAAGATTTCTGGAGTCTACAGCCACACGTCCTTCAATGCCTGTACCCACAATCGGGGCTTCAGGATTAAGCAGAGGTACTGCCTGGCGCATCATGTTCGAACCCATAAGGGCGCGGTTGGCATCATCATGCTCGAGAAAAGGAATGAGCGAAGCGGCAATAGAAGCAATCTGGTTAGGAGCCACGTCCATCAGGTGAACTTCTTCGGGTTCAACCACCGGGAAATCACCTTCGTAACGCGATTTGATACGGTTATCGATAAATTTTCCCGAATCATCGACCAATGCATTGGCCTGGGCAATAATTTTTTCTTCTTCTTCCTCGGCACTCAGGTAAATCACATCTTCGTTAAGCCTAACATTGCCACTTACAACATTCCGGTAAGGTGTTTCGATAAAACCAAGGTGATTTATTTTTGCATAAACGCATAGCGAAGATATAAGACCGATATTTGGACCTTCAGGGGTTTCAATAGGGCATAACCGGCCATAATGGGTATAATGAACGTCGCGCACCTCAAATCCGGCTCTTTCGCGCGAAAGGCCACCAACTCCAAGTGCCGACATACGTCTTTTATGTGTCATTTCGGCAAGCGGATTGGTCTGATCCATAAACTGCGAAAGGGCATTGGTCCCAAAAAATGAATTGATAACCGATGAAAGGGTTTTTGAATTAATCAGGTCAACGGGTGTAAAAACTTCGTTATCTCTAACATTCATCCTCTCACGAATGGTACGTGCCATACGGGCAAGACCAATACCAAACTGGTTGTAAAGTTGTTCACCAACTGTTCTTACACGGCGGTTGCTCAGGTGGTCAATATCATCCACATTCGCCTTACTGTTGATCAATTCAATCAGGTATTTGATAATCTGGATAATATCTTCTTTTGTAAGTACTTTTGTCTCAATAGGAGTATTGAGTTGCAATTTTTTATTGATCCGGTAACGCCCAACATCCCCAAGGTCGTACCGTTTATCAGAAAAGAACAATTTATCAATTACATCGCGTGCTGTAGCTTCATCGGGGGGTTCGGAGTTACGTAACTGCCGGTAAATATACAAAACGGCATCTTTTTCCGAATTGCACGGATCTTTTTGTAAAGTATTGTAAATGATTGAATAATCACTATGCAGATGCGTTTCTTTATGCAGAATGATGGTTTTTGCCCCTGAGTCGAGAATAGCATCAATATGATCTTCTTCAATGATGGTTTCGCGGTCAAGAATTACTTCATTTCGTTCGATAGAAACCACTTCTCCGGTATCCTCATCCACAAAATCTTCAATCCACGACCTGAGGACACGTGCAGCGAGTTTGCGTCCAACTACCTTTTTCAATCCGGTTTTTGATACTTTTATTTCGTCGGCAAGGTCAAAAATCTCAAGAATATCTTTATCACTTTCAAAACCAATAGCACGCAACAATGTGGTTACGGGCAGTTTTTTCTTACGGTCAATGTAAGCATACATCACGTTGTTGATGTCGGTGGCAAATTCAATCCACGATCCTTTGAAAGGGATAATCCTGGCCGAGTACAATTTTGTACCATTGGCATGAATACTTTGTCCGAAAAATACTCCCGGTGAACGATGAAGCTGAGAAACAACAACTCTTTCAGCACCATTGATCACAAAGGTTCCTTTAGGAGTCATGTATGGAATGGTTCCAAGATAAACTTCCTGAATAACCATATCAAAATCTTCATGTTCGGGGTCGGTACAATAAAGTTTCAGTTTTGCTTTTACCGGCACACTGTAGGTCAATCCACGTTCAAGGCATTCCTGGATGGCATACCTGGGTGCATCGATGGAATAATCAATAAATTCAAGAACAAAATTATTCCTGGTGTCGGAAATGGGAAAATTTTCGCAAAAAACTTTATAAAGGCCCTCTTCTTTTCTTTGTTCGGGAGTAGTATCAATTTGGAAAAAATCGGCAAATGACTTTAATTGAACTTCAAGGAAATCAGGATAATCCATCAGGTTTTTGGTTCCTGAGAAATTGATCCTCTTATTAATTTTTTGGGTAGAGGACATATCGTAAAAGATAAAGTTAAACTAAAATTAAAAGAAAACAACAAAAAGGCTTAAGGCTTATTTGGTTAATAAGCCCTAAACCTCATTCATTTTATTGGCTGAAGCGTACTATTTAATTTCAACTTCTGCTCCGGCTTCTTCTAATTGTTTTTTCAGTCCTTCAGCTTCTTCTTTTGATACTCCCTGTTTTACTTCTTTAGGTGAAGAATCAACCAGTTCTTTGGCTTCTTTCAGACCTAAACCGGTAAGTTCCTTCACCAGTTTAACGATTTGTAACTTCTGGGCACCAGGGCTTTTTAAGATTACATCAAAAGCGGTTTTTTCCTGAGCTTTGGCACCTTCGCCGGCAGTAGAGGCAACAGCAACAGCGGCAGCAGCAGCCGGTTTAATGTTGTATTCTTTTTCAAGTATTTCTGCTAATTCGTTGACCTCTTTTACAGTAAGGTTCACTAATTCTTCTGCAAACTTTCTTAAATCAGTCATTTTTCTAGTTTTTAAAATTATTAATTTTTGTTTATTTATTCACGTTCTGACAGTGTTTTTACAACACCGGCAATGGTATGGCCTCCTGATTGAAGCGATGAAATAACATTTCTGACCGGCGATTGGAGGAGACCAATAATTTCGCCTATCAGGTCTTCTTTAGATTTAATATTGGCTAAAGCATCAAGTTGATTATCACCAATATAAATAGATTCTTCGACATAAGCACCTTTTAAAACCGGTTTGTCAAATTTGTTGCGTAACTCCTTGATTAATTTTCCCGGGACACTGTTTTCCTGGCAAAACATAATGGAGGTTGATCCTGCCAGCACACTTTTCAGGCCATCAAAACGGCCGTCAAATTTTTCAAAGGCTTTGCCAAGCAGGGTGTTTTTAACAACAACCAGTTCTATTTCCTTTTCAAAACATTTACGGCGGATGTACGAGGTATCCTCGGCATTCAGACCGGAAATATCAGTCAGGTAAAAATGGGCAGCATCGTTGATCTTTTGCGCTAATTCATCGATAATCCTTAATTTATCTTCTCGATTCATGGTTCGTTTTTTCGTGGATTACAATTTTTAGTTTTTTTCTTCAACAGAACGAACATCAATCTGAATACCCGGGCTCATGGTGCTTGACATATAAATACTCTTTACATAAGTACCTTTTGCCGTTGAGGGTTTCAATTTAATGATCGTAGAGATTAGTTCACGGGCATTTTCTGTTAACTGCTGTGGAGTAAAAGAAATTTTACCGATCGAACTATGAACAATACCGTATTTATCGACTTTAAAATCGATTTTTCCGAGCTTAACATCTTTAACAGCGTTACCAATTTCCATGGTAACAGTACCGGTTTTGGGGTTTGGCATCAAACCGCGCGGACCAAGAATGCGTCCAAGGGCACCAATTTTTCCCATCACCGATGGCATGGTAATAATGACATCGACATCGGTCCAACCACCTTTAATCTTTTCGATATACTCATCCAGGCCAACATAATCGGCTCCTGCAGCTTTTGCTTCTTCTTCCTTTTCGGGGGTACATAAAACGAGTACTCGTTTTACTTTTCCTGTCCCGTGAGGTAAAGTAACAATGCCACGAACCATTTGATTGGCTTTTCGGGGGTCAACACCTAACCGAACATCTAAATCAACAGAAGAATCGAATTTGGTATAGTTGATAGATTTTACCATTTCAGATGCTTCGGTTAATTTATACAGTTTACCCGGCTCAATTTTCTGTAAAGCAGTTTTCTGATTTTTTGTTAGTTTAGCCATCGTATAACTGATGTTTTAAGTTAATTTTTAAAAGGGGAGACACCTGTAACGGTGATACCCATACTACGTGCGGTACCTGCTACCATACGCATTGCAGCTTCGAGGGTAAAAGCATTTAAATCGGGCATCTTCTCTTCGGCAATGGCCTTGATCTGATCCCAGTTTACCGAACCTACCTTATTACGGTTGGGCTCTGGTGAACCTCCTTTTACTTTCGATGCTTCAATAAGTTGCACAGCAACCGGTGGCCGTTTTACGACAAAATCGTATGATTTGTCGGTGTAAATAGTAATAACAACAGGCAGTAACTTGCCCATGCTATTTTGGGTTCTGGCATTAAACTGCTTGCAGAACTCCATAATGTTAAGGCCTTTTGAACCAAGTGCAGGACCTACCGGGGGCGAAGGATTAGCCTGCCCGCCTTTGATCTGCAACTTAATTACGCCTACTACTTCTTTAGCCATAAATCTTTACTAAATTGATTGTAATTACTCCTTTACAACTTGCATAAAACTCAACTCCAGCGGAGTTTTTCGTCCGAAAATTTTAACAATGACTTTCAGTTTTTTCTTTTCATCATTAACTTCTTCAATCACACCGCTAAAGCCATTAAAAGGCCCGTCAATCACCTTCACTGTTTCACCCACAATAAATGGAATACCCAGTTCTTCTTCGCTTTCGGCTAGTTCGTCCACCTTTCCCAGAATCCGGTTTACTTCGGCCGGACGCATGGGTACTGGTTCGCCACCTTTTGTTCCCAAAAAACCAATCACATTGCTCATGTTTTTGATTAAATGAGGTATTTCGCCTATTAGCGCAGCTTCAATCAATACATATCCGGGGAAAAAATTTCTTTCCTTGCTCACTTTTTTACCTCCTCTAATCTGGTAAATCCGTTCGCTGGGAATTAATACCTGGGATATATAATCCTGAAGATTTCTGTGGACTATTTCGCTTTCTATCAGTTCCTTTACTTTTTTTTCTTTACCGGCAATCGCCCTGACAACATACCATTTCTTTTCCATCTTAATCGCTGGTATTTTTGTCAATTAATAAAGGATACTGTAAATAAGCTCCATAATATTTCTGAATGAAATGTCCATCAGGAATATGATCATTGCAATAATTAAGGAAGCAGTCATTACTACAATTGAACTACCCTGAAGTTCAGACCATGAAGGCCACGAAACCTTATATATCATTTCGTTGTAAACATCCTGAAAATATAATACTACTTTTTTCATCTTTCGGGGGTTATTGTTTTTATTTTAAACCCAAATTTACTGCACGGGTGGAGAGACTCGAACTCCCAGCCAACGGTTTTGGAGACCGCTACTCTACCAATTGAGCTACACCCGTAAAAAAATGCCCTTTCGGGCACTTATGTTGATTAGTCCAGAATTTCTGTTACCTGTCCTGCACCTACTGTACGGCCACCTTCGCGGATTGCAAAACGCAGACCCTGGTTGATAGCTACCGGATAGATCAATTCTACAGTAATGGTAAGGTTATCACCTGGCATTACCATTTCAACTCCATCAGGCAACTGAATTTCACCAGTTACATCAAGGGTTCTCAGATAAAATTGCGGACGATATTTGTTATGGAACGGTGTATGACGCCCGCCTTCTTCTTTTTTCAGAATATAAACCTCAGCCTTGAACAACTTATGAGGAGTTATACTGCCTGGTTTGGCAATAATCATACCACGTTTGATTTCGTCTTTATCAACACCACGCAGAAGTAATCCTACGTTATCACCGGCCTGTCCGTCGTCAAGAATTTTGCGGAACATTTCAACACCGGTAACAACAGTTTTCTTACCATCGGCTGTAAGGCCAATAATCTGAACTTCTTCGCCGGTATGAACGGTACCTGTTTCAATTCTTCCGGTTGCAACAGTGCCACGTCCGGTAATAGAGAAAACGTCTTCAACGGGCATAAGGAAAGGTTTATCCACATCACGTACCGGAAGCGGTATATATTCGTCAACAGCTTTCATCAGTTCAACAACTTTATCTTCCCATTTTGCTTCGCCGTTGAGAGCACCAAGTGCAGATCCACGGATAATAGGAGCATTATCGCCGTCAAATTTGTAAAAACTTAATAATTCGCGTACTTCCATTTCAACAAGGTCGAGCAATTCTTCATCGTCAACCATATCTACTTTGTTAAGAAATACCAAAACTTTCGGAACATTTACCTGGCGTGCCAGAAGGATATGTTCGCGGGTTTGTGGCATTGGCCCATCAGTAGCAGCTACCACAAGGATAGCACCGTCCATCTGGGCAGCACCAGTAACCATGTTTTTAACATAGTCAGCGTGACCAGGACAGTCAACGTGCGCATAGTGACGATTTTCTGTCTGGTATTCAATATGAGCTGTATTAATGGTAATACCGCGTTCTTTTTCTTCCGGAGCATTGTCGATAGAGTCAAATGACCTGATTTCTGACAAACCTTTTTTTGCAAGTACCATGGTAATTGCAGCAGTAAGGGTGGTCTTGCCATGATCGACGTGACCAATGGTTCCGATATTAACGTGAGGTTTTGTCCTCTGGAATTGTTCTTTAGCCATAACCTTTATAAATTGATAGTTAGTGATTCATAAACATATTAAAAAAAAAAATCTTTTTGAGCCAATGATGGGAATTGAACCCATGACCCCTTCCTTACCAAGGAAGTGCTCTACCCCTGAGCTACATCGGCTTGAACAGAGCGGGAAACGAGGCTCGAACCCGCGACCTTCAGCTTGGAAGGCTGACGCTCTACCAACTGAGCTATTCCCGCTTGTCCGGCAGTTTTCACTGCCTGATATATTTTGTGGGGAGAGGAGGAATCGAACCTCCGAAGGCATCAGCCAACAGATTTACAGTCTGCCCCAGTTGACCGCTTTGGTATCTCCCCTGAATATCATATTTGTCCGAGCCGATGGAGGGATTCGAACCCCCGACCAGCTGATTACAAATCAGCTGCTCTGGCCAGCTGAGCTACATCGGCAATTTCAAAGAACTTTTAGTTTTGGGTTGCAAATGTATGAACTTTTTACAATTATCCCAATTTTTTAATAATATTTTTTAAAATTACAAACCGCGTAGTTTCTCCTTATGTTTGAGCAATTGTACCCTGATGGCCTCAACTGTCTGATCAATTGACTCTTCAAAACTTTTTGTCTGCCGTTTTGCAAAAATATCCTTCACATTAGGAACCTTAAGCATTATTTCGGCAATCTTGTTTTCGGTTTTTTCATTTTTATCAAGCCTGAGATAAACCTCGGCACTAATAATATGATCGAAAAACTGAGGTAGTTTCCCAACCTTGGCATTCACAAAATCGATCAGTTTTTGATCGGCATCAAATCGTACTGAATGAATTTTTATTTCCATATTATTTCCTCCGGACTTTTTATGCTCGCGGATGAGCTTGTTTATATATTTTTTTTAATTTTTCAAAAGTATTATGTGTATAAACCTGTGTGGCTGCAAGGTTTGCATGGCCAAGCAATTCTTTGATGGCATTAAGATCGGCTCCGTTATTCAACATGTGGGTGGCAAATGTATGCCTTAGCACATGGGGACTTTGTTTTTCAACAGCCGATATCATACTGATATAGCGTCTGACTATACGATAAACCAACTGCGGATACATTTTTTCGCCCTTTTCGGTAATAAACAGGTAAGGTGATATCTGATCACCCAGTGCATCATTTCTGTATTTTATATATTTATCAGTCAGCATCATAAGCTCATGACTAACAGGAACAATCCTTTGTTTATTGCGTTTACCGGTAAGTTTCAGGGTCATGTTTGAACGGTCGAAATCATTTAACCTTATTCCAAGTAATTCTGCACGCCGCATTCCGGTCTGGTAAAGTAATTCGATAATCAGTTTATCTCTCAAACCGCAAAATGATTCGGGAAAAATATATTTTCCCAGATTTTCCATGCCTTTCATCTCGACAAAAGAAGGAATATTTTTTGGTTGTTTCGGCCCGGATAATTTCTTTAAGGGATTAACCCCGATGATGCCATTTTTAACAAAAAACCTGTACATCGATTTCAAGGCTGATAATTTACGGTTTACAGAACTCGCTTTGTACCCTGCATCCATCAGGCTGACAATCCATGCACGAATATCTGTAAGCGCTGCATTTTCAATATTTATTCCGTCCAGTTGATGCTGACAAAAATCCGAAAACTGCGAAATGTCCCGGATATAAGACTGAAGTGTTAAAACCGAGCATCTTTTCTCGGTTTTGAGATACCTGAAAAACTGATTTTCATACATACCTGAAAAAAAGATTCAGGCGAAGCTTAAACGGATTGCTCCTCCTGATGTAATTGTTGAATGTACCGTGCTTTAATAAGTGCATGACGCTGTTTTACCGATGGCTTTTCAAATGCCTGACGTCCACGCAGTTCTTTTATAATGCCGGTTTTTTCAAATTTACGTTTGAATTTTTTTAAGGCTCTGTCTATGTTTTCGCCTTCTTTTACAGGTATAATAATCATTTTTAAATTATTTATTGGTTTTTAAACAGGACTGCAAAGATAAACACTCATTAGCAGAAAACAAAATAAAATTTTAACATACAGTTGTAATATTTTGATTTAAAATAATTTTAAAGTTCAATATAGGGTTTTATTTTTTGATAGTTTTCCTTGCTTATCAGTTTGTTTTTCAGCAAAACATCGGGTGATCCGATTTTTTTCATGAGTTTACGGTACGAAATAATAGCCTTACATTCATCAAATGTTAAATAAGGATGTCGGTTTAGCTGATCGATGGTGGAAGTATTGATATTTATTTTTTTGATTTTAGAAGTATCGGCTAATAATGCCGGTTCAAAAACGATAAACTGCTGGTGAGTAATGCCTGGAATTTCAAGCAGTTGCGTTTTATTATAAAATCCACCCAGGAATTCACGGTATCTTATAATTCTTGCAGCTGTGGCAGGGCCAATGCCTTTCATTTTTTCGAGGGTTGCCGAATCGGCTGAATTCAGATCAACCATCGTTTCAGGTTCCTCTATTTTTAATGAATCGGCCGGTAATTCAATATAAGGTTGCAGCTTCTGAAACAATCCTGGGCCGATGGCATAAATTTTTTCCAGATCGCTTTTCCTTTGGAATGACCCCCCTGCTTTCTGGTAATTTCGAATTGCCCGGATCTGACCTTCATTCAGGCCAAGGTTAATGAAGTCATCATCAGTAGCTGAGTTGGGATTAAATAGAAACATTGAACCGGCAGGTTTCTGATCAGGCAATGACATCGTTGGGTTGTCAATAATAACAAATGGTTCTATTGCAGCAAATTGTTCTTCGGAAATTACAAAAATCTTTTTTAATTGCTCTTTGCTTTTCAGAGGTTTTGCTTTTTGCACATAATTAAAAATAATACCTGCCTGTTTATGGCTGAATCCCATTTTGATCCATGATTGCACGCTGGCAGTATCTGGACAGAAAGGTATAATTTCCTTTTTAGAAATTATTGAAGATTCTGACAGGCTTGTATCAATCAATGATTTATAGTGAGAAATAACGCTGTCGGCATATTGATTTGAAACAGGCTGATGCGGCTGGTAAAACCGTAACATAAACAGAAACAACATGATTAGAATAAGAACAAGTAAACCATTGCGTTGTCCGCGTGTAAAAGTGAAATATGTGGTTTTGATATTCATTTTTCAGAGCCAGTAAAAAAATCCAAACCCATTGAGAAAAACAAGGATTATGGCAACTGGTGTAAAATACCTCAGGATAAAATGGTACAAACCAAACCAGCGTATACGAAGGGTATTCTGATTGGATAATTCATCTTTTACCAGCTGCATGGGATAAAACCAGCCTAAAAACAATACAATGCACAAACCTCCGGCTGGCAGCAGTATGTTTGATGACAGGTATTCACAAAGGCCCATCAATGTAAGGCCCAGCATTTTATATTGACTTAATATACCGTTTGACAGTGAGCAAAATACTCCCAGCAATGTAATTGCCAGCCCTGATGAAAATGTTGCCCATTTCCGGCTTATGGCAAATTCTTCGGTCATATAGGCCACTACTACCTCAAGCAGCGAAATGGTAGATGTTATTGCAGCAATGGCAAGTAGAATAAAAAAAAGGGTTCCGAATAAAGAGCCACCACCCATTTGCTGAAAAACAACCGGTAAGGTTTTAAAAACCAGTCCTGGCCCTTCACCAGGCTGAAGCCCAAAGGCAAAAACAGCAGGAATAATAGCCAGGCCGGCGCAGATGGCGACTATTGTATCAATAATGGAAACCCCAATGGCTGTCATCCCCAAATTGACATCTTTTTTAACATATGATCCATAAGTAATTAAAGCACCCATGCCCAGGCTTAATGAAAAAAATGCCTGTCCGAGTGCGGTAATGATGGTTGTTCCTGTGATTTTCGAAAAATCAGGGGTAAATAGAAAACGGTAACCTTCGCCAGAACCATCTAAAAATAAAGCCCTTGCATCTAGAATGATTATAATTAAAAGCAATAATGGCATAAATATTTTTGAAAATTTCTCAATTCCGTTTTTTACTCCTGAATATATTATTAGTGCGGTTAAAATCATTACCAGTACCTGCCATAGTACCGGCCTGAGATTACCGGTAACAAACATGTCGAAATAATTGCTGATCTGTTGCGGCGATTGGTTTTGAAAAGCATTCACTGCCAGTTGATAAATATATTCGAATGTCCATCCTGCCACCACCGAATAAAACGATAGGATGACAAAAGATGCTACAATTCCCATAAAACCTACCAGATACCAATATGATCCCGGAGAAAGGCTGCGAAACGAACCAATGGCATTGCGTCCGGCCCTCCGGCCAATGGCAAACTCACTCATCATAAGGGGAATGCCTAATAAAAATACGCATACGAGATAAATAATAATAAAAGCAGCTCCACCATTTTGTCCTGCGAGATATGGAAAACGCCAGATATTTCCCAAGCCAACCGCTGAACCGGCAGCAGCAATTAAAATGGCAAACCTGCCCGAAAATGTTTCACGTGCCTGCATATACCAGATTTTTATTTTTCAATATAATTGTATAGTTCAATGATAAAACAAATTAAAATGGATAACCGATACCTATATTTAATACATATAAATCTTTTGTAACGGGAGTGGTTCCAAGCAGCCATTGTTTTCCATATTTTTCCGACGGGTCAAAAGCCTTCAACCCCAGGTCGAGCCTGATCACAAAATAGCTTAAATCCATTCTCAAACCCATGCCGGTGCCCAATGCCATTTGTTTATAAAAACGATCGAAATAAAACCTGGCACCGTCGCGTTTTTCATGTGCGCTGATAGACCAGATATTTCCGCAATCGATAAAAAAAGCTCCTTTCATCACCCAGAAAATATCGAAACGGTATTCGGCATTCAATTCAATTTTAAAATCGGCGGTCTGGTTTGGAAAAGTTGAAGTAGTGTCAGTATAAATTCCCGGGCCAATTGATTTAACAATCCATCCCCTGATGCTGTTTGCTCCGCCAACATAAAACTGTTTGATAAAAGGCATTGCTGTGCTGTTTCCGTATGGAACCCCTGCCCCCATAGCAAAACGGTAAACAAAAGAATTACGCTGGTTTATAATATGATAAAACCGGAAATCGAAATCAGAAATGGCAAACTGGGCAAAATCGAACCCGCCTACACGGTTTACCGAATCAAGCACAGTTCGTCCCAAACCATAGTTATAAAGCCATAATCCGTTTCCACCCGTTGATACATTGATTCTGAAATAAAAAAAATTGCCAGGTTTATTGATTTGCTGATTCCGGAAAATATAGGAATATCCCATTTCAGAAATGAAATAGTTTTTATAGGAATTTATCAGGAAGGTTGATTTGATTTTATCGTAAAATTCAGGGCTGATAGAAAATATCTTCACTGTATTCAGCCGGATGGGATAAACCTGATGTTGCGAAAAACGATTGGCATCCCAGTAGTATCCGAAGGAGGAGTTTGCAATGGTTCGGGTGTAATCGGGATTTTGCTGGTGGTTGTACGAAACAGATATGGCGGTACGTGGATTATATTTTTTATAAAAACTATAGAGACGAAAAGGAAGCAGGAACTGGGGCAGGTTAAGTCCGGTTTCGAGACCATATTCAAAAGTATTGAAACGGAATTTTTTAACCTGATCGCCTTCACTCACTGTTGGCTGGCCCTGAACGGCCAGATGTACCTTTGCATCAAACACTTCGGCTCCGCCAAAAACATTACGGTGGGTATACGCTAAATTACTTTCAAGTCCGATAATGCCTGAAGAGTTGTTGCCTTCAAAATCAACCGAATAGCCTTGCGAGGTAAAAGGAGTTAGCTGGATATAACAATCGAGCTGATTTTCACCATAAGTTGTATCGGGTTCAGCAAACTGGATGTTGATAATTCTGAAAGTTTTTAAACCATTCAAGAATTTATAGGTTTGTTCAACATTGAGATAATTGTATTGCTGGTCGGGTGTAAGCTGGTTGGCCATAAGGATGACATTGGGATTGAATCTCATTTTGTTGCGATAGATAAAATAAAATCCCTTGAAGAATAAAGTATCATATTTTTCATTTAAACGGCGCGTATATCCAAGACCGGGCTCATAATCGGGATAGAAAAAAACCTCCCTGATACGGTATTTTTTATGATTTTCTTCAATAATTTTCCCATCTTTGCCCTCATATATCATATTGTCAATAAAAACTGTGATATTGACAGTACGTGTAGTGTGAAATGTATCGGCTTCGAAACGCACATGATCCTTGGTAAAATAGTAATATCCTATGGTTTTCAGCAGGCGTGATAAACGGTCACGTTCCTGGTCGAGTTTATCAATATCAAAAAAATCGCCAGACTTAAATAAGCGGTTCGATGAGTCGGAATAAATGAGAGGAGTAAGGAAAGTATCGTTGAAATGGTAATCAATACGAGAAATCCGGAAAGCTTTGCCGGCCGATATTTTATAGGTCAGGTTAACTTTTTTGTTAAAATAAAAAACTGAATCATGAATACGCGATTCGAAATACCCTTTATTCCTGAGATACAATGACATCTGGGTAAGGCTGCGCTGGTTCAGATTAGGGTCAAAAATAACCGGTTCTTCGCCAATCACGGTTGCTGTCCATCTGGTAATTTTACCCTGGGGCAGGCTTCTTGAAACATTATAAACCCCGAGATGAAAAGGCACAAAGATCAAAACTTTACGGTTGGGTTTCTGTTTTATATAACTTAACAGTTCTTCTTTATTGACCTGACGGTTATCGGTTTTCAGCTCAACTTTATTGAGCAGGTATTGTCCATCGGGAACATAATACGTTGACCGGCAAGCTGAAAAAGCTGCTAAGACGGCAAAAATGACAAAAAAATATATTGCTTTTTTATAAACCACTAAAATCAGGATAATACGGCCAATAAATCAAGCACAAATTAATAAATTATTCCATTTATTCGCAATAACCAAGCATATCACAAATAACCACCGACGATAAAAAACAGCCAAACACAGCCGGCATATAACTGATGGTCCCGGTAATGGTTTTTTTATTCGGTTGGTCACTTTCAATCCATGATTGATGGTTTACTTTTTCGGTAGAATAAACAACTTTAAAACCACTGAAAACACCCATTTTATGAAGTCTTTTACGCACCATACGAGCCAGCGGGCAATGGCGGGTTTCTGAAATATCACCAATTGTAATATCACCCACCGATAATTTTCCGCCACTTCCCATGGAGCTTACAACTTTAAGGTTATTTTTTAACGCATAATAAATCAGAAAAACTTTTGGCGAAAGGGTATCGATGGCATCTATCACATAATCAAAATGGCAGGTTGAAACAAGATCAATCAGTTCCTGGTCGCGCAAAAAGCTGTGGATGGATTTTACCTCGCATTCCGGATTTATATCACGAAGCCTTTCTTTCATCACGTCGGTTT
This sequence comes from uncultured Bacteroidales bacterium, assembly GCA_964559985.1. Classification (GTDB taxonomy): domain Bacteria; phylum Bacteroidota; class Bacteroidia; order Bacteroidales; family CAZLJX01; genus CAZLJX01. The sequence continues at coordinate 126,944 of CAZLJX010000003.1, forward strand.
TTTTCAGCCCTACAGTAGAATGCATGGCAATAACCTGACGGTTAATATTCGTAACATGAATGGTATCACCATCAACAATGGTAAGCTTACCGACTCCTGCCCTGCATAACATTTCGGCCGCATACCCACCCACTCCGCCTAAACCGGCAACAAGCACATGGGCATTCTGAAGTTTAATTATACCGTCATCGCCTGTTAATAAACGTGTACGGTCCATCCATTCAGGAATTGCCATAAAAACAGTTTTGAAAATTTTTTTCTATGTCAAAAATAAGACTATCTAAATTGGCAGATAATATTTCAGCTGCCGCTTTATAAACATTGCCAATGGCAATATTACTTTCATCGGTTTCAAAAAAGAGATGATCAACCGGTATAACAGGCAGTGACAAAGCAGCTTTTGATTTTTCAATGAGTAAAGCTTCGCCGAAAGAAAAATAAAAATCAAATTTCAGCAACGCTTTAGCCATGTGAGGTGACTGATTGAACCCATGGATGATCCATGGGTTGCGATGTCTCAATTGTTTTTTTAAGGCTATCAACTCATTAAAATATCTGACACAATGAATAATAAGCGGTTTATCAAGCTTGGCTGCCAGTTCAGCCTGACAGGTAAAAACAGCAGTTTGCTTTTCAAGGTTTGGACCACGGACTTTATCCAGACCGCATTCACCAATGGCAATCAGGTCTTTATACCTGCCGGCAAGGCTGGCAAGTTCATGTTCGGGAGAGTTTTTATAATCATCAATATACCAGGGATGAAGGCCCGCAGAAAAAAGCCTGCCGGCAGGACATTCCTTGTGTCTGCCCAGCAGATAATTGAATACCGAATGGCTTTGGCTGGCATCAGGAACTGCATTATGGGTATGAATATCAATAAAACCTGAAATCATAAGACAAAAATAAATAAATTTGCCTGTCAGAAAAGCCTGAAATATGCTAAGCCATTCAAAAATAAAATTTATAAAATCGTTGGCCATTAAAAAACACAGGGAAACTACAGGATTATTTGTTGTTGAAGGTGTCAAAATGGTAGATGAATTAATTAAAAGCACGCTACAGATTCATTCGGTTTATTATACCTCATCGTTTCGTGACCATTTACACAATACATCAAAAACATTTTATTCAGAGATGATTACTGATGATGAATTACAACGTATCAGTCATCAGAAAACACCCAACAAGGTAATTGCCCTGGCCTATATTCCCAGGAAATTCAGTGCCGGTAACAAAGGATTGATGATGGCGCTCGATAACATTCAGGATCCGGGAAATCTTGGCACCATTGTGAGAACAGCAGCGTGGTTCGGAATAAAAAAAATATACTGCAGTCCCGGGTCGGCTGATATATACAACCCAAAGGCCTTGCAGTCAACCATGGGAGCTATATTTAACACCGATATTGAATATGTTGCACTGGATCATATATTGAGCAATTTTCATAAGAACCATTTGCCCGTTTACGGAGCAAGCCTAGATGGTGATAATTTATATACTGCTGAGCTTCATGAAAATGCTGTAATTCTGCTTGGCAATGAGTCGAAAGGAATATCTTCAGAATTAATGCCACTGGTAACGAAAAAAATTGTGATACCATTTTATGGCAGTAGTATCATTCATACTGAATCACTCAATGTTTCAATGGCAGCCTCTATTATCTGTGCCGAATTCAGGAGAAGGCAGTATGTTGGTCAACCGTACAACCCATAAACCTTGCCACTGCGTCAGCTGCCCTTTCACCATCAATGGCCGATGAAACAATGCCTCCGGAATAACCCGCACCTTCACCGGCCGGAAAAAGCCCTCTTATACCAATATGCATTAGATTTTCACTATCGCGGGGTATTCTGACCGGGCTGCTGGTACGCGATTCCACACCGGCAATAATAGATCCTGATGTTATAAAACCTTTCATTTTCCTGTCAAAAGCCAGGAAAGCATCGGCAAGCCTTTGCCTGATGAAAACCGGGATCCATTCGTGCATCGGAGAACTCACCAGTGCCGGTCGGTATGATGATTCCGGAAGTGTTGAAGAAGTCTTACCTGCCAGAAAATCTGTAAGCCTCTGCGCCGGGGCAATATGATGCTCTTTACCATGCTTAGCAGCAAGATGTTCGTAATATTTCTGAAACTCAAGGGTTGTCATGGCTTTAAATTGTGCCATACCATTGATGCAATCTTCCGGTTTAATTTCAACAACAATGCCTGCATTGGCAAACAGACCGTTCCGTTTTGAGGCCGACATCCCATTAACCACCCTCTCACCAGATCCGGTTGAGGCAGGTACAATAAATCCTCCAGGACACATACAAAACGAATAAACACCTCTTCCGGCCGATTGCATTGCAAGCGCATAAGCAGCTGGAGGAAGGAATTCCATTTCAGAGGCTCCGTGATATTGAATGCGGTTAATCAGTTGCTGGGGATGTTCAACCCTGACCCCCATGGCAAAACCTTTCGGCTGGACCAGTATCTGCTTTTTTTCAAGCAACTCATATATATCGCGGGCTGAATGCCCGGAGGCAAGTATCACCGATTGTGCCCTGTAAGTATTTCCATCGGAAGTTTTAATTCCCTCAATGCAATTATTGTTTATTAAAAAATCAATCACTTTTGCATTGAAAAAAAACCTGCCTTCTGAGTGTTCAATGGTATTACGCATTGAGGTAATAATTCCCGGCAGTTTATCAGTACCAATATGAGGATGGGCATCATATAAAACCGATTCATTGGCGCCATGGATATAAAACAAGGAAAGGATACGATCAATATTCCCTTTTTTGTGCGAACGGGTATATAGTTTCCCATCAGAAAAAGCACCTGCCCCACCTTCACCAAAAGCGTAATTTGAATCCGGGTCGATGGGTTGATTGCGATGAATGGAAGCAATATCACGTTTGCGCCCGGAAACCTTTTTTCCCCTTTCAAAAATCAAAGGTTTCAAACCCAGTTCAATGCAACGTAAGGCTGCAAAAAGGCCGGCAGGACCTGCCCCAATGATGATTACCTCAGGAGCAACTGCAGTATTTTTAAACCTGAATGAATCAAAAGAAGGAAAAACAGGTGGCTGGTCAGTAATCTGAACTTTAAGATTAACTTTAATAGTTTTTTTCCTGGCATCAATTGACCTGCTTATTATTCTGAAAAAACCACCCTGTCTGATACCCGATTTTGACAGCGCTTTGCTGAAAACCTTTTCATTATCCGAAGCTTCAGCCGGCGACAGGCACAGATCAATGATGATGGACATAGATTATTCGAAATAAAAACCCAATGTCAGAATTTTTGATGTCATTTTATCAATGGCTTTGGTATAGATGGTCTCATCCTCCTTCACCACGTCATTCAAACCAATGCTTAATTTCAGCTCGGTAGAAAATTTAAAATACACCATATAATAATCAATCCCAAAACCCAATTCGAAATATAAATCCGGACGGACAAGCCTGATTTTGGGCATCTCTTCAGCTTTTATTTTTTTTTGGGATTCCAGGTCGTAACTTGGATTGAGGCCGGCAATCAGGTATGGGCGGTAATTATTGACCCTGGCCGACCTGTATTTGATCAAAAAAGGTAACTGCAGGAAAGTAGATTCAATTTTCATGGTATGCCACGATTCTGTTTTTATCCCATTTTGAATGGTATCTCTTTTGTATGCCAGATCGCGCTGACCGAAAGCAAGGCCGGGAGTAAACCGCAAGTCCCAGTAATCGCCAAGACGCAGGTTGGTTACAATGTTGATATTAAATCCAAGGTTTCGCTGTGGAATAATGGCATAAATATGTTCTGGTGCAGCAGGGTCATGATTCAGCAAAATTTCAGAAGGGTGAATGGAAAAATCCATAACATTCAACCCAAGCATGATGCCAAAATGGAACCAGTAAACATCGTAGCCGGGTTTATTTATAACCTGAATCTTTTTCTGGGCATGGCTTTGTGAAGCATTGACCAGCAAACCTGTTATGATTATAAATACAAAAAAATACCGCTGCTTCATGTATTTACCTGGTTAAATATTTGGTTTTTCAGCTTTGTAAAGATAAGCAATTCCTCCCGATAATTGAAAAAATGCCATCCGGGTAAATCCTGCTGCAGATATTTCATTGACAAAATTTTCGCCATAAGGGAATGCTGTAACCGACCTGTTCAGGTAACGGTATGCCTTTCGGCTGCCCGAAATAATGCCACCAGCAAAAGGCAGAAAATATTTAAAATAACAGGCATAAAACCATTTGATAAATCCTTTTTCAGGCATGCCAAACTCAAGAATAAGCAATACTGCCCCGGGTTTCATCACCCGCATAAACTCGACAAACGATTTTTGCCTGTCCTCAAAATTCCGGATTCCAAAGGCCATTATTACTGCATTGAATGTGGAAGCAGGAAATGGGATATTTTCCGAATCACCAGGTATTAAATTAATCATGCCTGATAGTCCGGCACGCCTGATTTTTTCGGCTCCGATTTGCAGCATTTTTTCCGAAATATCAATTGCAGAAACTGGCACGTCTATAGTTTTGGCTGTCAATATGGCAAGGTCAGCAGTACCTGTTGCCACATCAAGAATATGGACATTACTGTCAGCTTTTAGAAATTCCAGTTCCTTCACAAGGGCTTTTCGCCAGCGCTTATCAATACCACCGGAAAGCAGGTGATTAAGCAAATCATAGGTTGGTGCAATGCTGTTGAACATGCTTCTTACACCGGTCTTTTCCGGATATTTTATTTCCTTTTTAATTTCCTCCATGAATTATCAAACGAAAAATACCCTCTGAAATTATATCGATACGAACTGATGAAATTAAAATCCATGATACTTTTTTATCTTTGTCGCCAAAGAAATTGTACAATGTTGTTTGTTCTGCCTGTTATCTTTATAGTTGCACTGGCACTAGTAGCTGCAAAGTTGCCGTTTTTCAGGAATACTGGATTGTCTGTAAAAATACTGATTACACTTTTTCTGCTGAAAGCCGGCATGGCCATTTTGCTTAATGTATTATACACAACATATTATGATCGCGAAACCAGCGACATTTACCGTTATTTCTACGATGGTGAAATTATCTACCACGCATTAAAAGAAAATCCGGCCGATTATTTTAAAATGGTGACTGGTATCGGGGGCAATGACCCGGCACTTAACAGGTATTATTACAGCATGGATAACTGGATAAAGGAATTTGATTTTAACCTGTATAACGAAAACCGCACCATTATTCGTTTTAATGCCATTGCAAGGCTTATTTCGTTTGGCAACATTCATGTTCATGCAGTAATTATGGCTTTTTTATCATTCATCGGATGTATTTCCCTTTTTAAAGCATTTAGCAGGTTTATGCCCGAAAAAAAAATTCTGTTGCTTGGCTCTGTAATGCTTATTCCTTCAGTATTGCTTTGGGGAAGCGGACTGCTGAAAGAAGGAATTATAAGTTTTGCCCTCGGGGTAATGATCTATTGTTTTTTTGAGATTTTATACAGAAAAACAAAGGTTTGGTACCTGGTAATTTTTATTTTAAGCATGATGTTGGTTTGGATTACCAAATTCTACGTGTTGCTTTCGGTTCTTCCGGGTTTACTGAGTTTTGCCGTAATTAAACTCACCCACTCACGCAGAAGTATCCTGATTTTTGCATCCGTTCATGTTCTTTTTTTTCTGATAGGGCTACTGATTAAATACATCACACCGTACGATGTTTTCAGCATTATCAGCCTCAAACAGGAAGCATTTATTAAAATGGTGAGTTTCATGCCTGATGTCGGAAGCCCTATAAAACTGCCGTTTGTTGATCCCTCGCCTTTCGGAATTTTAAAAATCCTACCCCTGGCACTTTTCAATGCATTTTTTCAGCCGTTACCTGTAAATGCACATTCATTACTTATGATGGCCTCATCGGCTGAAAATATTTTCATTTTTGTTTGTCTTATCACGGCATTGATCTTCAGTAAATGGGATCATCAACATCTTTCGCTGGTGCTGATGGGTTTTTCTTTTACCTTTATCCTGTTCTGGATATGCGGCATGACCACACCGGTGGCCGGAGCCCTTGTGAGGTACAAATCACCCGCATTGCCATTCCTGCTGATTTCATGCATATTGATTTTTGATGAAAAGAAGATGCTGCGATTTTTAAATTTTATAAAACAAAACATTTTATCCTTGAAATAAATGAAAAAAACAGTATTAATCACCGGGGCTACTGCTGGTATAGGAGAAGCATGTGCCCGATTATTTGCTTCGGAAAATTATCGTATCATTATCACCGGCCGCAGAAATGACCGGCTTGAGAAGTTAAAAAAAATCCTGTCAGCAAAAACCGAAATTTTCTCCCTCCATTTTGATATTCAACACTTTGATCAGGTAAAAAAAGCGCTTTCTTCGCTTCCACAGGAATGGCAACAAACAGATATTCTGATCAATAATGCCGGACTTGCAGCAGGACTTGATGCTTTTGACCAGGCCAATATCGGCGACTGGGAGCAAATGATTGATACCAATATTAAAGGATTGCTTTATATTTCACGGCTTGTTGCTCCGGGAATGACAGCCCGGAAATCGGGACATATTATTAATATAGGTTCAATTGCCGGCAGGGAAGTTTATCCCAATGGAAATGTTTACTGCGCCACCAAATCGGCTGTTGATGCCCTCACAAAAGGTATGCGTCTTGACCTGGCAAGGCATGGCATCAGGGTGTCGTCTGTTTGCCCCGGAATGGTTGAAACAGAATTTTCACTGGTCCGATTCAAAGGTGATAAAAAAAGGGCAAAATCCGTCTATGATAATTTTGATCCATTGACGCCCGATGATGTGGCACGCACCATTCTTTTTATAGCAAACCAACCTTCCAATGTCAATATTGCCGATGTGCTTATATTACCAACCATGCAGGCAGGTGCTTCATTTATTTACCGTAACGATAAGTAAAAAAATAATGACCGTCTTGCTGGTTCTTAATACTTTTACCGCTGGTTTATATTCAACTGGCTTTCGATTTTTCATAAAAATACCACGAAAGTAGTATTTCAACGAGGGAAAAGGATTCCGATATTTGCCATAATAATAACAATAAAAAAACAGTGAAAAAATTTTATTCTACAAATCAGAATTTTTTTACATCTTTGACCCTAAGTTTAACTTAAATTTTTAATGACTATGAAAAAAATCATTCTTGCAGCAATTAGTTGTATTGCACTTACTTCGTGTTTAACCATCAACTCTAACATGAGAGAAGGTGTTAAAATGCCGGGTCTTACGGTAAACCGTACAGACTATATTCTTACTGATGACCTTACCGCTGAAGCCGAAGTGAAATATATTCTCGGTGGCCTTATCGTTCGCGGCGATGATCCGAAGAATGTAAAAGCTGGCAGCCTTGGTGGTATGACAGCCTCACGTGACGAACAGCTTGCTATTTACAATTTGCTCGAAAAAAATCCGCAAATTGACTATGTAACCAATGTCCGTTACCAGAAATCTTATGTGAAAAAAATCTTCTCGAAAACTTTTAAAACCAAAGTTATTGCCAAAGGTATTATTCTGAAGACTGATAAATAATAAGGTAATTTAGTGTAAATCAATGTTTAATCTTAAAAAATTTTCGATTATGAAAATAAAAACCATCATTTTAATTGCACTGGTTACCTTGGCTGGCTCAACATTTCAATCATGTACTGTAAACATGACCCAGAAAGAAATAAGGGTTATGCCAATACATTTTAACCAGCTTGCCAGAACAGACTATACCATTGTAGGTAACCTCAAAGCTGAAGCCACAGTTACAAAAGACAAAAAAGGCAACCTGAAAGGCGATGCTGCCAAAAATTATAAAATGGGCGATTTTAACGACCTGATAAGCAAAGAAATATTTATCCCTGCCACACAGGAAGCACCAAAATCACCGCTGGCTAAGTTTTTTGAAGCCCTTAAGCTCATTGCAAAACCTATGGCTGGCATCAAACGCGATGCTGCTGCCGACTTTGCCATGTACGCATTGTTCGAAAAATATCCTGATATTGACTATTTTACTAATGTTCGTTTCGAACGCCGTAAAGTAATTTCAGGTGCCGGTATTGTTGAAACCATTTATGTTACTGCCACCGGTATTGAACTCAAAACCGACAAACAGTAATTTCAGACCAAATGATTAAAAGCCGCTCCGCAAGGTGCGGCTTTTTTATTTTCTCCCTGTTGCATCATTAATCAGCAATTCAATAAATTGCCCCATAGATACCCCTGAAGTCCTGACCTGTTTGGGGACAATACTCGCTGCGCTCATTCCGGGAACAGTATTTACCTCAATAAAATTAAATATCCCGTTACGTAAAATATAATCGATACGTACAACACCATTACAGCCCAAAAGGTCATAAATTTTCAGGCTAAGATGCTGACATTGTTCAATTTGTTCCTGAGAAAGCCTTGCAGGTGTTATCTCTTCTGATTTGCCATCGGTATATTTGGCTTCGTAGTCGAAAAATTCGTTTTTTGGAATAACCTCGGTCGGGGGTAAAAAATATGGTTTACCATTTAACCTGCTTATGCCACAGGTAATTTCATTACCATCAACAAATTCTTCGGCAATGGCCTCATTGTCATGCTTAAAAGCTTTGTTCAGTGCTTCAAACACATCATTTGATTGTTTCACTTTCGATGCACCAAAACTTGACCCTCCGTTATTTGGCTTGATAAATAATGGCAAACCCAAATGACCTGAAAGGTCTGATGGATCGATAATGTCATTTTTCCTGATCAGCAAGGCTTTGGGTGTATGTATTTCAAATGCTTTCAGGTAAGCTTTGCAGGCAAATTTATTAAAGGTCAATGCTGAAACAAACATATTACAGGTAGTTACAGGGATTCCGAGCAAAGTGAAATATGCCTGCAAAAAACCATCCTCGCCCGGATTGCCGTGAATGGCCATCAGGACACAATCGAAAAGTATTTTACGGCCATCAATATGGAGGCTGAAATCGTTTTTATCAATGTGAAAAACCCTTCCATCGTGCAGCGTACAGCTCCATTCAAGACCATTGACTTTTATGAGCCAAAGCTCAAATTTATGCGGATCAATTTCTTTTATCAGCGATTCGGCACTCTTGACCGAAATAACAGATTCGGATGAGTTACCACCAGCCAGCAACGCGATTGATTTACGGCTCATTTTAAAACACTTTTATTAATTTAACTTCCTGAATTTTCATTACGAAAAAAAGTAAAATAAATCACTATTTATCTTGTCAAGGCATAATTTTCCCATTTATTGATCAGATTCTGCATGTCAGAAGGTAAATCAGCCTCAAACTTCATAAATCTACCCCCGGAAGGATGATAAAAACCAATTTCCCTGGCATGTAAGGCCTGCCGCGGGCAAATTTCAAAACAATTGGCAATATATTGTTTATAAGCTTGTGTATTAAGCCCTTTCAATATTTTATCCCCTCCGTACTCCCAGTCATTAAAAAGCGGATGACCGATATATTTCATATGAACCCTTATCTGATGGGTTCTGCCGGTTTCGAGACTGCATTCAACCAGTGAAACATAATGAAAATCTTTCACCACTTTAAAGTGGGTAATGGCATGACGGCCAAAAGATCCATCGGGATATACGTCCATCACTTTTCGGTCGCGCAGGCTTCGCCCGATATGGCCGCTTATTGTTCCTTCAGGTTCTTTAAAAATTCCCCATACCAAAGCATGATAACGACGATGGGTGGTATGGTCAAAAAATTGCTTTGCAAGTTTATATTTGGCCAGTTCATTCTTAGCCACAACCAGCAACCCTGAAGTATTTTTATCGATTCGATGTACCAGTCCCGGACGAAGGTTATCGGTGCCAAACATCGGTAAATCTTTATAGTGCCATGCCAGTGCATTGACCAGTGTTCCGGTATGGTTTCCCACACCGGGATGCACCACCATTCCGGCTTCTTTATTGATAACTACCAGGTCATCATCCTCATATACGATATTTATCGGGATATTTTCAGGAATAAGTTCTATTTCGCGTGGCGGATATGCCAGAACAATACTTATTACATCATGCGGCTTGATTTTATAATTTGATTTCGACGGTTTACCATTAACAATAATATTACCTGCATCGGCAGCAGCCTGAATTTTAGTTCGTGAAATAAAAGGAATTTTATGGGTCAGGAATTTATCAAGCCGCATCAGCCCTTGTCCTTTATCAACAATAAAGCGATGATGTTCAAATAAATCAGCTTCTTCATCCGGTTGATCATTCGCTTCTGGCTGTTCATCAGCCTGGTAAGCGGATAAGAAAAGCTCCTCGCTCATATCGGGTCAGTGTGCAATGGTTATTTTTACTATTTTTTTATAACCACCAGGCATTTCAATGTGTAAAAAATATAAACCCGAAGGCAGGTTACCAACAATAATATGATTCCCGGAACAGGTATTTTTTTCAACCATTTTGCCCTGAATATTGAAAATGCTGTAACTCATCCATCCATTGATTCCTGAAATCCAGAATTCATTGTTTCCAGGATTGGGATATACAACAATATTTTTATCATTACTTTCTTTAATAACAGATGATATTTTTTTCCCTATTCTTGGTCTGATCAACAGGCTACCTGACGAAGCATATGCCGATGGTTGCCAGCTTCCGCCAAGATTGACAAAGATACGGTTCGTCGCTTTAAAATTCCGGTCAAACCCTACGTTTAATTTATCGGCGGTGGTCTGTTCCCATCCTACAAAAAATAATCCACTTACAAAAACCGGTGTGTCAAGAACATAAGTTACAAACTGATTAAACCCATCGCCGTAGGATGGCCTGACATTCCGTTTCTGGTAAATAACCTGGTCGGGCATGTTATCTGCTGCACTCCATACGGTGAGATGAAAAAACTGTTGGCTGGCATTGTTTTTTGTACGGTTAAAAAAGAAGTCAACGGCACGCAACGTATCGTCAATATAACTGTTGAAGCGATAAGCAAGCTTAGCTGTCTCAGAATCAATGCCATAACCGTTCTCTGCCGATCCGTCATCATAGGCATAATAATCTTTGAAATCCTGGATAAGAAAAGCCCGGTTATTGGGTTTATAATCATATTCATCGGTAATGATGCGGGTTTCAACCTGAAAACGGGCCGAATCATCAAGATTCAGCGGGAAAGGCACATCATCGAAAGGATAGCTAAAATAAGAAAAACTATATGGAGCATAATTATCGGCAACCAGGTATGCAGAATCAATCAAAGTTGAATGCAACATATCTTTTATAAAATACTGGGTAGTGACATTGCGGACAATACTGTCATTATTCAGGAAACTGAAACTGACCGATCCCAGTTCGGCACTGTGGGCAACAAAATAATGTTTCCAGGGCATGGATGAGTAAGTATTGAGCAAAGGTTCGGAAGCACTTGTAAAGGCAACGTCATGAAGGGTGGTATCGGAAATAAAACGCGATTTTGCCAGTTTTATGTAATCGAGATTCCACTGGTCGCAATTACCTCCCGAGGCAGGGTCGAATGAACCGGCAATGCTGGCTTTATTTTTAAAACGGAACCTGAATCCTTTCACCAGGTATTCAGGCTCGGTAATGGGTATCATTGTCTGTTTAAAAGGTTGAAGCGTTTTCCCGGCAGCCGACCATTTTTTATTCCACAGTCCGGTTGCGGGTGAAAAAAACTCGAGTATAAGGCTGTCAGCAGTTTCGGGTGCATTACCGTTTCCCTGAGGCTGGTAAAAAAAACTAAGGTATATACTGTCTTTTGCCTGGTAGGCAAGATTAACCGGCAATGAAGTAAGCCTGTCGGCTTCAAAAGGATTGGTTTCGGCAAAACTGTACAATAAACCCTGGGCGTCTATAATATCAAATGTAGCAACGCCCGTTGAACGTGGGTTAACAGCAAATGAATTATTTACAAAAACATACCGGTCGGCCCATTTTGTTGAATCGGGATATGGCCCCGGATAACTGAAATCGTCGAAAAAAGGAATTTCAATGGTATCAGATGTAAACGATTTTTTCGAAAAATCAGGTTGTTGCGATAGTATCCTGTTCTCGGCCAGACCCGTCAGCACTTCCTGGCCATAAAGACGGCAAAAAGATGAGATTGCTGTAAAAACCAGGAATAATAAAAATTGATTATTCATGAGCCCGGATGTTATATAGCAATGAATCGGCCTGTGCAAGTTTCACAGAATCAATGGTAAGCCACAAATCGACAAATGAGCCGAGGTTGAGTTTTGAACCGGGTTCCGGAAGTTGTTTCCAGATAAGGGCATTAAGCGAATCGGAACTATTTTTAACTGAATTATCATAAATAGCAGCACCGACATTAAGATATAGTTCAAAAATTTTATCCGAAGCCTGAATAAATGATCTTCCTATTAAAGGTGGTACTTTTGTAAGCTGGTCGGAATAACCACGTCCCACCACCACATCAATGGCCGATCCTTTATCTACCAGCTGACCTTCTTCAATGGTACGTCCCTGGTATCGCTGTTCAAGGATATTATTCTGGGCAAAATCAGGTACATAGATCAGCTTTCCGATCCGAAGCCCGTTGCTCTCCAGAATAGCCTGACCCTGACGCAATGAAACGCCAACAATTCTGACCATCCTGACTTTTGGAACCGAAAAAGCATTGATGATTAAAAAAACGGTCCTGTTTTGTTTGACCTTAAACCCGGGATCGGGATTCTGATCTACGACAGAACCCCTGGGAGCATCATTCTGAAAAATGGAATCGGTAACCACCACCCGTAATCTGTGGTGTGCTGCAAGTTTAGCAGCATCTTCAATGGTCATTCCTTTAAAACTGGGGACAGGATAAGCCTGACCATGAAGGGTATAAATACGTAGCCAGATGATAATTATAATTATCAAAACAAAAAAACCAATCAGGATATAGCCTACATGCTTTAAAAACAATTTGCTGGTCAAAAATTTTAACAGTTCCATTGTAGTGAGCGATAATTTTGAGCAAATATAATTTTTTTAAGCACTAATCGGTAAACGTTACCCTTGCTTATTTATTATATGGTATAATGAATCGCGTTCAACCGGTATAAAACCGTTGCGGCTGATCATTCCACTGATTTCGTCGGTTGTCATCACCGGGTTTTGTTCGGCTGCACCTGCCATAGCATAAATTCTGGTGCTGTCGTCAATGGTTCCATCCAGATCGTCTACACCAAACCAAAGGCTCATGGTGGCTGTTTCTTTGCCGGTCATAGGCCAGTATGCTTTTAAATGAGGTATATTATCGAGGAAAATACGCGAAATGGCATAATTTTTAAGTTCTTCAGATGGCGACACTTCTTTAATATTATCCATCTGGTTGTTTTTTGAAGTGAATTTTAAAGGTACAAAACAGTTAAATCCTCCGGTTTCGTCCTGCAAACGCCTTAATTGTTCAAGGTGATGCAGGCGGTGTGAAATATTTTCAATATGACCAAACAACATGGTAGCATTGGAAGGTATCCCCAGCATATGAGCTTTACGGTGAATTCCGAGCCATCGATCCCCGCTGATTTTATCGGGGCAAATCAATTTTCTGATTTCAGGATCAAAAATTTCAGCACCACCTCCCGGAAGGGTTTTTAAACCCGCCTGTTTCAGCATTTTTAAACCTGTTTCATCGCTCACACCCGATTTTTCGAACATATAAGCAAGCTCAACCGCTGTAAAAGCCTTGATATTGAGGGCCGGAAACTGATCATGAATAGTTTGCAGCAGGGCAACATAGTAATCAAGCCCCCGGTCGGGATGCACCCCGCCAACAATATGAACTTCGGTAATTTCATTGGTTACCGAACGAGAAATGAGTGCTGTAATTTCTTCAAGACTCATCACCCAGCAACCTTCATCTCCGGGTTTACGGCTGTATGAACAAAAACGACAATGATTGATACAGATATTGGTTGGTTCGATATGAATGTTACGGTTGTAAAATACATAATCGCCGCTTAATCGTCTTTTCACATCAAGGGCAAACATCCCCAGATCTCCCGGGGAAGCATAATTATAAAGGGTTTCAGCCTCTTCGACCGATATTCTTTTACCCTGGCGTATTTTTTTAAAAACTGCCTGACAACTTTTTGCCTGGTTTGACATGATATCGTTTTAAACCATTAAGATTATTATTCCGGTACTTAAATAAACAGCAAAGAGCAAAAAGTGTTTCTCCTTTTGCTCTTTGCCATTCATGTAGGGGAACAAATTTATTTCCGGCCTTTCTGTTCGTCAGAAACCGTGAGTTTTTTTCTTCCTTTTGCCCTGCGGGCTGCCAACACTTTACGGCCAGAAAGGGTTGACATTCTTTCTCTGAAACCGTGTTTGTTCTTACGCTTCCGGTTCGAAGGCTGAAATGTTCTTTTCATTATCCGTTATTTTTTACTTTGTTAATATATCCTGCAAAATTTAAAATCCATCAGAAAGAGTCTGTTGTAACAAACCGGAATTTCCGATCGGACTGCAAAAGTAAATCTTTTTAATTAATTAACAAATTTTTGTTGAATGAACTTCACCCTGAATATTTTACTATTGCTTTAACCATTGCATCTGCCCCGTGGAAAATATCAGCCACCGTGGCATTGAGCATATAACAGGGCGTGGTAACAATTTTATTTTCCATATCAACCACAATTTCTCCGTTTTGCGTTTCTTTATGCCTGGCACCCAGTTTTTGTAATACTTTCACAGCATCGTTAGGCTGGCCTAAGGTGAGCTCAACATTGCCCAACACTTTAGCGATGAGAACCGGTGAAATACAGAGTGCACCAATAAATTTCTTCTGCTTGTAAGCTTCGCGGATTACTTGTTCAACTTCGGGTAAAACCTTCATTTTGTCACCATCAAAGGCATAGGTCGATAAATTTTTGGCGGCTCCAAAACCTCCGGGAAAAACAATAGCATCAAATGCCTGAACTGTAAGGTTGCTTATTTCTTTAATTTTACCACGGGCTATCCTGGCCGATTCAACCAGTACATTACGGTTGATGGCTTCGGGCTTGCCTGTCAGGTGATTAATGGTGTGATACTGATCAATATCGGGTGCAAAAATTTCATATTCAGCTCCATTTATATCAATGGCAAGCAGGGTCATTACCGCTTCGTGTATTTCTGAGCCGTCATATACTCCACACCCTGAAAGAATAACCGCAAATTTCTTTTTCATAATCGGTTGAATTAATTTATTATTGTATCCGAAATTCTGTATAAAAATAATGATATTTCCGGTACACTTAAATGCTGTCGGCAAAAAATTATAAAATAATGGGTCATATACATTTCATAGCTATTGGAGGCAGTGCCATGCACAACCTTGCCATTGCCCTGCATAAAAAAGGTTACCATGTAACAGGGTCTGACGACGAAATTTTTGAACCCAGCCGTTCAAGGCTTACTGCCTGCGGCCTTCTGCCCGAAAATCAGGGTTGGTTTCCCGATAAACTGACTGAAAATACTGAAGCTGTAATACTGGGAATGCACGCCATGGCCGATAACCCTGAACTTGCCAGGGCAAAGCTGCTTAACCTGAAAATATTTTCTTACCCCGAATACCTTTACGAGCAAACCAAAGATAAACTGAGAATTGTGGTAGGCGGAAGCCACGGAAAAACAACCATCACTTCTATGATCATGCATGTCATGAAATTTAACAATGTGTGTTTCGATTATATGGTAGGCGCACAGGTTGAGGGTTTCGACACCATGGTCAACCTGGAGAAAAACAGCCGTATTGCCGTTTTTGAAGGCGATGAATACCTTTCATCGACCCTTGACCCACGGCCTAAATTTCACCTGTACCACCCCAATATTGCCATTATCAGCGGAATAGCATGGGACCATATCAATGTTTTCCCCACTTTTGAAAATTACTGCCAACAGTTCGAGAAATTTGCCACAATGATAAGCCCGGGCGGTGCATTGATTTATTTTGAAAACGACGAAAATATCAGGCAAATTGCTTTAAATCTTAATGCAGGAATCAGAAAATTTCCCTACCCTACTCATCCTTACAGAACCGACGGAACGAAAACTTTCCTGGTTACTCGGTACGGCGATATTGAACTTCAGGTTTTTGGTGAGCATAACCTGCAGAATATCAATGCAGCAAGATTGGCCTGCCACGAAGCCGGTATTGACGATGAAAAATTTTATGCTGCCATTTCCTGTTTTAAAGGAGCTGCCAAAAGGCTGCAAATATTGCAGCAAACCGACAAAACAGCTATTTTTCTCGATTTTGCCCATTCGCCATCAAAACTTGAAGCAACCATTAAAGCCGTTAAAATGCAGTATCCCGAACGCAAACTTATTGCCTGTATGGAACTGCATACTTTCAGCAGCCTGAACGCAACATTTCTGCCGCATTACAAAGGCACCATGAATACAGCAGATATGGCCATGGTTTATTACAACCCCGAAACCATCCGGCATAAACGGCTCGAAATGATAAATACCGACCAGGTTAAAAATGCCTTTGACCACCCCAACTGCCGTGTCTATAACGATGCTGACAAAATAAGGTCAGACCTCAGTAAACTCAATCTCGAAAATGCCAACCTGCTGCTGATGACCTCGGGAAATTTCTCAGGCATTGATTTTAAAAACTTTAGTAAAGAACTGATTGATAAACAAATCTGAAGAGGTTAGGCAGGCGGTCTGTTTCATTCTGTTTTAATAAACTTCAGGCTTGTTTTATTTCCTGCAACATCGGTAACTGCGACAAAATATACCCCGTTTTTCAAACCAATGATATTCATTGAAAATGTAAGGGTATTAGCATCAGTATCATATACCCTTTGGCCGGTAAAATCGTAAAAGGTTACATGTTTTATCAGCGTTTTACCCGATATGGTAAGTTGGTTTTTCACAGGATTGGGAAAAATATTCTGTTTTTCAGGCTTGATATCATCAATATCACCAAATGTCCACATTAAATTAAACACACAAGTATCTGATTGCGGATAAAAAGTAAAATCAATAGGATAAACATAAATATAAGGTGAGGTAATGTGGAACCAAGCAGTATAACAAATATCCTTTTCAAAAATTCTTGTAATGCTGTAAATTGTATCTGATATTTTTATCAAGGTGTCGGGCGGATGGCCAAACTGATTAAATTCACCTGTGATAAAAATATAATTGATTTCAGGGTTGTAAAACAAATTTATTATATGTTTTATATTCAGATTGATAGTGACTACCGATAAATTTGAGTATGCCAGATTCAGATCGATCATGCAATTTGTATTTAGTTGAATCCATCCGGCCTCACTAAAGTAAATCATATTTGTCATACAGGAAGGAAACTTCACAGTGCGATCTTGAACAATATAAAATTCATTATTATCATAATCATCACCTGTATAAAATTCCAGTGCAGCATAATAGGAAGAAGAAGAAGGGATTTCAAGATTTCCTTCATCTGCAAAATCAAGGGTAAGGAAGTTCCCCCTGTCAGCTTCAGTCAGGGTATAGCGATTGGTGCTGGCTAAAGGGGTATTAACAATCTGGCCTTCTTCATCCAGACCAAACAAACGGCCAACGATTTCGAACTGGCCTGCTGCTATCATCGCCGAATCATTCCGCAAGGGTATAAAGGTGGTAAGCGATTTAATTTTAATATTTTGTCTTGTTTCGGGAAAATCATATAAAACCGCTAAGCGTGAACCTTCTGTGCTTAAGCTATTCACAAAAACACCGCATGAGAATGTTGTATAATTTTCAATATTATGAGAAACTCGTGAATAGGTATAGTTGGAAACTTCAAACCGGAGCGTGTCTGAATTATTTAAAGGCAGCACATCAGGCTGATTTGATGAAACATGGAATATGATATTATACGCTCCAATTCTGTCAGGCGTAAAAGGTGTTGTAATTTTGCATGTATCCTCTAAGGTAGCAGGCAAAGAATTGATTGGTGTACTTTGCTGGCTATAAACCATAAGCCCGTTACGTTCAATACGGGTATTCAGAATTACATTATTTTGGATCTGAGATCCATTATTTTTAACCGCAGCCCTGAACTGTACAAAATTGCCAACTATATTACGTGGTATTTGGGTATAACCTCCAAACCAGTCATTATCCGGATCTACACCAATGCCTGCAGGAGGCATAAAAAGATAATCAGCCCACGTATTTTGAATAACAAGGTCATATTGAGGAGGTTGCTCAAGGTAAACATCATCTATTATCCAATAATAATGACTGGCACCGGTCATACGCCACATGAGCCTGACATTGCCCTGCCCTGCAGCCGATTCAGTGATATTGATGGTAATAATAAACGGATTTACTGTCGGACCATCCAAAGGGAAACCACCCTTTGCGGAATATTCTGTCCAATGGGCTCCCGATGGGTTATTGGCGTCGTAATCGTTTGAAACATAGACAGATATTTTATTCTGTCCACTGCAACACCAACGGAACTTTTCTGAAAATCTGAGTAGTACGAAAGAAGTTTCGCTGAGATCAATAGCTGGTGTCATGATATAGGAATCTAACTGAATATAATTTGGATTCATCATCCCATTAGGAAGAGTATTGAAATAATCCAGTTCTAGCATCATAACACCATTGTTGCAGGTTTCACTGGCAAGGTTATGAAGTGGGTTGGTTGTAGGAACCAGCGAGGTCATCAGGTCAGGAGATATATATGATGTATATCTTCCTCTTGGTCCAAGCACCGACCAGTGCCAGTGAAAATTATTTCCAGTTGCATCGTAAACCGACCATCCTTCGGGCATAAGCGAAGAATCGGCAAGCAGATTGCCCGAATACATTGCCGGATTGTATGGGGAAACCGAAGCTTTCCAGTCAACCGAATCGAAATGCTCCTCCCAAAAAATTTTACCCGGCAAATGATTATTCCCTTTTAATGCAGGTGTTTGCGCATGCAATCCCGCAAAAATTATCATCAATCCTGAGTAAATAATACCTGGGGCTGTTTTCATTTTATGCTGTGATTTTGGTTGTTACAAGTTATGAAGTTTCTTCTGCTTTTCCAAAAATTATTTACTGAATTGCTAAAACGGCACAAAAATGAAATGTTGCAGATCAATTGTTAAATTCACCATTATCTGATAAAAATAATTTATGTAGAAATTAATAATGCCACGCAATAACAAAACAAAAACCCGGCCGTTGTTCACCAACCGGGTTTCAATATCATGGAATGAAATCAGACTTCAGCGATTTTTGAGATTCTCATTTTATAAAAACTACGGTACACAAAAATCAGGGCAACTGCAAGGAATAACAAGCCTGCAAAAGGTGCAGCATCGCGGAAGTTTTCACTGATTGCAATTTCCATGGCCAACAAACCAAAAAGCGTTGTAAACTTAATAATCGGGTTAAGGGCCACGGAAGATGTATCTTTAAACGGATCGCCCACGGTATCGCCAACTACGGTAGCTGCATGCAGGTCGGTACCTTTTTGTTTCAGGTCAACTTCGACTACTTTTTTAGCATTATCCCAACACCCCCCGGCATTGGCCATAAATACGGCCTGGAACAACCCAAAAACAGCAATGGCAATTAGGTAACTCACAAAAAGCGCTACAGCATTGTTTCCACCAATTCCCGAGGGTGACGACAGGCAGGCAAAAGCCAGCGCAAAGAAAAAGATACCGATAAAAATATTAAACATCCCTTTCTGGGCATATTGAGTACAAATGGTAACCACCTCGGTAGATGCTTTGGCATCGGCTTTTTTAGGGGCATTCGGATCAAGGTTGATATGTCGTTTTATATATTCAACAGCCCTGTAAGCACCGGTAGTAACTGCCTGGGTTGATGCTCCGGTAAACCAGTAAATGACTGCACCTCCTAAAATGTATCCAAGAATTGAATAAGGGTTGAGTATATTCAGAATCATTTCAGGCTGAACGCCCAATGTTTTCTGAATCATTAAAATAAGTGAAAAAATCATGGTCGTAGCTCCCACTACAGCTGTACCAATAAGCACCGGTTTGGCAGTGGCTTTAAATGTATTCCCCGCGCCATCATTGGCTTCGAGATAATATTTTGATTTTTCCCAGTCAGGTTTAAAACCAAAATCTTTTTCAATTTCTTTATCCACATCCGGAACTTCTTCAATGAGCGATAATTCATACACCGATTGGGCATTATCGGTTACCGGCCCGTAACTGTCAACAGCAATGGTTACCGGCCCCATACCCAGCAGCCCGAAGGCTACCAGCCCAAAGGCAAAAATTGAAGGATAAACCATTATCTCACTGAGTCCGAAGGTGCTGATAAAATATGCCGCGAACATCAACACGAAAAAAACGATACCCTGCCAGAAAGCACTGAAATTACCGGCAACAAAACCCGAAAGAATGACCAGTGAGGAACCACCTTCCCTGCCGGCGCTTACAACTTCGCGTACATGGCCCGATTTGGGAGAGGTAAATATTTTGGTAAATTCAGGAATCAATGCTCCGCCAATGGTTCCGCAACTGATGATGGTCGAAAGGATCCACCACATATCGGTATTGCCGTTTAAATCGGGAATCATGATATAGCTTGCAACAAAAGTAACGATAATGGAAAGCATCGAAGTTATCCAGACAAGGTGGGTAAGGGGTGCTTCGAAGTCAATTTCGTCCTTACCGCCATATTTTGATTCGTTAAAAAAACCATTGATATAAAATGCAGAAATTGATGTAAGGATCATCAGAATGCGCATCACAAAAATCCAGGACAATAATTTAATTTGTAATGAAGCGGTAAGCATTTCGTCCATGCCGAGCACCGAACCGCCCACAGCCAGCAGAATAAATGAGATGAGTGCAACACCCGTTACCCCATAGGTTTCAAAACCATCGGCAGTAGGGCCAACGCTATCGCCGGCATTGTCGCCTGCACAGTCGGCAATAACACCCGGGTTTCGAGGGTCGTCTTCGCCAATTTTAAAAACAACTTTCATCAGATCGGAGCCTATATCGGCAATTTTGGTAAAAATACCACCGGCAATCCTCAGGGCTGATGCGCCTAACGATTCACCAATGGCAAAACCAATAAAACAAGCCCCGGCCAGATGACCAGGCATAAACAACAAGATAATCAACATCATAATCAGTTCAACACAAATCAACACCACACCAATGCTCATTCCGGCATTTAAAGGTATTTTCAGCAATTTAAGCGGGTTGCGTTGCAGCGATGCAAAAGCCATCCGTGCATTAGCCAGGGTATTCATCCTGATTCCGAACGCTGCGACACTGTATGAACCCATAATCCCGATCACTGTCCACAAAAGGATAAGCAATACCCCACCAACGCCAAACAGTGAATTCCCGGCATGGTCTTTTGCCAGAAAACCAAAATAACCTGCTACAGCAGCGCCGATAAAAAGAAACAGAATGGCAATAAATTTACCCTGCTGTTTCAGGTAGGCATTGCAGGTTTTATAAATAACATCTGCAATATCAAGCATTGATTTATGAGCTGGAAGTTTTTTAACCTTCATAAACTGGTAAAGCCCGAACAAAAGGCCCAGGGTGGTAATTAAAAACCCCCAGTAAAGGATTGATTCATGCTTTATCTGGGAGGGAATAACAAGCTCGGCTTCACTTGCATAAAGGAACCCTGGTGACAACATCGCCAGGAATGTTCCGGTGAGGATGGATTTTTTCATATTTGTTTCTCCTAGTTTTTCATTTTAGCGTAAAATTATAAGAAAAGCCGAATTATTTCAAAATACCGCAAAAAAAAACTGAATAATCCTTAAAAAATCTTATCAGTTTCATATTTTTGTATGGAATCATAATTGCTGAAATGGGTAAAAAAGCGATCGTTTTTGGAGCTACCGGTTTAGTTGGAAGTCACCTGGTTGATCTTCTGGCCAGCGATGACCGTTATTCCGAAATCCTTGTTTTTGTTAGAAGACGTTACGTTCATCCCTCACCCAAAATAAAAACGATTCTGGCTGATTTTTCCATACCACATTCATTTGCCGGTGATGTAAAAGGTGATGAGGTTTTTTGCTGCCTTGGCACAACCATGCGCCAGTCGCAGCAAAGCCATACTGCTTTCCGTTCGGTCGATATCGATCTGGCTGTTAAAATTGCTGAAACAGCTCATCATAACGGAATACCTTCTTTTATTGTTATTTCTTCAATAGGTGCATCGGCCCGAAGCCGCAATTTCTATCTCCGGACAAAAGGGAAAATGGAACTTAAAGTGAAAAAGTTTGCTTTTAAAACCCTGGTCATTGTAAGGCCTTCATTACTTCTCGGAAAACGTACTGAAAAGCGTATGGCAGAAAAAGCCGGCCAGATTCTTAATCATATGCTGGGATTTGCTTTGTTCGGAAAATGGAAAAAATATAAAGCCATCCATGCCAGCACCCTTGCCTGTGCTATGATTGAACTTGCCAATACCAGCCAGGGTAATGTAATTGCCGAAAACGATTTGTTGCTGACCTACCGGAACAAAAAAAATCAATAGTTTTCAGGGAACAAGCAGTTTCTGTAACTCCTCTGATGAACCGTTGAAAACATTAAAATCAACATCACCGCGAATTCCAGGCACTTTCCCTTTATCGCTGTGTTGCCAGAACGTCCACAAATTGCTGCTCAGGTATAATTTAGGTTTATAATAATGGGCAATCCAGAACGGATAATCTGAAAAACCTTCATTTTGCATATGTTTCAGGTAAAACCCCAGGCTGGTATAAATTACCGGCTTAACATGGTAGTGCTCTTCTATGATCCGCAGCCAGTTTTTTATTCCAAGCCTTGTATTGTCGACAGAATACCTGCCCGTAATTTCGATATCAAGAACCGGCGGCAGGTCGCCTTTTTCAAGTTTAACGGTCTGAATAAAATTCTTTGCCTGCAGCTTGGAATTTACATTGGGATTATAAAAATGATATGCACCTCTTATTAAACCGTATCGTTTTGCCTGCCGCCAGTTATAGTTAAAATGCCGGTCATAATTATCGGCACCTTCGGTGGCTTTGATAAAGATAAAAGAAATCTTAACGCCATTATCTTCAGCTTTTCCAAGCTTATTCCATTCAATCTTTGACTGGTAACGTGAAATATCAATCCCATGAATCTCAAATCTTTTTGGTAAACCTATCCCAAAAGCAGCAATGCGTTCTTTTCCAACAGCATCTGAATTATCGAACAGGGTGTAATAAATCATATTGGCAACATACCCCAGCTCAACCCGGAAATAATAACCCGGAAATGTCAGCATTATCAAAACTGCACCTGACATGATCCACCATTTATATTTTTTCAATAAATCCATTTCCGGCTTTTCTAAATATGCGAGATTTTAACCAACGCTTTATGATTTAGTATTTTAATCTTTCTTCTCTCCAGGCTGATGAATTTGTCGTTTTTAAATTCAGACAATTGCCTGATGATAGTTTCTGTTGCCGTTCCCACCAGATTAGCCAGATCTTCGCGTGTCAGAGCAATCTGAATGTTTTGCTGATCATCGAGGCCAAAGGTCTCTTTCAAATCAATTAATACCGCAGCAAGCCTTTCACGTACAGATTTTTGAGCCAGGTCGGTTATGTGTTCTCCATACCGGTTCAGTTCCCTGCAAAGGTATTGAATCAGGTGTAACGAAAAAGATGGGTTGGTATGGATAAAACCAAGAATGATTTCTGCCGGGATGACACAAATATGGGCATCTTCTATCACCCTGGCGGTATGACCTGAAATGTCACCTGAAAATGCCGACCGGTAACCAACAGTTTCGCCCTTTTTGACAAATGCAATAATCTGCTCTTTCCCCGATATTCCGGTGCGGTATAATTTAAGCTTTCCCTCGTTGATACAATATAAATGATTAATCCTCAGCCCTTCATTATAAACAATACTGCCACTGCGATACAAGCCGCATGTTTTTCTTTGATTGATAATTTCCAATTCAGCTTTTGACAGAAAAGAAAATAATCCCCTGGTACCGGTTATACATCCCGGGCATTCATTCAATCGCCTGGTTATTCTATGTTTCATCCCAGTTTTTCAATAGTACTTATAGTCATCGTATTCCATTTTTTACATTAAGAATCGGACAACCTTTTTACAAATAAACAAATTTTTTTATTATAAGTTTCATTGGGCTAAACATTGATAACTCAAAAATATCATTTTGTTTTCTGTAGATTTTCATTTTGGTAAATGAAAAATCATTATTTTTGGAATCTAATCTTAAAAAATTTTGATATGAATATTCCTGCTCAGTTAAAGTACACACACGACCATGAATGGATCAGGGTTGAAGGTAATTACGGGTATATTGGGGTTACTGATTATGCCCAAAGCCAACTTGGCGACGTGGTTTTTGTCGAAATAGAATCGTTGGGTAAAAAATTGGCAAAGGGACAGGCTTTCGGAACCATCGAAGCTGTAAAAACCGTATCGGAAATGTATATGCCTGTTGCGGGCGAAGTGGTTGAAGTGAATACGGCCATCAACAACTCACCTGAAGTAGTAAACAAGGATCCTTATGGCGAAGGCTGGATGATAAAAATACTGATTACCAATCCTGCTGAACTCAATGATTTGTTCGATGCAGCAAAATACCAGGCCACATTAGGCTAATGTTTTTCTTTTTATGTTAATACCTGTAAAAACCTGTTTCCTGGTTTTATATAATAAGGGAAACAGGATTTTACAGGTATTTTAATTTTCTATCAACATGTCAGGGAAAAATGTCATTATTGTTGCCGGCGGAAAAGGCACCCGCATGAAAAGCGATATTCCCAAGCAATTTATGATGCTTGGCAATAAACCTGTTTTAATGCATACGATAGAAAATTTTTATATCTCTGATCCACAAATCAATATACTGGTGGTTATCCCGTCAGCCTATCATCAATACTGGGAAGAATTATGCAGCGCCCTGAAATTTGAAATTCCTCATCAGCTTATTGCCGGTGGTGAAGAACGTTTTTATTCGGTAAAAAACGGGTTGGACCAGGTTCCCGAAAATGGATTAGTCGCCATACACGATGGTGTGAGGCCGCTGGCAAGCCCTGCATTGATAAACCGTTGCTTTGAAACTGCAGCTAAACATGGCAGTGCCATACCTGTTACAGGGGTTTCAGAATCACTCAGGCAAATCACTTCAATGCATTCAATTCCGGTCGACCGCAGCCAATACCGGTTGGTACAGACCCCCCAGGTTTTTGATACCAGGCTGATAAAAAAAGGCTATACGCTGCCATATCATCCATCTTTTACCGACGATGCCACCGTCTTTGAAGCTGCCATTGGCCCGGTAACCCTTACCGAGGGTGAAAAATCAAATATAAAAATCACCTGCCCTGAAGATCTGGTTATAGCGGAGGCATTGATTAAAAATCAAAAAAAAAACCGGCATTAAAGTCGGTTTTTTTTTGATATAATTACGTCATTTTATCAATTTACAGCATTCAATTTAGATTTTATTTCATTCAGATTTCTGTAAAATAAAATCCTGTATCTTCTTTTAATCCAATATGTTCTATTCTCATGAATGAGTGAATCAATAACAGTGTTATTCTTTTTTATCACTTCAAGCATTCTATTTAATTTGACGATACTATCCGTGAGTATATGCATTGAATTACTGTCTGTAATGTAGAATTTTAGTGTATCTGAGTAGTAAAGAGTATCATGCCGAACTATTATCCTGTTTTGCTGTTTTCCGGTTTTATAAAAAACAGATGAAGTTTTATAGTACTTATTGTTTTCCAATAGATTGTTTATAGTTAGTTTTGCTTCAGATACGTAATCACCTCCATTTATTTTTTTGACCCGGTTGCCCATCTGATTGAATATTAATATTGTAGGTGTATAAGTTATACCATCAAGATATCCAAGCATCAACGACACAGGCCTTTTATCATAATCTCTGTCATAACGGTTTTTTGTCAAGTTAATCTGATGAAGTATAACATATTGATTTTCTTTAAAGTATTTTATTAATTCTTTGTTAATCAGTTTACATGGGCCACATGTATGTGTAGAATAAATGAATATATTCACTTTCCCAGGATGACATAAGCTGCTGAGGTTGTAAGCAACCTCACTTCCGTCGTATTCAAAAACAGTGATTTGCGCATTTATAAATGAGCTAATAAAGGCAAAAATTATTAATATTGTTATTCTTTTCATTTTTTAATTATTATCGTTAAAATCAATACCTGGCATACAACCACATTCACTTATAGGTTTGAGAATGAGATTATCATGAGGGCTCCCATCAGGGCAACGCCCATGATAAACGTAGGTTGAATCGTATACTACATTATCTAATTGATAACTAAACTCCTGCGTATAATAATACTGGTGGCATTTTGAACACCTATGTATTCTGCTCGGCGCTTTCACAGAGCCTTTACACCAAAATTTTGGGTCCCGGATTAAGTTTAAAAAATCAGGATGAACGAGCACTAAATCTTTATTCAAAGAATAAGTAAGTATATAAGATTCCCCTTTCCAATCAACAAACTGAAATTCGATGTTTCGTGCTCGTACCTTTATAACCAAGCCTTTAGCCTTTGCTGATGATGTTTGTATTTTCCCAGCAACATCATAAAATAAGAAAGTCGGATAAATACACTCGTTTGACAGACTATAATTAGCTGCAGAACTTATGGTTAATAATTCATCATTCGATTTTTGTATAAAGTCATCAACCGACAATGTACAAACTTCCTCATCGCATAAAATCTGGCTATAGGTAATTTGGCTGTACATTACAACAATCAGAAAAATTATTTTTGATTTCATGGTATTATTTTATTGAGGTTACTTTTTAATTCAAGTATTTTCATTAGTTTATCCTTCCGGTCATATTTTAAATAAATGGCTTCCAGGCCATCGTAATAGTGTATCAAACTGTACTTTACAATTTCATCTTGTGGATTTTGAAGGAAATACTTTATTAATCTTTGATGAAGCTGACCAGTTTTATTAATATATTTAGTTAAATCTACTCCACGATTTGCCTTTGAATCCAGGTACAAAATTGAATCGGTAAGGCGATATAAAAGGGCCGATTGATTATGAATTTCTACCCTATTTTCAAGACTTTGAAGCTTACCCATCAGCAAATTATTCGCCAAATTCAAGCTATCAATGGTTTTTGAATTTGTTTTTTTAATTCTTTTATTTTTAGCAAATTCTTCATTCATTTTTTCTATAACATGCTGCTTCAGGAGCATTTCTTCGTGCAAATACTTAAGCGTTCGGCTTCGGCGGGTCTTCTCAGTACCACAATTACAAAACAAGGGATATACAGGTTCAGCATTAATATCTTTCTGCGCTCCAACCAGCAAATAAACCTGCCCAAAAAAATTTTGCGGAAGAACGGGATATTGACACAAAACTTTATATTGAATAGCGTTTGAGAATTGAACCTGCATATTATTTATTTCTCTTCTTACCCCAACATAATTTATTTTTCTTCCTGTCAATTGGCCAATTTTAAATTCTACATCATCCATAGCATCCAGGTAGGCACTTTTCATATTAATGCCTGATCCCGAAGCGACAAAAACCTCTATTGTGCTATTACTTGGCGGCTTTTTAAATATCCACCCAGGAAGCTTTTGTGAAAAACCCTGGGCACAAAAAACACAAAGCATGAAAAAAATGGCAGCTATCAAAACCAGCTGCCATTTCATTTTCGCTTTATTGAATAACCAACGAATCAGCCACATGTTGTTGCGTTTTATTCAGCTCATTATCAATCTCTTGCCACAGCCTCTCTTCATTAAAATCAACCTCCATTGATTTACGTTGATCGGCTATCGCTTTTTTTATCGTTGATTTTCCGACACTAACAGTTATGTAACATTTATAGCTGCCATTTTTTAGCTGAGACATTTCCTGACAGGTAACTTTAAGATACTTGTTAATGGCATTCCGGCTCGATTCAAATACTCCCGATTGAATTCTAGATATGTCTTTGGTCGCTCCACCGGCAACGTGAGTGTCAGATAGATACCTCTTTACGCCTTGTTTATAGGCTCCTGCCCATAATTGCATTAAGTTGGCTTTAGCCTGGCTATAAGCGGTATTATAAGCATCATTTTCCTGAAGTGATACTGATGAAATACCAGTTGCCCATATAACATCCATTGATGTATCTACCTGAAAACAAGGCACGTAAACAGACCTCTCGTTTACCGGAAGTTGTTTTTTTGCCAAAAAATTGCGTAATGCAATCAACTCTGCATTGCGTTTCTCATCCGCAATTTTTGCTTCGAAAAACTGTTGCTTTGATTGTTCAGCCAGCCGTTGCTTTTCCAAAACCTGGCGGGTTCTTACTATCTCCAGACTATCCTGGATAATTCCACGCCGATACTGGGCGTTTTTTACTACGTTACACCCTATTATAAAAAGGAGGGCGATAACTAAAATAATCATTTGTTTCATAGGCAATTAATTTTTAATATTTGAGTAATTCCTGTGTCCCGGATTTTGTCTTTGCAGAAGGCTCCGTTTTCCCCCTGTTATTTCAACTTCCTGGAAATGAAATACATCTGATTCTTCATATGTTTGATTTGTTAATATTTGATAAAATCGTTTCGACAGTTATTCCAAGTGTGTAAGCAAGAATGTAACGGTATTCCTTTAGTCTATCGATTTCAAACTTGAGTTGCTTATTCTTTATTCTGTAGGCCAAATTAATTTTTTGGCTTATGTGGTATCGCAAATCATTAGTAGATATGCTAATATCACAGTTATTCATACCGTAACAATGCAATTCTTCCTTAAAAAAATACCGGTAACATTCATTAGCAATTCTCAGCAGCGCACCTTTATCATTATTGAAAGATAAAACGGGCTGGCCTCCTAACTTTATGAGCCTTTTTACTAAAATCGCATACAAAAAGGCAGCCGAAATATCTTTAACCAACTGTTTATCAGTAATTAAACTAGACAAAATGGTCACCGGGTGTTCGTAAGCCGGGTTGCTGGCAACTACCCTGATAAATTCAATTATCGCTTCAGAAAGCATTTCAAAATCGTCCGCGGTATAAATATGAAGAAAACAATATTTTAAATCTTCCTTTTCCATATTAATTGAGGCTTATCGGTATTAAATTTTCGTAGGCTTCAGCTATACGCTGAGATAGCTTATATTTTTTTATTTTGTTATTTTTCAACATATTTATGAAAAATGAATCGTTTGCTCTAAAAAGCATCACCTTGCAGGTAAGATACTTCAGCTCTTCTTCACACAAAAAGAAATTGGGTTTCAGCAATCTCACGATATACAATTGCTCGGTAACCCGACATAGCCATTGATATTCAATTACTTGCTTCTTGCTCCAAATAATATTTCCCTGCAGTTTTTCTTCTTCGTATATTAATAATATGAGCAGAAGCTTGTCAATGAGCCATGAAGTAAAGGCAGCATTTTCTATGTTTTGAACTATCTCTCTCATAATCAAATCAATTTATTAATTTCTCTAATTCCTTGTATAGTAATGGATTATATTTTCCCAGGCGTTCAGCAAGAAACCGACTTTCGTTTTTGTAATAATTTATTTTGTCCTCACTCCATGATAATCTTGGATTGGTGAGGTTTGCAAGACGGTCAGCCAATTTTACTACTGCTGTTTCACGGCAACGTGTTTCAATGATTCTTTCGATACTATCTTCAATCTGATCCGTTTTTTTCAGACTTTTATCTTTGGACAGTCCTAAAACGGCAGGAAGAATCTCAATAAAGCCATAACGTGTTAAATCGTCGGAGGTGCAAGGGGTGTCTTCAATGATATCGTGCAGATAACCAATGTTAATGGCAAGCTCCAGATTAAAATCCTGCTTTTTAACATATGTCAATCGCAGAATTTTTTCTATCTTGCAAAGGTGACCATCGTAATAAGATATCCCCTCGGGCAGATAAAACTGATTTCGGTGGTACCATTTCGCTAAAAGTTTTGCATTCATATTTGACATTTTTGATTCAAATATATTGAATTTTTTTATCCGATATAACTGATAATCAATACTTTAACTAGACGTCTATAAGACGTCCAAACGTATATGCCACCAAAATCAAATAAACCGATAACATCAACACAAGCAAAGATTTTAATTTTAGAACTCCTAAAAAATCAGGATCGGGAAATAGCTGATTTATTATATGAATTTCTATCATCACAAAAAGATAAAAACCAAATAAGTAAGCATGCTGCTTTTACAAAAGCATATTCAAAACCACAGATTTTTATTGATGATCTACCAAAATTCTCGACTAAAAAAGATCGTAATGAATGGCCAGCATGGCAGAAAATTTTTCATGATTTAAAACCTGATACCTTCAAATTTGTAGAAAGAAAACCTCCTAATGAGATACGCAAAAAGATAAAGCAATACCTCATAAATCAACAAACAATTAATATCGCTGATACGGATTTTTGGTCTCCTTCATTATCTCCCGAACTAAATGTTTTAACCCCAAGGGAGGAAGAAGTTGATAAATTATGCAGCTTTTTATTTAAAAAAAATAAAATAACCATCTATTATGGAAACCCCCGTATCGGAAAATCTGAGATAATTAACCAATTGATTAGAAAATTAAAAAAAACTGAAAATAATTTCAGATACCGGATCCTGGATTGCAAGACGATAGATATAAGTGAAGAAAAACCATTTAGCAAAACCGATGATTTTTTTATGCGCCTGATTGATAATACCAGGTACTTGCTTATCTTAGAAAATGCTGAAGTACTTAATTTTAATAATTCAAAAATTGGTAGTTTTTTAAGTCGGTTGGCAGACCAAAGCAACAATAAGCAATTGAATTTATTGATCATAAGCAGAATTAGAAATGATATTTTAAGTGTTGATAATGAGCATCTTAATATAATTGAATCGGAGCAATTCATCAACCCTGAAATTTTAAATAATATTAAACAAATAATAAATAATGATGGTATTTTTATTACATTGATTGAACTTTATGACCATCACCGGCTGCACGTTGGCTTGTTGCAGAAAATAAAGCAATCAGAAAATGAGGTTGGCCAATTATTAGAAATGGCTGAGAATAAAGATGTACTTAACCTGCTTAAAGATGATTATGCCGAACAATTCAATACTTTAAATGATCCCGAGAAAAAATTCTTCATTACCAGCATTATAACCGGTAAAGTAGTTTTGAAAACAAACAATGATAAAGTCATCGCAAATAGCATTTGTTCAAAGGGCCTTTTTGACCGGACTTATAATAATGGCTATATCATTCATCCATACATTGCTGAAATAGCTTTTGAATTTTATAAAGAAAAAAAAGAGCTACATAAGATTGCTGAACTAATTGTAACAGAATTAAACTTTAACGGGTCTTACTTTGAAAGCTTTATTATCTGTGCTAAATGTGATTTGACTAGTATTGATAACGAAGTAAAAGATTATATCACGCATTGTACCTTAAAGGAAATCAAGCACTTGAGCTCAGACCCTAACTATAATGTCGTTATTCTAAAAGCTATTATTAAATATAACACAGATAAAGCCTTGCTGTTACTACTGGCTGAAAATTATAGATTGGCCGGGAAACTTTCTGAAGCAACTACCTACTTAGATAAAGTCAAAGATGATAAAACAATGGCTTTTGGTTACAATACCGAATTGGGTTTTTATTTTAACGCAAAGGCTAATGAATCAAGATCAAACAATGATAAAGAGAAATATATAACATTCGCAAAAGGAGCTTTCGAAAAAGCAATTTCACTTCCATTAACTGAAAAACTTGCAGGCGAGAATGCCATCAACCGTTATCTTCAGCCTGTAATTGGTTTATATAATTTAAATCCAGCCCCGGAAAAACAATTTGAAATCCTTTTTAACGCCTTTTGCGACCTGCATGCATATGACCAGAATTTGCCATTATATTATTTTGAGAAATTAACTGCTTTTTTAAATACCCAACATACTCTTAATCAAAACTTTACAAAGTTCACGGAGTGTATCATATTTTATAAAAACAGGAAATTTAAAAAAGCCTATGCGATAATTCAAGAACTCGATAAAATCTCATTATTCAGTCAACAATTAATTTTTATCAATATTAAAGCCGCAGGCCTTAGAACATCGAACCCAGAAGAATCAGAAAAACTGCTTAAATCAAGTATTGAAAAAGAGAATAATGCAGAATACAACAGAATGGCATACAGGGAATTATTATTGACTTACTTTGTTAATGGTATGCTCAATAAGATTGAGTCAGATTCAGCTTTAAAATCAAATCAAGATATAATCGTTGAGGTTGCCCTGGAAGCACCTATTTGGTGGTTTGCAAAAATTACTGACAACAATAAAAAAATAAAAGTACTTACATTCTTTAATAATAATTATAAGGAGGAGTTTAAAAATAACGGTTTATCAGACTGGTTATATGCCCAGATAATCAAATCTTTTTTAGATGCAGGCATTAATGAAATTGATAAATACCTGCACGAACCTTGTATTCCTGATCCAAAGTCTTTTTCTGACCAAGAAGTTAAAAAAATAATTCCCATTTTACAATCTAAAATTATCGATAACCCAGATTTAATCTACCCACTGGCTCTTTTTTCATCCACCAATCAACATTATGAACAATTACTCAGTTATTGTAATGAAATCTCAACTTTTAATGCAGAAAATTATCATTTTTTAAAATTGCTATGCAAATTAGCTGTAGACTTAAAAGACGAAAAATATATTCCCCAACTTTCAAAAATTGATTCTTCAATTGCCAAAAATTTTTCTTATGAATTTTACCATGCAGCATTAATACTTGAAAAAACAGGCAAATATAGCTTGGCTGATGATTTTTTTAACAAAGCCATACTTCATGCATCTGAACCCGATTTTAATATGTTCTTTCATTATGCCTT
Organism: uncultured Bacteroidales bacterium; assembly: GCA_964559985.1. Taxonomy (GTDB): domain Bacteria; phylum Bacteroidota; class Bacteroidia; order Bacteroidales; family CAZLJX01; genus CAZLJX01. Next base: position 159,791 of record CAZLJX010000003.1, read on the forward strand.
CTATCTTTTAAGAAATTCAGATGTAAGTAACTTTAAAGTTCAAATTAGTGAGGCAAAAAAAAGCTGGATGTCTTCAAGATTACCAACCGACCGCCAGAGTAAACATCATGAAAAATGGTTCAATTTGCTCATCAAAAGCTATTTTATTAATTATGGCTTTTTCATTCATAGACCCGATAGAAATTTATTAACTAAATATAAGTCAGAGATCGATAATATTAAAAATGAATATGATATTGATGTTAACGTGCTATACTACAGGTGGTTTGCTGACAATGGCAGTGAAAAAGAAAAAAAAGCAAATATTATAAAATTGAACAATTGGTGTAAGGATAACAAGCAATACTGGCCAACCCAAGGATTGACAGTTCAAAACTCAACAGAAATTATAAACAGTGAATCAGAAAAAGAAAAGTCTACTCATGAAAATACCTATAATCAAGCAAATAAACATTTCAACGATGGTTCTTATTCAAACGCTTTTGATTTATATTTAAAACTGGCTTTTGAAGGTTATTCACCTGACAACAATAGGAAACAGGTGTTTTTTAATAATTTAATTTTTAGCAGTATAAGATCAGGAAAAGAAATTAATATTGCCGATATCCATGAAGAATTGTTGTTAGATGTGGGAAAAACCTATAAAAGTCTAAAGATAATGGATAAAAACATTGAATGTTTAGAAAAAATACCATCAAACCATAAAGATTATTATTCCTCATCTGTCATTCTTGCCAGAATATATCTCGAAGAAAACAATCTTATTGAAGCTGGCAAATATTTAAAAATCAATAAACTAAATAAAAAAGATCCGGAAAGTTTAATAACCTATGCAGCACTGCTGGATGCTAAAAATAATTTTAAAGAAGCACTTACTTGCATAGACATGGCATTCAACAGCACACACGATTATGGCACATTAAAATACAGGAGAAATCTGATTAAACGACATCCTGATGCTTTTCAATCTGATGAAAAGAAAATTACAGAGCTATTATACAAAATTGTACCGTTTATTAAGAATAAAAATTATAATTTATCCGATACGCAAATCATTGATTTAATAAGCTTAACAAAAAAACATCCTGATCATTTTGTGCTGGCCAGAAAAGCACTTCATATTATTAATCATACAAGTAATGGATCAGGGCTAAAAAATTATGACGAAGAATTTGCAGAAATATTAGTCAACCATTACTTCTTTGGGATTTCTGAATTTTATAAATTTTCTGTTTATATGAATGCCCCTGATGATGAATATTTTCATTTTTACAGAATGTTGGGTAACTTCTGCAAAGGGTGTAAATACTATCATATAGCCGAGTACTTTTACCAGCATGCCTTATCAGTCATTAAAAATGATAAAAATAAAAAAGGTGTGATCAATTTAAACCTTGCCCTTCTGTACTATGAAAAAATTAAAAATCACCAATCAGAAGATGAATTGAGGAAATTAAATTTGTTTAAATCAGAGGCAGAAAAATACTTTACAGAAACACGCAATAATGAAAAGCTTGTTCATTGCAACAATTTAACACTTGATTTAAATAAATTGAATCATGTGAATGATAATTAATAGGTACTGGATTGCAAAACCAACTACAAATTTGCAAACTGTATTCTCAACTGTTTCTCAGTGAGTTTAAACGACCGGCGGTGATAGGGTGATATCCCAAATTTCTCAATCATCTGCCTGTGCATCTTTGTTGGATAACCTTTATTCCTGTTCCACTGGTAACAAGGATATTCCAGATGAATTTTCTGCATGTATTCATCCCTGAAAGTTTTAGCCAGCACTGAAGCTGCAGCAATTGACATATAAAGCGCATCGCCTTTTACAATGCATTTATGCTGCACTGAATCATAAGGTTTAAAACGGTTTCCGTCAACAATGATATAGCCCGGGTTGATGTTTAACGCATCGAGTGCCTTGTGCATGGTCAGAATAGAAGCATTTAAAATATTGACTTTATCGATGCAGGCTGCATCTGACTGTGCCACTGCCCATGCCATTGCATGCTTTATAATCTCATCCCTTAGTTTTAACCGTATTTTTGGGCTAAGCTGTTTTGAATCATTTAACTCCGGGTGAAAAAAGTCTGCCGGCAAGATCACTGCGGCAGCAAATACAGGGCCAGCAAGGCATCCACGGCCAGCCTCGTCGCAACCTGCTTCATTTATCTTACCTGAAAACGACGTTTTGAGCATATACAAATATAGGCGTTTTTTCTCCTGCTTATAAAGTCAGAAATATAAATTACATCAGGCAAATCAACGAAAAGCAACCATCCCGTCAATTATACCAATGATTATCGGTTTGAGTATAAAAATTTATACATTTATAGCGTCATTTTAATTACTATGTACCGTTGTCTTTTTTTTACTATTCTTTTGTTCTTATATGGTACTCTTTTTTGCCAGGTAAAAGATACTTCGGCGGTAATACCCATGATATCGTTTAATACTGGTTATGATATTCCGGCCGCTGACATGGCAAAGCGTTTTGGCCCTAATCTTAAAGCTGGTTTATCTTTTACCATCAAATGGCCACACTTTTTTCTACTGGGCGCTGATTTCAATTACCTTTTCAGCGAAAAACTCAATGAAACCGGAATTTTCGATAACCTGAAAACCTCATCAGGAGTTATCATTAACCGTTTTGGCGAAATAGCACGCATAAAACTGAGCGAAAGAGGATTTTACGCCGGGATTAAAGCAGGTAAATTGTTCCCGCGTTACGGTCCAAATCCACACTGCGGTATTATTGCCACTTTTTCGGCTGGTATGCTGCAACATAAAATCAATATTGAAAACGACGGAAATAATGTACCACAATTGCTTGGCGATTACACCAAAGGTTACGACCGGCTTACCAACGGCCTTGCTTTGCAACAATTTGTTGGTTATATGTTTATGAACAATAAAGGAACCTATAATTTTTATGCCGGGTTAGAATTTACGCAGGGTTTCACACAAAGCCGCAGGTCGTGGGATTTTGACAGGCAGTGCCGCGATACCCAAAAACGAATTGATCTTTTGTTTGGTATCCGTGCCGGATGGATTATTCCGCTTTACCGTCGAATGTCAACCGAATATTATTATTACTGATGCAGATTGTATATTCCATATCGGTTTTATTTTACGGCTTCATCATCAGGCTTGCCTCTTTGTTTTCGGTCAAAGCAAGGCTTTGGGTCAAAGGACGAAAAAACTTTTTTTCACAATTCAGTTTTACAAATCCGGAAAAAAGTAAAATCATTTGGTTTCATGCCAGTTCGCTGGGAGAGTTTGAACAGGGAAGACCGGTTATTGAAGCTTATCGCAGCCTAAACCCGCAACATAAGATTGTGCTCACCTTTTTCAGTCCATCGGGTTACGAAATCCGTAAAAATTATGCAAATGCAGATTATATCTGTTACCTTCCGCTCGATACTCCACGAAATGCCTGTCGGTTTATTGACAGGATACAACCTTCTGCTGTATTTTTTATTAAATATGATTTCTGGTATCATTATATCAACACCATATCAAAAAGAAAAATACCTCTTTACTTAATCTCAGCTGTTTTCAGGGAAAACCAGATATTTTTCAAACCCTGGGGAAGGTGGTACGCATCGTTGCTGCGTAAATTTGACCATATTTTTGTCCAAAACGAAAATTCAGCCCTTCTGCTTAAAACCCTGCACCTTAACAATGTAACCGTTACAGGAGATACACGCTTTGACAGGGTTCATGCCATTGCTATGCAACAAACTGAAAACGAATTGATAAAAAAATTTGCCGGGAATCATTTTGTTATTGTAGGCGGTAGTACCTGGCCTGCTGATGAAGCGTTGCTTTTTCAATTTTTGCAAACCACACAGCACCCTGTTAGGCTGATGATTGCCCCTCATGAAATAGACGAAAACCATATTGCTGCCATTGAAAAGCTTGCCGGAAACAATTGCCGCCGTTACACACAAGGAAACATCGATGACGATACACGCGTTCTGATCATCGACACCATGGGTATGCTGGCTTCACTTTACAGATATGGCAAAATTGCCTATATTGGAGGAGGTTTCGGAAAAGGGATCCACAATATACTGGAAGCTGCAACTTATGGCCTGCCAGTGGTTTTTGGCCCGAATTACCATAAATTCAACGAAGCCACCGGACTTATTTCGCTGGGAGGGGCTTTCAGCATAAAAACCCAACATGAACTTATTTCCATTTTGAACAAAATGATTGAGCAACCCGCCTTTTTAAAGCATACATCAGATCTTTGTTCTCAATTTGTTAAAAATAACCTGGGAGCTACCCAGCGCATTTTTTCAGTGTTAAAAGCTTAATAGCTGATTTACAACAGCTTTTTTATTGATGTCAGAACATATTAACAAATTAAAACTCTCTATTCCAATATATTGCAGAGGTATGTAAACTTTATGTTAATAATTGAATTAGTATTTGTTTTAATCTTCGTATTAAATTCGCAATACATCTTTTCTTAAATCAACTTTTTAATATTCATTTGATTAGTAGACTAATCAGTAAAAATAAATGGACAATGGTAACGGATCAAATGATCGCTAAGAACGAAAAAATGGCAACCACATTCAATTTTGACGAAGTACTGAGCCAATCGCTGAAATATTTTAATGGCGACGAACTGGCTGCCACAGTTTGGGCAAACAAATATGCATTAAAAGATTCTTTTGGCAATATCTACGAACGCACTCCCGACGATATGCATCATCGCATAGCCCACGAAATAAACCGCATTGAAAAGCTTTATCCCAATCCGATGAGTGAAGCGGAAGTTTTTGAGCTGTTGCGCAATTTTAAATACATTGTTCCGCAGGGAAGCCCTATGGCCGGAATTGGTAATAATTTCCAGGTCGCTTCGTTGTCAAACTGCTTTGTAATAGGGCATAAAAACCCTGCCGATTCGTATGGCGGCATTATGAAGATTGACCAGGAACAGGTTCAGCTTATGAAACGCCGCGGAGGTGTTGGTCACGACCTTTCACACATCAGGCCTACCGGTAGCCCTGTAAAAAACAGTGCCCTGACATCTACCGGTATTGTACCGTTTATGGAACGGTACTCCAATTCAACCCGCGAAGTAGCACAGGATGGCCGGCGTGGCGCTTTAATGCTCAGCCTTTCCATTAAACATCCCGATGCCGAACGCTTTATCGATGCAAAAACCGAACAGGGAAAAGTTACAGGAGCCAATGTTTCGGTAAAAATTGACGATGAATTTATGCGCTGTGTTGTTGAAAACAGGCCTTATACGCAAAAATATCCTATTAATTCTGATAATCCGCTGGTCGAAACCGTTATTGATGCCCGTAAACTTTGGAAAAAAATAGTGCACAACGCATGGCAGAGTGCTGAGCCTGGGATCCTTTTCTGGGACACCATTATCAGGGAATCTGTACCGGATTGTTATGCCGACCTGGGCTATCGTACAGTTTCAACCAATCCGTGTGGTGAAATTCCATTATGCCCTTACGACAGTTGCAGGCTGCTGGCCATTAATCTATACAGCTATGTTGAAAATCCGTTTACTGCACAGGCACATTTCAATTTTGAACTTTTTAAAAACCATGTAGCAAAAGCTGTCAGAATGATGGACGACATCATTGACCTTGAACTTGAAAAAGTAGATGCCATCCTTGAAAAAATACGTCAGGATCCGGAAGATAGTGAAATTAAACGCATTGAACAAAAACTCTGGGAAAATATCCGCCTTAAAGCTGAAGAAGGAAGGCGCACAGGCATTGGTATCACAGCCGAAGGGGATATGCTTGCTGCCCTGGGGCTTCGTTACGGATCGGAAGATGCCATTGATTTTTCGGTTGAAGTACATAAAACCCTTGCTATCAGTGCATACAAAGCATCGGCTATGCTGGCACGCGAACGCGGCCCGTTTGCCATTTACGATTTTGACCGTGAAAAAACCAACCCGTTTGTTAACCGCCTCATTGAAGAAGATCCTGAGCTGAAAGAAATATTACAGCGCAACGGTCGCCGTAACATTGCATTACTTACCATTGCCCCAACCGGAACAACCAGTTTGATGACCCAGACCACCTCGGGGATTGAGCCTGTTTTTATGCCGGTTTATAAACGCCGCCGCAAAGTTAACCCCAATGATAAAAATGTAAAAGTTACATTTGTCGACGATATTGGCGATTCGTGGGAAGAGTTTAATGTTTTTCATCCAAAATTCCTCACCTGGCTTGAGGTAAATAACTTCAATATCGAAGAAGTGAAAAACTATAACGATGATGAGTTATCAAAAATGCTTGAAAAATCGCCTTATTATAAATCATCCTCCAACGATATTGATTGGGTAAGCAAAGTACATATGCAGGGACGGATTCAGAAATGGGTTGACCATTCCATCAGTGTTACTGTGAACCTGCCCACAGAAGTAACCGAAGACCTGGTAGGCGACATTTATATTGAAGCATGGAAGAGCGGATGCAAAGGCGTAACCGTTTATCGTGAAGGATCACGCTCAGGGGTTTTATTGTCGAATAAAAAAGAACAAAAAACACCAGCCCGTGATGAACAGCTTAAACGCCCCAAAGAGCTTGAAGCCGATGTGGTAAGATTTATGAACAATAATGAAAAATGGGTCGCCTTTGTCGGTTTGCTCAACAATACACCTTATGAAATTTTCACAGGGATGGAAGATGATGAAGTATTACCAATTCCAAAAGCTGTTCATAAAGGAAAAATTATAAAGAGCAAGGATGAAGAAGGCAACACCCGTTACGACTTTCAGTTTATCAATAAATTCGGATATAAAACAACCATTGAAGGACTTTCACATAAATTCAACAAGGAATTCTGGAACTATGCCAAACTAATTTCCGGGGTTCTACGCTACGGAATGCCCATTGACCGGGTATTGAATTTAGTTGCTTCACTGCAGCTCGACAGCGAATCGATCAATACATGGAAAAACGGCGTTGGAAGGGCTTTACGGAAATATATTCCCGACGGTACCCAGGCCGACGGACAGGAATGCCCTTCATGCGGATCGACCAAACTTGTGTATCAGGAAGGTTGTCTCATTTGTAAAAGTTGTGGAACTTCAAAATGCGGATAGTATCATTATTGAAGAAAAAGCCGGATTCAAATATCCGGCTTTTTTTATTGTTAAATTTTCTTTTGTGTTTCAAGGACTTTGATTTCTTCCTCAAGCGCCCTGATTTGCTTTTCGAGCAATTTATCTTCGGTAATGTCAATGACAATTAAAATAATCCGTTTTAAATCATCATATTCCATCACCGGGTTATAATGTTCTTCGAGCCATAATTCACGGGTATGAAACTGCATATGCCTTAAACATTTCTGTTGCATGCCTTCATGCAGCGAATCGAAAATGCTTTTAAGCTGGTTTTGTTCCTCTTCTGTTTTGACAATAACCTCATCGATCAGTTTACCAATCATCATTTCAGGAGTGCTGCCGTATGACTGAGCAAGTTTTTCGTTAATTTTTATCACAGTACCGTCAATATCGAGCTCAGCAACAAGGGTTATGACATTAATTGCAGCAAGAATACTACGCAATTCTGCTTCGCGTTTGGCAGTTTCTTCCTGCGTTGCCTGCATCTCTTCAAGGTTCTGGCGCATTTCCTCTTCCTGCTGGGCAAGTTCATCTTCAAGTTTGCGCGATTGACTTAACAACCTCTCAGTCCGTTGATTCACTTTTATACTTGCTATGGTTGATGCAATACTTTCGCCCAGTTTTTCAATAAATTCAATCTGGTAAGGTTCAAAAGGAGTAAACGAGACGATTTCAAGTACACCGTAGATATAATCGTTGAGATTGAGCGGGACTATCAGCACCGATCGTGGATTCTCAGCAATACTGAGACCCTGAACAATATACACATAATCAGGTGGAGCCTGCGGAATATAGATGGTGATTTTTTCATCAGCAGCTCTTCCAATCAATCCTTCACCGGTATAAACCCGTGCATCGAAAAGTTTGCGTCGTCCATAAGCTACTACCGATGCCAGGTCGAAAAAGACTTCCTCCGGATTATCATCATTAACAATGAATATTCCACACTGAGCGGTTTTTGCATAATCGGCCAGGTTTTCAGCTACGCTGTGTGCCAGTGCTTCAAGATTATCGCTGTGTTCGCGCAATATTTCACCAAATTTGGCAAGGCCCTGGGTGACCCAGTTACGTTTATCATCTTCAATTTTTTTCTCCTGTTCAAGCATCTGAGCGTTGATAAGATTGTTACGCATTTCAATCAACGATTGGCCTAAAATATCTTCATCGCCAAGTGAAACAAATTCTGCTTTCAGGTCACCCTCTCCTATTTTGTTGGCAAATTCAATGGTTTTATTCAGATTGATGATTAATTCATTAATGGCAAGATTCAATGATCCTATCTCATCGCTTGTCTGTATTTTATTAATTTTTGAAACATCAATTTCTCCCTGTGACATTTCCTGCAACAGGCGGGTAGTCCGAACAACGGGAGTTACAATACTTTTTGATATAAAGGTAATAATGAGTGTCAAGATGATTAAACCAGCCATTCCTACAAATATGTTGTAATAAAAATTGCGGTTTGAAGTTTCAATCAGGGTTCTTTGTGGCACTATCACGGCAAACGACCAGGGTGTTGGCGCATTTCCAACAAATACCGGTGCAAACGACATATAGCAATTTTGTTTCAGGAAGGAATCATATGCGTAGAGGGAAAACTTTTTACCGTTTTTAATATTTTCAGATATCTTATTTTTATCTATATCGCCCGTAAGAAATTCTGTAATGTTTTTTTCAATCAGTTTAGTATCGGCATGTGCCACAAAAACCCCGTTGTTGGCAACAAGATAAGCATAACCGGTGCCAAAAGGTTTTATGCCATCAATCATGTTTTTGAAGGTCTGCAAGGGGACATCAACACCAATTACACCCTTAAAGTTGCCATTTTTTATAATGGGTTCTATAATGTTTGTTTGCAATACTTTATCGTTGGTATCGTTGGTGTAGGAATAATAAAACGGATTGAGTAAAGTCTCGGACCGGGTATTTTTAGGTATGGTATAGTATTCACCCTGGAAAAGCACTGTGGAAGTGTTTTCCTGCAATAACACCTGGTTTCCCTTTTTATAATAGGTTGGAGAGAAATTACCTTTGAATGTGTTTCCCGGGGTATTGATCAGCATTGCGTCAAAGTTGTCGATAGTGTTAGGTTCCCATATTGTCCAGATAGATATAAAATCATTATTCTGCATTAATACCTTGATGATGGTTTCGCTGAAAAGAACTCTCCGTTTTTTTTCAGGGACAAGGTCATAATTTTCAAAAATCTGTTTCAGATTACGTGCAGTTACCAGGTATTGCTCAAGATTGGTTTTTACCTGTCTGGCATTTTGCATAGCGTTATTATCGGCCATGGTGATGGTATTACGCAGTGTTTGTCTTTTCAGGCTGAGGCTGATATATCCGATTGATATTCCGTATATCACCAGCGAGGTGGCCAGGATAAAAAGCATCATGCGTGTATTGAGTTTGAGTCGTAGCTTCATGGCATTTGGTTTATAACAATTCGCTGATGTTTTTAATCAGTTGACGTAATTCTTTTTCCACTTCTTTCCATAATTCCTGGATTTCGGTCATTAATTCGGGAATTTCGGTCAGATTGGTTTTTTCAGTAGCATATTTTTCAATGTTTTTCGAATTATTAAGCATGGTTTTCAGACCAAGATAGGTCATTTTTGTTTTCAGGGTGCTGGCTTTTGTACGCAACATTTCCCAGTTTTTATCCTTGTAGTACTTATCTATTTCTTCAATTTCTTCGGGAATAATGGTAATATAAAAGTTAAGGATATTATGAATTTTCTGGGCATCGCCTTTGTATACTTTTACCAGGTAATTCAGATCAATAAACTGAAGATTAAACTCCTCGGCTACAAGACGTTCTGCAACTTTGCGTGTTTCAACTCCTTCGGTGTCGGTCAGGCGTTTCGACAGGATATCCCGTTTTTCGATCAGGCTTTTGATTTTTTGCCTTTTATTCCGCGATTCGGTAATGTCAAAAGCAAGGCACAATACTTTTACCGGGTTACCGGTAGTGTCAAAAATGGGTGAATATGTTTCATCGAGCCATATTTCACGGGTGGCGGTCCTGAAATACTGAATGTTGTTTTTTGTGCGTCCCTGTTTAAGTTCCATCCAGAATTCCTTCAGTTTTTCCTGTTTTTTCTCATCGGCAATGCGAAAACCAAAAGATTTGCCAATCATCTGGTCTTTATTCACTTTATATATTTTCAGCATGGCATCGTTAACATCAAGTATTTTGCCATCAATGTCATATTCAATTACCAGTAATGTATTCCTGAGTGCTTCAATGACTCCCCTCATTTCGTTTTCCCGGTTATTGGCTTCTTCCTGGGTGGCCTGCAGCTCTTCCATATTCTGGCGTATTTCCTCTTCCCGCTGAGCCAGTTCATCGGCCTGAATTTTCGATTGCTCCAGTAATGACGAAGTTTTTACATTGAATTTTACCCGCGAAAGGGTAGCGGCAATGCTTACAGCTACTTTTTCAACAAATTTAACCTGGTAGTCTTCAAGCACCTTTATCGATTCAATTTCGAGAATACCAACCATGACTTCGTTTAAGATCAACGGAACGATTAAAATGCATAAAGGCTTTGATTTTCCAAGTCCTGAACGGATATCAATATAATGTTCCGGAACCTCGGTAATGAAAATAGTATCTTTTTCAAGGTAACAGGTTCCCACCAGTGATTCGCCAGGTGCATAAGTCCGTTGTTCATATTTTTCTTTCCCAAAACCGATATACGCTTTCAATTCAATAAAAATATCTTCCGGGTCAACCTCATTAACCATGTAAATACCACCTTCAGAAGCATCGAGATAATGAATTAAAAAGCGGATGATATCATAGGTTAGTTTGTTCAGATTATCGTTATTCTGCCTTAAAATTTTCCCGAATTCGGCAAGGCCTACCGAAGTCCAGGTAAGCTGTTCTTCAAGTTTTTTTCTTGCATCGGCTTCTTCTTTTGACCTTTTAAGGCTGTCGCGCATTTTTATAATAGCCCTGCCAAGGCTATCTTTTTCGCTCAGCTGATGATAATGTGCATCAAAATTCCCTTTTCCGAATTCACTGGCAAATGCTGCGGTAGTTTGAATGCTTTTTATCAGTGTATCAAGTGAATGCAACATGTCAGCGATTTCGTCTTTCGATTTCATTGCAACGATTTCAACATCTCTGAAATTCCCTGATGAGAGTTTCCTGATGATTTGAATGGTTCTTTTCAGCGGAATAGTAATGGTAAGCGTAATAATATATACTACAATGAATAATAGCAACAAACCAAAATATCCTATAATCCAGGCTTTTTCAAGATGGCTGGAAGTCTGGCCGGCAACAGAAGCAATATTGATTACCACAGCACAACTCCATGAGCAATCGTTTACGATTTCAACAGGGGCAAGGGAAATATAAAGACTGTCATTTCCGTTTTTATTATTCAGATTAAAAGAAAATTTCTGCCCCGATTTTATCTTTTCTGTAACAGGTACTGCATTTTTTGAGAACAAATCGAGGCTTTGAAGGCTATTGCCAGTTTTCTCATGCTGCGGATGGGTAACAATATCGCCCTGGGCAGATAATAAAATAACATACCCTTTTCCAAAAGGATGTAACGAATCAGTCATCCTTTGAAAACATTCAAGATCAATACCGGCTCCAATATATCCGGCAATTTCATTATGCTTTTTCAAAGGGACAATGACATAGGAAACAAAATTCTCATCAATTTTTTTTGACGTATAGGTTTTAAAAACAGGCCTGGTAATCCATGCATCTTTTCCGGACGGAAATTTCAGATCTTCGTCAAACTGAAAAATAGTGCTTTTAGGTCTTACAAATTGCTGTACTGGCAGCAAAACTGAATCTGAACCATTAACCGATGGGTTCCAGCCAAGGCATGTGGCAACGAAGTCTTTGTTGTTCAGCAACATATTATTAAGTAACCCACGATTAAAATCTGTATTTATCTGGTTTTCTATTGTGTTATCCTGTATTATAACATAGGAATGGGTATACAGTGAGTTAAAATACTGATTAAAAACAGACCGGAAATCTTTGGCATATTGTTGGGCATAGGCATCGGCCACAAACCTGGAGTTGGTTACAGCCGAATTTTTAAAATGGTTTATAATCAGGTTTATAGCAAGGAAATAAATCAAAGCTGAAACTCCCAGGATATACATTAGCATTTTAAAAAGTAAGCTGAATCTGATCTTCATTTTCCTGTATTATTTACCGGTTTTTTTATGTAGCATATTTTCAGTTATATCAACAGCAATATTGATTACTTTATAGGGATTTCCGTTAGCATCGGGAATAGGAGCATAAATTTCTGACAACCATTTTTCTTCGCCTTTCAGGGTCAGTATTTTTTGAATTTTCTTTTGGGTATTGTTATTCCTGAGTTCGTTCCAGAACATTTCTTTTTCATGTTTATCTTCCATATTATCAGAAAATGACCCCTGGTAACGTCCTACCATTTGTTCACGTGTGCAACCCAATAGGTCTAAGAAATTGCTGTTTATTTCAATAATTTTTCCGTTCAGGTCAAATTCGGCAACAAGCGAAATATCATAAATAGAATCAATAATGGCTTTCATTTCCGATTCACGTTTGGCTGTTTCTTCCTGTGTGGCATGCATTTCTTCCATGGTTTGCCTCATTTCTTCTTCCTGCTGGGCAAGCATATCGGCCTGCTCGCGTGATTGTTGCAGAAGTGCAGCTGTTTTTTCATTCATTTTGACACTTGAAATGGTAGAGGCAATAATTTCACCGATACGTTCACAAAATTCAATTTTATATTTGTCGAGTTGATGAAACGAAGCCAGCTCCATCACGCCCAGCACTTCATCATTCAGTTTCAGGGGTACAAGTAATAAGCAGGTAGGATTAGCCGTTCCGAGTCCTGAAGTTATTTTAACATAATTTTTCGGAACATCAATCATATAAATGGTTTCTTTTTCAAAAGCACACCTTCCTATCATCCCTTCGCCCTGGATAACTTGCTTTTTATCGGTACGGATACGGCCGTATGCTATGGCTGCTGTCATTTCAAAGTAAATGTTTTCAGGATCGTTGTCGTTCAGAATGTACACCGAACCGATAGGGATATCGATATAGGAAATCAGGTTTTTGACAATTTCGAACGATAACTGTTTTATATCATTGGTATACGAACGCAATATCTCACCCATCCGGGTTATTCCGGTGGTTATCCACTTTTGTTTCTCTTCTTCTGATTTGCGTTTTTCTTCTTCTTCGCGGGCATTGATGAGGCTTTTTTGCATCTCGATAAGCGATTTGCCGATACTATCCTCTTCGCTTAGTAATTCAAAATGGGCATTCAGATTTCCTTTTCCGATTTGTGTGGCAAATTGTGCAGTACGGCCCAGGCTGTCCATTAAAGTATTGACCGATGTTGCCATCTGTCCAAGTTCATCCTGCGATTGAATGCCTATATGCGAAGTCGTATCAATTTTTCCCAATGCAAGATTTTTTAGTACTTCTATGGTATGAATAAGCGGGTTGGTGATATTACGGGCAATGATAAAAATAACGAATCCAAGCAATACCATTCCCAGAATTCCGACAAAAATGGAATAAATAAAGGCCTGGTTGGCTTTCTCAACAATAACCGATGTAGGCACTGAAATAACCAGCGACCAGGGTGTTTTTGTATAATTGATCAATACCGGTGCAAAAGCATAAAAATGAGTTACCTGTGTATATGGGTCCCTGAAAGAAAACTGAAAATTATTACCCACTTTAATCTGGTCAATCACAAACTGTGCATTGTTCATCTCAGGATGTACCTTGTCGAAAAATTTCCCGGTGAGTTCAATATCAGGATGGGCCACAATACAACCTGAGTTTGTCAACAGGAATGCATAGCTGTTTTTAAAAGGTCGTATATCGGCGATCATTTTTTTAAACTTCTTCATATCTATATCAATGCCTGCCAGACCGACAAACTGATTATTGACCATGATGGGTACTGAAATGTTAGTATTAATCACTTCATCTTCTTTCCGTCCGGAATAGGAATAAAATTCAGGATCGAAAATACTGGGTTCGCCCGATAATTTCAGGGTATGATAATTGCTTCCGATGATATCACCATCCATATTCAGCTCTTTGTACAGAGACCTTATTTCATTATTTTCGCGGTAATAACCCATCAGTTTTCTGCCATAGGGCTTTTTCCATAAACTGTCGGTTTTTGCCAGTTCCCAACTTGTTGCCACCGATAGATATTCCGGATGAAACTGAATAATAGTCTGTTGCGTTTCCTGATATGTTTTTATAAAATGCTTCCAGGCTGTTTTTTTGTAATTCTGCGCTACATGAGCCAATGTTACTGCCACGCTAAAATCGGCATCCAGATCGGCTTTTACTTTGTAAGCATATTCAAGGGCATACGAATTGGTGACTTCTTTAACCTCATCGGTGGCCGTTTTTCTGGCATATATGCTGATATAACCAACGGCAGCACTGTAAATCAATACGGATGTTACCAGGATATAAAATAACATTTTACCGCGGATGGTTGTCAAAATTCTCATAGCTGGCTTCTGTTAAAGCTTGGTTGTTTGTTGTACATATTCGGTTATATCAAAGGCAATTTTTACAATTTTTGAAACACTGCCATAAACATCAATCACCGGTTTATAGGTTTCCGACAGCCATAAATCCTGACCACGTACCAATAGATGTTTCCGGCGCTGAACGGTCATTCCTTTTTTCAGTTTTTCCCAAAGTTCAAAATCCTGTCCTGCCTGGTTTGGGTCAAGAAATCCTTCCTGTCTGCCAACGGCTGTTTCGTGATTTATACCAAGTATCCTGGCATAATCCTCATTGATTTCCATGATTTTTCCATCCACCGATAAAACGGCAAAAAGCGTTATCTGGTGAACTGCATCGAGGATATCTTTTAAAGATTGCTCCCTTTTTGATGATTCTTCCTGTGTGGCAGCCATTTCTTCAAGATTCTGCCTCAGTTCTTCTTCTTTCTGGGCAAGCTCGTCGGCCTGTATCTGCGATTGGTGTAAAAGTTTTTCGGTTTGTTCGTTAATTTTTACCATGCTGATGGCTGAAGCAATGGCCTCGCCAGCTTTTTCAAGAAAAGCAATATGATGAGGCTCAAAAACATAGAATGACATCAGCTCCATAATTCCGAAAACCATTTCGTTGATTTTTAACGGAACCACCAACAATGATTTAGGTTTTGCACCGCCAAGCCCTGAAGTGATCTCGGCAAATTCATCCGGAATTTCCGTCAAATGGATTGTCAGTTTTTCCTGGAAACAACGGCCAACCATTCCTTCTCCCGGCATGATTGATTTTTTTATCAGACGGTGACGGTTGAAAGCAATAGCACAGGCAAGGTCAATGGTAACCTCATCGCCACGATCGCGGCTTACTACATAAAACCCGGCCTGGCAGGCACGAAGGTAATCAACCACAAACCCCGAAATATGAAATCCAAGGTCGGCTAATTTATTTTTTGTACGTAAAAATTCATTAATTTTTGATAACCCTTCGGCTGCCCACCTTTGCATTTCATCTTCATGTTTTCTCCGTTCATCTTCGGCTTCGGCATGCTGAAGGCTTTTTCTCATTTCAAGCAACGAATTGCCTAAAACATCTTTTTCAGACAATAGATCGAACTGGGCATCCAGGTTCCCTTTCCCTATTTCGCCGGCAAATATGGCCGTTTTGTGCAATCCGTCAATAACCTGGTTGACAGATTTTGCCATTTCTCCCACCTCATCTTCCTGATTGATAGTGAGTTTGCGGTAAATGTTGAAATCGCCCAGGGCAAGGTTTTTCAATACTTTAGTTGTTTCAATGATAGGCCTGGTAATATTGCGCGAAATGATAACAATAACAACAGCCATCAGTAATAATCCGATGATGCCAACCATGATCGATACCAAAAATAAATAATTTGCCTCACTCATGATTACTTTTACCGGAACAACAATTCCGAACGACCATGGTGTGGTTGTCTGTCCGATTACAATAGGATGAAAGGTGATATAATAATCCTGGTTATCGAGGTTACGGCCAATAAACGAAAAACGCTGACCTTCTTTTATTTTCTTTAAAAACTGGTTTTTAAATTCATCCTCTTTATTGATCTCTCCCAGGTTTTTCCCGATATTATCTCCCCGGGGGTGTGCTATGATGGTTCCGTTGTTCGATACAAGGATGGCATAACTTTGTTTAAATGGGTGAACGTAATCAATCATTTTCTGAAAATTGCCCAACGGGACATCTATGCCAACCACCCCGTTAAATTTTCCTTCAGTCAGAATGGGGGTCACCAGGTTGGTTTCAAGAACGCGGTCTTTTTCAAGCCCTGTATATGAATAATAATAGGGGTCAACAATTACTTCGTTTTTACTTGTTTTTACCTGGGTATAAATTTTGCCCGATAATACCTGGGTTGGGTCTTTTTCAACATACTCGCTTAATTTTATCTGGCTTCCCTGCTTATAGTATACATGCCTGAAATTTCCCAAAACAGTACTGCCTATCTGGTTGGCGTATTTAGCATCTTTGTTGTCAAGCGACTGGGTTTCCCAAATGCTCCATACAGATAAAAAATCGGGATTATTCTGTAATCCGACTTTTAAAATATGGGCAAACAATTCACGGCGGTAATCTTCCGGAATTTCACGATAGTTTTCGAATATATCAGCAATGGTATTGGTCGAAAACATGTATGAACTGAGGCTTACCTTTGATAAGTTGGCATACTGGGCAGCATACGTATCGGCTAACCGGGTGGCATCGCGGAAATTGGCATTCCGGGTTTTAATGCTGATAAAACCAATAGCTACCAGATATATAGCAACCGAAACACTAAGAATATAAACAATAAGTTTTGTACTGATACTCAGCTTTAATTTCATAAACCCTTGTTTTATAATTCATCTACACCGGGACAACCATTTGTTTTAACCCGGTAAAATAAAGTCAGAAAATTAAAAAAATATTTCTTTTATTCCTAATACCACTCCGTTCTATTGATGATTTAAGGAATCGCCCCATAGGTATTTCTATAAGATTATATCATAAATAATTATATATTAACATTTTATGCACAAATATCAAACCATATGTTTTGTGTACATGCTAACTGTTAAGCTTGTTGTTCTATCAGGTATGACAAGGCTTCAATACGCTCAGGTCTGACAGGTTTTCCATTAATCAGGCATACGCCAAACACCTTCGCATTCAAAACAACTTTCTGGTCGGGCAACCGGATAATTTTCTGATCGAAAACCATGCGCAGGTTTCCCTCTTTGCCGGCTGATGAAACAACCTTAAAGCGGTCGCGGCTGCGTAGTGATTCTTTATAATCTGCCTCAATACGGGTAACGATCAGATCAATACCTTGCTCATGCAACAGGGCAAAATCAACGCCACAGGTGTATAAATATTCATGACGTGCATGTTCAAGATAATGCAGATAATGGGCATTGTTTACAATACCTTGAAGATCAAGTTCATAATCACGCACCAGGAATTCAAGTTCATACATAATAACTGAAATATTGTTGGTTAGTAATAAAAAACACGGGAACAAATTATATTTATAACGGTAATAAAAGAGCTATAATCTTTTAATCATAGGTTTTTACCTTTTTATATACCGATGAGATACGGAAAATATTTTTGCGCAACAAACGCCTTAATTCCCTGCGTGTAGGGTCAATCAGAAGGCATTTGGCTGCCACCGAATCGGTTGAAGTCATAATGGGAGTTACTCTTTCAATAAGGTCACGATCGGCTTTATACAGTTTTTTGATGTATAATACCTGTTTTTTTGGTTTGAAATATATACAGCATAGTTCGTAGTATTTATTGTGATAGCTTTTATTGATAAAATAATGGTTCCGGTAATATTTTAAAGTATAGGTGCTTCCCGAAAAAAACATGGTATCGGTAATGGGTAAATAAATCAGTTCTGAATCACCAATATGTTTGACCGGCAAATTAAGCTTTTCTTTATTGAGCCATAAAGTATCGTTTTTAAGAAAATCGGCCGAATCCATCTCATTTTTTGAAAATTTAAGGTCGAGAAAATGTGAAAGGGTTACCAGATTGGGTTCTATTTTCAGTACCGTACTGTCCAATAAGCTGATATATGTTCCGCAAAGCTGGCTGTCAATGGTTTTTACGCTTTCAATGCCGGCGGGTTGTGGATTTACAAACAGCACTTCCGACTCGCTGCACGATATCAGCAAAACCAAAGAGATAAAACAGAAAAATGTTTTCATTACCCAAATATAACCAATTTACCTGAAAATAATCCTGACAGGGCTGAAATTTGACTGGAATAAAAAAATGCCGCCCAAAATTCTTTGAACGGCATCCTGCAATTATTATTAGTAGTGATTATTTTTGTTCAACTTCAACATTTCCGGTTATTTTTAACTCCGTTACAGGGTTAACCGGGTCATTGGTGGTAATGGTGATGGTTTTATTCTGCTGTCCCGATTTGCCGGTCGAATTGAATGTTGCTTTGATAACCGTTGATTCGCCGGGTTTTATAATAGTTTGTGGTGGTTGTATGGCTGTGCATCCGCAACTGGCTTTGGTTTTTCTGATGATCAATTCACGTTTCCCGGTATTGGTAAGTTTAAAATCATAGCTGGCCGATTCTCCCTGTTTCAGCGTTCCGAAATTAAACACCACATTTTCGAAAGTGACAACGGGTGCATTTTTGCGTTCTTTTTCAGTAAGACCTGAGAAATCTTCCTGGATATCTGAACTGATGGTAAGCCGGTTTTTGGGATTCATCTGTCCGTTTACCAGTACCATGACATTGTCCATGTTAAAACCAAAATCGTTTTTCACTTTGGCATCAAACTTCACATACAGGTAACCAGCTTCACCCGGTTTGAATATTTCGGGATTGGTAAAAAGGCTTAAATGGGGTGGAACATCCTGGAAAGTGATTTTTGCCAGTTCTTTTGAAGTATTAATGATAGCAACCGAATCGGTTTTAACAACCGTGTTGAGAATTTTTGTAAACGGAATATGATTTTGCTTCATTCTTATTTCACCAACGGTATATGGATACTCATCCTCAATGGTTTTTGGTTTGGGAATAACATTACCCTGAATGCGCAGAATCACTGTTGATGGTTCACCATTGGTGGTTACGGTAATTGATTTATTAAAAGTTCCGGGCCTTCCCATCGGGTTATACGCCGCTGTAACATATCCCGAAGCTCCGGGCACAACCGGGTTTTTTGTATAATCACTTGTTGTACAACCGCATGAAGGCTCAACTTTGGTAAGTACCAGCGCTTCATTCCCCGTATTGGTAAATTCAAAACGATAGGTCTGTACGCCGCCTTCCTCTTTAATGTCACCATAATTATAACTGATGTTCTTGAATGATATGCTCGGTCCTTTAAACTGGGCATGAACCAGCATCGTAAAAAATGCTGCAACAAAAAGCAAAATATACTTTTTCATATGTTAGATTTTTTAGGTTCCAATAAAAACTCAAAATTAGAAAATTAATTGTTTGGCTGTAAAAAATTATTTTTTTTTACCCATGCCTTTGATAAGCCCTGAGACCAAATACCGGCAACATGGCCAGGGCATGGTCAATTACTTCGCATTGAAGCTCTTCAAAAGGCCTGGTTTCTTTGGCGGTTGAAAAAAAATAAAACTCAACCGGCAGACCGAATTCTCCGGGTTGTTTTTCGCGTACCATGGTTGTAAGGTCATGATTGATTGATGAATGGCACTCAAGGTATTGCTGCATATATTGCCTGAAAAGTTTCAGGTTGGTAATCAAAGGTTTTCCGTTGATTCCGGCCATAAAATCTCCATTTTTTAAACCTGCCTTAAAAATTTCATTTCCGGCAAGCTCATCAAGCAGTTTCTGATCACAAAACTTTACCGAAATCATATCCACAAAAATAGAACGGGTTATCCGCCGGCCGTTCGATTCCTGCATTCCTTTCCAGTTGATAAAAGGCTCGGTTACCATGGTATATGTCGGTACAGTGCAGATGGTATGGTCAAAATTCTGTATTTTAACCGTATTCAGGTTGATTTCGGTAACAGTGCCATCGGCATTTTTACTGGCCATCGTAATCCAGTCTCCGGGTTTAAGCATATCATTGGCGCTGAGCTGAATACTTGCCACAAACCCCAGAATGGTGTCTTTGAAAACCAACATCAGTACAGCGGCCATTGCGCCAAGCCCGGCCATCAGGGTAAAGGGTGATTTGCTGCTGAGGATGGCAATGATAAAAATGATACCTATAAAATAGATGAGAATTTTTGAAATCTGAATGTACCCTTTTATGGGGCGGTTTTTCGAAACCGGAAACATCAGGTAAATTTCGTGCAGGGCATTCATAAAAGAATCGGCTACCAGCATAGCAACCACCACCATATAGGCTTTTGACAGGGTTTCTATAATTTTTACCAGTGTCCCCATGTCGGTAAAGGCATGATGGATGGTAAACAGCACTATCAGGGCCGGAGCCAGTTGCGACAACCTGTTGAATACCCCTTTTTCTAAAAAAACATCATCGTATTGGTTTTCACTCCTTTTAACCCATTGTTTTATAAAAGTGATGATGATTCTTTTGGTGATAAAATTCGATAACCATGCCAAAATGATGATTACCAAAACCACTGACACACTTCTGATAAATTCTATCAGCCCTGTGTTAATACCATATCCTGCCAGCCATTCACGATATATTTGCTCAATATGCTGCCACATAACCTGTTATCTGACTCAATCCATTAATAAAATGTATATTCCGGATTGTTTATCCGGGCCTGCAAAAATAAAGGAATATTTAAAATCTGAAGAGAGAAAAGTAAATTTTATCATAACCTGCTGTATCTGAATTTGTAATAAATGGTTTAACACATATCTTTCTTTCACAGCCCTTTTCTCTTGTTAAGCCAAAGGGTAAAAAAAAATAACTTAAAAGCTGAAATTGTTTTTTCAGGCAGCATGATCCCCAGCACCGAATCTGAAACATTATGGAAAACAACGATATCCTTTTATTGCAAAAATTTTGTAAATTTGCTTGGGTATTTAAACGGGATGCTCCCAGGTAATCATCATTGTTTCAGACAAAAATAAAAAGTATGGCCGAAAAACTACAGATTAAATTACAGGCTATGATTATGAAACGCCTCTGCTGTATTGAAATGCTTTGTACTATTGTGGTGTTGGTACCCTTCTCAATTTACTACGGTATATATCTCTCTTTTTTTCATACTTCAACACATAATCTTTGAAATTAAATACATTCGATTTTTAATGATAATTTTTATTTATAAATTCAATTAACCCGAAGAAAAATCTCATGAAAATCTAAACTGATAAAATGCTAAACTATTATTATAAAGATTCAATTCAATCATTCTTAAAAAAAAATACGGAAGAAATAATTGGCGCTATTACAATTGAAAATCAATTTGATTCAAACATATTACAAAACAGATCATGGGAACAACAGATACCCATCCTTAAAAAATCACTTATAGGCTTAAATGGAACTATCTTTTTTGAGTTTTCGATTCCACGGATGGGTAAGAGGGTAGACTCAATAATTCTGATTGATAATATTGTTTTTGTTCTTGAGTTTAAAGTTGGAGAGAATAAATATCAAAATCATCAAATAGATCAAGTATGGGATTATGCATTGGATTTAAAAAATTTTCATAAACCTAGCCACAAAGCAGTTATAGTTCCTATTTTAGTTGCAACAGAAGCAAAAAGATCCTTTGTTGAAATTATCACAACTTTTCATGACGATAACATTATATTTCCTATCAAATCTAATAAAGAAGATTTAAACTTAATTTTTAATAAAACTTTTCAATTTCTGAAAAACCATGATGTAATTAACGGTGATGATTTTGCTAATGGCACTTATCATCCGACTCCAACAATTATAGAAGCAGCATTATTTCTTTATAATAACCATTCTGTGGAGGAAATAACCAGAAGCGATGCAGGAGCAAAAAATTTAACCCTAACTACATCTGCAATTTCCAGAATTATTGACTTTGCCAAAATAAAAAAGAAGAAAGTAATTTGCTTTGTAACCGGTGTCCCTGGAGCTGGAAAAACTCTAGTAGGGTTAAAAGTTGCAACTCAGCATTTAAATAAAAAAAAGGGAAATGAAAGTGTATATCTATCAGGAAATGCGCCATTAGTTGCAATACTTCAAGAAGCATTGACCAGAGATAAAGTTAAAAAAGAGGCTGAAATGGGACATAGAATTATAAAAAGAGAGGCAAAACAAGCTGTAAAATCTTTTATTCAAATTATTCATCATTATCGAGATGCTTATCTTGTAAACCCAGAGCCACCCTACGACCATGTTGCTATTTTTGATGAAGCTCAAAGAGCATGGAATAAAGAACAAACAATTAAGTTCATGCAACAAAAAAAAAATCAGCCTGAATTTATTTACTCAGAGCCTGAATTTCTCATATCTTGTTTGGATAGGCACAAAGATTGGGCTGTAATCGTATGTTTAGTTGGTGGTGGACAGGAAATTAATACTGGTGAAGCGGGAATTTCGGAATGGTTAAATGCTATTAAAGACAGATTCAATAATTGGAATGTTTATATTTCACCAAATCTTGTTGATTCTGAATATAATGCTATTGAAACAATTCACCAATTAAAAGAAAAATGTAATGTAGTGTTTAATCAAGATTTGCATCTTAGCGTATCAATGCGTTCTTTCAGAGCTGAAGGTTTGTCGCAATTAATTAAACATATTCTTGATTTGGATACCGAAAATGCTAAAATTTCATATTTAAAAATTCAAGAAAATTATCCAATTTTTCTTACAAGAGATTTATCAAAAGCAAAAGGTTGGTTAAAAAAAATGGCAAGAGGTAGTGAACGGTTTGGGATGATTGTTTCATCTCAAGCTCAAAGACTTAAACCATTTGCAATTGATGTTAAGTCTCCTATGAATCCTGTAAATTGGTTCCTTGATGGCAAAGATGATGTGCGTTCCTCTTATTATCTTGAAGATGTTGCAACTGAATTTCATATTCAAGGTTTGGAACTTGATTGGTGCTGTATAACTTGGGATGGGGATTTGCGTTTTTCAAACCAAGGTTGGAAAACGTATACTTTTAAAGGTAATAAATGGCAAAATATTCACAATACAGAAAGAAAAAAATATCTTATCAATGCCTATCGTGTTCTTTTAACCAGAGCGAGGCAAGGAATGGTTATTGTAGTCCCAGAAGGAAATGATGAAGACCATACAAGAAAATCCGAGTTCTACGACCCAACTTTTAATTACCTTAAAAGTATCGGGTTAAAAATTTTATAACCAATAAACTTTATAAAATTGCCAAAATTTCTTGTATACTGCATGAATATCCTATGCCAATTTCTTCTATAACTCATTCATAAAAAGCGGCTGGAAGCTATTGTAATAAAATTTATAATTTGTAAAACTATAATACCAATTATATCGTTTTTGAAAACTATTTGAGCCAAAATATTTAAAGTAATTCCCTTATCCAAAATCACAAAAAAGGCACCTTTTCAGTGCCTTTTTGTGATTTGGTGCTTATTTGGGAAATTATTTATATTCCGAAATGGGCGAACAGGTGCATACCAGGTTGCGGTCGCCGTAGCCGGCATCAATTTTTCCGACCGAAGGCCAGAATTTATTGAGTGCCACCCAGGGTAACGGAAATGCCGCTTTTTGCCTGCTATAGGAATGTTTCCACTCGTCGGCTGTAACCACCATGGCGGTATGGGGCGCATTTTTCAGGGGGTTGTCTGTTTTATCCGATTTTCCCGATTTTATAGCATCGATTTCCTCTTTGATCAGCAGCATGGTTTCGATAAAACGGTCAAGTTCCTGCAACGATTCGCTTTCGGTAGGTTCAATCATCAGTGTTTCATGCACCGGGAACGAAAGGGTTGGTGCGTGGTAGCCAAAATCCATCAGGCGGCGGGCTATATCGGCACTTTCAACATCACAATCGTGTTTAAAAGTGCGGGCATCGAGAATCATTTCGTGGGCTACGCGTCCTGTTTCGCCGGTATAAACAATGCCATAGACATTTTTCAGGGCTGCGGCAAGGTAGTTGGCATTTAAAATAGCGATACGTGTGGCTTCGGTAAGACCGTTTCCGCCCATCATTTTAATATAGGCATGCGAAATGGTAAGGGCCATGGCACTGCCATATGGTGCCGAGGCAACTGCACTGATGGCTTTATGCCCACCTGTTTTCACCACCGGGTGGCCAGGCAGAAAATCAACCAGGTGTTTTGCAACACCAATCGGGCCAATACCGGGTCCACCACCACCATGAGGAATGGCAAATGTTTTATGCAGGTTCAGGTGGCAAACATCGGCGCCTATAAAACCAGGGCTGGTAAGCCCAACCTGTGCATTCATATTGGCACCGTCCATATAAACCTGTCCGCCGTGCTGGTGTATTATGTCCATCATTTCACGGATACGGAATTCAAAAACACCGTGGGTACTGGGGTAGGTTACCATAAAACACGACAGGTTATGCTGGTGCAGGGCTGCTTTTTTGCGCAGGTCGTCCACATCGATGTTGCCTTTGGCATCGCAGTCAACTACTACCACCTGCATTCCTGCCATGGCAGCACTGGCCGGGTTGGTACCATGGGCGGAGGCGGGTATCAGCACCACGTTTCTGTGCCCTTCTCCGCGCGAAATATGGTATTGCCTGATAACAAGCAAACCGGCATATTCGCCTGCAGCACCCGAATTGGGCTGCAACGAAATTCCGGCAAAACCGGTAATTACTGCCAGGTCGTGTTCCAGTTCGCTGATAAGCTGCATGTAGCCAGCTGCCTGGTCGGCAGGAACAAACGGATGAATGTTGCCAAATTCAGCCCAGCTCATGGCAAACATCGAAACAGCCGAATTAAGTTTCATGGTGCACGAACCCAGCGATATCATCGAATGGGTAAGGGATATATCTTTCCGTTCAAGTTTTTTAATATACCGCATCATTTCTGTTTCGCTCTGGAACAGATTGAATATTTTATCCTGAAGGATGGGAGTTGTGCGTATAAATTCAGAACTAATAACAGGTTTTTCAATGGCTTTTTCCACTTTCCCGGCCTTTTTACCGCTAACCTGTGCAAAAATTCCAAGAATGGTATTCAGGTCTTCCACCTGGGTGGTTTCATCTATGCTGATACCTATATTTTTATCATCGATATACCTGAAATTCATTTCGCTTTTCAGTGCTTCGGCCTGTAGTGCAGTAATTTTTACACTTTCAGAAAGGGTAATATGCAGTGTATCAAAAAAGTTCTTTTGTACTGCAAACCCCATGGTTTCAAGCTGAGCAGCGAGTGCAGCGGCATATAAATGAATACGGGTGGCAATGTTTTTCAAACCTTCCGGCCCATGGTACACGCAATACATTCCTGCCATGGTGGCAAGCAATGCCTGGGCAGTACAGATATTTGAAGTGGCTTTTTCTCGTTTAATGTGTTGTTCGCGTGTCTGAAGTGCCATTCTTAATGCCTGGTTTCCATGCATATCCACCGAAATCCCGATAATACGCCCCGGCATATTACGTTTAAACGCATCGCGGGTGGCAAAATAAGCAGCATGTGGCCCGCCGAAACCCATCGGGATGCCAAACCGCTGTGTTGAGCCAACAACTACGTCGGCACCCCATTCGCCCGGAGGGGTCAGCAGTACAAGGCTCATGATATCGGCAATCACTGTTACATAAGCTTTTGAGGCGTGGGCTTTATCAATAAAATTTTTATAATCTTTTATGGTTCCTTTTGCGTTTGGATATTGCACCATAGCGCCAAAAAATTCCGGAGCAAATGAAAAAGTTTCATATTTACCGGTTATAATCTCAATACCCAGCGGTTGTGCACGGGTGATGATGACGTCGAGGTTTTGCGGGAAAATATCTTCGTCAACAAACAATTTGTTACCATTGGCACCGCGTTTACCGTACATCATAATCATAGCTTCGGCTGCAGCTGTGGCTTCATCGAGCAGCGAAGCATTGGCAATGTCCATACCGGTAAGCGAAGTGATAACTGTCTGAAAATTCAGCAACGCTTCGAGCCTGCCTTGGGAAATTTCAGCCTGATATGGGGTGTATGAGGTGTACCAGCTTGGATTTTCCAGTATGTTCCGCTGAATAACGGCCGGCATAATGGTATTGTAATAACCCATGCCGATGAACGATTTGTACATTTTGTTTTTAGCAGCAATGGCCCTGATTTTTTTAAGGTACTCATATTCGCTGATACCATCCGGTAATGCAAGGGGTTTGTCAAACCGGATATCGGAAGGGATGGTCTGATTGATCAGTTCATCCAACGAACCGACACCGATTTTTTTCAACATAATACCGGTTTCATGCTCCCGAGGCCCGTTATGCCTCATGTAAAATTTTTCCTGTGACATATTCATATTATTATCATTATTTAAACGAGTAATAAAATTTTGAGCAAGATTACACATTTTCAGGCAATATTGAAAACCCTGTGTCAGATAATTTATCACACCACAACTATTTTATATTCAGTATTTTATTCTTTTACCTTTTTATTTGTTGAAAAATTGTTTATCTTGGTATTTTATATGTGAATTGTAAAGGCACCAACCCGTATTTTATCATACCGGAAAGTGCTGAATGGTTTTAAACAGAAAAAAATTATTCACAATGAAAAAATATATCTTTTCCACCATATTGGTCGTATTCATAAGCACTCTCCGCCTTGTTTCCCAGGACACCCTCTGGCTGATGAACGGGAAAAAAATTCTTGTTACGGGTTATCAGCTTATTCCAGCTGTTACCAACGAAGCACCGATGCTCGAATATATCAACCTCAAAGGCAGGCACCATCGCATCGATGCCGACGAAGCTTTTAAAATCGATTCGGCCGGAACCGAAATATTTTATTATCATCTCAATTATAACGAACCCATTACCGAATCGCTTGATCAGGTAAGAAGCTATGTGCTGGGACAGATAACCGTGCGTAACAAAGAAAAGCCCCGTTGGATTTTTGGTGCCGGAGTTGCTATTGGTTTCGGATCGGCTTTTATAGCTCCGGCAAGTATTTCTATCCAGGCTTTTGAAAATCTGATGTATGCTCCGCTCATTCCCGGAGGTTATGCCATTTTAATGAATACCCTTAACCCAAAAGAAGAAAAAATTAAAAAGCAGTATCCTCAATATGCCAACGATGAATTTTTTATCAACGGATATCAGGATGGGCTAAAGCGAAAAAGAGGCCGCAATGCTATTATCGGAGCCGGTATTGGTCTGCTGGCAGGTCTTACCTTTGTTGCGGTTACAGAATATTAACCCCCGGTAAAAGGATTATATTTCTTTTCGTGACCAATGGTTGTTGAAGGCCCATGGCCCGGAAAAACTTTGACATGATCGCTGAGGCGGTACAGTTTTGTTTTAATACCTTCCACCAGTTTCTGATAATCACCTCCCATCAGATCGCTGCGCCCAATGCTTTGTGCAAAAAGAATATCGCCGGAAAACAACCATTGCATTCCGGGTTCATACAATGCCAGGCCACCTGGAGAATGTCCTTCAATATGAATAACTTCCAGTTCAATTCTTCCGGTTTTTATGATTTGTCCTTCTTCAAGGTATCCGGCAAGCGGCTCAAAGGGTTCATCCACCGGGAAACCCATCATGTCGGCTATGGATTCCTGATACAGAAATTCGTCGTTCTTATGGGCAAGAGGGCCAATGTTGTACTGGGCTTTTACAAACCGGTTGCCAAAAACATGGTCGAAATGCAGATGGGTGTTGATTAAATAATTAACCTGAAGCTTGTTATTATCGACAAAGTGCTTTAATTCAGCTTTTTCATTCGACGATTGGCACGCAGCATCAATAATGATGGTATGGCCATTTTCGTCGTACAACAGGTAAGTGTTAACCTGTAACGGATTAAAAACAAAAGTTTTAAGTTGTATCATGTTTTTTCAATTATTCTGACATTCACTGCCTGGTCGCCCTTGCGGGTCTTAACAATCTCAAAATAAACCTGTTGGCCAGCTTCCAGTCTGCGGTATCCATCCATCAGTATCTGCGAATAATGGACAAATATTTCGCCCTCTTCCCAGGCTATCCATCCTGTACCCCTTTGTGTGTCGTATGATTTAACTTTTCCTGAAGGCATATAAAACAATAGATTTATTTTAGCCGATCAACCTGTAGGCTTCAGGTCGTGAAATTATAAAATTTTCATCAACACATATTTCAATAAAATTACGCAACGTACTTTTTATTTTATGGGGCAGGCAAATTAATGCTTTTGGTGCTTTAGCAAATAAAATAATTGTTCAAACATTGCCTGAATCAGAAATATCCGGATACAGCAGGTCGTTATACGGAAACCTTTTGACATGTATTGCTTTAGCCATATCGTAGATCATCTGTTTCAAGGCTACAATATTAATTTTATATTTTGCCGAAATAAAAACGCAAGGGGTATTATCGCGTGCCATCCATGATTTTTTTAAGTCATCGGGCGATAAATTTTCTTTGGTTTTTGGCGTAAGGTCAGTTTCTTCTTTTTCTGAAAAAGTATAGGCATCGGTTTTGTTAAAAACCATCAGCATGGTTTTATCGCCCGAACCGATATCGCGCAGGGTCTGGTTAACAATCTTAATTTGTTCTTCAAAATTGGGATGCGAAATATCTACAATATGGAGCAGGATATCGGCTTCCCGGATTTCGTCAAGGGTCGATTTGAATGATTCGATAAGGTGCGTGGGTAATTTACGGATAAACCCCACGGTATCGGAAATCAGGACAGGAAGGTTTTCAATCACCATTTTACGTACCGTGGTATCGAGCGTGGCAAAAAGTTTATTTTCGGCAAAAACATTTGATTTGCTTAGCAGGTTCATCAGGGTTGATTTGCCGACATTTGTATAACCCACCAGTGCAATTTTTACCATTTTGCCCCGGTTTTGCCGTTGTGTTTCTTTTTGCCGGTCAATGGTTTCGAGTTGTTTTTTTAAATGGGCAATGCGGTCGCGGATAAACCTGCGGTCTGTTTCAAGTTCGGTTTCGCCCGGGCCTCTGAGTCCTATACCACCTTTTTGCCTTTCCAGGTGCGTCCAACGTCGGGTAAGCCGAGGCAGAAGATATTGGTATTGAGCCAGTTCGACCTGAACCCTTGCGTGTGCGGTTTGTGCCCGATGGGCAAAAATATCGAGAATAAGATTGGTACGGTCGAGAATTTTTACATTGAAAAACTGTTCCAGGTTGCGAAGTTGCGATGGGCTTAGTTCATCGTCAAAAATGGCAATATCAATATTTTTTTCAGTAATGAATTGTTTTATTTCATTCAGTTTTCCTTGTCCAAGGTAGGTACGCGGATTGGCAAATTCAAGTTTCTGGGTAAAATGCTTAACACTCTCAACTCCGGCTGTTTCGGCAAGAAAATCAAGCTCTGCAAGGAATTCCTTAACCATCAATTCGGGTTGCTGGGGCGTTATCACCCCTACGAGGATGGCTTTTTCAGTATTTGGGCTGGTAATAAATGGCTGGTTCATAATAAAGACATAAAAACTAAAAAGCCCCGGACAAGCCAGGGCCTATTTGAAAAAAAAAAGTCATTCAATGTTACTGAAGGGTAAAATTGATAGGAACCGTATAAGATACTTTTACAGGTTTACCACGCTGTTTGCCGGGTTTCCAGGCAGGCATGCTCTGAACTACCCTGATGGCTTCGGCATCGAGCACCGGGTCAACGCCACGGGCTACTTTTACATCGGTAACCATTCCTTTTGAGTTGATCACAAACTGAATATAAACACGACCGGAAATGCCGTTTTCTTTGGCAATTTCAGGATATTTGACATTGGTGGCAATGTATTTCCTCAGCTCCACATCTCCGCCGGGAAATTCAGGCATTTCTTCTACAATAAGAAAAACCTGGGCTTCTTCCTGTTCCTCTTCTTCTTTTACTTCAACAACAGCAACCTGGGTGTTCTGGTCAGCTTCAGAAGTAAATTCCATTTCATTTTCTATCTCCACATCATTTTCAACAATGGTGAGTACTTCAGTAATCTGAGGCTGAGGGGCAGGTTCGGGTGGTTTGACTTCTTCCTGCCTGGTTACCGGAATAATTTCTTCTTCGGCAACCACGTCTTTCAACTCGCCAAGAGAATTGTCAACTTTTTCAGTGCTTTTCCATTCAAAGGCAAGCAATACAAAACCTATGGCCAGGGCTAAACCAATTTCAAAAAAAATGGGTTTCAGTTTTTCGAGATTGGCACCTGGGTTTTTCTTGATTTCCATATTTCAAAATTTTTAGGGTTTAAAGATATATAATTCCAATTTATTTTCAAATATTTTTCAAATTTATCTCTTTCTGTTTGTTTTTCATATTGATAGCAATTTTATTGCAAATCTGCTTTTACAGGCAGCATCATCTGCACCGAAACTTTCCGGCCGTTTTGTTCAGCCGGAGGGATATTCTCTGTTTGGGCACTGTCAATTACCCCGGACTGAAGTACAGGTTTTGGTGGTTCCGGAATTTTATGTTCAGGCTCACGAAATGTAGTGGGAAGCATATCTTCAATGGTAATAATCTGCTCATTGCCATGCAATTTCAAATTTTTCTTTTCTGTTTTCCATTCAAATGCGGCTAATGTAAATGTCAAAGCTATGATAAGCCCTGTTTCAAAAAAAATTGTCCTGTACCGGTTTATATCTGCCCTCTTATTTTTCCTGTTTTCCATCTGTGTAAAATTTTAAGTTTAGCAATGTTCAGGGCCCTTGCCTTTAATCAGTCAAAAATGATGCCAGAATGGCTTTATTGAAGTAAGGATGGTTTTTCTTTGTTGGTATCTTAGAAATGCAGGTAAAAACCGGATGAAAAACATCATCAAAACCCCGCTGCACCGGAAACAGTTGACGTAGGGGATATGCCTGCTTACGGCATCGGATCAGATGTTAGTGATAAATGGCACAGGTTTTTGCTGTACGTGAGTTTCTCGTATACCGGTTTACCATAACATTAAAAATCCATGGCTGAAATCGTTTGCCGGTCTGATTCAAGTTGTATTTTGAGTTTTTCAACCGAATCAAATTTCATTTCATCCCTGATACGTGCCACAAACTCAATGGTGAGCTCTTCACCGTAAATTTTTTCGCTGAACCCGAAAATATGCACTTCAATGGATTTATCGTCCATTCCGGAATTTACAGTAGGCCGATATCCAATATTAAGCATTCCTTTGTAAACCTGTTCATTGTACAAGACCCGTACAGCATAAACTCCATTTCCAGGTATTAATTTGTAGGCATCAGGAGGGCGGATGTTGGCTGTAGGAAAACCGAGTTTTTCACCCATCTGCTGCCCTTTAACCACCTGGCCATGAAGCAGGTATTCATAACCCAGCAAGCGGTTGGCGATAATAACATCCCCTTTTTGCAGGGCATGGCGTATCTTGGTAGAACTGATTTCAATCATGTCGACATTAAGAGCTTCGAGCCTTTCGACCGAAAAAGAAAATTTACCGGCATATTCCTTTAATAAATCATAGTTACCTTCCCTGTTATGCCCGAAACGATGGTCATATCCAACTACCAGGGTACATATATGCAGTTTTTCAACGAGTATTTCCCTTATAAAATCGAAATAATGCATTTTTGAAAAAGCTTCTGTAAACGGGTAAATCAAAAGATGGTCAATACCGGTTTTTTCGAGTATATGTGCTTTCTCAGTAGCCGTTGTCAAAAGCTGCAAACCGTTGCTATTGCCTAAAATCAATCTTGGGTGTGGTGAAAATGAAAAAAGCAGTGTATCTCCGCCACAGGAATGAGAAAGTTCTTTCATACGGCTAATAACTGCACGATGCCCCAGATGAACTCCATCAAAAGTACCGACCGTGATGACCGGATTTTTAACTTTTACCTGTTCCGCAGAATAATATATTTGCAAGCTTACTGGTATTAGATCATTTGCCTGCAAAAATAATGTTTTATGTGGAATAAGCCGGGAAATTCTTTCTAAATCAGTGGCAGCTTCTCAACATCAAATCTTCGTAATTAATCGCCTGACATTTCTCTGAGTGCTGTTATTAAGGTTTACAGGCAGACATTTCCCGCTTAACCTTTCATTTAAATAATTTTGCAACAGGCTTGTAAACCGGTTTTATTAACAGGTATCCATATTATTTATAAAAAACCAATAAACCGGACGATGACCCATAAAAAATTTAAACAAAGTTGTATAATAACTGCAATAAAAAACAAAATCAAAGCGTTATGGAATGAAAGTGAAGAAAAAAATGAAAGAAAAAATCATTGAAAATCTGGATCACCCCGAGAACCTTGAAAAACTGTACCGCGAAGACCGTGTAAAATTCACCAGTTCGTTGAATGAAATTTCAGAAATAGCTGGTTCAGAATTAATCAGATTCTGGAAAGTCAGGTTATCGTATGAAAACACCATGGAAAAGAAAAAAATCATCACACCCGATTTGCTGGCTGTGGTTTTAATATCGCTGGTTACCGGTTTGCTGGTAAAACTTCCGGCATTTTTTAATGGTATCGGTGAAGAATTTTTTTATACCCGCAATCTTGCTGTCATTGTATTCAGCGGAATTATTTTATACACTTTCTGGCAAAACAGGAATAAACATGCCGTGCAGCTTACGATATACCTGATCATTACTGCCTTCCTGGTATTTTACCTAAATTTTTTACCCAATATCAAAAGCGATTCACTGAATATGGTTTTTATTCATGTTCCCCTGTTCCTTTGGTGTATTTTTGGCCTGGCATGGATATCATTCGATTTTAAAAACACAAACAAAGTCATTGGTTTTATACGTTTTAATGGTGAGTTATTGATCATGACAGGCTTAATGCTCATCGCTTTTGGTATGCTCACCATGATTACCGTTGGTTTATTTACCGCAATTAAAATAAATATTGAAAAATTTTATCTTGAATATATTGTTGTATTTGAAGCTGTTGCTGCACCGATAGTTGCCATGTACCTGATAAAGATATTTCCGGAAATGATCAGCAAAATAGCTCCGGTAATCGCCAGGGTTTTTACACCCCTGGTTTTGATTACGCTTGTCATTTATCTGGCTTCAATCATCATTAGCGGTTATAACTTGTCAGAAAACAGGGATTTACTCATAATATTCAATACCATGCTGGTCGTTGTGATGGCCATCATCATTTTTTCGATCACCGGTTTGGATCATCAAAGACCAAAAAACAATCATATCCTGGTATTATTTCTCCTGTCGGTTGTGGCCATTGTGATCAATACCATAGCTTTGTTTGTCATTATCACAAGAATCGGTTATGGATTGACCCCAAACAGAGTTGTTGTGCTGGGTTCCAATATCCTGGTATTTATAAACCTGGTTTTACTGGCCATTCATTTGTATCGTTTATATGGATTAAAAACACAACTTGACAAAACGGAGGCTATTGTTGCATGGTTCATGCCCGTTTATTTTGTCTGGACAGTATTTGTTGTGATTATCCTTCCATTTGTGTTTGATTTTAAATAATTTGGGTTCTGGTCTTAAATTCTGACCAACCATTGAATATGGCACTCAATAATCAGTTTGGCAGTGAAATGAATGCTTTCCTTTCATTTTAACGGACCATCAAACGCTATAATTTCTTTTTGCTTTAAATAGCTGATGTAGCTTACGGCAAATAAAATTTCTTATTTTTACCGGCAAAAAATACGTATTTCCAAAAAATGACGAACATGAACAAATGCTTGATTCTTTTTAGTGCAGCAATACTGTTGTTTTCGTGCAAAAACGAAAAGCTGATCCAGATCAAAGGAAAATTTGAAAACGGACAGGGAAAATATCTTTATATCCTTCAATTTTCCACTGCAAAATCGAGCCCCGACTCGGTATTGGTTAGCAACAGCGGAAAATTTAAATGGAAAACGGAATCGGACCAGCTGAAAGACCTGGCTTTGTATTTTAAGCAAAATGATTTTTTACGGCTTGTAGCATTACCCGGACAAACAATTGTGGTTGAGGCAAATGCCGATAGTCTGCAGCGTACAGCTTCCATAAGCGGCAGTGAGTATTCTATACAGGTTAAGCATTTGTACGATTTTTTGGAAACAGGCAAACGTACCATTGATTCTCTCAATACGGTTTATAACCAATATCAGAACACCGATAAACTCGATTCCATATTGGTTGAATTGCGGAAAATATCGCAGGATTTGCGAAACCGCCAGCGGTTGTTTTTCGAAACTTTTATCCGTAGCAACCCTGGTTCACCGGTTAGTTTTATCGCCCTTTCGATGCAGCTGACTCCCAATGCCCATATTTTTTATCCACACGAGGATTTATACCTTTTTAAAATGGTCGATTCGGCATTGAGCATAACGTATCCTCAGTCAGAAATGACAGCCATGCTGCACTCTTTCGTTGCAAGGATGGAAGAACAGCAGAAAAACGATAAAACGTTAAAACCAGGCAGTATGGCACCCGAAATTGCCTTGCCATCGCCTAAAGGCGATACCATAAGGCTCTCGTCATTCCGGGGGCGTTATGTTCTGCTCGATTTCTGGGCAGCATGGTGCAAACCCTGCCGTATTGAAAATCCTAACCTGTTAAAAATGTACCAGAAATATCGTTGGATGGGAAAAGGCTTTGAAATTTTCCAGGTTTCGCTCGATAAATCAGCCGATGAATGGAAAAAAGCCATCAAAGACGATGGTTTACGCTGGAAACATGCCGGTGACATGAAATTCTGGTCATCGCCTGTTGTTAAAATTTACGGCATAAAGGGCATTCCATACAATTATCTTATTGATCCTGAAGGAAAAATTATTGCAATGAATCTCAGGGGTGAGGATCTGGATAAAAAACTCTCTGAAATATTCCAGCCAAAATAATAATCAACCATGGAACAAGGCAAAAAAATATATTTTGCTTCCGATCTGCACCTGGGCTTACCATCATACAGGCAAAGCCGGTACCGCGAAAAGCTCTTTGTAAGATGGCTCGATTGTATTAAACCCGACGCTGCAGAATTATTCCTGGTAGGCGATGTTTTTGATTTCTGGTGGGAATATAAAAGGGTTGTCCCAAGAGGGTTTACCCGTTTTTTAGGCAAAATATCCGAATTCAGCGACGCAGGAATACCGGTGCATTTTTTTACCGGCAATCATGATGTTTGGGTTTTCGATTATCTGGCCGATGAATGTGGTGTAAAAGTTTATCGCCATCCTGTTACCCGTGAATGGAACGGAAAAAGTTTTTATATTGCCCATGGCGATGGCCTTGGCCCTGGTGATTATGGTTTTAAATTGTTAAAAAAAGTTTTTACCAATAAACCCATGCAATGGCTTTTTGCACGGCTTCATCCCAATTTTGCTTTGTGGCTGGCACACTCATGGGCAAATCACCGCCGCGCCGACGAACTGAAGCCTCCGAAACCGTTTTTAGGCCAGGACAAGGAATACCTCATGCTGCATGCCAAAGAAATGCTTATGCACCAACACTTCGATTTTATGATCTACGGCCACAGGCATATCCCGATGACAGCTTTGCTTAATGAAAAAACCTTGTATGTCAATCTTGGTGACTGGCTATCGAACAATTCATATGCAGTATTTGACGGCGAAAAGCTTGAACTCCGCTTTTTTAATGGCGAAAAATAAAAAAGCAGGGCAGTAAATATGTTCAGACATATACCCACCCTGCCTCTGTAAGAGAAAATGCTACCCTATGGCATTTTAATCATTTTTAATGTGGTGATGTTTTTCCCATCTGTAATTTGCAAAAGATATATTCCCGGAAAAAGTTTTAGTTCACCGGCAGGAATAACATAAGATGCGTCAGGTTTTACTTCATGATAATACATAACATTTCCGTTTGCCAGCGAAACAAGTTTAATTTTAAGATTTTTTGAATGATTGTCCCGGAATGAAAGGTAAATTTCATTATTAAAAGGGTTGGGATATGCCCTGAAGCTGAATTTCCCAATTTCTGCCATGCCGGTTGCAGGGCTTGTAACCGATAACTGCACCGGTACAGTTATTTCGTCTCCGGCCTGGAAAATCAGGTTGCCGGAATAGTACCCTTCAGGCAGGTCCGAAGCATTGAAAATCAAATCTATCATCTGGCTGGAAAAAGGCTGAAGCGTTCCTGAATTTCCGGAACAATGCATCCATGTGAACTGACCTGGGGTTAGAAGTGTAATATTCTGTACCTGAGGGCTCAGGTTATAAACGACTAACCTCAAAGTATCTGTTTGTCCGGCTGCAAGATAGTGATTGATAAATTGCTGCGAAAGCATTACCTGGCCGTTATCGGTGAAATTCAATTGCGGGAAAAGAATATTGTCAATCCATGCACAATCCTGACCCGTTGAAACAGAGTAATCTTTCATGTATTCCCATTTCACTGTATGGAGACCATGGGAAATAGGGTAATTATGCATTGCCCAGTCAATCTGCCCGCTCCAGTCGGCTTTTTCAACATCATCGATATAGAATTTCAGTTTATCGTATGAACTTTCAGAGGATACTTTTTTTGCAAAACTTATCTGACCATCCTGCAAAACATTAATTGTTAACTTAATAATAGAATTTTCATTGTCATTAATATCACCCGATACTGCACAGAAACTGCCCTGGTAAGGACCCTGTGTATCTGTTATCCATGGCTTTGTCCCGTCCATTATATATGGAAACATGTTAAAATTGCCCGATTCAAAATTCTCCATCACCAGGGTTACCATTTTATCAAGGGTAGTACTGATTGTATCGCAGTCTGAATGGGCATTTACCAAAAAATGAATGATATTCCCAGGTTGAAGGCCTGCTCCTGAGGTCATCTCATAAGCAGCAAATATGGTCTGACCCGGCATTATGGTATCCATATTAAAGACAGGATTGGATATTTCAACATTGCCATTACTGCTGATGGTCAAAGAACTGGCTCCGAAACCGGCATGTCCCTTATTTTTCAAAGGAACAATCAGTGTGAATGGTTCTCCCGGATTGATGATCTGGTTATTGTTTCCCTGAATATCATTGATAAAAACATTTCCGAATTCAAATTTTGGCCGGTTAATGGTCATTGTGAGCTGTGCAGGCCAGCTTAAAGTATCATCGGAAGTAATAATGACATTCAGTTTGACCTGTTGCTGATCGTATTTTGGCATTTTAATTTTCAGTACAAATCCATCAGAAGCCAGCACAGGGTCGGGTGGCGCCACCAGCGGAACAGATGCAACACTATCGATGACCTTTAAGGGTGGACCTGCTTCAACAATACGCATGATGCAATTATGGCCGGTTCCATTGCCATGGTTGATAAAGTAAGGTTTTAACACTATTTCTTCGTTGCAGTCGGCCAGGTTGTTATTCGAATCACTGATGGCAAAACCGGCAGTTAGGATGAAAGGCCCGGCCGGACGTGCCACAGTAACTACAACCGATTGACAATAAGTGTTATAACCTACGGCCGACAATTTTACTGTATCAAAACTGATGATATTTTTATCGAGGAAAATGGTAAAATTACCTGAAGAATCGGTCATTGCCGATCCCATGATTTGTTCATTCTGTATCAGAGACACCCTGAAACCGCCGTACTGTCCTGTTCCTGTCAGAGACCCGCTGAATGCCTGCTGCCCCATTGTAATTTCTGAAGGAGCAACAATGTTAAAGCGTCCTGGGGTTCCAATCCAGACAGGCATAAAAGGATCGCCAAGCACATTGCAATCGTAAAAAACCCAGCGTAACGCCCCTGGTTCCCATTGATTGGCTGCTTCGACCCATGGAGCCGACCTTATTTTTGAAATCATATGAGTTGCTCCGATATGGTTTTCCTTTAATGAATAAAGGGCATGAACAAATTCACGGTGAAGATGCTGCGATGGCCCTTCGGTTTGTCCTTCATTAAACCATCCGTAACGTGAATTGCCTACAAAGGCAGCTGCAAGCCGGTTTATTTTCAACATTTCTTCAGCTATACAATCGTTGCTGTCGAATGCTCCGCAAATACAACCATGGGTATAAATCAGGGTAAAATTATGGGTTACACCGTTAACATTATTAAAATTATTTGTAGTGATATCCGACGAATATAACCGCATCACAAAGTCGGTATTGCTGTGCCCTACATGGTGAATGAAAGATTTTCCGGTATTGATTTTAGAAATAAGCGTGGTGGCAGTCCATTCCTGTGTGAGATCGCGGTCGTATAGCTTTTCAATATTATTTGCTGCGGCCGGGATCCCGGTTGTGGTATATCCGTTATCATTGTGTTCTCCGATAAGTAAGTCGAGGTAGTTGCCTCCATAGGTCAACGGATTGTCCCACAATTTTTCACCGACAAGGAAAGGACGATTCAACTCATTTTCAATCGGGCGATTCAGATAAGACAATATTTTAAAAACCATAACCTGCATTTCTGCAGCATTACTTGCCGGCAGTCTCCCGACCGGAATATCCGGAAGCAGGTCGTCTTCATCGGGTTCACCCCAATGGTTGTCGTTATCGTCATTCCAGGTGCCATCAAGTGCTGAATAATAAACATCAGCCGGTATAAAATCGTCTTCAACCACCGATGATGACTGCACGTGACAATAAAAACCTCGCGCAGGAACCACCTCGTGATCACCGGCCAGCAATACAAATTCAATGGCATTATTAAGGTATTGCTCAATAATGTAATTCCTTATTTTTTCCTGGATATCAATTCCATCCGTCGATTGAATTATCTGATTCACCGTAATCATGCGCGGCTGGTAACCACGGCGTAAATAATCACTGGTAAGCGGCGTGATGGAAGTAGCAATATCCTCATTTGTAATTATCAGTATCTGGTAGGGATCGCTTGATTGAGGTGCTGATGTATAACTTTTCAATACGTCAGATCTGCCTGAAATACTTGTTATTCTTTGTATCGTTGCGGGGCTGTTTCTTACCATCCGTAAAGCATCAATACTTTTCTGACTTTTTTCAGCTTTTATGGTAACAACCACTTTTTTATATAAAACCACTTTACCACTAACCGGGTTATACTTTACCGGGGTAAAAACACTCATCGCCATGGCATAACCATTCAAATAACCCGTTTTTACAGGAGTATATGATTCAGCCGGATACATTGAATTGGTGCGGTAAACATTTTCATTTATTATAAATTCAGGTGCATTAACCGAAGATAATGGCCGCGAATGTTGCTGCGGATAGATTTTATAAGTACCTTCAATCTCAAAAGGTTCATCAAGTAAAACCGATATTTGCCCTGCCTGGTACCCGGCTGGTAAAACCTGCATCATATCAAAATAGGGTAAAACCGGGTCACCAGGTTTTCCTGATTGAGTAGCTCCTTCTATTTCAATAAATTGATAATCCCCGCTGTGCGTTATCCGGTAATTTTCAAAATGGTATTGTTTCCTTATTTCCTGCACCTGCCCATATAAGTTCAGGGCAGTAATTAAAAATGAAAGGCTTAGGATAATATTGCCCAAATAGATTTTTTTCATAAGAGAAATATTTAATTAAATATCAGTAATTTATTTTTTCTGATTCACACATTTCAGGTTTTCGATTAACGGAAAAATCTGTTTCCATCTTTCATCGTCGATTTTTGCACCAAAAACTTCAATGACTTTTCCCGATAAAATTGCACCTGCATGGGCACAGGCGCTAAGAGGAAGTTTTTTTATCAAGCCGTAAAGGAAACCGGAAGCATATAAGTCGCCGGCACCGGTAGTATCAAGGGCATCAATGCCAATAATACCAACTTTTTCTGTTTTGTCGCCCTGCCTTATCAATGAGCCTCTTTTTCCGATTTTAACCACAACAATATCGCATTTTTCAGCCATCGTCCGTAATGCCTCTTCAGGTTCCAGACCTGTAAATGACCTGGCTTCTTCCTCATTGGCAAAAATAATATCCACATAATGATTCACCAGATGTTGAAGAAATCCCAGATTTTCGCTTACTACATTATAACTTGCAAGATCAAGGCTCACCTTCATTTTTTTCTGTTTGGCAAGTTGCATAGCACGTTCAATAAGCTGATGATTCTGAACCAGGTAGCCTTCAACATGAAAATAATCATACCCACTGAAAAGCGAAGGACTCAGGTCGGTTTCGGAAAGTTCAACGGCTGCGCCAAGATACGTGGCAAAAGTGCGTTCCGAATCCTTGCTTACCAAAGCTATTGCCCTTCCTGTCTGGGTGGCACTTCTGAAAATACAAGGATGAATGCCGTTTGATTGAATATCATTATAAAAAAAATCTCCAAAAGAGTCATTTCCGGTTTTTCCTATAAACCCACAGGCAATTCCAAGTTTAGCAAGACCATGTATGGTGTTTGCTGCCGACCCACCCGAAGTTTGTTTTGGATTCAAAGGGCTGATGGCTTCAACCATACGGTTCGAAAACTCATTATCCACCAGTTGCATACTTCCTTTCGGAAGGGCAAAACGCTGCAAAATACTATCATCCTGAAGTTGAGTCATCAGATCGACCAGGGCATTTCCCATGCCTAATACTTTCTCCATGTGGTAAGCTAATTTTGTTATTTTGTTGGCCAAATTAAATCAAAATAAATGAGAAAACTTCTGTCAAAACCAAAAATTATTCTATTCAATATCAGCAATTTGAAAAAAAAATACGATTTTTTAAGATACGCTATTGTTTAATTCGTCGGGTTAATCTATTTTTGCCAACGCTTTTAAAAATTCAAATACTCCTCCTTAGCTCAGTCGGTTAGAGCATCTGACTGTTAATCAGAGGGTCCCAGGTTCAAGTCCTGGAGGGGGAGCTACATGGCCGGTCTGTCCGGCTTTTTTTCATCCAATGTATTACGTCTACGTCATTCAAAGCCTAAAAAATGGCAGGTTATACACAGGCCAGACTTATGATATAGATAAACGGCTGGATGAACATAACCAGGGCGTTTTCAACGGTTATACCAAAGGTAAAGGTCCCTGGAAACTGGTTTATTCCGAAAAATTTAATTCCCGCAATGAGGCTATTGCCCGTGAAAAATATCTTAAAACAGGTGCAGGAAGGGATTTTATCAAAAAACAAATCGCCTGAGCAGAGGGTCCCAGTCCGCCGCGGCGGACAAGTCCTGGAGGGGGAGCTACATGGCCGGTTTGTCCGGCTTTTTTTCATCCAATGTATTACGTCTACGTCATTCAAAGCCTAAAAAATGGCAGGTTATACACAGGCCAGACTTATGATATAGATAAACGGCTGGATGAACATAACCAGGGCGTTTATAATGGTTATACGAAAGTTAGGCTTAATGCACGAAAAAATCCCATATAGTTGCGTATTTGTACTAAAAATATTATTTTTGGGACAAATAAACACAACATGGGACAAAAAGCACCATATTTAACTCTTGACAAACTCCCTCCAAATAGA